>DASTUF010000085.1:0-6530 GCA_035759745.1 Gemmatimonadales bacterium
GATTCGCCAGGATCGGCAGCACCGGCCACAGCAACAGCCCCAGCACCGCCAGCGCCGAGAGGTGGCGCGTCACCTTGAGCAGGGGCCAGTCGTTGCCGCGGGCGGTGGCGAGTACCAGCAACAGCGTCACCGCCATCGCCAATGCCGGGTAGTAGTGATAGCCGAAGCCCTTCCCCTGCACCGCCACGCCCGCCAGATAGCCCACCAGCGCCAGCCCCAGCACCATGGGAAGCGGCCGGGGCTTCACGCGCCAGCCGCATACCAGGAGCACCGCGAGGGAAGCGAGCGGAATCATCGAGAGGATCCCCCGCTGGAACAACTCCGCGAAGGGCACCGCGTTGAACTGCTGGTACAGTGGCCCCAGCTCACGCACCACGCCCAGGTATCCCGGTGCCCAGAGCAGGCCCAGCAGCGTGAGCCCACCCGCCACCACGATGGCGGCGAGCGCTTCTGACTTCCACTGCCGGGTGCGCGCAAACAAATAAAGTGCGGGGAGCAGCAGCGCGAGCCCGGAGGTGATCTTCAACGCGAGCCCTAACCCTCCCGACAACGCAACCAACCAGACATGCACCCTTCCCACTGCCCACTTCCCACTTCCCACTGCTGACACGATCGCCGGCAACATCAGCACGATCTGCAGATGTTCTCTCTGCCCGAAGAACCCCAGCGGCAGCGCGAACGCCGCCAACAGGGCCGCCGCGGTCAGCACACCTGTGATCACCGGGTCGTCACCCGCTACCTCGCGCGCGACGCGCCGAGTGAGCAGCACCGCGGCCAGCAACAGCAGCACCACGCCCACACGGAACACCAGCTCCAGCGGCAGACCGGTGTGCCCCGCCAGCCAGGCGAAGGGCATGTGAAAGAGAAAGACGAACGGTGGGTTGAGATCGACCAGCGAAGCGTAGAGCGTGCGGCCTTCGAGTATCCGGCGGCAGCCGTCCAGCAGGCTCAGCGCATCGCCGTTGAGGGTGTGGCGAAACTCACCCGCCAGCCCCGCCAGCGCCATGATGGCCGCGGGCGCCGGCAGCACCGTGGCCAGCGCCGCCCGGCGCATGGCTCAGCGGCCGGAGGCTGCTTCGGTGCTGTCCTGCGCGGTGTCGTCGGCCTCAGGCTCGGCCTGACCCCCGCCCCGTCGGTCCGACACCACCACCGTGCCCTCGCCCCGGCTGTCCACTCCGATCACCGCCCGCGAGTTGCCGGCCCGGTCGGTGAACACCAGTGACGACGAACCATCGGCCGTGAGGCCGTACACCGAGCGGGTGCGCCCCGCCCCATCGGCCAGCGCAATCGAGATGGCGTTGTCGGGCATCATGGCGATCACCGCGCGGTTGTTGCCCGAGGAGTCCACCAGCGCGAAACCGGCTGCCCCATCATCCAGCAGGCTCAGCCGCATTCGCGGCCGCCCACCCGGGTCCTGCAGCACCAGCCGCACCGCGCCCGAGTCGTCCACCGCCCAGATGCCCCGCATGTTGCCCTGGGCATCGCGCATCACGAATTGCCGCGCCGCGACGATGTCCGCGGTGGTGCCCGGCAGCCCGTAGCGCCCGGCCACCACCATCAGTGCCACCGCCAGCCCCGCCAGCACCGCGGTGATGGCGATCAGTGCCAGCGAGAGCCGCCGAATCCTGCGGTTGTCGGACTCGACCGTCTCCAGCCGCTCCAGCAGCGATGCCTCGGTGTGGCGCACGTCGGTCATGAGCGTTCAGCCGTTTCGTCGAGGAAGTACGCGCGGCAGGCGCGGTCCACCAGCTCGGGCGTGAGCTTGCGCTCCGCCTGCAGGAAGGTGGCTATGTCGAGCACGTGGTCCAGCACGTCACGCGGGTGGCAGGCCCTGGGCTCGATGCCGGCCCGGCCGTACCAATCCTTGTAGATCTGCGGCACCGCCCACTCGGCCTGCGGCAGTTCCCGCTCCTCGCAGCAGCGCCGGAAGATCTCGGCGTACTGGTCGCGGTTGGGCCCCAGCACGTGGATCTTGTAGTGGATCCGGCGCATGAACGCCTCTTCCACCAGGTCCTTGGGTGCGAGGTTGGTCGATAGAATCAGCAGGCAGTCGAATGGCACCGGGAACTTGCCGCCGGTGTGCAGCGTCAGGAAATCGATCCGCTTTTCCAGCGGCACGATCCAGCGGTTCAGAAGGTCGCGCGAGGGCATCCGCTGGCGGCCGAAGTCGTCAATGATCAGCACGCCACCGTTCGCCTTCATCTGGAACGGCGACTGGTACATCTTGCTGTCGCGATCGTACTGGAGGTCGAGCTGGTCCAGCGTCAGCTCGCCGCCGGTGATGACCACCGGACGCCGCACCCGCACGAACCGCCGGTCGAACGGCTCGACTTCCTTGATCCAGTCCTTTCCGTCCAGCCCTTCCTCGGGCACCTCGTGGTGGTACACCGGATCGTAGAGCACCAGGATCTGGCCGTCGATCTCCACCGCGTAGGGGATGTAGAGCGCACCACCCAGCATGCCGGCGATGGTCTCGGAGATGAAGGTCTTGCCGTTGCCGGGGCCGCCGTAGAGAAAGAGCGACCGCGCCGAGTTGATGGCGGGACCCACGATCTCGAACACCTTGGGGTCCAGCACCATCTGCTGGAAGCCGGACACGACCTCGTCGCGGGTCACCTTCACGTGCTGGATCGACTGGCGCATGGTCCAGAGGCCGTACTGCGCCAGCGGCACCGGGGCCGGCCCCACGTACTGGCTCGACTCGAGGGCGCCCTGGGCCCGCTCCCGCCCGGCGGAGGTGAGGTCGAAGACATAGCCTGCCCGGCTATGGCCGGTGGTGCCCCGCACCTCAGCCAGCATCCGCTGCTGCATGTCCAGCAGCCGCCGGTCCACGAAGTCGAACGGCAACTTCACCGTGTCCACCAGCTGCTGTCCGGTGCGGGAGCCGTGGATGTAGAGGGTCTTGAGCAGCAGGTCGGTGATGAACGGCTCGGACAGCCCCGTGTCCTCCACCGACATCGGCGGAGCCGGGCGGAGAGGCGTGTCGGGGCGGCGGTATGCCGCGGCGCCCAGGGCCTGTGGCTGCGTCTGCGAAGCCGTCATGGCGACTCCTGCTCCGAGAGCGAGAGAACGTCTCCTTCGCGGGTGCCGGATTCTCCCAGCGTTCCGGCGGGGAGTTCCAGCGCTCTATCTGCCTTCCGGTGGAACCCGGTCCGCGCCCCGGGAGCGAGCCCCGGATACACCGCGACGACCTTGCCGTCGCGCGCAAGGAAGGCGACGTCGATCGGATAGCTCATGCCGAACATGTGCACCGCACGGCAGGGAGCGAGCAGCAGCCCCTCGCCCCGCACCAGTTGGGGCCGGCCATTGAGTCCGCGGAGTCGCTGCCACCAGCGATCGGCGACGGCCACCCGGGCGCCGAGCACGGTGCCGCGCCCGGCGTTCCGCACTTCAAGGTGTCTCACTATCCGAACTGGCTCAGCGATTCCAGGATCTGGATGATCGCCGGCCCCAGGATGATCACGTAGAGCGCCGGGAAGATCAGCAGCACCAGCGGGAAGACCAGCTTGATGGTAGTCTTGGCCGCGGCCTCTTCCGCTCGCTGCCGCCGCTTGGTGCGCATGGTGTCGGCGTGGGTCCGGAGCGCCTGGGCCACCGAGGTGCCGAACCGGTCGGTCTGGATCAGCATCGCCATCAGCGACTTGATGTCCTGCAGGCCCGTCCGGTCGCCCAGGTTGCGGAAGGCGTCGTCCCGCGGGGTGCCGGCCCGGATCTCGAGGTTCACCAGCGCCAGCTGCTCCGACAGCACCGGGCTTACCCGATCGATCTCCTGCGACACCCGGACCAGCGCCTGGTTGAGCCCCAGTCCCGCCTCGACGCACACTACCAGCAGGTCCAGCGCATCCGGCAGCGCCTTCTGCATTTCCTTTTGTCGCTTGGCGATCCGGCGCCGCACGAAGAAGGTCGGCAGCACGTAGCCCAGCAGCGCGCCCCATACCGCCACCAGCACCGCGATGGTCCACGGCTTCCCCATTGCCGGCAGCAACAGCAGCAGGCCGCCGCCCAGCGCCATCGGCAGGCCCATTCGGGCGCCGAGGTAGAGCGGCACCGAGCTGGCGTTGGGGTACCCGGCCTGGATCAGGCGGAGCCTGAGGGCACTCGTGTCCTTGCGTCCGACCTCAACCTTCTCGCCCAGCGCCTGGATGATCCCGGTGAGCCGGTCGGCCTGGGCCTGGCGCCGGCGGCGCCGAAGGATGTCGGGCGTAGCGCCGGCGGCCTGAAGTTCCTCCAGCCGCTCCGCCACGGCGGTCGAGCGGTTGGGCGCCAGTTCCACGAAGAAGAGGATGGCGGCGCCCACGCTCAGCGCGATCAGGAGGGTGGCGATGATCAGCATCAGATATCGATGTTGATGATCTTGCGGATCCAGAGGAACCCGAGGATCTGCATCACGAAGGCGAGGCCGAGGAAGAACCGGCCCAGCGAGTGGGTGAACATCAACATGCCGTACTCAGGATTCAGCAGGTAGATGATGGCGCCCACCACTATCGGGAGCGCTGCCAGCACGTAGCCGCTGATCCGCCCCTGCGCGGTGTACACCCGCAGCTGGCGCCGGATGGTAAAGCGGGCCCGGATCACCGAGGCGAGGTTGTCCAGCACCTCGGCCAGGTTGCCGCCCACTTCCCGCTGGATCAGGATGGCGGTCACCAGGATCCGCACGTCCACCAGATCCACCCGGTCCGACATCTCCTGAATGGCGTCCTCGAAAGGCACGCCGAAGCGGTTCTCCTCGAAGGTCTGCCGGAACTCGGTGGCTATCGGATCCTGCATCTCATCGGCCACCATCTTGAAGCCGGAGGAGAGCGGGTGGCCCGCGCGGATGGCACGCGCCAGAAGGTCGATGGCCTCGGGGAGGTTGCCTTCGAAGGCCGAGATCCGCCGGGCCCGGCGGTTGCGCATGTAGAGGTACGGGATCAGCGCGCCCACGATGGTCATGATCGTGGCGACAATCCAGTTGCGCGACACCATGAAGGTCGCTATCCCTGCGCCTAGCCCAAGCCCCAGCACCAGCATGACGAAGCTGCCGACGGTGATCGACATCCCCGCCTGCTTCAGCATGATGTTCAGGTCGGCGAGGGTCGGGACGCTGGCGGCCAGCTCCGACATGAAGCGCGACTCGCGCACCGCGCGGCGGAGGATCCCGCTGCCCTCGGTGCCGGCCGACATAAGCCCTTCCTCGAACTTCCGGAGCTGGCCCAGCACGTCCTGCTGCCGGCGGCGTTCTCCCATCCACTCGAAGACGAGTGCCACGGCCATGGCGCCCAGCGCCACGACCAGGAAGACCAGCCCGGCAGTAAGCCAGGTGGAGAGCGGGAGGTTGCTCACTTGTTCCGCTCCCACGGCGCCGACTTCTTCTGCTGGTCCGCGTTGGAGAAGAGCAGCTGGCCCAGGTCGATGCCGTAGGACTTGAGCCGGTCGCTGAAGCGGGGCCGGATGCCGGTGGCCTTGAAGTGGCCCAGCACCTTGTCGTTCTCGCCGATGCCCAGCCGCTCGAAGGTGAAGATCTCCTGCATGGTGATGACGTCGCCCTCCATGCCCACCACCTCCTGCACCGATACCAGCTTGCGGGCGCCGTCGGAGAGCCGGGAGGCCTGGATCACCACGTTGATGGCGCTGGCTATCTGCTGCCGCATGGCCTTCTCCGGCAGGTCGAGGCTGGCCATCGAGATCATGGTCTCCAGCCGGGAGAGCGCGTCGCGGGGCGAGTTGGCGTGCAGCGTGGTGATCGAACCGTCGTGGCCGGTGTTCATGGCCTGCAGCATGTCCACCGCTTCGCCGCCGCGGCACTCGCCCATGATGATCCGGTCAGGCCGCATCCGGAGCGCGTTGATCAGCAGCAGCCGCTGGCTCACCTCGCCGGTGCCCTCGATGTTGGCCGGCCGGGTTTCCAGCCGCACCACGTGGGGCTGCTTGAGCTGGAGTTCCGCCGAGTCCTCGATGGTCACGATCCGCTCGGTGGGCGGGATGAAGCCCGAGAGCATGTTGAGCAGCGTGGTCTTGCCGGCGCCGGTGCCACCCGAGATCAGGATGTTGAGCCGCGACTTCACAATCGCCCTGAGCAGGTCGATCATCTGCTGGGTGGCGCTCTCGTAGCGGATGAAATCCTCGGGCTCGAGCGCATCCCGCTTGAACTTGCGGATGGAGAGATGGGGCCCGTCGATCGCCAGCGGCTTGATGATGGCGTTGACTCGGCTGCCGTCGGGAAGCCGGGCGTCCACCATGGGCGAGCTGTCGTCGATCCGGCGTCCCACCGCGCTCACGATCCGGTCGATGACCTGGAGCAGATGGCGGTCGTCCTGGAACCGGATGTCGGTCCGTTCGATCCGGCCGTTCCGCTCGATGAACACCTGCTTGTAGGTGTTGACCATCACGTCGGAAATCTCGGGGTCGTTGATCAGCGGCTGGATCGGTCCCAGCCCGAAGATCTCGTCCAGCACCTGCCGGACCAGTTCCTCCCGCTCTTCGAAATTGAGCGGCGCCGACTCCTGGGCGATCAGGTCCAGCACCACCTTGCGGATGGCCTCGGTGACCTG
>DASTUF010000086.1:0-7549 GCA_035759745.1 Gemmatimonadales bacterium
GCCCGGGAACTTGCTTTCATTATCTATATGAGGGTGAGGGGAGACACGGCGGCTCGGCGGCTCGGCGGAGCGGCTCGGCGGCTCGGCGGCTCGGCGGCTCGGCCGATGCTGGGAGAGAATCCGCTGAAGACGCTGAACGAACTGCTGAAAAAGCGTGAGGCCCTCTACCTGAGAGCAGATGCTGTAGTTGATAACGAAGGGACCGTCGGCGACGCGGTGAGCCAGATACGCGAGCGTATGTCGTTGTAACACAACGATTTACAGCAACACACCTTGCCAAGAGCTTCCCAGCCGCGTTTTCTTGCTACCCCGATTTGTTGTACCATCACCGGCCCGCGAGGGCCAGATTGTTTTCATGCCAAGAGAGAAGAAGACTACGAAGAAGGCGGGCAAGGCGGTCAAGGCGGTCAAGACCGCCAGGAAGGCCAAGGCCACCAATGCGGTCAAGACTGCAAAGGCGGTCAAGGCGACGCCGAACGGTCGCAGTGGCGGCGCTCTCGTCATCGTCGAGTCGCCCACCAAGGCGCGGACCATCGGCAAGTACCTGGGCCGAGGCTACGCCGTGAAGGCGACGGTGGGGCACCTGCGTGACCTGCCGACCCGGAAGCTGGGCGTGACGGTCGACGACGGAGGCAAGAGCTTCACGCCTGAGTACGTCACTATCAAGGGCAAGACTCAGACGCTGTCCGAGATCAAGAAGGCGGCGAAGGGCGCGCGGGAAGTCCTGCTGGCGACGGACCCCGACCGCGAGGGAGAGGCCATCGCGTGGCACGTGGCGAGCCAGCTGGGCGACGATATTCCGCTGCGCCGAATCCTCTTTCACGAGATCACCAAGGACGCGATCCAGGAAGCGCTGAAGTCGCCGGGCGAGATCGACCAGAACAAGGTGGACGCCCAGCAGGCGCGGCGCATCCTCGACCGGATCGTGGGCTACAAGGCGAGCCCAATCCTCTGGAAGACGATCAAGACCGGCCTGTCGGCGGGGCGGGTGCAGACGGTGGCGCTTCGGCTCATCGTGGAGCGCGAGCGCGACATCCGCGCATTCAAGCCGCAGGAATACTGGACCATCGAGGCCGAGTGCGAGAAGGGTGGCCAGCGGTTCGAGGCGGGGCTGCACAAGATCAAGGGCCACAAGCCGGAACTGCACGACGAAAAGTCGGCGCGCGCTGTGGTCGATGCGGTGTCGGGCAATCCGTTCGTGGTCAGCAGCGTCGAGAAGAAGCAGCGCCGCAAGCGGCCGGGGGCGCCGTTCACTACCAGCACACTGCAGCAGGAAGCCGCCAAGAAGCTGGGCTTCTCGAGCCGGCGCACCATGCGCGCGGCGCAGGCGCTCTATGAAGGCGCCGAGATAGGCGAGGACGGACCGACCGGCCTCATCACCTACATGCGTACCGACTCGGTCCGGGTCTCGGACCAGGCCATCGCATCGGTGCGCGGTTACATCGGCAAGCAGTACGACAAGCGCTACCTGCCCGAGACACCCAACGCCTACAGCACCCGGAAGAACGCGCGGATCCAGGATGCCCACGAGGCGATCCGCCCGACCGAAGTGACCCGCCGCCCCGAGGCGGTGGAGCGGTTCCTGGAGCCGGACCAGTTCCGGCTCTACCAGCTGATCTGGCAGCGGTTCGTCGCGTCGCAGATGATGCCGGCGGTCTACGACATGACGATCGTGGACTTCGAGCTGGGTGACTACCTGTTCCGCGCCACCGGATCGGTGCTGGTGTTCGACGGGTACCACGCGGTGTACCTCGAGGGGCGCGAGGCGGAGGAAGGGAAGTCGGTGGACGACCTGCCGCCGATCCCGCCGCTGGCGAAGGGCGACACGGTCACGGTGATCGAGATCGTGCCGTCGCAGCACTTCACCGAGCCGCCGCCGCGATTCTCGGAGGCGAGCCTGGTGAAGGAGCTGGAGAAGCTCGGCATCGGCCGGCCGTCCACCTACAGCGCGATCGTGTCCACCCTCACGGCGCGGGAGTACGCCAGGCTGGACCAGCGCCGGTTCCACCCCACCGACCTGGGCGAGACCGTCGAGCAGATGATGGTCAAGGAGTTCCCCGACATCTTCAACGTGGAGTTCACGTCGCGGATGGAGGAGGAGCTGGATCAGATCGAGGAAGAGGGCAAGGACTGGCAGGGCGTGCTGCGCGAATTCTACGGCCCGTTCATGAAGTCGCTCGAGGCGGTGGACCTCACCTCGCTGGTGGCGCAGGCGCATGGGCTGGACCCGGCCAAGCTGGCCGAGGAGAAGTGTCCCAAGTGCGGCTCGCGGATCGAGCTGCGCACCGGGCGCTTCGGGCCGTTCCTGGCGTGTGTCAACTACAAGGAAACCTGCGACTACGTGAAGTCGCTCCGGAAGGACAAGGTGCCCGACCGTCCGTCCGACGAGAAGTGCCATCTCTGCGAGGCGCCGATGGTCATCAAGACCGGGCGCTTCGGCGAGTTCCTGGCCTGCACCCGCTATCCCGAGTGCAAGGGCACGCGCTCGATTCCGCTGGGCATCAAGTGCCCCAAGGATGGCGGCGACCTCGCCGAGCGCCGCACCAAGCGGGGCAAGAGCTTCTGGGGCTGCATGAACTATCCCAAGTGTGACTTCTCCACCTGGAACAAGCCGGTGGCGGAGACCTGCCCCGAGTGCGGCTGGGAAGGGATGGAACGGAAGAAGACCAAGGCCGACGGCGAGACGCTGACGTGCATGAAGTGCGGCAACAAGATCCTCGTGGCCGAGCCGGAGGAGGCGTCGCTGGCGTGAAGGCGGTCGTGATCGGCGGCGGCCTCGCGGGGAGTGAGGCCGCGTGGGCGCTGGCCGAACGCGGGGTGGAGGTGACGCTGCATGAGATGCGGCCAGTCACCGGCACCGCCGCGCACCAGACCGGCCGCCTGGCCGAACTGGTGTGCAGCAACACCTTCAAGTCGGTGGAGGCGTCCACCGCGCACGGCCTGCTCAAGGCCGAACTGCGGCTGCTGGGCAGCATGCTGCTGCCGTGTGCCGACGAGGCGCGGGTTCCGGGCGGAACGGCGCTGGCGGTGGACCGGGAAATCTTCTCGCAGCTGGTGGAGGAGCAAATCCTGGCGCACCCCCGGATCACCGTGGTGCGAGAGGAAGCCACCGAACTGCCGGCTGCCGGCATCGTGGCCACCGGCCCGCTCACCTCGGATGGCCTGGCCAACGCGATTTCAGCTCGGCTGGGCTCGGCGGCGCTCGCGTTCTACGACGCGATCGCCCCCATCATTTCGGCAGAATCACTCGATCAGTCACAGGTCTACGCGCTCTCCCGCTACGGGAAGGGCAACGGGGACGACTACCTCAACTGTCCCTTTGACGCCGCCGCCTACGAGCACTTCATCGACGCGCTGGTGGCGGCGGACCAGTTCACCGCTCACGAGTTCGACAAGGTGCCGTACTTCGAGGGCTGCATGCCGATCGAGGAGATGGCACGCCGCGGACGGGAGACGCCCCGCTTCGGGCCGATGAAGCCGGTGGGGCTGCCCGATCCGCGCTCGGGCCGGGAACCGCACGCGGTGGTGCAGCTGCGCCGGGAAGATCGCGCCGGGCAGATGTGGAACCTGGTGGGGTTCCAGACCAGGCTGAGGATTCCGGAGCAGAAGCGGGTATTCAGCATGATCCCGGGGCTGGGTGACGCCGAATTCCTGCGCTACGGCAGCATCCACCGGAACGCATACCTCAATGCGCCGGCGACGCTGGGTCCCGCACTCACGGCCAGGGACAACGACCAGCTGTTCTTCGCGGGGCAGCTGACCGGCGTCGAGGGTTACACCGAGTCGCTGGGCACCGGGCTGCTGGCGGGCATCAACCTGGCGCGACGGCTCCAGGGCGAGCCGCCACAGGTGCCGCCACCGACCACCATGCTGGGCGGGCTGTACCGCTACCTTCGAGAGGCGGACCCGGAGCACTTCCAGCCCATGAATGCGAACTGGGGACTAGTGGGAAGTGGGAAGTGGGAAGTGGAAAGTGGGAGGAAGAATCCTCAAGGGCGGCCCGGTGGCCGCCCGAAGGGTGCAACGTCCAAGCAGCAGCGCAGGGAAGCGCTGGCGGAGCGGGCGCTGGCGGATTTCGCCGAGTGGATGGAGGCGCTGTGAGCAATACCCGGAACGGCGCGCAGGCAGCGCTGATGGGGGAGTTCCTGCTCCACCTCGAGAAGGAACGGCAGCAGAGCCCCCATACCGTCAAGGCGTACCGGCGGGACCTCGAGGCATTCACCGACTTCTGTGGCCGGCACTACGGGCAATGGACCTGGGCGTCGGTGGACCGGCAGGGAGTGCGAGGTTTTCTGGGTGAACTTTCACGCAGGGGACTGTCGCGCCGGTCGGCCGCGCGGGCACTGAGCGCGGTGCGGAGCTTCTATCGCTGGGCGGCCGAGCACCACGACATTCCCAACGCGGCGGCGCGTGCGGCGAAGGTACCAAAACTGGAGAAGCGGCTGCCGGTATGGCTGGAGCGGGGCGCCACCGAGGAACTGTTTGCCCAGGCGGAGGCGCGCGCCGAGGGCGATGAATTCGAAGCGGTGCGCGACCTGGCGATGCTGGAGCTGTTCTATTCGACGGGGATGCGGCTGTCGGAACTGGCGGGGCTCGACCTGGGAGCGGTGGATCTGCTGTCGGACCAGGTGCGAGTGATGGGCAAGGGGCGGAAGGAGCGGATCGTGCCGGTCGGGTCGCGGGCTTCGCGGGCGCTGCGGCGCTACTACGCGCTGCGGGAAGCGCCTGTAGCCAAGCCCGGCGCCGAGCGGCGGGCGGTGTTCGTGAGCCGGCGGGGGAAGCGGCTGGCGGCGCGGAGCGTCCAGCGGGCGATGCACCGGCTATTCGACGGGATCTCGGCCGACGGCGTGCACGTGCATTCACTGCGGCATACCTTTGCCACCCACATGCTGGACGCCGGAGCCGACCTGCGGGCGGTGCAGGAGCTGCTGGGCCATGCATCGCTCAGCACCACGCAGGTGTACACTCATACCAGCGTGGAGCGGTTGAAACGAGTCTATCGCCAGGCTCATCCCCGGGCGTAGGGGTTAGGGATTAGGGATTAGGGGTTGGAGCGGCAACCCCTGACTCCGAACCACCAAACCCTACTCCCCAACCCCCAACCCCCAACCCCTGACCCCTGACCCCTGGTCCCTATGCCCCACTTCCGCGGCACCACCATCCTCGCCGTCCGCAAGAACGGGAAGCTAGCGCTGGGTGGCGACGGCCAGGTGACCATCAACGACACGGTGATGAAATCCACATCGGTGAAGGTCCGGGCGCTCAAGGGCGGCAAGGTGCTCGCCGGGTTCGCCGGGTCGGTGGCCGATGCGCTGACGCTGTTCGAGAAGTTCGAGGAGAAACTGGAGCGCTACCCGGGCAACCTGCCGAGGGCGTCGGTGGAGCTGGCCAAGGACTGGCGCAGCGACCGGGTGCTGCGGCGGCTGGATGCCTTGCTGGTAGCGGCCGACACCGAGCACAGCTTCCTGCTGAGCGGCGGGGGTGAATTGATCGAGGCGGATGACGGCATCGTCGCTATCGGCTCGGGCGGCAACTTTGCGCTGGCAGCGGCGCGGGCCCAGCTGGACGTGCCCCACCTGTCGGCGCGTGAGGTGGTGCAGCGCTCGCTCGAGATCGCGGCGGATATCTGCGTGTTCAGCAACAGGAATATCACGATTCTTGAGTTATAGGCGTAGGGCGTAGGGCCTTGGGCCCTCCCACTTCCCACTTCCCACTTCCCACTTCCCACTACGATGACCTTGCCCGCCGCTGAACCCACCGCCGTCCCGCCGCCCTGGCTGGAGGAGCTTCCTCCGCGCCAGATCGTGGCGGAACTGGACCGGTACATCGTGGGCCAGGATGCGGCCAAGAAGGCGGTGGCGATCGCGGTGCGGAATCGCTGGCGCCGGGCGCAGACGCCGGACGACATCCGGGACGAGATCACGCCCTACAACATCATCATGATCGGCCCCACCGGCGTGGGGAAAACCGAGGTCGCGCGGCGGCTGGCGCGGCTGGCGGGCGCGCCGTTCGTGAAGGTGGAGGCGTCCAAGTTCACCGAAGTGGGTTACGTGGGCCGGGACGTGGAGTCGATGGTGCGCGACCTGGTGGACGCGGCGGTGAACCTGGTGCGGGCGGAACGGGAAGACGAGGTCTATCCCCAGGCGGAAACGCGCGCCGACGAGCGGCTGCTGGACCTGCTGCTGCCCGCGCCTCCGGCGCCCTCGGCGAAGCCGGGCCGACCGGCGGAGCAGCCGGAACTGCGGGAGCAGGTGTTCGTGGTGGAGCCGAGCGGTGAAGCGCGGGCCGAGACCGAGGAGGACAGCCGGACCCGCTCGCGGGAAAAACTCCGGGCGCTCCTTTCCGACGGCAAGCTGGACGACAAGGACGTGGAGATCGAGGTCACGCCCCAGAGCTACTCGATGCTGGAGTTCATGCCTCCGCCGCAGGGGATGGAGGGCACCGACTTCAACTTCACCGAGATGCTGCAGGAGATGATGCCGAAGCGGAAGAAGCGCCGCTCGGTGCGGGTGCCCGATGCCCGGCGGGTGCTGATCGACGAGGAGCTCAAGAAGCTGGTGGACATGGACGATGTGGTGAACGAGTCGCTCGACCGGGTCGAAAACCACGGGATCATCTTCATCGACGAGCTCGACAAGATCGCGGGGGAGCGCTCGCAGGCCGGACCCGACGTCTCGCGTGAGGGGGTCCAGCGCGACCTGCTCCCGATCGTGGAGGGCTCGACGGTGCAGACCCGCTACGGCTACGTCCGGAGCGACCACATCCTGTTCATCGCGGCCGGCGCGTTCAACGTCTCCAAGCCATCCGATCTCATCCCCGAGCTACAGGGCCGCTTCCCCATCCGGGTGGAGCTCCAGTCGCTGACCGAGCAGGATTTCGTCCGGATCATGACCGAGCCCGAGAACGCGCTCACCCGCCAGTATCAGGCGCTGGTGGCCGCCGAGGGTGCCACCCTGGAGTTTACGCCTGAAGGGATCGCCGAGGTGGCCAGGGTGGCGTTCATGGCCAACGACCGGATGGAGAACATCGGCGCCCGCCGGCTCCACACCGTCATGGCCGCGCTGATGGAGGACGTCCTCTTCGAGCTGCCGGAGTACCCCGAGAAGAGCATCCGGTTCGATGCGTCCGGTGTCCGGGAGCGGCTGGCCAAGATCGTGAACGACGACGACCTGCGGCGGTACATCCTGTAGCGTGCGAGGCGGGCCATGTGCGCCTTGAAGGACCAGGACCTCGAGGCCTCGGCGGCACTCGAGGTGCTCCGGCGCGCATTGGCCGGGCGATACCTCCTCAAGCGTGAGGTCGGCCGGGGGGCCACGGCGCACGTCTACCTGGCCGACGACCTGAAGCACGACCGGCCCGTCGCGGTGAAGGTGCTCCGCTCCGAGCTGGTCGGCAGGGTAGCGGTCGAACGCTTCCTGCGAGAGATCCGGATCGAAGCCCGCCTTCAGCATCCCAACATCATTCCGCTCTACGATTCCGGCGAAGTGCGCGAAGCGCATCCTGAGCGCAGCGAAGGATCTTCGGTCACGTACTGCGTCATGCCGTACGT
>DASTUF010000087.1:0-4180 GCA_035759745.1 Gemmatimonadales bacterium
TGTACTGGCAACCTTTGTCATGGGTGGTGTTGGATACGGCATCCTGGGCGACATCATCATTGGCATGGTCGGCGCCGTGCTCGGCGGCTGGCTGTTCAATGCCCTCGGAGTGGCTTCCCCTGGCAGTGGCATGGTCGGCGCGATCATCGTTGCATTCGTCGGCGCCCTGGTGCTGCTGGCTATAGTGAAAGCTGTGAGGCGAGCACCCAAAGTGTAAGCCCTATGATAGCCCAAATCCCCCGATGCGCCATCCAGCGCACCGGGGGATTATGGCTTCGCCGAGCCGCATCAGGGGCGCATTGCCATGCGCCCGGCCCTCAGTCGTCCGAGAACAGCACCCTTCCGTTGATCTCCCGATTGGGCGAGACCACCGGCGCGCGTTCGCCATCCGCGGGATAGCCCGTGTCGGAGTGCTTGAGCATCACCAGCTGCATCCCCGCGCGCGACGTGGTCATCGGCGCCACCAGGTCACGCCAGCCGTTGGTGCGAGTGTTGGCGGCGATCATCGGCGTACGACCGAGCCGCATCTCCGATGTGAGCGAGAACTGATCTCCGTTGTTCTCGAACACCAGCACCTTGCAGCCTGATGCCGAGCAGTAGCGCCGGCTCTGCATCAGCACCAGCGCGTCGTCCCGGTTGTCGCCATTGAGGTCCACCCGCTCCACCACGTGGCGCCGGTCGGCACCGGTGGCGTGCTCGGCCTGGAGGTAGCGATTGACCGCCGCCTGTACCGTCGGCCCACTGATGGACCGCCGCCGGCTGGGCGCCTCCGCCGAGCGTCCCGGAAGCTCCCGGCGCACCGGAGGATGCGCAGCGTCAGGCGGGCGATTCGCGGCAGTGGAAGGCGGCGGCGCTGGCGCCGGCGCTGCAGCTTCTGGCAGTCGGCCACTGGAACAGGCCGTCACCAGGACTACCATCCCGAGTGCCAACCGCTTGGTCGAGAACGACATGAGTCCGGAACCCCCGAATGAGCGTGAACCTGCACTGGGCGCTCAGGGAGGCACGGACTGGGCCAACTCGGAGTGGGGAGTGGGAAGTGGGAAGTGGGAAGTTGTCGGACTATCTTCCATTCCCTACTCCCCACTCCCCACTCCCTACATGCGCATTCTTCCGTTGCTGCTTATCGCCGTGACCGCGCCTCTTGTGGCCCAGCGTCCGGAACCCTCCATCGTCCCGCGTCCGATTTCGTTGACCGTTGGTGATGGCTCGTTCGCGCTGAAGCCGACGACGGTCATCTGGGCCGACAGTGCATCGGCCGAGTTGGCTGCACAGCTCGCCGACTACCTCGAGCCCGCCACCGGATATCGCTTTCGGGTGGAAATCGGCGGCGGGGTTCCTCTCGCGGGGATTCGGTTGCGGCGTGACCCGGACCTGGAGCGACTGGGCGACGAGGGCTACACGCTGCAGGCGACGCCGGACGGAGTGGAGATCCGGTCTGCGGGAGCGGCAGGCACCTTCTACGGAATGCAGACGCTGCGGCAGCTGCTGCCACCGGCGATCCTGCGGGATGCGCGGGTCGAAGGTGTGGAATGGACGGTGCCGTCAGTCCGGATCGAGGATCGCCCGCGATTCGGATGGCGCGGCGCCCACCTCGATGTGGTGCGTCACTTCATGCCGCTCGACTTCGTCAAGAAGTACATCGACCTGCTCGCGCTCCACAAGATGAACAGCTTCCACTGGCACCTGACCGACGATCAGGGATGGCGAATCGAGATCCGGAAGTATCCCCGGCTCACGGCGGTCGGCGGCTGGCGGAAGGAGACCATGATTCCTCCCTTCCATTCGGACCCGGCGCTTCGGAAGTACGACGGTGTTCGCCATGGGGGCTTCTATACCCAGGACGATGTGCGTGAGATCGTGGAGTACGCCCGCCGGCGGTTCGTGAATGTCGTGCCCGAGATCGAAATGCCGGGGCACGCGATCGCGGCTATCGCCGCCTATCCCCACCTCGGAGTGAGAAGCGAACCCACCGAGGTTGCCACCCACTGGGGTGTCTTCAGCAACATCCTCAACGCCAGCGACTCCACCATCAGTTTCTTCCAGGACGTGCTCACCGAAGTCATGGAGCTCTTCCCCAGCCAGTTCATTCATGTGGGGGGCGACGAAGCCGAGAAGTCCTGGTGGAAGGCGAGCCCCCGGATCCAGGCCCGCATCAAGGAGCTTGGCCTCAAGGATGAGCACGAACTGCAGAGCTGGTTCATCCGCCAGATGGACGGATTCCTGGCGAGCCATGGCCGGCGGCTGATCGGGTGGGACGAGATCCTGGAGGGCGGGCTGGCGCCGGGGGCGACGGTGATGTCGTGGCGCGGTGTTCGTGGCGGGCTCGCCGCCGCTCGGCAGGAGCACGACGTGGTCATGGCGCCAAACACCTATACCTATCTCGACTACTACCAGACGGCGGATCGAGAGAACGAACCCCATGCCATCGGCGGCTTCCTGCCGATCGACAGCGTGTACGCCTTCGATCCGGTGCCGGCGGAGCTGGAAGCCAGGTACCGCCACCACATCCTGGGCGCGCAGGTCCAACTCTGGACCGAGTACATCCCGACGCCGAGCAAGGCCGAGTACATGGTCTACCCGAGGACGTCAGCGCTGGCGGAGGTGGTGTGGACGCCGGTGGCGCGGAAGGACTTCGCCGATTTCAGCCGGAGAATGGAGATTCATCGCAGAAGGTTGGATGCGATGGACGTGAACTATAGGAGGTAGAACGGGTAGCAGGTAGAACAAGTAGAAGAGGTAGGAGAGGGGTATACGCACCCCTTCTACCCTTTCTACCTCTTCTACCTACTCCAGCTCTCTCACCCAGATGTTCCGGTACCGCACGGCCTCCCCATGGTCCTGCAGCAGCAGTGGCAGCTTGGCGGGATGCGCCTCGTACGGCGGCCGAGCCTGGTGCGCGGTGGGTCCGGTGAGGACGACATGATCCTGCACCAGCACGCCGTTGTGGAACACCGTCACTATCGCCGGCGAGGTGAGCGTCCCTGCGCTGTCGAACCTCGGCGCACGAAAGACGATGTCGTAACTCTGCCACTCTCCCGGTGCGCGGCTGGCGTTCACCAGCGGCGGGTACTGGCCGTAGAGCGCTGCTGCCTGGCCGTCGGGATAGGTGTCGTTCTGGTAGGAGTTGAGCACCTGCACTTCGTAGTGCTTCATCAGGTACACGCCGCTGTTGCCGCTGTTCTGCCCTTCGTTCCCATCCTCGGGAGTCATCCACTCCACATGCAGCTGCACATCGCCGAACGACTCGGCGGTTTCGATGTCGCCGACACCAGGGACCGCCACCATCGCGCTGTCGGTGATCTGCCAGGTCGCGGCGCCCCCCTTGGGCGAGCGCCAGGCGTCGAGGTTCGAGCCGTCGAACAGCACCGTGGCATCGGAGGGCACCGGGTCAGGCGCGACCACCGGCGGCCGGGACCGGGTGGTGTCGTGGACTGGCCAGGCGATGTCGGGGATCTGCTGGGCCGAGAGTGAGCCGGCGAGCGTGGTGAGTGCGAGCAGGGCGTAGGCTGTGTGCATGGGATGGATGATAATCGCTCGTCACCCTGAGCGAAGCGAAGGGGCCGAAACTCAGGGTGACGAGGGAAACACTCCCACCTGCGCCACCCTCGGCGCATCATGGCTCTCCTCGATCACCAGCCGCACGCCGTCTGCCACGACCGGCGCGATCCGATGCAGCCAGCGGTTGCCGATAGTCGTCCCCCGCACCGCCACCTGCCACCGTCCGTTCACGCGCAGTTCCACTCGGTGCCGAGCGATGTGCTGGCCGAACTGGATCGCTTCGCGCAGGTCGATGACCCGCACGGGCACGGCCCTGCCGAAGGTCAGCTCCAGCGAACCGGTGGTGCCGCTGGCAGGCATCCAGAACATCTCGCGATCATCATCGAGTACGTGCGCAGCGCGGTGATTGCGTTGCTCGGTGCTGGCGCTCGCGCTGGCAGCGCGTGCCTCGTTCTTCACAAACTCATCCCGCACCAGCCGCCCGAACTCGTTCAGTTGGTGCACGTCATTCTCGTGGAAGCGCCCTGACGTGGTGGGCGGTACGTTGAGCAGCAGCCCCGCGTTACGTCCGACCGACTGATGGTAGAGGTCGAGCAACTCGGCCGCCGGCTTCACTTTCGCGTCCTCCTCCGGATGCCAGAACCAGCCTGGCCGGATCGACACGTCGGCTTCGCCCGGTCGC
>DASTUF010000088.1:0-2686 GCA_035759745.1 Gemmatimonadales bacterium
TTCATGGCGGTTCCTCCATCTGAGTGGGGCCGCGTCCCGGGGGCACGCGGGACCGCTACAGTGGTCCCGTCTGCCCCCATGTCGCAAGCACCGACACAGGAGCCACCGATGGCTTGGCCCTCCATCTCCCCTGCCAGGCTCCTCCTCGCCAGCGCAGTCGCCCTGCTCCCCGCAGCCACGCGGGCCGAGGTGCTGAACTACGACTACGTCTACCTCAGCAAGGAGGGCGCGGCGGCGGGCGAAAACGAGAATGAAGGCAACGGCACCGCCGGCGGGTTCAAGAGCTTCGGCGAGCGCACCCACGTCTTCCTGTCCTACGACGACACCGCCTTCTATGCCGGCAACCACGAGGACTGGGACTACGACCTGAAGACCTGGCGCGCCGGCGCCGGCGGGCACTACCTGGTCGGCAAACGCACGATGATCGCGCCGGCCTTCGCGGTCTTCCGCAGCCGGGGGGAAGTCATGGCGCCTGGCTGGGAATCACCACGCAGGCTGGAGGGCACCGGCACCATCCTCGAAGTGGACCTGCGGCACGCGGTCACCGACTGGCTGGAGCTGACCGCAGGCGCCCGGCGCACCCGATTCGAAGACGCCACGTGGACGGAGCTGGTGGCCGGCGTGCTGTTCCATCCGAGCGATCACTGGGCGATCGGGGCGCTGTACCACGACCGCGACGATGCGCGATCCACGGAGTTGACGTTGCGCTATTACTACTGACGGAGACGACCCATGATCCCCAAGAACACCATCTGCCTCTGGTACGAAGGCGACGCCCTCGACGCTGCGATGTTCTACGCCGAAACCTTTCCCGACAGTTCGGTGAACGGGGTTTTTCGCGCGCCCGCCGACTACCCGGGCGGCAAGGAAGGCGAAGCCCTGACCGTCGATTTCACGGTGCTCGGCATCCCGTGCATCGGCCTCAACGGCGGCCCGATCTTCAGGCACAGCGAGGCGTTCTCCTTCCAGGTCGCCACCGACGACCAGGCTGAGACCGACCGCTACTGGAATGCAATCGTCGGCAACGGCGGCCAGGAGAGCGCGTGCGGCTGGTGCAAGGACAAGTGGGGCCTGTCGTGGCAGATCACCCCGCGTGTGCTGACCGAGGCATTCACCAGCCCGGACCGCGAGGTGGCCAGGCGCGCGTTCGAGGCGATGCTGACGATGCACAAGATCGACGTGGCCACGATCGAAGCAGCGGTTCGAGGCTGACCGCCATGCGTGGCGGCCTGGTGCTTGCTTCGCTCCTCCTCTGCATGGCGATGCCCGGCATCGCGCATGCAGCGCCGCCGGATGCCGAACCCGACATCCGCGTCGTCCTGCTGGGCACCGGCGGCGGGCCGGTCACCCGCGCCAACCGGGCCGGCATCGGCACCCTGGTGCTGGCGGGCGACCAGGTGCTCCTGTTCGACGCCGGCAGCGGTGTGCCGAACGCGCTGCAGCGGGTGCCGGTGCGTCCCGCCAGCGTTACCGCGGTGTTCCTGACCCACCTGCACTCCGACCATGTCATCGCGATTCCGGAGCTCTACCTGTTTCCGTGGGCTTCCGACGGGCGGCAAACGCCCTTCCGGATATGGGGCCCGGACGGCACACGCGCGATGATGGAGCACCTGCAGGCGGCGTTCGCCTACGACATCCACGTACGCCGCGACATCGACGAGCACTTCCCCGCCGAAGGCATCGCGGTGGAGGCGACCGACATCGAACCGGGCGTCGTGTACGAGGCGGACGGCGTCACGGTGACTGCGTTCCTGGTCGACCACGCACCCATCGAACCAGCGTACGGCTACCGCGTCGATTACCGCGGCCGTTCCGTCGTGCTGTCCGGCGACACCAGGCCCGCGCCAAACCTCATCCGGTTCGCCAAAGGCGCGGACCTGCTGATCCATGAAGTGGGGCGCTGGAAGGACGACCCTGCCCTGGCAGGCGACCCGGAGGAGATGCTCGCCGGTTCGCTGACGCGCGAGCAGATGCGCGTCATCGCGGCGCACCATACCGACCCCGTGGAGGCCGGCGAAGTTTTCGCGCAGGCGCGGCCCAGGCTCGCAGTCTTCTCGCACTACGCCATGGCGACGGGGGACATCCTGTCCCTGGTGCGGCGGAACTACGATGGTCGCGTGGAAGTGGGAGAGGACGGGATGGTGATCGAGATCGGGGACGAGGTGCGGGTGCGCTGACCCGGTGACGTCCCCGGATCAGCCGCCAGCGTCTTCCATGGAAGCGAGCAGGGCGTGGATCTCGGCCTTGTTCTGCTCGACGAACTCCACGGCGGCCTCCAGGCCTGCGGGCGGCGCCTGCATCTGGCCGGCCTCGATCGCACTCTGCGCCATCACCCCGGCGAGGAAGACTTCGCCGAAGCGCGCGAACTCGTTGACGGACATGCCGGCATCCTCGATCGCCGCGACGACCTGCGGGACGGACGCCAGGCGTGCCTCGTACTGCGCCGTGGTTTCGCCAGCGTCCATTGCGACACTGCCGCCACCGAGCGCACCGAGGTTCTTCAGCGCCTGCAGGTAGGCCCGGGCGTTGTCCATGGTGAGCGGGACAGTCGATTCGTCGGTCAGGGCCGGCGTCGACTCTTCTTCGATTTGCGGCGCGTCTGCATCGGGAGCCGAAGTCTCGGTGGCTGGCGCATCAGGCGCGGGCGGATCGGACTCGTTGCAGGCAACCAGCGAAGCAGCGATCA
>DASTUF010000089.1:0-11623 GCA_035759745.1 Gemmatimonadales bacterium
AAGTGGGAAGTGGGTGGTAGAGAATCTAATTCATTCCACTTCCCACTTCCCACTTCCCACTCGCCACTATCCGATCCAGAGCCACAGAATGGCACCCGCCGCGATGGTGCGAAGGACGCCGAGGGCGGTGCGGCGGATGGCGGGGCCGGAGCCGTCGGGCGAGCGAAGGCCGTGGCGGACCGGACCGGGCCATTCGATGAGCATGCCGAGGAGGGCGAAAACCAGGGGCCAGGTGCCGCTGCCGATGCTGGCAAACCACAGCGTACCGAGGAGCGTCAGCAGCAGTGCTTCAGCTATGTACACCCGAACCGGAGCGCGGAGCCAGCCGCCGGCGTTGGAGGTCCGGGCCACGCGTGCTGCTACCGCTTCCCAGCCGATGTAGAGCAACGCCACCAGCAGCCACGCCACCAGCACTTCCCAGAACGCCACGGGCTACCAGCCGACCCGCAGCGAATCGGCGGGGTAGAGCGTGCCGCGCAGCATCACGTACTCGATGGAGCGGGTGTTGCGGATGTCGCGCAGCGGGTCGGCAGAGAGCACGATGAGGTCGGCGACACGGCCGGCGGCGAGGGTTCCGATCGAGTCCACGCCCAGCAGCGCCGCTGCGTTGCGGGTGGCTGCGGCGAGGGCTGCTTCCGGGGGCAGGCCGGCCTGGACCAGCAGCTCCATCTCGCGGTGCTCACTGGCGCCGGGCACCAGCTGCTGGTTGGACGCGTCGGTCCCCGCGGCGATCACGCCGCCTTCGGCGCGGAAGAGCCGGAGAAAGAGTTCCTGGTTAGGCCGCGACTTCCGGAAATCCTCGAAGTCCTTCGCAGTCCAGCCGGCGCGCTGGATCATTTCGGCCGTGTTCCAGCGCTCGATCTCGGGACGCGGCACGGCACTGAGCGCGTCGTCGGTGTAGATGGCCGGATCGTCGAGTCTGCTGTAGGTGTCGTGCAGGACCATCGTCGGCACCAGGATCGTGCCTCGTTCGGCCAGCAGTCGCGCCACGCGATGGAGCGCCGCGGAGTCGACGTCGGCCCATCCCCGCTCGAATGCGGTCCAGCCACTGAAGAAGTTGCGGCGGTGGGCGGCATAATATCGTTCGGGATCGGCGGCGGCCGCTTCCGGGATACCGCTCAGGTGCTCGATGGCGCCGAGCCCGAGTGAGGTAGCAGTCAGCGCGTCGGTGAGTCCGAGATGGGCGCTGACCGGCAGTCCAAAGGTGCGAGCTTCGTCGAGGATGGCGCGCATGCGCCTGCTGTCGATCCGGGTATACAACTTGGCGAAGTCGGCGCCGGCGGCGACCAGCGTGTCGATGGCGCGTCGTCCACCGCGTTCGTCGGCCGCCTCGAGTGCGTCGGGCCATGTGGGTGGAACGCCATCGATCATGGCTCCAGCAGACCAGATGCGCGGAGCAATGGCGCCACCGAGATTGATCTCGTCGCGAAGCGCGAGCGCCGAATCCATCCGGCCGTGGACGCTGCGAAGGCTGGTGACGCCGAATGCCACATACCGTGAAAGCGCCCAGCGCTCGACGTGGGCATGGGCGTCGATGAGGCCGGGAATGATCCAGCTGCCCGACACATCGATCTCGGTCACGCGGCCGGGCAACTCGAAGCCGGAGCGCGGGCCAATGGAAGCGATGCGATTGCCGCGCACGAGGACGACGGCGTCCCGAATTGGCGGCCTGCCGGTGCCGTCAATGACGGTGGCCCCGACCAGTGCCACCCCCTCGGGCGCGCGCTCGGCGCAGGCCGTCAGGAGGGTGAGGCCGAAGATCAGGGCCAGCGTGTTTCGCAGCATCATGAGACCTGGGGTGGCAGGCAAAGCGCCCCGGTGTGCTCCGGGGCGCTTCTGGATTTCCGGTGCCGCAGCCCTACCGGCGGCGAGCGCCCTTCTTGGCCGGACGCCGAGCCGCGCTCTTCTTGACCGGAGCCCGCTTCTTGGCAGGAGCCTTGGTCGCCTTCTTTTTGGCCGGAGTCCGCTTGGCGACCTTCTTGCCGCCAGATTTGCTGGCCTTACGCGCCTTTTTGGCAGCCTTGCGTGGCGCTGGCTTCCGAGCGGTCGGCTTCCGGGCTGGCTTGGATGGGCTGACTGGCGCCTCGGGGAGCCTCATCGGCTCGTCCAGCGGCGTGAAAGCCAGCGCCGGCGGTGGCGGAGGTGGGGGCGTTGGCTCATTTGACATCGGCGAATCGTCCATCCAGCCGCCGCTGGTCCATCCGGTCTCGAAGTCGTCTTGCGCTGACATGGGCGTGCTCCCATCCTGGCGCTACGGCGGAACCCGCCGCTGGGGGCGCCCTCGGCGCCGCTATGTACGGAGTCTGGCGTTATAACTTGCACAACCCTACTCGTTGTGCAAGGTTTGGGTCGCTTTCACCCCCAGATCAGGTCCTACCTAAATGTTTGTCCCCTTATCCGCCACGACAGCCGCCATGGCGGCCGTAGCGCTACTGGCCGCGCCCCTGGCTACACCGCTCGCCGCCCAGGAAGTCCGGGAGCTGGTGGTCGCGCCTTCGCGGGTGACGCTTGAGGCGGGCAAGACCCAGCTGCTGGTCGCCACCTCCTACGATAGTCTGGGCAACCTCCTCCCGGCCGACTCGGTTTCCTACCGCTCCTCCGACACGACCATCGTCCGGGTCAGCTCGGCCGGAGAACTGGCGGCCCTCCGGGCCGGCGTGGCTCATGTCGAGGCGCGGGTCGGTTCGGCCGCGGCCCGGGTGGATGTGACGGTCAGTGCGCCTCCGCCGCCCGCGACTCCCGCGGAGCCGGTGGGTTCCCTGACCCTCGCGCCGGCGTCCTTGCTGCTGCTTCCGCTCGAGCCCGCGCGAGTCAGCGTTCGCGCCACCGGAATGGATGGCGCCGCCATGGCACCGCCACCTGTGTCCTGGAGAACGGGAGACGCGCGCATCGCGTCGGTGGACCGCGACGGAGTTGTCATCGGCGTCGCGCCCGGAATCACCACGGTCACGGCCGCAACCGCTGGGGGGATTGCCGCGAGCATCGGCGTTGCGGTCGATACGGCGCTGTTCACGGTGCCGGCCGGGCTGGCGGTCGGTTCAGGCGCCACCGACTCCCTGTTCGCCGTGGTGCCGACCCAGGGCGGGAGGCGACTGCGCGCCGGACTCAGTTGGACCGCGGTCGACACATCAATAGTGAAGGTTCTCCCCGGCGGGCTGGTGCGGGGCATCCGGCCCGGCGCCACGGAGATCCTGGTGCGGGGCTACAATATGTCCGCCCGGGTGCCGGTCACGGTGCGGGTACCAATCGCCAGCTTCACCATGACGCCATCGGCCGACGGAGCGCCGGTGGCGATCCCGGTCGGCACGACGCGCAAGGTCGAACTTCAGGCCGAAGATGCCAACGGCAATCCGGTGCCGAATATACCGGTCGCGTGGACGGTGGGTGACACCACGCTGCTCAGGTTCTCACCTTCGACCGGATTGGTCACGGCGCAGCGGGTGGGACGAGGCACGCTGACCGCACTGGTAGCAGGATTCGACCCGGTGGTGTGGACCTTCGAGGTGCTGCCGGTGACGGTGCAACTGGACCGCACCCGACTGGGGCTGGCGGTGGGCGATCGGGTGCGCCTGACCGGCAGGCTGGTGGATCCGGACGGCGCCACGGTACCGGGCCTGAACACCTCGCTGTCGTGGAGCAGTTCGCGTGCAGGCGTGGTGAGCGTGGTCAATGGTGCGCTGAGTGCGGAGTCGGTGGGTCGCAGTGTGGTCACGGCATCCACGCCGTGGGGCACCGAGGGTTCGGCGGATGTGTTCGTGACCGGTGACCTGCTGCTGTCGTCCGACCGCGCGGCCCGCCGCGGAGTCGGCCTCTATCAGATGCGGCTGGACGATCCCTCCACCTTGATCCCGGTGCTGGCCGACACGTCCACCATCCTCCATGCGGCGTTCTCGCCCGACCGGACCCGAATCGCGGTGAGCTCCAACCGGGCGGGCAGCTTTGACATCTGGATCATGGATGCCGACGGCCGCAACCTGCGCCAGCTCACCAGCGACTCGACCGCGAGCGAGTCGGAGCCCGCATGGCTGCCCGACGGATCCGCGATCGTGTACACCGCGGGAGCCGGCGGTGCTTCCCAGCTGGCGATCGTGCCGGTGGATTCCGGCGAGGCGCGCGTGATCACCGCAGGTCCGGGAGGGCACCAGTCGCCCAGTGTGTCGCCCGACGGCCGTTACGTGGCCTACGTCAGCGCACGCGAAGGCAACTACGACGTCTACGTGTCCACGCTCGAGGGAGCCGACCTCCGGCGGATCACCGCGACGCCGGTACGGGAGCGGGCACCGCATTGGCTGCAGGACGGCGCACTGCTGTTCGCGTCCGACCTGTCCCGAAGCGGGGCGGTGATAGTGCGGCAGCACGGTGCCAGCCGCCAGGTGATCGCCGAAGTGCCCGATGCGGTGCTGGACCTGGCAGTCTCGTCCGATGGGCGACGGATGGCAGTGCTGACGGGCCGTGTCGAGAGCCGGGAATCCAGCGCGGTCGCGTACCGCCTGGTGACCCAGAGGGTCGAGCCGGGCCAGACGCCGGTGGCGATTCCGCTGCGCGCCGGCGAACTGATCGCGACGCCATCGTTCTGATGCGCGCGCTGGTGCTGGAGCGGGCGGGCGAGGGAGTGGAGCCGGTGCTGGCCGATGTGCCAGCGCCGGCGCTTTCGTCTCCGGGCGATGTGCGGGTCGCCATGCGCGCGTCCGCGCTCAACCGGCTCGACCTGTTCGTCGCTGGCGGGATGCCGGGCATTCCGGCCAGCTATCCCCACATAGTGGGGGCCGACGGTGCCGGAGTGGTGGAGTCGGTTGGTGCCGACGTCACATCGGTACGGCCGGGCGACGAAGTGCTTTTCAACCCCGGCACCTTCTGCGGTGAGTGCCCCGCGTGCCGCCGGGGTGATGAGGCGCTGTGTGACAGGATCTCCATCCTGGGCGAGCATCGCTCGGGGACGGCGGCGGAGCTGGTGGTGCTGCCGGCGCGAAACGTTGCGCCGGCGCCGGCGGGGTGGAGTTGGGCCGAGCGCGCGGCGCTGACGGTGGCGACGCTGACGGCGTGGCGGATGCTCAGCAGCAAGGCGCAACTGCACCCGGGCGAGACCGTTCTGGTGTGGGGCGCGGGAGGGGGCGTGGCGCAGGCGGCGATCCAGGTGGCGGTGCACCTGGGCGCGACAGTGATCGCCACCAGCTCCCGGGCCGAGGGGATGGAGCGGGCGCGCCAACTGGGTGCGGCGCACGTTGTCAATCACAAGGCAGATGATGTGGTGGCGTTCGTGAAGGGACTCACCGGGCGGCGCGGGTGCGAGGTGGTGGTGGATTCGGTGGGAGAGGGAACCTGGCCGGCATCGCTCCGGCTGCTGGCGCGGGGTGGGCGCATGGTGGTGTGCGGCGCGACCAGCGGGCCGATGGTGAGGCTCGATGCCCGGCGGCTCTTCTGGCACCAGTGGAGCATCCTGGGATCGACCATGGGGAGCCAGGCCGAGTTCCGCGAGATGCTGGCGCTGGCGCACAGCGGGAAGTTCCGGCCGGTGGTGGACCAGGTGGTGCCGCTGGTGGAGGGAGCGAAGGCGTACGCGCGGTTGGAGCGGGGTGAGCAGCTGGGGAAACTGGTGATCGAGGTGACACCGTGAACGAATTGTGGAACCGGTTGCTGGTGGGGTTGGGCGAAATCGGCAGCGTGCTGCCGGCGTTCCTGGCCGCTGGACTGATCCTGCTCACCGGCTACGTGCTCGCGCGCCAGGTGCAGCGGTGGGTGGACGACCTGCTCAAGCGGGCCGACTTCAACCGGATGGCCGCAGCCGGCGGGCTGGACGAGGTGGTGACGCGGACCGGCTCTCGGCTGGATCCGGTGCGGGCGCTGGCGAAGCTGGTGTTCTGGCTGGTGATGCTGGTAGTGATCCTGCTGGCGAGCACGGCGCTGGGGCTCGAGAGCATCAACGAGATGTTCGGCATCATGCTGGGGTACATCCCGACGCTGATCAGCGCGATCGTCATCGTGATCCTGGGCATGATCGTGGGCGAGTTCGTGCGGGCGGTGGTGCTGGCGTCGGCGGGGACGGTGGCGGGCGTGCCGACGCTGGCCAAGCTGGCGAAGGGGGCGGTGATCCTGATCGCCGTCTTCATGGCGCTGCAGCAGATCGGGGTGGCGGAGGAGATCGTTACTTCGGCGTTCACGCTGATCCTGGGTGCGGTGGCGCTGGCCGCGGGACTGGCGTTCGGGCTGGGCAACAGGGAACTGGCGGGCGAGGTCACCAGAAGGTGGTATGAGGCGGGGCAGCGGCGGGACCGGCGGCGGACGGACCGGCCGGGTCCCAACACTCCGCCGGACGGGTCGCCGCCGATGATGGACTGAGGCCCTTTTACGTCATTGCGAGGCGGCGCAGCCCGTTGCGTCATTGCGAGGCGGCGCAGCCGCCGAAGCAATCTGGCGGCCTACCGACGAACCGAATGGCCAGGTAAGGTTTTCACCACCAAGACACGAAGGGCGCGAACAGGCTCGTCACGCTGAGGCAGCGAAGCGACCTGGTTTTCAAGTGAACCACAGAGCCACGGAGCTCACGGAGGTTCACGGAGCATTGCTGTTGGTTGTGGGTGCCATGTTGCGGTACGGCGCGGGGACGCTGCTGAGAGCCGCTGATCGGCACGTGTCGCCTTCGGCTACATGGCGCGCCCGATTACGGCATTGCGAGCCGCCAGCGGCGGCGAAGCAATCTGGCTGCCTATCGACGAACCGAATGGCTCCGTAAGGTTTTTACCAGGAAGACGCGAAGGACGCGAAGGGCTCGAGTCATGGCAGCGAACTGTTACACGAACCGACACTTTCTCCCAGGAGCTCGCATGTCCCGTCTTGGCACGCCGTGGCCAGTTGCGGCACTCGCGCTTGTTCTCGCCTGCTCGGCTGACGCTCCGCCCGCCGCGGATGCTGTGGCTGCGGCAGCTGCGGTGCACGCTGCCGACAGTGCCTGGGCGGCGGCAGCGAGTGGTGGTGACCTGGAGGCGAGCGTCGCGGCGCTGGCGCCCGACGGGATCATGTTCCCGCCCGGTGGGCCGCCCGTGATCGGCAGGGCTGCGGTGCGCGAGCACATGCAGGCGGCCATGGCCATTCCGGGATTCAGTGTCACCTGGACCAGCGACACGGTCATCGTCGCTGCCAGCGGAGATCTGGCGTACGCGCTGGGCCGCAGCCAGTACACATTCCCGGACTCGCTGGGTGGCATCGACACGACGCATGCGAAGGCAGTGTCCATCTGGCGCCGTGAGGCCGACGGAACGTGGCGCGCAGTGATCGATATCTGGAACGACGCGCCGCCGCTCCCGCCCGTGCTTCCGATGGCTGCCGCCGACTAGGCGGCGTGAGTGCGCTGGCGCCGACTGGACATTCCGGGCAGCGATGCGTGCGAGCTCAGGCCGCTGGCAGATGGCTGGTGTGTCGACGGCGCCGCGACGGCGTGGCTCGATGACAGCAGCTGGACCTTCGCCCGCCACCCGCAGCGGTACGAACGGCGCGATGCGCGCTCCTATTGGTACCAGTCACCAACCACCGGATACGAGGGCATGCTGGTGGTGAACGCCGAGGGATTCGTGCAGGTGAATCCGGGGCTGTGGACCGCGATCGATGACGAGGTCTGACTTCTCCCAACTGCTGCGGCACCTCGCGGCGATCCTGCTGCTGCCCTTCCTGGTCACAATCATCATGCCGATGTACCTGCTGGGGTCGCCGCACGACACCCGGTGGGCCAGTGGTGGTGCAGCGGAGCTGCCGGCCCGAGCAGGTGGCGCGCTGCTGCTTGGCATAGGGGCCTATCTGTTCGCCTGGTGCGTGCTGCTGTTCGCTCGGGTGGGCCGGGGCACGCTGGCGCCGTGGGACCCGACCCGCGCGCTGGTCGCGGTCGGCCCCTATCGGTGGGTGCGCAATCCGATGATCACGGGCGTCGCGTTGATACTCGTGGGCGAAGCATTGATCTGGGGATCATGGCACCTGGCGGCATGGGCCGCGGTGTTCATCGTCATCAATCACGTGTACTTCATTCTGGTGGAAGAGCCGGGATTGCGACGTCGCTTCGGCCAGAGTTATGACGACTACGCCGCTGGGGTGCCGAGATGGTTGCCCCGACCGTGGCGTGGAAGCGACGGGAGGCCGAATGCCCGGCAGAAGTAGCGCATGCGCACTGGTCGCATTCATCGCCGTTGCCGCATGCGGCCAGCGCGACGCACCGCAGGCCGATCCTGCAGCGGAGGAGCCTTTCGCTCCGGTGGTGGAGCCGGTGCTGGTGCAGGTGGATGCCGGGTCGGTCGCGGCGCCGGACACCGTTGCGCCGGGCTGGCGGCTGGTGCGGGTGGAGGAGGATGGAGCGGGCCACATTCCGGTGATTTTCCTGATGCAGGACAGCGCGTCGACTTTCGACGCATCCGCGTTTCTCCGGGAGCTCGATGAAGGAGTGGATACTCCGGGGCACGCGCTGGCGCTGGGTGGGCCCGAAGTGGGCGACTCCGGCGAGGTGTTCATCCGCTTCACGCCGGGCCGTTACCTGCTGGCTTGCGTCATTCGTGGCGAAGATGGTCATCGTCACGCCGTGGCCGGCGAAGCCAGAATGTTCGTGGTGCCGGACGTCCCGCCCGCTGCCGGCGCCGACGCGCCGCCCGGGGCCTCCTACCTCGTGCGGATGATTGACTTCGCCTACATGGGGCCGGAGGATTGGGAGGCCGGGCAGCAGGTGCTGCGAGTGGACAATGCGGGACAGCAGGACCATCAGGTGCGGATCGCCCGGCTCAAGGCGGGCTCGACGATGCGCGACTGGCTGCATGCCGAGGAGCCGAACGACCACGCCACCAACATTGCCGGCGTGGCGCGGATGGGTTCGGGAGTAGTGGCGTACCTGCCGGTTGACCTGCCTCCCGGCGAGTACGTGATATACTGCCTGGTGCCCGACAAGGACTCAGGCAAGCCGCATGTGATGCTGGGAATGCTCCGGGCCATTCATGTGAAGTAGGTGACGAATGAATTTCGATCTTGCCGCCGGCCTCGCGGTACTGGAGCGCACGCCGGCCACATTGCGGGCGCTGCTGGCGGGTTTGCCTGACGACTGGACCACGGCGACGGAGGGCCCCGAGACGTGGAGCCCGTACGACGTGGTCGGGCACCTGATTCATGGCGAGCGCACCGACTGGATTGCCCGGGCGGAGATCATCCTGGCCCAGGGCGCCAACCGGCGCTTTACGCCCTTTGACCGGTTCGCGCAGTTTCGCGAGAGCCAGGGCAAGACGCTGGTGCAGCTGCTGGATGAGTTCGGCCAGCTCCGGGCAGCCAACCTGGGCACCGTCGCCGGATGGAAACTCACCGACGCTCAACTGGCGCTCGAGGGAGAGCATCCGGAGCTGGGGCCGGTGACGCTTCGCAACCTGCTGGCCACCTGGGTGGCACACGACCTCAACCACCTGGGGCAGATAGCGCGGGTGATGGCGAAGCAGTATAGCGATGCAGTGGGCCCGTGGCGGCAGTATCTCCCGATCATGGATCGCTGAGTCCGCAGATGACGTTGATGTATCCACAGATGACGCTGATGGTTCCACAGATGACGCTGATATTTCGAAGGATGAAGGTGATGACTCGGCGCTCAGGATTGGCTATGGCCCGGCTGGCGTGGCTGGTCCTTGCTGTTTTGCCGGCATCGGCCGCCGCTCAGAGTTCCGCCCGTTCGGGGTCCGATGCCGCACCGCTGGTGATCGGCGAAACGTTTGTTATCGAGTCGCGTACGCTGGGTGAGTCCCGGACTATCAACGTCTATCTGCCGCCGCAGTACGTCGCGGATTCCTCGGTCCGGCTGCCGGTGCTGTACATGCCGGATGGCGGCATCGGAGAGGACTTCCTGCACGTGGCCGGGCTGGTGCAGGTATCGGTGGGCAACGGCACCATGCGGCCCTTCATCCTGGTGGGCATCAAGAACACGGCCCGCCGGCGGGACCTCACGGGCCCGACGACGGTGGAGGACGACCGGAAGATCGCGCCGGTGGTGGGTGGTTCGGCAGCGTTCCGGTCCTTCATCCGCACCGAGCTGATGCCGGCCATCCGGTCGCGCTACCGCACGACGGATGAAACGGCCATCGTGGGTGAGTCGCTCGCGGGGCTGTTCATCGTGGAGACGCTCCTCCTCGAGCCGGACCTGTTCGACACCTGGATCGCGTTCGACCCCAGCCTCTGGTGGAACGGCGGCGCGCTGGTATCGTACGCTCAGGATCGGATGGATGCCATCGCAGGCAAGCGGGTGTACCTCGCGGCGAGCCGGGACGATGTGGACAGCCTCACCCAGCGCCTGGCCGACTTGATGAGGGCGGGCGCACCGGCGAGCACGGAGTGGCACTACCGGTCGATGCCGGAGGAGCGCCACGCGACGATCTATCACCCGGCAGCGCTCAAGGCGTTCCGGTGGGCCTTTGAACCCGCGGAGGAGTGATGGCACCAACCTGGAGCGACGGAGCGGCACGGCTGGCGGTCTGCCAGCGCGGGGAGGGAACATCCGGGAGCGCCACACCTTGAGCGGATTACGCCATACAGCGCTCACGTCGCTCGACGATCGTGGCAGAGGTTCGATGCGCAGCCTGGCATTCTTCCTTCTCCTTGGGGGACTGGTGGCGCCGTCTCGCGCCATGGCGGTTCAGGCGCCGGAGTTTCAGGAAGTCCGGGCGAACATGTGCGATGCGTATGCGGGACGGATTGACCCCGGCCTCGAGCGTGCTCGCCTGTACCGAGAGTTGCCCAATCCTGATTCGCTGCTCGTCGTCCGCTCCGAGTCGCGCATGGCTCGTGGCCAGTATGGGATGCAGTACGTCACTGGGCACGCCATCGTGAGCGCAGATGCGAATCGGCGCGGTGTTCAGGCTTCGCTGTTGCTCTATCACCGTGGCGAGGCGAGGATGCCCGCGCCTTCGCGGTCGCTTCGGTTCCGGCTCGATGACTCCGTCGAGGTCGTGCCCGCACGTGCCACATACCGGGCGCATCAGCACGGTAGCGAGGCCGACAGCGCAGTCACGCTGCAGATTGTAGCGCCGCTGACACCGGCGCAATTCATGACCATCGCTCAGGCCAGGCAGGTCGAGGGTTGGCTGGGCGGCGAGTCATTTCGGCTCACTGCCCAGGAGCGCCTGGGGCTGCAGGCTGTGCATGCAGCGATCATGTGCGGCGTCGAGCCGGCCGAGTCCGCTGCACCTACCGGTGACGACGTGGCTCTCCGTCAACTGCCACCCGTGACACTACGACATGCGCTGGACTGTATCGATGGCGCCGGGAGGCCCGCGCTGGTGGCGACGGACCACCACGGTGCGGTCCCTGTGTCGGAGCTGGACGAGCCGCCGCGCCTGCTGTCGGCCGGTGTAAAGAGCGTGCCGAGGGGGCTGGAAGGGCAACCAGGGAGGGTGGAGCTGCAGTTCGTCGTCGATACCACCGGCCTCGTTGAGCCATGTACCCTGACTGCTGAGGAATCCAGCGACACCCGCCTCCTTCCAGCGGCCGCCGCCATGATTCGGGGCAGCAGGTTCACACCCGGCAAGGAGGGCGGACGGAAGGTGCGGGCGCTGGTGAAGCAGGGCATCACGTTCCGCTAGTGTCCCGGTGCCGCCAGTGGGCGGCATTTCGGCCGCCCCTG
>DASTUF010000090.1:0-5381 GCA_035759745.1 Gemmatimonadales bacterium
CGACGAGTCATGGGCCGCCGATATCGAAGTGCTGCGGGTCGCGCACGAGGCGCTGCTGGACACGATCGCGTCCGTGGACCATTCTCGCCTGGGACGCCCGTCGAAGGGCAAGCAGAGCCAGACCGTGGGCGAACTCATCGCTGGCGTCGCCTTCCACGATGTGTATCACACCGGCCAGATCCAGTTGATCAGGAAACTGTGGGAGGCGGAACATGGCTGAAGCAAAGACGAAGGCGACCGCCGATTTCTCCAGTGCGAGGTCCGGCAAGTAGTCCACTCTCTCGCTTCCCTTTTCCGAGGTGGCCCATGCTCGTGCTGCAGGCAGTGCCACGCGCCGATGCCGATGCCTACAAGCTGCTCCGCGCCCGAATCCGTGAAGCGGCCACCTGGGATTGGAGCAACAAGGCGAAGACCCGACTCCGGCACGTGCAGCGGCCCAAGGGCGGCTACATCCAGATTGCCAATGCCGGTGGCGTCCTGGTGGCGCACATCCATCCCAAGACCCCGAACGACCTGTTCTACCTGGCGGAGAAGTTCACCGGCCGGCTGATCGCGTGGTTCGAGGAGGACCTGCAGTCCATCAACATCCAGATCGTGCCGGACGCACCAGCGCCCAGGAAAAAGCGGCGAGGGTAGCGACCTCGATGCAGCCCTCACCCGAGGAGAGCGTCGCCGCGCTGCTCCCGCTGGTCTACGACGAGCTGCGTCGCATGGCGCGAGGGCGCCTCCGGCTGGAGCGCGGGGACTTCACGCTAACCACCACCGAGCTGGTGCACGAGGCCTGGCTGAGGCTGGGAGACAGCCAGGAGGTCGCCGAGCGCGGCCGGGCGTACTTTTTCGCGGCGGCGGCGCAGGCGATGCGCCGGATCGTGGTGGACCACGCGCGGAGGCGCCGGCGGATCAAGCGTGGCGGCGGCCGCGTGGCGATCACGCTGGACGACGAGCTCGCGGTGACGAATGCAGGAGGAGTGGACCTGCTCGAGCTCGAGGAGGCACTGCAGCAGCTCGCGCTGGTGGCACCGAGACCGGCGCAGGTGGTGGAGTGCCGGTTCTTCGGCGGGCTCGGCGCCGATGACACCGCGCAGGCGCTCGGCGTCACCCGTCGCACGGTGCACCGGGACTGGGCATTCGCACGCGCCTGGCTGCATGACTACCTGATGAGCGGTTCCGCAGAAGGCACGTCATCATGAGCGCCATCGATTGGACCCGGGTTTCCGGGATATTCGGCGATGCACTCGAGCTTCCTCCGGATCAGCGCGAGACGTTCGTGGCCGGATGCTGCTCCGGCCGGCCCCACGAACTCGAAGCGGTCAGGCGCCTGCTGGCCGCGGATCAGGCGGCGGATCCCGGATTTCCCGGGAGCCTGGATTCTGCGGCGCTCGAAGCCGCAGCGCTGGTGCTTGAGGATGCGCCGAAGCAGATCGGGCCCTGGCGGCTGGTACGTGAGATCGGTGAAGGCGGGATGGGCCAGGTCTTCCTCGCCGAGCGCACCGACGGCCAGTTTGATCAGCGGGTCGCGATCAAGCTGCTCAAGCGCGGCATGGACTCGCACGCCATCCTCGCCCGGTTCCTCCGGGAGCGGCGGATCCTCGCCGGCCTGGATCACCCCAACATCGCCCGGCTGATGGACGGCGGCATCGCCGAGGACGGGCGCCCGTACTTCGTGATGGAGCACGTGGACGGGCAGACGATCCTCCGCTACGCGGATAATCATCGCCTGTCGGTCGATGCGCGCCTGAACCTGTTTCAGCAGGTTTGCCTCGCGCTGGAGTACGCCCACCGCAACCTCGTCGTTCACCGCGACCTCAAGCCCTCCAACATCGTGGTCACCAGCGACGGCCGTCCCAAGCTGCTCGACTTCGGCATTGCCAAGCTGCTCGCCACCACGGCGGGCGAGGGAGGTCCCGATACCCTGACCGAGGCGGGCGCGCGGCCGATGACACCGGAGTACGCCGCGCCAGAGCAGTTCGCTGGTGGCCCGATCTCGACATCGACCGACGTCTACGGCCTCGGTGTGGTGCTGCACGAACTGCTGGGCGGCAGCCGGCCGCCCCGATTGGCCGCGACATCCAGGGCGGGTGACGAGCCGCCATCCCGGTCGCTGGTGACGTCGGCCATCACAGCTTCCATTGCCGCAGCACGATCCACCGATGTCACTCGCCTGCGGCGCACGCTGGCGGGCGACCTCGAAACCATCGTGGCCACGGCGTTGCGGCCTCAGCCGGAGCGCCGGTATCCGTCGGTTGGTGCACTGCGCGAGGATATCCGCCGTCACCAGCAGCGACTGCCCATCAAGGCCAGGCCCGACACGGTGGGATACCGGGTCTCGCGCTTCATCGGCCGGAACCGGATAGCCGTCGCTGCGGGCACGGCCATGACGCTGCTGCTGGTGGCCTTTCTCGTTACCACTGTGCGCCAGTCCCGCGCACTGGAAGCGGAACGGGACCGCGCCAGGGCGGAAGCGGAAGCCGCCGAGCAGGTATCGGATTTCCTGGTGGGGATCTTCGAAGTCGCCGATCCAATGAAGACGGGGACGGGGGATTCGATTCGGGCGCGGGAGCTGCTGGACCGGGGCGCGGAGCGAATGGCCCAGGACCTGGACGGGCAGCCCGAGCTCCAGGCCCGGATGCTGACGTTGATCGGAGAGGCGTACCACAATCTCACGCGCGGCGACCTGGCCGAGCCCCTGCTGGTGCGAGCGGTCGAGCTGCAGCGCGCCGGCCCCGACGGCGCACCACGCCCCGGCTACGTAGCCAGCCTGCGGCAGCTGGCGCGGGTCCGTGCCGGCCAGGGCGACTACCCGAGCATGCGCGAGCTTTTGCAGCAGGCGCTGACAGCGCAGCAGTTGATCGATCCCTCCGATCCGCTGACCGGAGAGCTGTTGCTGGAACTGGCGGGCTCCTATCACATGCTGGGCCAGCGGGACAGCGCCGAGCTTCAGGTTGCGAAGGTCATGACGCTGCTGGGTGATGGCTCCCCGGCGATGCTCCAGGGCACTCCCGAGCTGCTGAAGCAGTTGACGCGGGTGCTGAGCTATTCGCAGGACTGGGCCCGGCTCGACCGTGTGCATGCTGGGGTGGTTCGCGCCGCACGCGTGCAAGCACGAGATGGTGGCGGCACCGGAACGGTGGCGGTGGCCTATAGCGAATGGGCTGCCACCAAGCGGCGGCAGGGGGAGTTGGAGGCTGCCGACTCGCTGCTCCTGCTGGCGCTGGAAGTGTATGGAGCTCGGGGTGACCGGTCAGCTGCAGAGGGACGGGCGCTGAATCAGCTGGCCGCGGTGGCCCAGCTGCGGGGGCAGCCGGACCGGGCTGATTCCCTGTACCGGACCGCGGTCTGGATGCTTGAGGAGCGGCTGGGCCCGGACCACGGGTTGGTCAATGCCACACTGGGCGGGTGGGCCGAGCTGCACCGGAAGTCGGGTCGCTACGACGAGGCGATCGCCCTGTATCGGCGGATGCTCGACTCCTATCGGAAACAGGCGAGCAACCCGGCGCATATCCCGGTGTTGCAAGGGCGCCTGGCGCAGGCACTGGGCCAGAGCGGCAGGCTGGATGAGGCGCTGACGGTGTTCGAGCGGTCGATTGCCGGGCACGAGGAGCGGTATCCGCCAGACTATATCCTGACCGCCCGCGTGCGGCGAGACTACGCCGCTGCCCTGATGGATGCGGGCCGGCACCGCGAGGCGGTGGCGCCACTGGAGCTCGCAGTGCCGGTACTGGCCAAGCGCTGGGGCGAGCAGGATGACCGAGTGACAAGCGCCCGGGAGCTTCTCGCCGCAGCGCGGGCGCGCTAAGTTGTGAAGTTCAGCTACTCGATGCTTGTCCGGGACACTTGCCAGGAACAGTCGACGGTCGCGCACCCTTCCTGGTCAATGTCGCCGTAGATGGAGCCCACGCCATCGAAGTTGCCCTCCAGAAGGAGGTCACCGTCCTCGAGACTCAGCACCAGATGCACGCGATCCGCCACTCCGCCGGCGTCGTTCAGGCCAACAACGCTGAATGACTGTGCAATGCACGGCAGGTCCACAAACCCATCGCCACTGATACTGCCGTCGAGCTCCTCCGAGAGGAAAAGTGTCAACGCGCAGACCGTCCCGTCCAGGTCGAATGTGCCGGCCCAGGTACCGGTAATGCCAACGACTACCGTGATGGCGGCCGCGGCGCTCACACCATCGGCGGTGCCGACGATTGCGGCGACGCCGTGATCCACGGCGCTGACCAGCCCGGCGTCGCTCACTGTCGCGACCGTCGGCGCGCTGCTGGTCCAGGCGACGACGCGGTTCTGCAGCCACTCTTCGGTTGCGGAGCGGGGCTTGGCCACGATCTGAAGCGTGCTTCCCGCGACGAGGGTGTCGGCGGCGGGCAGCAGCTCCACCGTGACGACCTCGACGGGGTCGTTCCCGGTCGGCCCGCCACCGTCACCGCCGCATGCGCCGATGACGCATGCGCACGCAGCCACCACCCACGGCCCCCTCATGGCACCAACTCCGCAGGCACCTCCACGCTCGTCCGCGCGAGGGTGACTGGGCAGCCCTGGCCGCCGCAGCCCGCACCGGTCAGATAACTCCCAATCCCGTGGGCGCCGTCAAAGTGCCCGCCCTGTATCACATCGGCGGTAGTGCTTCCGTTCCAGTAGAGGTAGATGCTGTCGGCAACGCCTCCCGCGTTTATCTGGCCGGCCAGGATGAAGCTGCCCTCGCAGGGGGCGCTCGCCGTGCCAGTGCCGCCAATCGTACCGTCCAGGTCCTGGACAAGCTGCTGTTCGATCGGGCAGTTGTCGGTCCCGGCCAGCAGTGTGCCCGCCCACGAGCCCGTGACGCCGACGTACACGGTCATTTGGGCCTCGGCGCCCACCCCTTCCACCGTGGCGTGAACGGTGACGGTGCCGTTGTTGATTCCGGTTACCACGCCGGCGTTGTCGACCGTGGCGATGCCATCGTCTTCGCTGGACCACGTGAACGTGCGCCCGGTGAGCACATTTCCCTCAGCATCGCGGGCCGTGGCCGTCAGCTGACGCTCGACGCCCGCCTCCAGTGTGTCGGCTTCGAGGGACAACTCCACCGTTGCGACCGCGGCGGACGGGTCCGGATCGGTGGCGTCCCCGCCGCAGGCGAGCGCCAGGCAGGTCAAGGCGAGAAGTGCGGAGCGGCCAGGCACGGATGTCCTCCAGAGACAGGGGCTATCCGTACCTGCGCCGTGCTCCTTCCAGAAGTGACAGCCGTCTCAGGCTACTTTTGCAGGTACTCGTCCAGCCGCTCGTAGCTCCGGCCCCAGCCGTCTTCCATCCCGGTCTCGATGGCCTTGTCCCGGGCCTCCTTCGAGGGGTAGAGCACGGTGGCGACGGTGAGGGTGGTGCCATCTTCCTCGGTGAATACCTGG
>DASTUF010000091.1:0-5299 GCA_035759745.1 Gemmatimonadales bacterium
TCACCCCGGAGACCGCCCGCCAGGTCGCCAGCAAGATCCGGACGACCTGATGGGGACCTCACCGACACATTCGGCCCGCACCCTGACGGCCTCCGCGGCTGCGGTGTGCCTGGCGATCGCCCTTGTTTCCTGCGGCGACGAAACCGGTCCGACGGGCCCTGACCCACTGGAGCTTCCCATCACCTGGGAGTTCGACGGCGGCCTCGAGGGCTGGACCCTCGGCAGCAGGACCAGCGGAGACGGCGGCGGGTCAGCGATACACGATGCCGGAAGCGGCAGCGTGGTGCTGTCCGGCTACGGCGCGCCCGGTACGGCCGACGCCTGGATGAGCCGCCAGGTCACCCTTCCGGATGGTGCAGCAGGCGAAGTCTGGATCGATGTCGCAGGGATGGCCGACTGCCTCCTGCGCGACGAGGGTGACACCCATGCCAGAATCACGGTCACGCCGTCGAATGGATCAACCACCATCGTTGAGGATTGGCGCACGGTCGCCCCTGCCGACATGCCGGTGGTAGTCGTGGGCGGCAGCCTCGAGCAGTTCGCCGGCGAGACCGTCACGATCACGATCGAGCAGGACGACGAGGGTGAGCAGGAGGAGGGCGGCGAGACCGAGTCGGTGTGTGTGAGCCGGATCGAGATCTTCGACGACTAGCGGAACTGTCTGACCAGGAACCCCTCTCAATCCACGGAGAACACCATGCAGCTATTCCACCCGAGTCGCGCGGTCATTGCATCGCTAATTGTAGCCCTCGGCGCCTGTGCGGCCGAGTCAAGCGGGCCGGCCAGTGCCGAATTCGCCGCTTCCGCCGCGCGCCCCGCCGCGGCCTGCATCAACGTGGCCGCCGAAGCTTTCGGTCCACTGGGAATCTGGTCTGAAGGCGGCTTCGGCGGCTTCGGGCTGGCACCGACACCGGTCGTTCTGGGGAACGAGCCGGGAACGCTGGCATCGTTCGTGGCGAACGAATCGATTTCGGGAAGCAAGGGCCAGGGCGCCCATCATATCATCCTCAGCCACGTCTTCTGGTCCGCAGATGGCGAGTCGTGGTTCCGCACGGAAGACCGGGCATCGTGCGCCCCGGCAGACAACAACCCCGCCACCTGCGCGGTGAACGACCACCTCTCACTGGTCGAGGGTGCAGGGATCTACGAGAACGCGGCCGGTCAGCTGCACAATCACGGGCTGATCACCTTTACCAGCGTCGCGCCGCCCGCGGGTACCCTCGACCTCCGGATCCGCGGCCGGGTGTGCGGTGACGGCGCGGCCATCCAGACGTGAGAGCCGTCCGCGCGGCCACCGGCTTCGCACGCCTGCCTGAGGGGCGCATCCTTCTTCCGGAGGTGCTCATGACGAAGCATGTTCATGCCTTCACCGCGGCCACCGCGCTGCTGCCGGCTGCCTGCACCGCCAACACAATGGAGAAAACACCCATGCCTGCTGAGCAGAACCGCGCGGCCCTCGCGCGCTACCTGGAATCCAACCACAGCGACCTCAGCATGATGGCCGAGGACGTCATCTTCACCAACATGGCCACCGGCGACGAGCATAATGGACGCGAAGCTGTCCGGCAGATGCTGGACTTCGTCTATCATGGCGCGTTCGAGGGCCACGCCGAGACCCGCAACCTCATCGTCGATGGCGACCGGGCTGTGCTGGAAGCGACGTTCGTCGGTACCCACAAGGGAGAGTTCGCCGGCGTAGCCGCTACCGGTCGCGAGGTCCGGGTGCCGCTGGCGGTGATCTACGACATGAAGGACGGCATGATCACGCGGGGGCGAATCTACTTCGAGGTGCCGGCGTTCCTGGCGCAGGTGCGCGAACAGGTGGCAGCCGGGAAACCATGAGTACAGCCGCGGCGCCCTCCCGGCCGGCTGAATCGGCCGGCAATCAGTTCCGCGGATCCGCCGTCGCCAGAACGGCCGCGACGGCGGAGTCGCGCCGGAACTCGCGAAAGTACGACATCTGAAACAGGTACCAGAGACCGGCTCCGCGCGGACGGGCCGACTGCACCGTTCGCACGGCGTCGGCATGACGGCCCGCCGCCAACTGCGCGTGGACCAGCATGTGCGCCTCATCCGGTGACGGCGCCTCGTCGGCCTGCGCCAGCCGCGCTTGTGCAATCAGCGCCACCGCCCCGATGGAGTCGCCCTGTCCGGCTCGCGCCATCGAAAGTACCGACAGTGCCGGGACCGTGAACGTCGAATCCAGCGAGAGCGCCCGCCTCGCCTCGCGCTCCGACTCGGGAAACTTCCCCCGATAGGCCAGGACCAATGCTTCGATGACACGCGCGTACGCCATGTCTGGCGCCACGGCGAGAGCGGAGTCGGCCAGCGTGAACGACTCGGAGCGCCGTCCCCCAAGGTCGGCCAGCCCGGCCATCGAAATGAGGCTCATGGCGTCACCGGGCCTGAGCTCCAGCGCGCGGCGATAGGCCGTCGCCGCCTCGGAGAACCGCCCCAGCACCATCGACGTCTGTCCGTACTGGTAATACGCTTCTGCATTATACGGATCGAGCGCGATCGCGCGTCGGAAGGCCTCTGGCGCGCCCCTCAGACGCTCCGGATCCGCCACGGCCAGCAGGTACGCGCGGGCGAGCCACGCCTCGGCCGACAGCGAGTCGAGTGCCAGCGCACTGTCGCCCAGCGCTCGGCCCTGGTCGAGCAATTCCCTCCGGGAAAGCATCGGGTGATTCCAGCCCCAGTCGGCCAGCAGTGCAACGGCGTATGCTCCGCGCGCATACGCCGACACGTAACCGGGGTCCAGGCGGCGCGCCTCCTCATATCGCGCCATGGCGTGCCACAGCGCCTCGGGAGTCCGGCGCGCCAGCAACGTATTCCCGCGAATCAACGCTTCGTACGCCTCGACTGTCGAAGGCAGTCCCCTGGCCAGCGACGCATGATCGCGGGGAGACAGCACAATGCCAAGCACGCGGAGAACGCCGGCCGTGAGTTCGCCGCTGAGTGCACGCAGGCCGCCGGGAACGAGTGCACGAGGCTCATCCCACAGTGCGTGCGAGCCGTCCACATCACGCACAGTTGCGGCCAGCGAATGCGTCCCCCCAGCCATCCGGATCGAGACTTCGAGATGCGGTCGCCCGCGGGTGGGCGTCGAGTGGATGCGCGAAGCGTCGCTCACCCGTACGACCTGGACACCTACCGCCGCCAGGCGGGTAGCCACCTCGTCCACCATGGCGGCCGCGGTCGCTGCCACACCTGAGTCGGAATTGGCAGTGATCAGCGGGTCCAGCATCAGGACGCTGGCCGGCATCTCGCCTTCAGGCGCGGGCGGCCTCAGCACCACGGCACCCCACCCGAGCAGTGCGAACAGGCCCGCGGCAACGCCAGCCATTCTGCGCGCGCGCCAGCTCGGCGGCTTCTGCTCGAGCGCCGCAAGCAACGCCGCAGCGTCGGTGAACCGTTGCACACGATCCTTGCGCAGCGCCCGCTCCACTACCCGTACCAGCCATCGCGGGATGCCCTCCCGTCCTGCGAGCGTCGGCGCCGGCCGGGAATCCCGAATGGCTGCCACAACATCGGTCTCCGTCAGGCCCGCAAACGGAAGTTCGCCGGTGAGCATTCGATAGAGCACCACGCCCAGTGACCAGACGTCGGCGCGCGCGTCGATCGCGTCACCATTCAGCTGCTCAGGACTCATGTACGGTAGCGTGCCACGGGCAGCACTGGCTTCATCACTGCCGGATGCGAGAGCGGCGATGCCGAAGTCGAGCAGCTTCACCGACCCGTCGACCGTCAGGAAGATGTTGCCGGCCGTGACGTCGCGGTGCACCATGCCGACCCGATGCGCCGCGGCCAGCCCCGACGCGACGGCACGGGCGATGGCCAGCGCCTCCTGCAGCGGCAGCGGGCCCCGCTCCAGCCGGGCGCGAAGGCTTTCGCCGTCGTACCTCGGCATGGCGATGAAGTACCGGCCGTCGCTGGACTCCCCCACCTGGTAGATCGTCGCAACGTTGGGATGGTCGAGCGCCGAGGCGGCCTTGGCTTCGGCCAGCACCCGCTCCGCCTCGGTCCGGTCGCTGCCGACCCTCGCCCGCACGAACTTGAGCGCCACCGCGCGGTCGAGGTGGCGGTCCCGGGCGGCATACACGATGCCCATTCCGCCGCGATCGAGTTCGCCGATGATGTCGAACGCTCCCACGGCGGTGCCGGGCGGCAGGATCGCTTCGGGTTCGAGCACCAGGTGCGCAGCGGGGGCAACGCCGGCGTCGAGCAGCCCGCCATCAGCGGCATCCGCCGCAAGCATCTGGCGCACCGTGGCGAGAAGGTGAGGCGGTGCGATGAGGCTGCCGACCCAGGCCTGCCGGTCGGCGGGCGGCAGTGACGTCGCGTGGTCGAACCAGCCCCGAATCTGTTCCCAGTCGGCAGGCGTGAGCGGAGGAACCCTGGAAGCGCTCAAGGCGCTGCCCCCAGCGCCTGGGCCAGCCAGGCCCGCGCGGAGCGCCAGTCGCGCTTGACGGTGGCGGTCGACAGCCCCAGCGCCTGCGCGGTCTCTTCCACGTCCATGTCCCCGAAGAAGCGGCACTCCACCACCGCGGCGGCGCGCTCGTCCGCCGCGGCCAGCGACTCGAGTGCCCGGTCCAGATCCACCAGCGCCGCGGCGAGCTGGTGCTCGCGCTGCAGCTCCGCCGTGACCTCGGCCTGGAGCTCGCGATGCTTCGCGCGCACCAGGTGACGCCGGGCGCCGTCGATCAGCACCTGGCGCATGGCCCGCGCGATCACTCGCTTCAAGTGGGTCTGGTCTTCGATGCCAAGCTGGGTGACCGGCTGCAGCTTGAACCATGCTTCGTGCAGCAGCTCGGTCGTGCTCAGGGTGGCATCGGGCCGGTTGCGGCGTACGGCGTGCGCCAGGCGACGCAGCTCATCATAGGCCAGGCCGAATACGAGGTCGGCCGAGGATGTGGTCTCGGGCAAGGCGTGGTCCGTTCGGCCGATGTCGGCCTGAGAGGTGATGAGCCCAAGCTGCCGATCGCACCCTGGAATCGCAAGCCGGATTTCCCCGCCCCTTGACGCCACGGGAGCAGTTCACAATATTCAACCAACAGGTTGAATGATGATACTCGCTCCCTCTCCCCGCCGACTGGACCGCACCCTGGTCGCCCTGGCCGATCCGACCCGGCGGGCAATCCTGGAGCACCTTTCGACTGGCGAGGCCCGCGTCACCGACGTCGCCGCCCCGTTCCCCATCTCGCTTAACGCCGTGTCCAAGCACATCCGGGTGCTGGAGCATGCCGACCTGGTGCGGCGACGGCGGCGTGGGCGGGAGCATTTCCTCACCATCAACCCC
>DASTUF010000092.1:0-7029 GCA_035759745.1 Gemmatimonadales bacterium
CGGGTAACCGCGGTGCTGCCATTGGTGGATAGCGTGACTCGCGCCGGCCGCGCGCTGGTGCGGTTCCGAAGCAATGGGGTTCTTCGTCCCGGCATGTCCGCTGAGGTCCGGCTGGAATCCACCCGTCTGGACGACCGCATCCTCGTACCCGCCAGCGCCGTGGTGGAACGGAGCGGACGCCCGCTGGTGTTCGTGGTGAAGGGCGGCCGGGCGCAGTGGGTCTACATCAATCCCGGCCGCAGCAACGGCCGCGAAACCGAAGTCCTGCCCGATTCCGCCAGCAACCAGATCCCGGTGGCCGTGGGCGACACAGTCCTGATCGAGGGGCACCTGACGCTGACTCATGATGCGCCGGTGAAGGTCGTGATGGCTGGCCCTACGCCCTAAGCCCTCATTGTCTCTCTCCTCCTACTCAATTTCCCGGCCCGTCACCACCGTCGCCGCCACGATCGCCGTGGTGCTGCTGGGGTCGGTGTCGCTCACCCGCCTGCCGGTCTCGCTGCTGCCCGACGTCACACTGCCAGTGCTGACGGTGCGCACCGCGTATCCCGGTTCCGCGGCTACCGAAGTGTCGCGCTTCGTGGCCGAGCCACTGGAGCAGGCGCTCTCGGCGACACCGGGCCTGCTGGAACTCCGGTCGGTGAGTCGCAACGGCGAGGCGACGACCACCGCCCACTTCGCGTGGGGCACCGACATGGCGAGCACGGTGCTCCGGGTCCGGGAGCAGCTCGACAACGCCCGCGAAGCTCTGCCCGACGGCGCCGAACGACCAACTCTCCTCACCAGCGACCCGGGCGAGCGTCCCATCGCGGTACTCGCGTTGACTGGCGAAGGAGATCTCCGCTCACTCGCCCGCACCGCGCTCGACGTCCACAGCCGACGGCTGGAACAGCTCGACGGCGTCGCGAGCGTGGCGGTGGTGGGCGCACCGGAAGACGAGATCCGGGTGGACGTGGATCCCGAGCGGATGAGAGCGCTGGGACTCTCGCCCGAGGAGATCGCCACCGCGATCCGCTCCGCCAACCAGAGCGCCCCCGGCGGCACCATCCGCCGAGGACAGTTTCGCTTCTCGGTGCGCGCGCTCACCGAGTTCACCAGCCCCGAACAGGTAGGCATGACGCCTATCGGCCCAGCCGGCAGCGGTATCCAGCTGGCCGACGTGGCGACGGTGCACGTGGGCGCCGCCGATCCGCGCACTCTCACCCGGCTCGATGGCGTGCCGGCGGTCGGCCTGGTGGTGTACAAGGACGCCGGCAGCAATACGGTGCAGGTCACCGAAGGCATCATGGACGCCATCGGTGCGCTGGAATCGGAGTTCCCCCAGTTCGCCATGACGCTGGTGGCGGCCCAGGCCGACTTCGTCACCGCCGCGCTGGGCAACCTGGTCCAGGAGATCGTCCTGGGCGGCATCCTCTCGCTGCTGGTGATCCTGCTGTTCCTGCGGGACTGGCGCAGCTCGCTCGCAATCGGCTTGATCGTCCCGCTGTCGATCCTGATGGCGCTGGTGGTGCTGCAGATGCTCGACGTGAGCATCAACATCCTCTCGCTCGGCGGGCTCGCGCTGGGCGTCGGGCTGCTGGTGGACAACGCCATCGTGGTAGCGGAAGCCACCGGCCGGCTGCGCGAGCAGGGAATGCCGGTGGTAGACGCCGCCCGGCAGGCGTGCTCCGAGGTTTCCGGGCCGCTCATCGCAGGCACGCTGACAACGCTGCTTGTGTTCGGGCCGATCGTGTTCGTGCGCGGCCTGGCTGCGGCTCTCTTCCGCGATCTCTCGCTCAGCGTGGTGACGTCGCTGGCCGCCTCGCTGGTGCTGGCTCTGACGCTGATGCCGGTGATGATCGTCGGCTCGGCGGCGCGGCGCCTCGGCGCCTCGGCGGGGCGGTCGAGCCGTCGAGCCGTCGAGCCGACGAGTGCTCCCGACCGCCTTGACCGCCTTTCGGTTCTCGGTGCCCGCGTTACGTCCCTGTACGACCGTGGCATGCGCTGGTCGCTGGTGCATCCGCGCGAGGTGTTCGGCATCGCATTCGCCGCTGTGGTGATCACCGCGCTGGTGGCGCTGCGGCTGCCGCGTGAGATCCTGCCGCAGGTTGACGAGGGCACGGTGGTGGCCGAACTGCGGCTGCCCGAAGGCACCGCCATCGAAACCACCACAGAGCAGACCGCGCGCGTCGAAGCCGCGGCACGCGAGCTCGGCGCCACCGATGTCTATGCCCGGGTTGGGCTGGCCACCGACGAGGAAGTGCTGGCCGGCGCCGACCCTGGTACTTCGGCCACCGCGCAGATCCTGATTCCGGTGCCGGACGGGACCTCGGCGGACCGATTCGCCGAAGGGCTTCGCGCCGCTGTGCCCGATCTGGCGAGCGGTGCGCTGGCGCTTGACCTCGCGGGACAGTCGGAGTTCGGCAGCCTGATCGGGCGCGAAGGAAGGCTGGTGCGGGTGGAGATCTCGGCAGCGCGCGCGGACGAGGCGGAGCGCTTCGCCGCAACGGTGCGTGCCGCGATGGACTCGCTGCCGAGGCTGGCCGACGTGCGCGATGCCTACGCCGGCACCCAGCCGCAGGTCGAGATCGCGCTGGAGCGGGAACGCATCGCCGAGCGGGGGATCTCGGTCGATGCGGTGGCCGACGCGCTGGCTGGCGGTCTGGGTGGAGTAGAAGCGAGCGAGCTGCGCGAAACAGACCGGCGCACTCCCATCCGGGTGCGGCTGGCCGGCAGCGCCAACGAGAACCTGGCGGCGGCTCTCAGGACGCCGGTGGAAGGGATCCCGGTAGGCCAGCTGGTATCGGTAGAGGAGACTCGCGCGCCAGTGGAAGTAGTGCGGGTGGGGCAGCGGCCCGTGGCGGTGGTGGAAGCAGTGGTGGAATCAGGCGGCACCGCCCGGGCCTCACGCGAGGTGCGCGAGGCCCTGGAACGCGTGGACGTACCAGCGGGCATGCGGTGGGAAGTGACCGGGGCCGACGAAGAGCAGCAGCGCACCACCCGCGAGCTGCTCCTGGTGGCGGTGCTGTCGGTGGCGCTCGTGTTCCTGGTGCTGGCGGGTGAGTTCAGCAGCTTCAGCACGCCGCTGGTGGTGATGCTCACAGTGCCGCTCGCCGGCGCCGGCGGCATTCTGCTGCTCTGGCTCACCGGCCAGAGCCTCAACGCGGTCTCGCTCATCGGCATCATCGTGATGATCGGCATCGCGGACAATGACGCGGTGGTGAAGCTCGACGCCATTCGCCGGTTCCGCGCTGCGGGGCACGGGATCGACGAATCGGTGATTCTGGGCGGCCACCAGCGGCTTCGCGCCATAGCGATGACCTCGCTCACCACCGTCACCGGCGTGCTGCCGCTGGTGTTCGGGCTCGGCAGTGGCGGCGAGCTCTACCAGCCGCTCGCCGCCGGCGTGATCGGCGGGTCGGTGAGTGCCACGCTGGTGACGTTCTTCCTGTTGCCGACGGCGTACGCGGTGGTGGAGCGCAGGGCGGCAAGACGGCAAGACGGCAAGACGGCGAGACGGATAGACGGATGATCGGATGGGCGACTGACCGGCCGGCGGTGGTCTGGGCGTCGAGCGTGGCGCTGCTGCTGGCCGGAGGCGTGGCCTTTACCCGCCTGCCGCTGGCGACGCGGGGCCAGGTGGAGCTGCCCACCCTTAGCGTGACGGCCCAGTGGCCCGGTGCCGCCGCCGAGCTGGTGGAGATGTACCTCACGTCGCCCATCGAGGCGGCGATCCAGCCGGTACGGGGCGTGAAGTCGTCCGAGAGTACTTCGTCCGAAGGCAGCACCCAGATCCAGGTGGAGCTGGACGAAGGCACCGACGTGCAGCTGGCCCGCCTCAACATCCTCGAGCGGCTCGAGGTTCTTCGTCCCGAACTACCTGCAGGTTCCAGCGGCCCCACTGTTTCCAACTACGTCCCCGACGGGCTCGAGGAAGAGCCGCTGCTCCGGTTCATCGTATCGGGACCTTACACGCCGGGCACGCTCAAGGACATCACCGACGAGCGGTTGCTGCCCCGTATCTCGGCCACGAAGGGCGTCGCCGGTGTGAGACCGCAGGGCGGTGCGAGCATAGGCATTTCGGTAGCATACGATGGAGAGCGGTTGCGGGCGCTGGGCATCGCGCCGGAGGCATTGCGCATTGCGCTCACCAATTCGCGGCTGGTACGGGGGGTGGGCGAGCACCAGAAGGGTGCCTTCCAGCTGGCGGTGCGCATCGAGGACCAGCCGGCAGTGCTGGCCGACCTGGATGATCAGCCTGTAATCGGACCGGGCGGACTGGTGCATCGGCTGGGCGACCTCGCGACGATTCGTCCGGAGGAGGACGATCGCGGCAACTTCTATCGCATGAACGGCCGCACGGCGGTGGGGCTGTACGTGTCGCGCCTCCCGGGTGCCGACGCGATCAAGACCGCGGCGCGGGTGCGCGAGGTGGTGCGCGAGGTCGAGGTGGAGCTGCCGCCCGGGGTGCAGGTGCGGCTGCAGAGCGACGAAAGCGTGGACCTGGCCAAACAGCTGAAGGACCTGGTGCTGCGCGGATCCATCGCATTCGTGGCGGTGCTGCTGGTGCTGGCGCTGAGTCTCCGCAATGCGCGCTCGGTTGGGCTGGTGATGGGGAGCGCGGCCGTCGCCATTGCCGGCACCGCGCTGGGACTCTATCTGCTGAACATCCCCGCCAATCTGCTCACACTCGCGGGCCTCGGCATGGGCATCGGTATCCTGGTTCAGAACGGCCTGGTGGTGGTGCAGCAGATGCGGGAAGCGCCTGACACCGCCAGCGGCCGTGCGGCGGCCAGCCGGCGCATTCTTCCCGCAGTGGTGGGCGCCACGCTCACCACCGCCGTGGTGCTCTTCCCGTTCCTCGATCTTCAGGGCAATGCCCGCGCGGCGTTCATACCCTTCGCCGCGGCGTTCGCACTGGCGCTGGGCTGGTCGGTGGTGGCTTCGGTGATCATGATCCCGGCGCTGGGCGAAGGCCATGGCATGCACCAGGCGGGGTGGCCCCGCAGCCGGCGGTTCTATGAGCGAATCGTGCATGGGCTGGTCCGGTGGCGCTGGGTGACGCTGGTGCTTGCCGCCGGCTTTGTGGGCCTGATGACGTGGGGTTTCGTGAAGAAGGTGCCCAAGTCCAGCTTCGGCGCGTTCTTCTATGGGCAGCGAACGGTTCTTTCGGCCTATCTCTCTTTCCCACGCGGCTCCGATCCGGAGAGCCTCGACCGGGGCATGCGAGAGTTCGAGGCGCTGGCGGTGGGCGTACCCGGCGTGGAGCATGTCGAGACCCGGGGCTCGCCCGATGGCGCCTATATGCAGGTGGTATTCGAGAACGAGGCGGGGATGGGGCCGCTTCCCTACGAGCTGCAGGAGGCGCTCACCCAGCGCGCGCTCCTGATCGGTGGGGCGAGTGTATCAGTGCAGGGCCGAGGGCCCGGCTTCCATGGCGGTGGCGGCGGCGGTGGTGTCTCGAATTACCGAATCAAGCTGCTGGGCTACTCCTTCGATGGAGTGGAGCAGCTGGCGATGGACCTCAAGCGCCGGCTGGAGCGGATCCCCCGGGTGCGCGACGTCGACATCAACGCGGGCAGCTTCTACTCCCGCGAACGCGCAGTGTCGGTGGTGCTGGAGCCGGATCGGCTGGCGCTGGCGCGATACGGGCTCACCGCGGAGGACTTCGGGCGGGCGGTGTCCCGCGAAGTCAGGGGTGCCGTGGGCGCGCAGCGAATCGAGGTGGGTGGCGAGGAGACTGACGTCATGCTCAAGCGGCGCGGCGCGCGCGAGCGCACGCTGGCGCAGCTCTCGGAGGCGATGCTGCCGAGCCCACTGGGTTCGCCGGTGCGACTGGGCGACGTGTCGGCGGTGTCCGAGGTGGAGGGGCTTTCGTCCATCAACCGGGAGGACCAGCAGTACGTCCGGATCGTGGGCTACGAGTTCCGGGGGCCGCCCAAGCTGGCGCAGCGAACCCACGATGCGTTCATGGGGACCATCAGCGTGCCGCCGGGCTACTGGGTGGGGGACCAGACCTTCGAGTGGGACCGCGACGACAGCACCAAGGGACTGTGGCTGGTATTCGGCGTCGGCGTGGTGCTGGTGGTGCTGGCAGTGGCGATGGTCTTCGACTCGGTCTGGGCGGCGGCGATCGTGTTCCTGAGCCTTCCGGTGTCGCTCGGCGGGGTGGTGGCGGCGTTCTGGATCGCGGAGGAGGCGTTCGCGCGGGAGGCGGCCGTCGGCGTGATCCTGGTGGTAGGGCTCGCGGTGAACCAGGCGATTCTCGTGGTCGATGCGGCCCTGGAGAAGAGGCGGCTCGGCGGAGCGGCGGCTCGGCGGCTCGGCGTGCAGGATGTGGTGGACGCGGCGGGCAAGCGGTCGGGGATGATCGTGCTGGTGACGTTCACGACGCTGGCAAGCCTGCTGCCGCTGGCGATCGGGACCGACTCGGCGAGCCTGTTCGGCGCGATCGCGCTGGCGACGGTGGGCGGGACCATCGCTGGTACGGTGGGGGCGATGCTGGTGGTGCCGGCTATGGTTGGCGGCGGGCGCGACAACACTTAACTGCAAACCGCAGATTGCACTGAATTGGAATGGATTCAGGGGATTGCTGACCGGGGATTACGCAGATTTTCTGACTGCGATTGACGCAGATGGAACCCGAGAAAGGCTACGACCCGACGTTTCCAGCAAGGATCGCGTTGGTGTTTTTGTGGGCGCGTGACCGGGCCTCCGCACCTCAAGCCAGCCTTGGCGCAAGGGATCCGGCGGGGCTCCCACAAAAACGAAAACGCCTCAGGCTGGTTCGGGCTCGGAGCCTCCCTTGACGATGAACCATCTGTGCTAATCGCAGTTTACAATCTGCGTAATCCCCGGTCAGCAATCCCCTGAATCCATTCCAAATCGGCGTAATCCGCGGTTGCGGTTACCTTTCCCGGACTCCCACTCGTCGAGGCCTATCGTGCGTCGAATCGCTGCTGTCGCCACCCTGGTTGCGCTCTCCCTACCTGCTCCGGCGCTGGCCCAGGAGGCCTTCGAGGGCCAGGTGACCATGTCGATGCCCATTGG
>DASTUF010000093.1:0-48521 GCA_035759745.1 Gemmatimonadales bacterium
TAGATCGCGGCGATGTTGCCCGCCGAGAGGAGGGTGAGGGCGATGGGGAGGAATCGCTTGAGGTTCATGGCATGGGCCCGATCAAGTCTTTCGGACGATGGCCTGGAATCGCGGGTCGTCGCGGATGCCGTCGAAGTCGGAGTCGTTCTCCAGCCACTCCCGATGGCCGAAGCCGTTGGCGATGGCCTGGTCCAGGCAGCGGATGGCATCATCGCGCTGGCCGCCGAGGGCGTAGACGCAGGCGCAGTTGTACAGCACGCCAGAGTCGGAAGGGTCGAGTGACAGGGCGCGGCCGGTCCACGCCAGCGCGCGTTCGCGGTCGCCCAATTCCATCAACCCACCGGCGCCGAGGTAGAGCGCGCGGGGGTCGTCGGGGTTGAGTTCGAGGTGGCGCTCGACCACATGGAGGAAGTCGTTGAGTCCTGCGTCGGCCTCTTCGTGGCGGCCGAGGCGCCGCAGTGGCGCGTTGATGAGCAGGCGGCTCTGGTAGTCGTCGGGCCGCACTCGGCAGGCCTCGCGATACTCGCGAATGGAGTCCTCGTACTTGCCCTGCTGGAAGGCGAGGCGGGCCGCGAAGTAGTGGGCCTCGAAGAGATTGGGATTGAGCCGGGACGCGTGGTCGAACTGGCGTTCGGCCTCAGCGTAATTCTGGCGCAGCGACTCGACCAGCCCGCGCGACGCGACGGCCTCGGCGCTGTTGGGGTCCAGCTCCAGCGCCTTCCTGCTGTAGCTCTCGGCGCCTTCGAGGTTGGCGTTGCTGGCGTCCCAGTACATGTAGAGATAGGAGCAGCAGTCGGCGGCGCCGGCGTAGGCACGCACATACGTGGGGTCCGACTCGATGGCCTTCTCGAACATCCGGCGCGCGAACTGGATGCCGCTGCGGCGGAACTGGTGGAAGTACTGGCGGCCGCGCAGGTAGTAGTCATAGGCCTCGACGTCGGCCTTCTGCGACTCGCCGATGGCGCGCTTCTCCTCGTCGGTGAGCACGCCGCGCAAGGCCTTGACTATGTTGCCGGCGATCTCGTCCTGAATGGCGAACACGTCCTCGAGCTTCCGGTCGTAGCGTTCGGACCAGAGCTGGTAGCCATTGGCGACATCCACCAGCTGGGCGGTGAGCCGGAGCATGCTGCCGGCCTTGCGGACGCTGCCCTCGAGGACGGTGTCGACCTGGAGCTTCTCGCCGATGGAGCGGATGTCCTCGCTCTTCCCCTTGAACGCGAAGGACGAGGTGCGCGACGTCACGCGAAGCGTGGGCACCCTCGAGAGGGCGTTGATGATTTCCTCGGCGACACCGTCGGTGAAGTACTCGTTGTCGGGGTCGGCGCTCATGTTGAGGAAGGGGAGCACCGCAATGGACTTGCCCTGGTGGACGACGGGAATGACGCCGCTGCCGGCAGGTGGCGTGGTGCCGGTGCGGGTGGTGAGCGCCTGGGCCATGAGCGCGGCGGTGGAGAAGCGGGACTTGGGCTCGCGCTCCAGCGCGCAGGCGACGGCGCGCTCGAGGTCCTCGGGGAGATCGGCGCGTATGGACCGGACGGCAGGGGCGCGCTCGAGGAAGCGCTTGGTGATGACCGCCTGGGCGCTGGTGCCGCGGAAGGGCGCCTGACCGGTCAGCATCTCGAACAAGACGCAGCCAAGGCTGTAGATGTCGCTCCGGCCGTCGGACTCATCCTCGCCGGCGGCCTGCTCGGGGCTGATGTACGCCGGCGTGCCGAGGGCGGTGCCGGTCTGGGTGAGGTTCTCGGAGCCGGCGGCGATGACGGCCTTGGCGATGCCGAAGTCGGTGACGAGGGCCTCGCCCTCGTGGAGCATCACGTTCTCGGGCTTGATGTCGCGGTGTATGACCTGCTGGCGATGGGCGTAGTCGAGTGCGGCAGCGATGTCGCGGGCTATCTCGACCGCGTCCGCCACCGGCAGCGCGCCTTCGCGCGACAGTCGCGCGCGCAGCGACTCACCATCGACGTAGGGCATGACATAGTAGAGCAGCGACCCGGCGCGGCCGGAGTCGTGGAGCGGCACTATGTGGGGATGGTTGAGCCGGGCGGCGACCTTGATCTCGCGCAGGAAGCGATCGGGACCGAGGCCGGCGGCGAGCTCTGGGTGGAGCACCTTGATGGCGACCTGGCGGTCGTGACGGGTGTCGTGGGCGAGGTACACCGTGGCCATGCCGCCGCGGCCTATCTCGCGACCCACCTTGTAGCGGTCCTTCAGTTCGGCGCTGAGGCGCTCCGGCGTCGAGGCAGTGCTTTCGATCGTCAACGCTGCAACGTCCTTCCGATCAGGATGGTGATGTTGTCGCTGCCGCCGCCTTCGAGTGCGTCGTGCAGGAGCGCTTCGCACGCCTGCCGGGCGGATGTCATGCTTTCCAGCCGGTGCTGAATCTGCTGGTCCGACACATGGCGAATGAGGCCATCGGTGCAGAGCAGTCCGACGTCACCCCAGCGCTGATCCATCCGGGTGACCATGGGCGCAGCCACCGAGCCACCGATGGCACTCGACAGTATGTGGGCCCAGCGGGTGGAGGGCGCCTGCCGCGGGCTCAAGATGCCCTGATCCACCATGTCCTGGGCCATGGTCTGGTCCCGGGAGATCTGCCGCAGCTCGCCCTCGCGCAGCATGTAGGCCCGGCTGTCTCCCACCTGGAGCAGATAGGCGTGGGGCCAGATGCCGATCCACAATGTGAGGGTTGTCGCCATGCCCGCGAGCGCCGGATGCTGCTCCGCATGCTCGCGCACCGCCTGGTCGGCGCGCATCGTGGCCTGGCGCAATGCTTCGAAGAATGCCTCGGAGTCTTCCGGATTGTTCCGATAATAGCAGGACGCCGCCTCAGTGGCGTAGCGGGTGGCCGATTCGGCCGCAACGCGGCTGGCTTCCTCGCCCCCGGCGCCGCCGCCCACGCCGTCCGCCACCAGTGCCAGCATCGCCAGCCGAGTCGACTCGCGGCCCAGTCGCGCGGGGTCGGGGATACTGGTCTCGACGATGACCAGCCGCTTTTCGAGGCTGGCGATGAGAAACTGGTCCTGGTTCGACTTCCGGACCTTGCCCTGATGGGTGAGGCCGTAGACGTCGATGTCGCCGTCGGTGGGACGGCGCGGCTCGGCGGCTCGGCGGCTCGGCGCCTCGGCAGGATCGGAAGAAGTCATGTGGTCGGGTTGTGAGTGAAAGCTCGCCCCAAGAGTGGGACGTGGGAAGTGGGAAGTGGGTGCAACGGGAAAGGCCCGGGGTGGCTGCCCCCGGGCCCGGCCCTGTCCGTGCTGCGGTTGGTTCTAGTTGCCGCGGGGGGAGCCCAGCTGGATGACTGCGCCGGCCCCGCCCTGGGCGCCGACGGTTGCACCGGCCCCACCGGCCCGGACACCCGCGCCCGAGTTGGCGCTGAGGTTGGCGAGGGCCTCGGGTCCGCGCGCCAGCGCTGCTTCAACGGCGGCCTGGGCCTGGCTCGATGCACGGCCCTGGGCTACGAGGTCGGCCAGCACGGCGATGGCCACGCTGCGGCGATCCTGTGGCGCGCCGGCGCTGATGGCAGCGAGCGCGGTCTGGCTGACGCCAGCCTGCACCGCATCCGCCGCAACCGACAGTTCACCCTCGGTGGTGCTGGTGAGGCCGGCCTGCAGCATCGCATCGCGGGCGCTGGTCAGGGCCTCCAGCCGCGCCGAGACCGCGGTGGCGATGCGTTCCATGGGAACGCCCTTCGCCTTGCCCTCGGCAACCTTGCGCTCGAGCAGCGAGACCGGGATGCCGGCCTCGAGGGCGGTCTCCAGCGTCGCTTCCACCTGTGCATCGGCGGAGGTGGTGCCCGTACTGGTCGAGTCCTGCGCGGTCATGACAGCCGGCGCCAGCAGCAGCAGCGCCGCGAGAGAGAGAATCCGGTTACGCATCGTTCGTTCTCCTGTGAGAAGTGGTCGGGCAGTTCGGCATCAAGACGCGCGGGAGCCGGCCCGAGTCACATTTCCATAATCGGCAACAAGTGCGTCATGCAGCAGGTCGCGCGCTCGCGCGACGCGCATCTTGGCGGCGCTGAGCGTAATGCCGGCGATCTCGGCTATCTCTTCGTACGAGTGTCCCACCTGGTGGCGCAGCAGGAAGGCCTCGCGCAGGATGGGCGTCAGCCTCGCCAGGGCCGTGCCCATGCCATCGCGGAGCGCGACTCGCTCGGCGACATCCTCGTCATCGGCGATCCATTCGGCGTGCTCCAGCGGGGCCTCGTTCCGGCGAATGTCGCGGGCCCAGTCGAGTACCGCGTTGCGGAAAATGCGGAAGAGCCAGGAGAGGAAGCGCTCCGGATCCCGGCACTGGCGCAGGCGCTCGTATGCCTTGACGAACGACTCCTGCACCAGGTCGAGCGCTGTGTCCTGATCGAGTCCGGTGCTGCGTCCATAGCCGTACAGCGTGTTCTGGTGTCGCCGCACCAGGAGCGCGAACGCATCGGTGTTGCCGGCGAGGACCCGGGCGACCACCTCGCCGTCGGATGGCTGGCCGAGGGTGCTCACGAGACCACCAGCACAGCCACGTGGCCGCCCATGCCGTCGTCCTTGCGGCCAGGCACCGATTCGGGAACGAACCAGGTGCCGTCCTCGGCCACGAAGGCGTAGTTGTACACGCCGGGCACGAGGGTCCCGATCCATGACCAGTGCGATCCCTGCCGCTGCATCGGCACCGGTTTCCAGTTGGTGAAGTCGCCGGCGATCGATGGCACGCCGGTTACCTGGCTGGCATCGATCCGGATGGTCGCGCGGCCGTCGACATACCGGGCCGGCACCGGGGCGCGAGCGATGCTGGCGGCGCCGAGGCGGATGCTCATGCCGGCCCACCAGGAGGTGGCGGTGGTGGAGCGGTAGAGCGGATCGAAGCTGTTGCCGCGCCCCCCGGCGTTGAGCTCGATCAGCGGATTGAGGGCGACACTTCCTCCGGCGGACCAATCCGCGCCATCCACGCCACCCGACATCCAGGTGCCGGCGGATCCCCAGAGTACGAAGGGACCCTGCGCGAGCTGAAGCGTCGCGCCGCCGTGTGCGAGGGTGGCGCCGTCGTCGAACCAGCCTCGCACCTCGGTGGACAGGGTGACCGGCAGGCTCCCCAGGCTGAGCCGAACATCGGCTGACGGGAGTGCCCGTTCGCTGATGGCGTCGCCGAGCTGGCTGCGCTGCGCAGAGCCGCCGGCGCGCAGTTCCGCGCGGCCGGTCCCGGTACCCGCCCAGAGGCCGACCATGAGCTCGGCGCCGGCCCCGACGCCGAAGAGTTCGTTCTGAATGGGAATGCTGCCGCCGAGGGGACCCGGCACCGGCCCGGCCGGAGCGGTTCCTTCCTGAGTCTGACGCTGGGCAAAACCGTGGGCGCTCAGGTCCAGCAGGACGCCGGCCTTGCCGTGGGACTGAAATCGCTTCCAGCCGGCAAGCGCGGCCCAGGCCGGACCGTCGCCGACCGGAATCGCGGCGGACGCGGTGAGCCGATCCTGTGGGGCGTAGCGCCCCAGGCCCAGCACCACCGAGGATGCGCCCGCGCTGCCCGCGGGAGCACCATCGAAGGCGATGCGGCCGAAGCGGGCGCTGGCGCGGACTTCCTGGCCCGAGGCAGAGGCGGGCTGGAGGCAGAGCGTGAGCGCGCCAAGGGCCGTGAGGCACAACCGGGAGAGACTCACGACCGGCGCAGCGGTGCGAGTACGGCGAGCCGGCTGTTGGCGCCGCCGAAGCCGTCGGTGATGCGGGGTGCGAGCGGGTCGAGGGTCCACTCTTCCCCGTTCACCAGGAACCCATAGTTGTACACGCCCGGTTCGAGGGCCACGTCGACGGCCCACACGCCGGGAGCTATCTGGTGGAGCTGATGATCGGGATTCCAGGAGGTGAAGTCGCCAACCAGCGCTACTTCACTGGCGTCGGCAGCCCCGAGCCGGAACTGGACCAGGATTCGAACTGGGCCGGTGGTGTCAGTTGCAACCTGCAGCTGAGGGGTTGCCGCCGGCTGCAGCGCACGCACGGTGGCCAGTGCGGCGAGGGCGATGACGAATGCCGCAGCAAATGCAGGACGCACGGTGACGGATCGCGGGGCCCAGAGCCAGCCGAGGGCCCGCTTGAGCCGAGCGGCCGGGGAGTGCCGGGCATGGGCGGGCGAGACTCGCCGCATGACGCTGGCGGCCACATCGATCCGGGGAAGCGGAGGCTGGGCATTGAGGGCCTGTCCAAGTGCCTGCAAGTACTGGCGATAGGCCTCGGCCTCGGGGGCGGTGAGCTGGTCGACGGGGAGGTCGCCGTCGAGAGCCTGGTGGATGCGGTCGCGTGTCATGGGATCAGGACGAGCGGGGGGTCTCAAAAGTCACCTGGACGGTGGCGGGGGCTGGGCGGAACTACTGCAAGGAGGTGGCCACGCGGGAGGTCGGTGCCACGCGCGTGCTACTGGCACTCCCTCTTTTCCGACTGCATCTTGGCGAATACAATGTCACAATTGAATCAGCGGCTCGAGCACGGCCTCGCCGGGCGCTACGCCATCGACCGGCAGCTGGGCGAGGGCGGGATGGCAGTGGTCTTCCTCGCGCGGGACCTGCGCCACGACCGCCTTGTGGCTCTCAAAGTGCTGCGCCCCGAGATCTCGGCCGAGGTCGGCCCGGAGCGGTTCCACCGCGAGATCCGGATGGCGGCGGGACTCACCCACCCCCACATCCTGCCGGTCTTCGACTCCGGCGAGGCGGAGGGACTCCTCTTCTACGTCATGCCAAACATGGCGGGGAAGTCGCTCCGCGACCGCATGGACCGGGAGAAGCTACTTCCGCTCGACGAGACGCTGCGGCTGGTACGCGAGGTGGCCGCCGCGCTCGACTATGCGCACCGCCAGGGCATTGTGCACCGCGACATCAAGCCCGAGAACATCCTGCTGCACGACGGCTCGGCGCTGGTGGCCGACTTCGGGATCGGGAAGGTGCTCACCAGCTCGGCCGGCGGCGGCGTCACCCAGACGGGATTCGCCGTGGGCACGCCCGCATACATGAGCCCGGAGCAGGCCTCCGCCGACACCAACGTGGACGGCCGCAGCGACCTGTACAGTCTGGGTTGCGTGCTGTACGAGATGCTCACCGGTGAGCCACCGTTCACCGGCCCCAACCCGCAGGCCATCATCACCAAGCGCTTCGTCGCGCCGGTTCCCCACGTGCGGGCCATGCGCGACGTGCCGGAGCAGCTCGACCAGGCGGTAACCCGTGCGCTGGCCCGGACACCGGTGGACCGCTTTCCTTCGGCGGCCGAGTTCGCCGAGGCGCTGCTGCAGATTCAGCGCGGGGGCCAGACGCCGCCCGGCGCGGCGGCCGTGCGTCCGACCGCGCCGGAGAAGTCCATCGTGGTGCTGCCGCTCACCAACATGAGCGCGGATCCCGAGAACGAGTACTTCAGCGACGGGATGACAGAGGAGATCATCAACGCGCTGGCGAAGATCCCCGACCTGCTGGTGGCGTCGCGCACCTCATCGTTCGCGTTCAAGGGGAAGAGCGTGGACCTGCGCGAGGTGGGGGAAAAGCTCGGCGTGTCGACGGTGCTGGAGGGGAGCGTGCGCAAGATCGGGACGCGAATTCGGATCGCGGCCCAGCTGGTCAATGTCGCCAGCGGCTACCAGCTCTGGTCGGAGAAGTACGACCGGCAGCTGGAAGACGTCTTTGATATCCAGGACGAGATCTCGCGCGCCATCGTGGACGCGCTCAAGGTGCGGCTCATGGGAGCCCCGGAGCAGCCGCTGGCCAAGCCGGCGACGGACAACCTGGACGCCTACACGCTCTACCTCAAGGGCCGCTTCTTCGTAAACCGCCTGGCCGAACACGACTTGCGAAAGGCGCTCACGCTGTTCGAGCAGGCGCTCGACGCCGATCCCGGTTATGCGAGCGCGTATTCCGGCATCGCCGACTGCTGGAGCAACCTGGCCGACGACTGGGTCGCGCCGGCCGATGCGTATCCCCGCGCGAAGTCGGCCGCCGCTCGCGCGATCCAGCTCGACCCGACGTTGGGCGAGGCGCACACGTCGATCGGCAAGGTGCTCTGCTGGTACGAGTGGGACTTCGCGGGCGCCTCGCGCGCACTGGCGACCGCCGTGGCCTGCAATCCCAACTACGCCGAGGGGCATTTCGTCTACGGCACCACCCTGCCGGCGGTGGGCCGGTTGGCGGACGCGGTGGAGGAGATGCGAAAGGCGCTCGTACTCGACCCGCTCTCGGCCCACCTCAGCCGCTGGCTGGGGCGCTTCTTCCTGTATGGCGGGCAATTCGAGGCTGCGATCGAGCAGGGGCACAGGACGCTGGAGATCGAGCCCAACTACTTCCAGGCGTATCTCGACATCGGCGCGGCGGAGCTGGAATTGGGCCGCACTACCGAATCGCTGCGCTCGTTCCGCCAGGGCCAGTCACTCGGAACGGCGGTGCGTTCCTACGACGCGATGATCGTGCGCTCGCTGGTGATGCTGGGCGAACTGGAGGAAGCGCACTCGATCATGGACCGGCTGGAGGCGCAGGCAAAGAGCGAATACCTGCGAGCGGAGGTGCTGGCGATGGGCCACGCCGCGCTGGGGGAGAACGACGAGGCGTTCGCCTGCCTCCAGCGGGCACTGGACGCGCGATCGTCGGGGTTGATCTACCTCCACCTCGATCCGGGGTACGGGCCATTGAGAGCGGACCCGCGACTTGCGGCCATGGTCAAGAAGATTGGGCTGAGCTGAGGGGACGGCAAACGCCCGTCAGCGCGCCGCCCCAGCCGCCACCAGCTGGTCCACGTTCTGGATCAGCACCAGCTTGGGCAGCTGGGTGCGGCGCACCATGACGATGCGGCCATCCGCCGCCACGTCATAGTTCTCGTGGGGCTCGGCGCCCACGAAGTTGCCCAGGCCGAACAGCTGGTCGCGGGAGGTGACCCGTGGGGTGGATCCCGGGTCCACCCGGGCGCGCATCAGGGCGGCCGGGTCGGTGCTGCGGTAGTAGAGGGTCCGGCCATCGGCGCCCCACACCGGCTCGAGCCCGCCATCGAGGGACACCTGGATCCGGCCGGAACTCTGGTCCAGTGGCTGCAGGTACACTTCGTACCGCCGCGAGGCATCAGAGGCGTAGGCCAGCCAGCGCCCATCAGGCGACACCGCCGGCCAGCCTTCGCTGAAGCGGGTCACGATGAACGGCCGCAGCCTTCCGCCCGAATCCACGACAATGTTCCAGCCTTCCCGCCCGGGTTCGGCGGCGGTCACGGCGAGTAACTTGCCATCCGCCGTCCAGGCTCCCGGCGCTGCTGCCGGATCCGAATTCAGTGGCTCGCCCGATGTTCCATCCAGTCGGCTCCGCAGCAGCAGCACCGGCCCATCCCGGGTGGCGACATACACCAGCGAGCGGCCGTCGGGCGCCCAGAGGGCGTCGTGGCCATCATTGTCGAACGTGACCCGGGACAGGGTGCCCTGGTCCAGCGACAGCACCCAGACGTCGCGGCCACTGGGGTCGATGATGTCCATCGAAATCGAGCGGCCATCGGGGCTGAACCTGGGCCGGTGATACTCGGCGCCCTTGTCGAGCAGGGGGCGCGCCGTTCCGTCGAGGGCCACCTCGACCAGCTCCGCCGAGTTGCGGGGCGCGTACACCACGGTGCCGGTGCGGGACACTGCCAGCCGGGCGGTGCCGAGGGGCATGGCGTCCACCGGGCCCCCCAGGAGTACCGGCTCGCCCGAGGTCGTGAGATCCCCGGGGTCGAACGCGATGCCGTGGAGCAGCTGGTCCCCGGTCACATAGACGAGGGTGTTGCGGCCGGCGTAGGCGGCGCTGCGAACCGCTACCTCGAGCAGGGGATGCCGATCGCCGGTTTCGAGGTCGAGGGCGAACAGATCGGTCGTGAATCCGGTGCCGCCACTCGCACCCGCCAGGGCCATGCGTCCCCCGGGCAGCAGGTCGTACAACACCAGCAGACGCTCGCCGGCGGCGGAGTCGGGCGACACGAGTGCGACTGCGGGTCCGGCGCGGGGGGCGCGCCAGAGCCCGCCATCCGCGGCGAGGTACACCACGGCACCCGATTCATCCAGGGCGTTGAACGCCCCCTCGGCCACGTTGGGGAGGAGGGTCCACTGGCCGCCGCCCTCCACCGGCGCCCGATACATCTGGCCGAACTTGCTCAAGAGCATTTCACGGCCGTCCGGGCCGATCAGCGGGTTGACGGCGCCATCGGTCCCCGCAATCAAGTGTGCTTCGAGCCGGTCGAGCGGACGCGAGTACAAGCCCCGGCCCTCGGCTCCGTCGGCGAAGTAGACCAGGGTGCGGCCGTCGGGGCTCAGGCTCATGGACCTGAACTGGGAGAAGGCAAGCCCCGGCGCGTCGATCTCGAAAACGGCGGGCGGCGCGGAAGCGGCAGCGGGCGGGCGGAGGCGGAGGCCGCCGAGCACGCCGACGGCCAGTGCGGCAGTGCCGACAACGGCGAGAAGAGCCGGGCGAACTGCGGTTCGCCCCTGGTGCGGCTCGGCGGCTCGGCGGCTCGGCGGCTCGGCGACTCGGGCAGATGACTGGCCGGTGAGCGCAGCGGCGAACTCGGCCGCGGATGCAAAGCGGTCGGCGGGGAGCTTCTCGAGCGCGGTGAGCACCGCGTCCTCGAGCGCCTCGGAGACACGATCGCGCTGGCGCCGGATGGCGGGCGGCTTCTCGGTCATCACCTTGGCGACAATGGCCTGCGCGGTGCTGCCGGTGAAGGGCGGGTCGCCGGTGAGCATTTCGTAGGTCACGGCGCCGAGCGCGTAGATGTCGCTGCGGGCAGTGATCTCGCGTTCGCCCATGGCCTGCTCGGGGCTCATGTAGTGCGGAGTGCCGAGCGACATGCCGGTCTCGGTCATGCGGGAGCCGGCCTTGCTGGCGGCGAGGGCGATGCCGAAATCGGCGACCAGGGCACTGCCGTCGTGGAGCAGGATGTTTTCGGGCTTGATATCGCGATGGATGACGCCGTGGCGGTGGGCGTAGTCCAGGGCGGAGGCGACCTCCGAGGCAATCCGGACCGCATCGGCGATGGGGAGCTGCTTCTCTCGCTCGAGCCGGCTCCGCACCGTCTCGCCTTCGATGAGCGGCATCACATAGAACAGGAATCCGTCGGCCTCTCCGCTGTCGAAGAGCGGGAGGATGTGGGGATGCTGGAGATTGGCGGTGGTGGTGATCTCGGTGAGAAAGCGCTCGGCCCCAATGACGGCAGCGAGCTCGGGGCGCAGCACCTTCACCGCCACAGGGCGGTTGTGGCGGAGATCATGGGCGAGGAATACCGTGGCCATGCCGCCGGCACCGAGCTCGCGCTCGATGCGGTAGCGGTCGGCGAGGGCCGCTGCGAGGTGGTCGGACCGCGCGGTGGAGCCGGTCACGTCCATGGGGCCTCTGGTTCGGGACAGGGGAATTATGCCACGGGACGGGAGGGAGTTCTAGTGGGAAGTGGGAAGTGGGAAGTGGGAGGTGCTAGTCCCCGCCCGGGTCGATCTCCATGACGGAAACGTCGCTGCGCTGTTCCTCGATGGCGAAGTAGATGTTGCCCGCGCCTACCTCGAGTTGGAGACGGGCGGAGGGCCGGCTGAGATCCTCGAAGGTCACCAACCGGCGGGGTGGGCCACCGTCAACGCCAATACCCCAGATGGAGGCCTCGCCGCTCTCGGCATGGCTCTTGAAATAGATGGTACGATTGTCCTCGCTCCAGATGAGGCGCTCGGCGGTCGGCCCGTTCGTGGCAGCGGCATCGTAGAGCAGGCGGGAGGTGGAATCCCCGACGGTCCGGAGGTAGATCCTGGGCGAGGAGAAGCCCACCCCGTACACCAGCAGCCGTCCGTCGTGCGATTGCACCGGCCAGACCGCGCCCGGCACCAGCATGGCCGGCGCGTCCCAGGTGCCATCGGGCTTCCGGCGCGAGATCCACGCCGCACCGCGTCCGGCTGAATCCGCGCGGTACTCGAAGTAGGTGAGTGCCTTTCCGTCCGGAGAATACTGGGGCACGACTTCCTGTCTATCGGTGGCGGTTACCTGCTGGACCGGTCTTCCGTCGAGGGGCTGGACGAAGACGTCGCGATTGCCGGTGCGCCACGAATGAAACGCGAACTCGGCACCATCGGGTGAGGGCGCCGGGCCGAAGTCGTCGGCCGGATTGGTGGTGAGGCGCTCGGGGGATCCGCCGCCGGCCGGGACGCGATAGATGTCGCCGTTGCCGGCGAGGTTGGAGTCGTAGTAGAGCCACCTACCGTCGTGCGACAGCGCCATGATCTCGATCAGCTGGTTGCCGAAGGTGACCTGGGTGGCGCTGTAGGCGGAGACCGGCGGACGATCGGGAACTGGAAGGCGCCAGATATTCGCCGTGGCGCTGAACGCGGCGAAGGCGACACGCGACTTGTCGGCCGCGAGCGAAATGGTGTGGGCGCCGAGTCCAGCGGACAGGCGGGTGACCGGACCGTCGGCGGCTCCCGATGGGGCGACCTTCACGTGGTAGATGTCGCGGGTGCCATGGCGGGAGGAGACGAAGTACATCTCGTCGTTGCCGGCCCATGCCGGGCTCTGGTTGGCGCTGAGCGCATCGGTCAGCATCGCGACGGAGCCTTCGGCCACCCGAACGATTGCAATGGAGCTGGGCGACAGATTGCCGAAGAGCCAGGTGGCCCGGGCGTACTCGCGGTTGCCGCTGGAGCAGGCGAGGCGGCTGCCGTCGGGAGACCAGTCGCACAGTGCCGGTTCACGGAAGGCAACGAGGGCCCGGCTCCGGCCATCTCCATTCCGGAGAAAGAGGGTGTCACCGGCGGTCCACGCGATGGTCTTGCCATCGGGGCTCCACACGGCCGACGTGACCGGGCTCTGCGGACGGGGCGGCAACTCCGGACGGGGCTGGCCACCGAAGGCGGGTGCGCTGAAGGCGCCGTCCCCGGAAAGAAAGAGAATCCGGCTGCCATCGGGCGACCAGCGGGGGGCAAACTGACCGGTGGTGTATTCGTCGGTCACGGCCACCGGCCGCCCGCCGGCGATGGGGCGCACGAAGATCCGGAGCGCCGTGGGCGCCGCACCAGCGGCGTAGGCGACGTTGCGTCCGTCCGGGGAAATTGACGGCATCACCTCGAGCCCGGCGTCCCAGGTGATCGGCGTGACAGCCCCGAGCACCGGAGTGCCGTCTGCTGTTCCGAAGCGACTGCCGAGCCAGAAGGCGAGCGGGAGCAATATCGCGGCGGCGGCGGCGAGCCAGATGAGGCGCTGGCGGCTCGGCGGCTCGGCGGCTCGGCGGACAACGGCTCGGTTTGCGCCAGACGGAGTTCCCTGGAGCGCCCGGGCGAACTCGGCGGCGGTGCCGAAGCGATCGGCCGGCAGCTCCTGCAGCGCGGTTAGCACGGCGTCGTCCACTTCGGGCGGCACGCTGCGGCGCACAGTGGAGGGCGGGCGCGGGTCCTCGCTCAGCATCCGGGCCACCACGGCCTGGGCGGTGGGGCCGGTGAACGGCGGCTCGCCCAGGAGCATTTCATACAGAATGGCGCCCAGGGAGTAGACGTCGGAGCGGGCGGTGATCTCCCGCTCGCCCATGGCCTGCTCGGGCGACATGTAGCTGGGCGTGCCGAGGCTGATTCCGGTCTCGGTGAGCCGACTGCTTCCTCCGGCCTGGCTCACGGCGAGGGCGATGCCGAAGTCGGCCACCAGCGCGGTGCCGTCGTGCAGCAGGATGTTCTCGGGCTTGATGTCGCGATGGATGATGCTGTGGCGGTGGGCATAGTCGAGGGCGGAGGCGACCTCGGACGCTATGCGGATGCAATCGGCAATGGGGAGCTGCTTTTCCCGGTCGAGGCGATCGCGGAGCGACTCGCCTTCGACGTACGGCATCACGTAGTAGAGGAGTCCGGCAGCGGCGCCGGAATCGAACAGCGGCAGGATGTGGGGGTGCTGGAGCTTGGCGGTGGTGCTGATCTCGGCGAGGAAGCGGTCGCCACCTATGATGGCGCCCAGCTCAGGCCGGAGCACCTTGATGGCTACCTGTCGTCGATGACGGAGGTCCTCGGCGAGGTAGACCGTGGCCATGCCGCCCGCACCGAGCCGGCGCTCGATGCGGTAGGTCTGGCTCAGGGCATCAGCGAGTGTATCGGGGGAGCTCAGCGCTGCCTCTCCACTACCCAGGTTTCGCTCTGTTGTTCCTGCACGAGAACATAAATGCGGTCGGCGCCCAGTGCCCAGAAGGGGCGATACACCGGCCGCTGCGGGTCGTCAAACTCTATCACCCGGCGCAAGGATCCACCGGTGGCCGGGAGTCGCCAGATGGATGGTACGCCGCGGGCATCGTGTCCGTAGAACAGGATCTCGGAACCGTCAGTGCGGAAAAATGGCTGTACGGCCTGCGGCATGCCGGGCTGGGTGGCGTCCATCAGGGTCCGGGGCGGTCCGGAGTCAGCCGAGACCACCATCAACGAGCCACCATTCAGCGACCTGGAGTAGGCGATGTAGCTCCCATCGGGCGACCACGCGGGCCACCATCCGACGGGAGAGCGGACTCGCGGCACGCCCCAGCTGCCGTCTGGGGATCGCCGAACGACGCTGATGCCTCCAGGCAGGTCCAGGTAGCCGAACGCGATCGTGGTCGCGTCCGGTGACCAGTGCGGCATGACTTCCTGGCGCGGGGACGCCACCACGGTTTGCACCGGCCCCCCGTCCAGCGGCATGACGAATATGTCACGGGTACCGGCGCGCCAGGAATGGAAGGTGACTTCCTCCTTCGGGCCAGGGGAGAGGTGAGGCGCCCAGTCGCCGCCGGGATGGATGGTGAGGCGCTCCACCTGCCCGCCCTCTGCCGGCACGCGATAGATGTCGCCGTTGCCGGCTAGATCGGCCGAGTAGAGGATCCAGCGCCCGTCTTGCGAGATGGAGAAGACATCGATGAGCTGGGTGCCGTGGGTGATCGGGGTGGCGTCAGCCAGGTCGACTGGGCCGTCGCTCAGCGGAAGCGACCAGATGTTGCTGGCGTCCCGCAGCACCGAGTAGGCCAGCAGTTCGCCATCAGCAGCGATAGAAATCCATTGGGCACCGAGGCCGGTGGTGAGGCGCATCGGCGTGTCGCCGGTTCGGCCCGACCGGACCGAGTAGATATCCAGCGGGCCGAGTCGGTTGGAGACGAACAGCACCCGGTCGCCGTCCGGCGTCCAGACAGGTGACTGGTTGACCGTGGCGCTGTCGGTGAGATAGCGGGTGGAGCCGTCGGCGACCGTTATCTCGACAATGGCGCTGGCGCCGAGGTTGCCGAACAAGGGACCGAGCGTTGAGTAGGATGAGTTGCCCGAGGCGCAGGCGATCGAGCGAGCGTCGGGCGACCAGCGACAGTTGTTGGGGCTCTCCACGGCGGCGAGGAACCGGGCAGTGTCGTTGGCCGCCTGGATGAACACCGAATCGCCAGCGGCAAAGGCGATGGCATCGCCATCGGAGGCCCAGTCCGCGGAGGTGATGGCCCCGCCCGACCGGGCGCGCACTTCCTGCCGGGGCGGGCCGCCGGCGGATGGGGCGCTGAAGACAGTTCCTGCCGCCAGGTAGAGGATCCGGCTCCCGTCGGGTGACCAGGTGGGCGCGGACTGGCTGGTGGTCGAGTCGGCGGTGAGGCGCTCGGCACGGCCGCCGGCCACCTGTCGCACAAAGAGCGTCGTGCTCACCGCCGAGCCCGCTCCGTAAGCGATGAATCGTCCATCGGGCGAGATGGCAGGCTGCAGTTCCAGCCCTGGCTGCCACGAGATGCGGGTGGCCCGGCCGAATGGGCTGGAGGTCGGCTGCCGAAGCGCCCCGAAGGCCAGGGCGCTGAGCGCCGCGCCGGCGACGAGTGCGCCGGCGACGAGCGCCATAGCGGGGCGGCGGCGGGTGGCGGGCCGTGGCAGGGTCGCGGCGTCCGGGGTCGCGAGCTGACGGGCGAACTCGGCGGCGGTGGTCTGGCGATCGGCGGGAAGCTTCTGGAGTGCGGCGAGGACGGCCTGTTCGAGGTGGGGTGGCACCGTCCGGCGCACGGTCGAAAGCGGCCGGGGTTGGTCCGTCAGCACCCGGGCCGCGACGGCCTGGGCCGTGGGTCCGGTGAAGGGTGGTTCGCCGACGAGCATTTCGTAGGTGATGGCGCCGAGAGCGTAGACGTCCGCCTGCGCGGTGATCGCGCGTTGTCCCATGGCCTGCTCAGGCGACATATAGCAGGGCGTCCCCAGGCTCAGGCCGGTCTCGGTGAGCCGGGTGGCGCCTCCGGCCTGGCTCACGGCGAGTGCGATGCCGAAATCGGCCACCAGCGCCGCGCCGTCGTGGAGCAGGATGTTCTCGGGCTTGATGTCGCGGTGGATGACGCCATGCCGGTGGGCGTAGTCGAGGGCCGACGACACCTCGCTGGCTATGCGAACGACGTCCCCGATGGGCAGCTGCTGGTCGCGGTCGATGCGGTCGCGGAGCGACTCTCCTTCGACGAAGGGCATCACGTAGTAGAGGAGTCCGGCGGCGGCGCCAGAATCGTAGAGCGGCAGAATGTGGGGATGCTGGAGCTTGGCGGTGGTACGGATCTCGGCGAGGAACCGCTCCCCGCCAATGACGGCGCCCAATTCGGGCCGGAGGACCTTGATGGCGACCTCGCGCCGGTGGCGGAGGTCCTCGGCGAGGTAGACCGTGGCCATGCCGCCGGCACCGAGCCGGCGCTCGATGCGGTAGCTGTGGCTCAGCGCGTCAACGAGGGCAGCGGGGGCCTGCGCCATGGGCGGGAAGACGGCTTTCTCGGGTTTGACCCAAATTAGGGCGCGGGGATGGGCCCCGGTAGTATCCATTCCGGCCTGTGCGCCCTGCCCGGATCCTGTCGCCTTACCAACCCGCAATCCGATCTATATGTTGACTACACTCATACACGTTCGCTTGACTGCAGCTTAGGAGGCTGAATGGTCCCCCCTGTTACCCCCCGCCCCCCCCGTAGAGATTTTATCGGCAAGGCCGCCGCTGTTGCCGCCGTCGCCGGCCTTGGCAGCATGGTCCCCGAAGAACTGGCCGCAATGGCGGCACCCAGCCGCTCGCGCGACCCCAAGCTTGACGCCTGGTTCGGCAAGATTTCCGGCAAGCACCGGCAGGTGTTCGACGCGCCCGAGCCCAACAGCGGCATGGCCGCGATCTGGCCCCGGGTGTACATCAACACGATGAATGCCACGTATGGCGAGGCCGACGGCGTGAGCGCCGTGGTGATCCTGCGTCATGGCGCGCTGGGCCTGGCGATGAACGATTCGGTGTGGGGCAAGTACAACTTCGGCAAGGTGTTCAACGTCAATGACGCCAGCGGCAAGCCGGCCACTGCGAACCCCTACGCCCACATCACCAACCTGCCGTTGCCCGGACTGGGCGTCACCGAGTTGCTGAAGGACGGCGTGCTTATCGGCGCCTGCGACGTGGCGATGACTGTGTACAGCTCCGGAGTAGCCAAGCAGATGAACCTCGATGCCGCCGAGGTTCGGGCGGAATGGGTGGCGGCGCTCTATCCCGGCATCCAGCTGGTGCCGTCGGGGGTGATGGCGGTGGGGCGGGCCCAGGAACTGGGGTGCGCCTACTGCTTTGCGGGGTAGGACCGCGAGGGCGTAAGGCGCAAGGCGTGGGGCGCGGGGCGCAAGGTGACCGCCGTCACGCCGAAAGCACGGGCCTCCCGGTAGGGTTGAGACGTACGTCAACTCCTGGGAGGCCGTATGCTGTGGACCATCTTCGTAGTCCTGCTCGTACTCTGGCTGCTCGGCATGGTGACGTCGTACACCATGGGTGGCCTGCTCCATATCCTGCTCGTCGCCGCCGTGATCCTGGTCCTGTTCAACCTGTTCACGGGCCGCCGCTCGGTCTAGGCGGTGGAGACGAAGCCATGGGAATGAAAGCGAGGCCTGTGCGCGCCACGGGTGCGCACAGGCGCCGCCGAGTTCGCTACGCGGTGGCGGGACTGGGGTACATCGCCCAGGGCGCGGTCCTCCCGGCCTTTCAGCACGCCAGCGAGAATTCGGAACTGGTGGCGCTGATCTCGGATGATCCCGAGAAGTTGCGGATGCTGGGCCGGAAGTACCGCGTCAGGCATCAATTCAGCTATGACGATTTCGAAGCCGGTCTTCGCAGTGCTGAAGTGGACGCGGTCTACATCGCGCTACCCAACCATCTCCATCGCGAATACACGGTGCGGGCAGCGGCGGCCGGGGTGCACGTGCTGTGCGAGAAACCGATGGCGGTGACCGAGGCCGACTGCGAGGAGATGATCCGGGCCTGCGACCAGGCGGGCGTGAAGCTGATGATCGCGTACCGGCTGCACTTCGACGAGGCCAACCTGCGCGCGGTCGAGCTGCTGGCTTCGGGACGGCTGGGTGAGCCGAGGCTGGTCAACGCCGTGTTCACCATGCAGGTCAAGGAAGGCGACATCCGGCTCAATCCCCGCGAGCTCGGCGGCGGAACACTGTATGACATCGGCGTCTACTGCATCAACGCGGCGCGGTACCTGTTCCGGGACGAGCCGGTCGAGGTGATGGCGCGGTTGGCGGACAACGGCGAGCGCCGGTTCAGCGAGCCGGGAGTCGAGGAGATGACCAGCGCGGTGCTGCGATTTCCGGGCGACCGTCTCGCCAGCTTCACGACCAGCTTCGGTGCGGCGGATGTATCGCGGCTGCAGGTGGTGGGGACGCTGGGCGACCTGGTGATGGACCCGGCATTCGAGTACGCCAAGCCGCTGAGCCACCGGATTACCATCGGGGCAAGGTCCACGACCCGGCGCTTTCCCAAGCGGGACCAGTTCGCTCCCGAGCTGGTGCACTTCTCGGACTGCGTCATGTCGGGAGAGGATCCGGGTCCCAACGGCTGGGAAGGGCTCGCCGATGTGCGGGTGATCCGGGCGCTCTATGCCTCGGCTGACAGCGGGCGTGTGGCGGCACTGGGGCCATTTGGCCGGAGCAGCCGTCCCGACCTGTCGCAGGAAATGCGGAAGCCACCGGTGGAGAAGCCGGAGCTGGTCAAGGCGGAGTCGCCGTCGCCGTAGGGGTCAGGGACCAGGGGTCAGGGGTCAGGGGTTGGTGGGCGTGCCGCCCTTGCAGATGACCTCACCAGCAGTTGTGCGACCAGCGGAGGTGGTGTCGGTGTCGTGGCGGGGGACCTCGCATTCTGCCTTGGCGCGCACGGATCGAGCCTGTCGGGTGACGAGCGAGCAGGCCGGCGCCGCTGCGACGGCGGCTGCGCAGAGGAGCAGGGCAGGCAACTTTCGCATGGAAGCCTCGGGGGAAGTTGATTCCAAGGTACTGACGTGGCGGCACTCCGCAATTGCACGGTGACAGGGCGTAGGGCGTAGGGCGTAGGGCGGCGGGCTGGCCGGGTGGGCAGGCCCGGCCCATCTTTCAGCATGTTCCCCTATAAGGATGACAATCCGACGCTGGCGACGCCGGTCGCCACGCTGGCGCTGATCGCGGCCAACCTGCTGGTGTGGTTCGTGGTGCAGGGCATGGGGCAGGATCCGGCGATGAGTGCGTCCGTATGCCGCCTGGCGCTGATTCCAGGCGACCTGCTGGGACGCATTCCCGACGGCACGGTCGTGCCGATCGGGCCGGGCGCGGCCTGCGTGATGTCGACCGAGTCGGTGTGGTACACCATGATCACCTCGATGTTCCTCCACGGCGGCTGGCTGCATCTCATCGGCAACATGTGGTTCCTGTGGGTCTTCGGGAACAACGTCGAGGATTCGATGGGGCGCATCCGGTACATCGTCTTCTACCTGCTGTGCGGGCTGGCCGCGGCGGGGCTGCAGACCATGTTCGCGCCGTCGAGCGCCATCCCCATGCTCGGCGCCTCGGGTGCGATCGGCGGGGTGATGGGTGCGTATGTGCTGCTGTACCCCCGGGTGCGGGTTCACATGCTGGTGGTGCTGGTGGTGTTCGTGACCCGGATTCAGGTGCCCGCCTTCCTGATGCTGGGCTACTGGTTCCTGCTGCAGCTGGTGGGTGGCGCGGCCACGGCGGGCTCGGAGGAAGGTGGCGTGGCGTTCTGGGCCCATGTAGGCGGGTTCCTGGCGGGAGCACTGCTGGTCATGCTGTTCAAGGACCGCGAACTGGTGGCCCGGCACCGGGCGCTGGCGCAGACTATGTGATAGTGTTCACGTCACCATGACCGAGATCGTACGCACGCCGAGAGTGCCGGACCCCCATGTCCCGGTGCATCCCCGCAATCCGGGGATGCCGCTGGAGCTGGACTGGGTGCGCGACGTGCGAGTCAACCGCAGCGCGGTCGAGCGGCGCGCGGCGACTATCGGCACGCGGCGCACGGTCAAGAAACAGTGGCAGGCGGCGTGGCTGCTGCGTGCGATCACGCTGATGGACCTGACCACGCTGTCGGGCGATGACACGCCAGGGCGGGTGCGGCGGCTGGCGGCCAAGGCGAGGCAGCCGGTGCGGCCGGAGCTGCTGGATGCGCTGGGCGCCTCGTCGCTGCCGATTCACGTCGCAGCAGTGTGCGTGTACCACGCGATGGTGCCGACGGCGGTGGACGCGCTGGCAGGGAGCGGGATTCCGGTGGCGGCGGTGTCCACCGGCTTTCCAGCGGGACTCACGCCCTTCAAGCTGCGGGTGGCCGAGATCGAGGAGTCGGTAGCGGCGGGGGCGGAGGAGATCGACGTCGTCATCACCCGGGCGCACGTGCTCACCGGCAACTGGCAGTCACTCTACGACGAAGTCGCCGCGTTTCGCGCGGCGTGCGGGGACGCGCACCTCAAGACCATCCTGGCGACCGGTGAACTGGGCACGCTCCGCAACGTGGCGCGGGCGAGCCTGGTGTGCATGATGGCGGGCGCCGACTTCATCAAGACCTCCACCGGCAAGGAAGGCGTGAACGCGACGCTGCCGGTGGGGCTGGTGATGGTGCGACAGATCCGGGACTACCTCGAGCACACGGGCCACGCCATCGGGTTCAAGCCGGCAGGCGGGATCCGGAGTGCCAAGGAGTCGCTCACCTGGATGAGCATGATGAAGGATGAGCTGGGCGATGCGTGGCTCCGGGCCGAGCTGTTCCGGTTTGGTGCCAGCAGCCTGCTGACCGACATCGAGCGGCAGCTGGATTACTTCGCAACCGGCCGGTATGCGGCGGGGTATCGCCAACCGATGGGCTGAAGTGGGGAGTGGGAAGTGGGAAGTGGGAATGGGATTGCCGCCTGGCCTGAAAGGAGCCGCATGGCTTCCATAAGCGAAATCTTTGGCACCATGGAGTACGGGCCCGCGCCGGAGGCGGCGGCGCCGGCGCTGGAGTGGATCGCCGAACATGAGGGCAAGTTCGGCCACTTCATCAACGGCAAGTGGGCCAGGCCGTCGGGCGGCGAGGTGTTCACGACGGTCAACCCTGCGACGGGCAAGCCCCTCGCCACGGTGGCACAGGGGAGCGCGCGTGACGTCAGTGCCGCAGTGAAGGCGGCGCGTGCGGCGCAGCCTGGGTGGGAGAAGCTGGGTGGCCACGGGCGTGCGCGGCACCTCTACGCGCTGGCGCGGCAGGTGCAGAAGCACTCCCGGCTCTTCGCGGTGCTGGAATCGCTGGACAACGGCAAACCGATCCGCGAGTCGCGCGACATAGACGTCCCGCTGGTGGCTCGGCATTTCTACCACCACGCCGGCTGGGCCCAGCTGATGGAGCAGGAGCTGCCGGGGATGGTAGCGGTGGGCGTGGTGGGGCAGATCATCCCGTGGAACTTTCCGCTGATGATGCTCTCGTGGAAAATCGCGCCGGCGCTCGCGATGGGGAACACGGTGGTGCTCAAGCCCGCCGAGTTCACCCCGCTGACGGCGCTGCTGTTTGCGTCGGTCGCCGATGAGGCGGGGCTGCCGCCGGGCGTCATCAACATCGTGTCCGGAGACGGCCGCACCGGCGAGGCGCTGGTGGCGCATCCCGACGTGGACAAGATCGCGTTCACGGGATCGACCGACGTCGGGCGCAAGATCCGGGTGGCGACCGCGGGCAGTGGCAAGAAGCTGTCGCTGGAGCTGGGCGGGAAGTCGCCGTTCATCGTGTTCGAGGACGCGGACCTCGACAGCGTGGTCGAGGGCGTGGTGGACGCGATCTGGTTCAATCAGGGCCAGGTGTGCTGCGCCGGATCGCGGATCCTGGTGCAGGAGGGGGTGTCGGCGCACCTGATCGAGCGGCTGCGCGCGCGGATGGAGACGCTTCGGGTGGGCGACCCGCTGGACAAGGCGGTGGACATCGGGGCGATCATCGCGTCGGTGCAGCTGGAGAAGATCACCGAGCTGGTGCGGCAGGGCCGGGACGAAGGCGCGTCGATGTGGCAGCCATCCTGGAGCTGTCCCACCGAGGGCTACTTCTATCCGCCGACGCTGTTCACCGACGTGGCGCCGTCGTCGGTGATCGCGCAGGAGGAGATTTTCGGGCCGGTGGTGGTGCTGATGACGTTTCGCACCCCGGAAGAGGCAGTCGAGCTGGCCAACAACACCCGCTACGGGCTGGCCGCAAGCGTGTGGACCGAGAGCGTCAACCTGGCGCTCGACATAGCGCCCAAGCTGGCGGCCGGCACTGTGTGGGTGAACTGCACCAATGTGTTTGATGCGGCCGCGGGTTTCGGCGGATATCGCGAGAGCGGGTTCGGGCGCGAAGGCGGACGCGAGGGGCTGCGGGAGTACGTGACGGCGGCTCGGCGGCCCGGCGGCTCCGCGGTTGGGCGGCTGGACGGCAAGGCGGCTGGACGGCTCGGCGGCTCGGCGGCTCGGCGGCTCGGCGGCTCGACGGCTGGACGAGCTGACGCGATCGACCGGACTGCCAAGCTGTACATCGGCGGGAAGCAGGCGCGGCCCGATGGTGGCTACAGTCTGCCGGTGCACGACAAGTCGGGTGCCCTGGTGGGCGAGGTGGCACGCGGCAACCGCAAGGACATCCGCAACGCCGTCGAGGCGGCGCACAAGGCGGCGAGCTGGTCGAAGGCTACGGCCCACAACCGGGCGCAGGTGCTCTTCTACATCGCGGAGAACCTCGCCGCACGGGCGGACGAGTTTGCCGAGCGGTTGATGCTCGGCGCGGGCGGCACGCGTGCCGCCCCTGATGCGGCTCGGCGGCTCGACGGCCTGGCATCTGCCAGGCTTGAGGTGGAGCAGAGCCTTTCCCGGCTTTACACCTGGGCGTCGTGGGCCGACAAGTACGATGGCCAGGTGCACCACACGCCATACCGCAACGTGACGCTGGCGATGCCGGAGCCGATGGGAGTGATGGGGGTCGTGGCGCCGGACGAGGCGCCATTGCTGGGGTTCATCTCGGTGGTGATGCCGGCGGTGGCGATGGGCAACCGGGTGGTCGCGATCCCGTCGGGCACCTGGCCGCTGGCAGCGACCGACCTGTACCAGGTGCTGGAGACCTCGGACCTGCCGGGCGGCGTGATCAACATCGTGACCGGCGAGCGTGACGAGCTGGCGCAGGTGCTCGCGGCCCATGACGACGTGAGCAGCATGTGGTACTTCGGGCCGGCGGAGGGTTCAGCCGAGGTGGAGCGACTCTCGGCCGGCAACATGAAGCGCACCTGGGTGAGCCATGGCCAGGGCCGGGACTGGACCGACGCGGAGCAGGGGGCCGGCACCGAGTTCCTGGAGCAGGCGACCCAGGTGAAGAATATCTGGATCCCCTACGGCGAGTGAGAAGTGAGAAGTGAGAAGTGAGAAGTGAGAAGTCAGAAGGAGACGGTACATGATTGAGTACGCGATGCTCAGCGCGGAGAGCGCCCGGCAGATTGTCGGTGGGTGGATCAATTCCGTGGACGAGCGGACGGTGCTGCCGTTGCTTGGAGCGGGGCTGCTGGTGTGGCTGCTGACCAAGGCGTTCGGCGGGCGTAACCTGTAGCTACGGCACTCCGGCCGCCCGCGGCTCACCACGGTCCTCGGCGTGGTGCTTGATGGACTTGCCTTCCACCAGGAACACGACGTCCTCCCCTATGTTGGTGGCGAGATCGGCCACCCGCTCCAGATTGCGGCTCACCAGGAACAAGTCCATGCCGGCGCCGATGGTGTGCGGGTCCTCCATCATGTGGGTCAGGAGGATCCGGAAGACCGAGTCGTGCAGCGCATCGACCTTGTCGTCCCGGGCGCACACTTCGCGGGCACCGGCGGCGTCGCCCCGGATGAAAGCCTCGAGCGCATCGGACAGCATCTCGCGCGCGAGGCGGGCCATCTCGATGAGCTCGGGTTCGGGTGCGATGGGCCGGGCCTGGAGCAGCCGCTGGGTGCTCTGGGCGATGTTGACGGCGTGATCTCCGACGCGCTCGAGATCGTTGGCGATCTTGAGGGCGGAGGTGACCATGCGCAGGTCGCGCGCCATGGGCTGCTGCAAGGCGAGCAGGTTGACACACTGCTCCTCGATCTCGATCTCCATGGCGTCGATGGCGCGATCGTTGGCTATCACGTCGGCGGCCTTGGACGCATCGCGCGAGAGCAACGCGTCGACCGCCAGCCCGAGGGCCGCTTCCGCCTCACCCGACATGGTGAGGAGCCGGACCTTGAGGTGGCTGAGCTCGTCGTGAAAATGCCGGTGTGCGTCGAAACTCATCCGAATCTCCCGGTAATGTACGCCTCGGTGCGACTCTCAGCCGGTGCGGTGAAGACCTGCTCGGTATCGCCGAACTCGATCAGGCGCCCCGCCTCCAGAAACGCGGTGTGGTCCGACACGCGGGCCGCCTGCTGCATGTTGTGGGTCACGATGACGATTGTATAAAAACGCTTGAGGTCATGGATCAGTTCCTCGAGCTTCTGGGTCGAAAGCGGATCCAGCGCCGAGGCGGGCTCGTCCATGAGCAGTACCTCGGGGTTGTTGGCGAGCGCGCGCGCGACACAGAGCCGCTGCTGCTGTCCGCCCGACAGCCCGGTGCCGGGCTCATCCAGCCGGTCCTTGACCTCGTCCCAGAGAGCGGCCTGGCGAAGGCAGCGCTCGACCAGGTCGGGCAGTTCACGATCCGGCACCAGCGCGTTGAGCGCGGGGCCGTAGGCCACGTTGTCGAAGATCGACTTGGTGAACGGATTGGGCCGCTGGAACACCATGCCCACCTTGAGCCGCAGCGCCACCAGGTCGATGCCGGGATGGAACACCGACTCTTCGTGCACCCGGATGTCGCCGCTGTAGCGGGCGCCGGGGATCAAATCGTTCAGGCGGTTGATGGAGCGGAGCACGGTGCTCTTGCCCGAACCCGACGGCCCGATGATGGCCGTGACCGCGCGGGGCGCGATGGCGAGGTCGAGGTCATGGATCACCGCGCGCTTGCCATACGCGAACGAGAAGCCGCTCAGCACGATGGCGGGCGGCGCGCCGGCGCCACCCGCGTCGGGTGTGCGCAGATGCTCGCGATGGTGCAGCGCGGTGGCGAAGCTGATGCCGGTCATCCAAACCGTCCCGTGATGTAAGCCTCGGTGCGCTCGTCGGCCGGTGCGGTGAAGATCTGCCGGGTGGCACCGGTCTCCACCATCGTGCCGAGATAGAAGAACGAGGTCGTGTCGCTGACGCGTGCCGCCTGCTGGAGGTTGTGGGTCACGATCACGATGGTGAACGCGTCCTTGAGGCTGAAGAGCAGCTCCTCGATCCGCTGGGTGCCCTGGGGGTCGAGCGAGGCGGTGGGCTCGTCGAGCAGGATCACCTCGGGTCGCGGCGCGATGGTGCGTGCGAGGCAGAGCCGCTGCTGCTGGCCGCCCGAGAGCGCGGTGGCACTGCGCTTGAGGCGGTCCTTGACCTCGTCCCAGAGGGCGGCCTGGGTCAGCGCGCGCTCCACCACTTCGTCCAGCGCCGCACCCCGCAGGCGCCCCACCCGGTTGTCCACCCGGAGCCCGGCGGCGACGTTGTCGTAGATCGACATGGCCGGGAAGGGAGTTGGTTTCTGAAACACCATCCCGATCCGGCGCCGCAGCTGCATGGCGTTGATGCGCGAGCCGTAGATGTCCTGCCCGTCGAGCAGCACCCGCCCCGTGATCCAGCCCCCCTCGTTCAGCTCGTGCATCCGGTTGAGGGTCCGGAGGAACGTGGTCTTGCCGCAGCCGGAGGGCCCGATCAGCGCGTGCACCCGATGGGGGGCAAAGCCGAGCGAGACATTCCTGACCGCGGTGAACTTGCCGTACATCGCCGTCAGCTTCTCGGTGGCGATGCGCGGTGGCGCCTCATCCATTCGGCGCACGCCGGCCGAGGGCAACGCGAGCGCCGATGCTGAGCGCGAGGACGACGAGGATGAGGACGAGGGCGGCAGCCCAGGCAAAGCGATGCCATTCCTCGTATGGACCTGAGGCATAGGTAAACACCGTAAGCGGGAGCGCCGCCATCGGCTCGTTGGGGTTGGTGACCATGTACTGGCTGCCCAGCGCCGTGAAGAGCAGGGGCGCGGTTTCGCCGGCGATGCGTGCCACCGCGAGGAGGCTGCCGGTTACGATGCCGGGCAGGGTGGTGCGCAGCACGATTGCGAGGCTGGTGCGCCAGCGGGGATAGCCCAGCGCCAGCGCCGCTTCGCGCAGCGAGTTGGGCACCAGCCGGATCATCTCCTCGGTGGTGCGCAGCACCATGGGGATCATCAGCATCGCCAGCGCGGCGCTGCCGGCCAGTGCCGAGAAGTGCTTCTGGGTGGCCACGATCCAGGCCCACGCAAAGACACCCACCACGATCGACGGCGTGCCGTTGAGCACATCGGCCATGAAGCGCGTGACCCACGTGATCCGGCTGCCGGGATACTCGGCGCAGTAGATGCCCGCAGCGATACCCACCGGCAGCCCGACCAGCGACGCGATGCCCACGATGATCAGGGTACCGACGATGGCGTGCGCCACACCGCCGCCGGTTTCGCCCGCGGGGGCGGGCATGCTGGTGAAGAACTCGAGGTTGAGGCTGCTGGCGCCCTTGATGACCAGGTCGGCCAGGATCAGCACCAGCGGGAGCACCGCGACCACAACCGCAGCCGCCATCAGAGCCACCATCGCGTTGCTGCGAATGCGGCGCCAGGCGCGACGGTCGCGGAGCAGGCCCATCTCAGATGGCCTTGCTGCCGGCGGCCGACCCGCGGGCCACACGCCAGATGAGCAGCCGCGCCGCGGCGTTGACGATCACGGTGACAACAAAGAGCAGCAGGGCGACGTATGCCAGTGCCGCCAGGTGAAGGTCGCCGACGGCCTCGCTGAACTCGTTGGCGATCGCCGCCGCCATGGTGTAGCCGGGGGCGAAGAGCGACGCCGAGATCTCGTGTCGGTTGCCGATGACCATGGTGACCGCCATCGTCTCGCCCAGCGCTCGGCCGAGGCCGAGGATGATGGCGCCGAAGATGCCGGAGCGGGCGTAGGGCAGCACCGCGGTGCGCACCGCTTCCCAGCGAGTCGCGCCCAGCGCGAGAGCCGCTTCCCGCTGGCTGTTGGGCACCGCCACCAGCACCTCGCGCGCCACCGACATGATGTACGGCATCACCATGATGGCCAGGATGATGCCGGCGGTGAGCATCGACGGCCCATAGATCGGACCCTCGAAGAAGGGCAGGAAGCCGAGCACGCCCTCGAGGAATGGGAACACGGTGGTGCGAAGCAGGGGAATCAGCACGAAGATGCCCCAGAGGCCGTAGACCACGCTGGGGATCGCGGCCAGCAGCCCGATCACGAAGGCCACCGGCTGCCGGATCCGCATCGGCGCGAACTCGGTGAGGAAGATCGCCACACCCAGCGAGAGCGGGACGGCGATGAGCAGCGCCAGGAACGACGACAGCAGCGTGCCGAACACCAGCGGGACCGCGCCGAATTCCTCGGCCACGGGATCCCACGCGCTGGTGGTGATGAACCCGAGCCCGAACCGATCGATTGCCAGCCGGGCGCCGGCCCACAACTCATAGACCAGGAAGCCCAGCAACACCGGAATGGCGACCGCGGCCAGGGTCAGGAGGACCCGGAAGACGCGATCGCCATTGCTCCGTCGCTCGAGGGAAACGCCGGCCGCCGGCTCGCGAGCCGGCGGCAGGGGGGCGGCGGGTGCTGTCACCGCGCTGCCAGCCGAGCCTCGATCAGCTCGATGACGGGCATGGGCAGGGGCGCGTAGTGGAGGTCCGCCGCCATCCGCTGCGCGTCCGGACTGATCATCCAGGTGACGAACTCCTTGAGCAGCCGGGCCTCGGTGGTGTCAGGGTTCTCGGGCCGCACCAGCAGCCAGGTGAACGACGCGATCGGGTATGCGGCCTCACCCGACGGATTGGTGATCGACACCCGGAAATCGGTGTCGGCTGGAAGCTGGGTGGTGGCGGCCGCGGCCGAGACGCTGTTGAGCGACGGCTCCACGAAGTTCCCCGCGGCGTTCCGGACGTCGGCGTAGGGCAGCCCGTTGCTGATGGCGTAGATCAGCTCGACGTAGCCGATGGTGCCCGGCGTCTGCTTGACCTGCTGGGTGACACCCTCGTTACCCTTGCCGCCGAGCCCGGTGGGCCAGCTGACTGACGTGGCGGCGCCGACCTTCTGCTGCCACTCCGGCGACACCTTGGAGAGGTAGTCGGTGAAGATGAACGTCGTGCCCGAGCCGTCCGAGCGGTGCACCACCAGGATGTCGTCGCCCGGCAGGTTCACGCTCGGGTTGAGCGCGGCGATGCGCGGGTCATTCCACTTGCTGATCTTGCCCAGGAAGATGTCGGCGATGACCTCGCCGTCCAGCCGCAGCCGGGTCTGGCCCAGTGCCGGCAGGTTGTAGGTGACCACGTCGGCGCCGAGCACGGTGGGGACGTGCAGCACGTTGCCCGACACCGCGGTGATCTGCTCGTCGGTCATGGGCCCATCGGTGGCGCCGAAGTCCACGGTGCCCTCGGTGAACTGCCGGATCCCGCCACCGGAGCCGATGCTCTGGTAGTTGATGCGAACGCCGGTCTGGCGCGCGTAGGCATCGAACCACTTGGCGTAGATCGGATTGGGGAACGTGGCACCGGCGCCGGTGAGGGCAACGCCTGAGGCCGCGGCGGCGGAGTCATCGCCGGCACTGCTGCCATCACCGCCACCGCAGGCGGCGGCGAGGATGGCGATGCCCAGGACGGTCGTAACTCGTGCGAAAGTCGGGTGCATTCGGGCTCCAGTAAGGCTGGTGTAAGGTCGGTGCGTCTCGCGCTACCAGAGAATCTCGAGCTGCAGGAGGCCCTGGGTCGCGGCGGCCTCCGCCACGGGCGTCGGGGCCGCCGTTTGGTATTCGACATGGTCCACGTCCGCCAAAACTCGCAGGTTCGGCGTGACGGCGTACGACACTCCTCCGATATAGCGGGTAGCGCGGTCGCCGGCGAGGTCGGCGTTGGGGTCCACCACGTCCACCCGGCCGATCAGCGCCACCTTGCTGCCCGGGACCCGCAGGACACCGAACGCGGTGACCAGCCGGCCGTCGATGGTCTCGAGATCGGGTGCGCCGCCATCGGCCGGATCGTCCTCCCTATCGCCGGTCACGGCGTACTCCGCAGCCAGCGTCGCCAGCTTGCTCTTCCATGAGAGCATGCCTGCCGCTCGGCTCCGCACCCCACCGCCGGTCGGGGCACCGTAGTGGCCCAGGGCGCTGAGCCGCACGCCGCCGGTGCGCGATGGATCATCGGTCTCGATCAGGCGCACCGAGGCGCGGGCGGCGGCGTCCTTGTGCCGGTCGGCCTCGAGGTCGTGGTAGCCTTCTCCATTGAAGACACCGGCCTGGAAGCTGATCGCCTCGCGGTTCCAGCTGCCGTCAATGCCCAGCCCGAGATCGGATGACGTGAGGTAGCCGTTCCGGTCCAGCGCGATTCGGCCCTGCATCCGGTAGCCCCACATCGATTCCTCGAAATCCACCCAGGGCGTCTGCATCAGCCCGGCGGTGACCCCGATCCCGCCCGCGACGGGCCGCCAGGTGGCGTAGGCGTACTTGAGCCGCAGGTCGAGCGAGCCGTCGGCGACTCGGTAGACGTCCGACGTCACCCGGGACGTCAGGCCATGACCCAGGTCGCCCCGGACGTTCACGTAGGCGCGGGTGAGGTCGAACGCGTTGTAGTCACTCGCCGCATCGGCAAACTGGTACCCGTACTGCGCGTACACCACACCATCCAGCTTCACCGTCGGCCGGTCGCTGTCCCGATGCTGCGCCGCCAGCAGCGGCGTCAGGCAGAGGTACAGTGCCGCCACCCAACCCGCACTCCTCCGGATCATGTACGCTCCAGGCGTTCGAGGTTCGCTTCAAGCAGCGAGCGTAACGAACGAAGATCGGCGTAACAAACTTGCCCGTGCTTTGTCACAGAAAGGTCACGAAGCGTTGCTGGCGAACGACTTGGCCGCCGTGACCGAATCGTTGCCGGATCGTGAGCAGGCGGAGACGCGCACCGGGGAGCTTCATCGCGTCCACAACAGGGATCTGCGTGATGGTGCGGGTGCTTCGCTCGCTTGGCTTGATGGTCGTAGTGATGATGGCGGTGCTGCTGCCCGGCTCAGCCTCGGCGCAGGCCGAGCCCGGCCGGCTGGTCGGGCGGGTCGTGGATGCGGCGCAGGGAGCGCCCATCGCCGGTGCGGACGTCGCCGTTGTCGGGGGCAGCGCCTCCGCGGTCACCGCACTCGACGGCCGCTATACCATTAATAGCCTGCCGGCCGGGACCGTTGCGATCCGGGTACGCATGATCGGCTACACCTCCAAGGTGGTGAGCGGCATCGCCATCCCCGCAGGTGCGGCCGCGGCGCAGGATGTGGCGCTCGACGCCTCGGTGGTGCAGCTCGAGGAGATCACGGTCACCTCCGAGGCCGAGCGGGGGTCGGTGAGCCGCGCCATCGACGAGCAGCGGAACGCCGTCGCCATAGTGAACAGCGTCAGCGCCGAGCAGATCTCCAACAGTCCCGACGGCGACGCCGGCCAGGCGGTCCAGCGGGTCAGCGGCGTGACGGTGCAGGATGGGAAGTCGGTCTTCGTGCGAGGCCTGGGTGAGCGCTATACCACTACCTCGCTCAACGGCTCGCGCATTCCCAGCCCGGATCCCGAGAAGAAAGTCGTGCCTCTCGACCTCTTTCCCTCGGGCCTCCTCGAGAGCATCACCACGGCCAAGACCTTCACACCGGATCGCTGGGGCGACTTCAGTGGCGCCCAGGTGGACCTCAAGACCCGCGAGTTCCCGGCTCGGCGGGTGGTCACCTTCTCGACCTCGGTGGGTATCAACACGGCGGTGGCCGGCAAGGATGTACTCCGCGCCCCGACCACCGGCAGCGAGTGGCTGGGCTTCGCCGGCAGCGAACGCGAACTGCCTGCGCCGCTCGAGGGCGTGACCTCGCTGGAGGGCCGGTCAGCGGGCGAGATCAACAGCATGATCGCCAGCTTCCGGAACGCCTGGGCACCGCAGGTCGGCTCCGGTGGTGCCAACGGCTCGATGAGCCTGTCGGTCGGCGGCGAGGATTCCTTCCTGGGCCTTCCGCAGCTGGGCTACATCGGGTCGTTCTCCTATGGATACGGCAATGAGGTGCGCGCCGATGAGGCGCGCGCCCTGGCCACCGTCAACGGCGGCGAGTCGCTCGCGCCTTTCAATGAATACCACGGCTCCACCGGCCGTACGTCGGTGCTGTGGGGCGGCCTGCTGAACCTCAGCACCCGGCTGGGCAACCACTCGAAGCTGTCGTTCAACAACACCTACAATCGCAGCGCCGACAACGAGGCCAACCGCCTCGCGGGAGTGAACGAGGAGTTCGCCACGCCGCTGGTGCTGTCGCGGACCACCTTCACCGCGCGGACCGTGCGGTCGAATCAGCTGACCGGTGAGCACCTGCTGGGCGACCGGCAAGTGCTGGACTGGTCGCTGACCAACTCGCATGTGAGCCGGGCCGAACCGGATCGGTCCGACCTGCGCTACGTCGCGACCGTGGACCCTGCCACTGGCGAGTACACACCGTCGGCCTGGTTCACCGGCTCCTTTGCCGCCACCAAGACCTTCTCGGACCTGTCCGAGACCGGCTGGGACGGCGCGCTCAACTACCGGCTGGTCCTGGGCGGAGCCAACAAGCCGGTGGTCGTCAAGTCCGGCGTCGGCCTGCGCGCGGTGGATCGTGACGCCAGCAGCCAGCCGTACGACATCCGCAACCGCACCCTGACCGAGCCGGAGCGCTCAGTGGCGCCGGAGCTGCTCTTCGACGGCACGTATGCCAACGACGGGCGCCTCAGCCTGTTCGTGAACCAGGTGGGCGGCACCTACCAGGCCGAGGACCGGATCAGCGCCGGCTACATCATGGCGGACGTGCCCCTGGCGAGCAACATCCACCTCATCGGTGGCGCGCGGGTGGAGCGGTGGGCGCTGGACCTGACGTCGTTCGACCGCACGCTCTCGCGCGACAGCACCGTGCTCCGCCGGGAGACCGACCTGCTGCCCTCGCTGGCGCTCAACGTGGGCCTCTCGCCCACCCACACGCTGCGGCTCTCGGCCAGCCAGACGCTCTCGCGGCCCGAGTACCGGGAAATCACCGACGTGCAGTCGTTCAACCCGATCGACGGCACCTTCCTGTTCGGCAATCCGGACCTGCAGCGCTCGCTGATCCAGAACTACGACGCCCGCTTCGAGTGGTACCCGCGTGCGGGCGAGCTCCTGAGCCTGGGCGTTTTCGCCAAGCGGTTCACCGATCCGATCGAGCGCGTCTTCGTCTTCACCACCGGCAGTGCGGCGCTGAGCTACATCAACGCCAAGAAGGCGGTCAACTACGGGGTCGAGGTCGAGGCGCGGAAGTCGCTCGATGCCATCTCGCCCCAGCTGGCGCCGTTCGCAGTCTTCGCCAATGCCACGCTGATGCGCAGCCGGATCACGCCCGGTGACGCCAGCCTGACAAATGCCGAGCGCCCGATGGCGGGGCAGGCCGGCTACGTGCTGAATGGCGGACTCACGTACAGCCAGGGTGAGTGGAGCGGCACGGTGCTGTACAACCGGGTCGGCCGGCGCATCTCCGAGGCCGGCTTTCAGCCCTATCCGGATGTGTACGAGGAGCCGCGCAACGTCCTGGACCTGTCTCTGCAGGTGCCGGTGTACCACGACCTCAGCTTCAAGCTCGACGGCCGGAACCTGCTGGACGCGCCGATTCGCTTCACCCAGGGCGGGGTGGACCGCCTCTCGTACCGCACCGGGCGGGTGTTCTCGCTCGGCGCACGCTGGACGCCCTGACCTCAACCATTCAATTCTCAACCCGAGGGACTGATGACGCAGTTCTCGCGCAAGCTGGTTTCGCTGGCCGCGGCCGTCGCGGTGGTGGCTCTCGCCGCCTGCGGCGATGACACCGAGCCCAATGGCAATGCTCCGGCCACGCCGACCGGCCTCGCCGCCGCGGTGCAGGAGGACAACTCGATCACCGTGACGTGGAACGCCAGCGCCGGTGCCACCAGCTACACCCTGGAGCGGGCCGACGAGTCGGCACCCACCACCTTTGCCCAGGTGGGCGGTGCACTGACCACCACCACCTACAGCGACACCGACACCGAACTCGATGTCACCTACAGCTACCGGGTTGCGGCCACCAACGCCGACGGCACCAGCGCCGTCTCCGCCGTGGTCACCGCGACCCCGGCAGGCGAGATGGTCGCCACGCTGACCGGCAGCATCACCGCCAGCCGCACGCTCTACGCGGATACGCTCTACACCCTGCAGGGCTACGTGAAGGTCGCCAGCGGCGCCACGCTCACCATTCAGCCTGGTACCGTCATCCAGGGTGACTTCGACACCCCCGGCAGCTCGCTCTGGATCCTCAAGGGCGCGAAGATCGAGGCCAACGGTTCAGCCGACGCTCCGATCGTCTTCACGTCGTCGCGGGCGGCTGGTTCGCGTGCGCCGGGCGACTGGGGCGGCATCGTCATGATTGGCAACGGCATCAGCAATCGCAGCGGTGCCATCATTACCGAAGGCCCCCAGGGCGTCGGCGAGCAGTACAGCGGCGGCGCGGGCAACACCGATGACAGTGGCACGCTGCGCTACGTGCGGATCGAGTTTGCCGGCTATGATGTCACCGGCACCGGGCAGGAGCTCAACTCCCTGTCGTCCTACGCCATTGGCAGCGGCACCACCTACGAGTACATCCAGTCCATGTCCGGCCTGGACGACTCGTTCGAGTGGTGGGGCGGTGCAGTGGATGGCCGTTACCTGATCTCGTACGAATCGGGCGACGACCATTTCGACTGGACTGAGGGCTACGTCGGACGCAACCAGTTCGTGATTGCCTTCCAGTCCGCCCGTCTGCAGCCGGCAGCCGGCCGCGGCGGCCTGTCGTCCGACCCGCAGGGCTTCGAGGGCGACAACTGCCCCTCGGGCGAAGCGGGCTGCGACAATGGCAACAGCCAGGAGCCGTTCTCCTCGCCGGTGTTCGCCAACTTCACGCTGGTGGGCCCGGGCACCGGTACCGCCATCACCTCGAGCGGCGACGTCGGCGCGGTCATCCGCCGCGGCACCGCCGGCTACTTCACCAACGGTGTCATTGCCCGCTTCCAGCGGCAGGGCCTGTCGGTGCGCGACGCGCAGACCAACGATCACATGACGGCTGGCGACCTCAGCATCGTCAACATCCTGTTCGCGGAGAACGGCGCCAATTATGATGCCGACGCCGGCAGCAACTTCGGCAAGGCGGCGGCCTTCACCACGTCCAACCACCATGAGGATGCCGGCACCGCTGCCAGCCTCTTCACCAGCCTGGTCACGACCGGCCTGGACTGGACCCCGGTTGGCGCGGCGACCACCGTTCCCACCCCGATCGCCATTCCCGGCAGCCACACCACTGGCTTCTTTGGCGGCACCCTGACGCTGGGTGGCTACTTCGGTGCGGCCGACCCGGCCGGCGCCAAGTGGTGGCAGGGCTGGACCAACTACGCGCAGAACTGAATAACGACACCCAAGAAGCGGGCCGGCCGGGCAGTTTCCGGTCGGCCCCTTCCCATTGGAGCTGCATGAGCATCAAGCACAGCATGAAGCGCTCGAGCTGGATCTGGGGCCTGGCCTGGCTGGCGCTCGCGGGCTGCCAGCCGGAACCCGAAAGCAACCACGACGCAGCCAGCGACGTCACCCGTCCGCGCGCCGAACAGCTCGTCCAGTTCCGCGCCGGGCTTCCCGAGGCAACCGTCCTCGCCGGTGGCACTGCCTCGCGCGACGAGCTGGTCGAGCGCTGGGTCGCTGCGGTCGCCGCTGCCGACACGACGACTGTTCAGCGGCTGCTCCTGGACCGCGCCGAGTTTGCCTGGCTGTTCTATCCCACCTCGGCGCAGGCGCTGCCACCCTACGACCTGCCGCCCGGGCTCCTCTGGGACATGCTCTCGCGCCAGAGCAATGGCGGCATGGAATACGTGTTTCGCAGGTGGAACGACCGGGAGCCTCGGCTGGAGAGCTACGACTGCGGGACGGAGCCGGTCGCCGAGGGCGACAACCTGATTCACGGCCCCTGCGTCATGCGCATCGTTGTGGATGGGGGGGACACTGTCGCAGCCCGGCTCACCGGGCCCATCATCGAGCGGGCAGGGATGTTCAAGTTCGTGAGCTACACCAACGACCTGGACTGATCAGCCGAGCAGGTGCAGCGCGACAGCGGTGCCAGCGGCGATCACCTGTCCGGCCAGTACATCGCCCGGATAGTGGACGCCCAGCACCACCCGTGAGAGCCCCACCAGCAGCGCGACCACCAGCAGCGGCGGCAACAGGATGGGAAACGCCAGGCCGTAGGCCAGCGCCACCGCCATGGCGGCACTGGAGTGGCCCGACGGGAAGGAGAAGTGATCCGGGTCGGGCACCAGGGTCAGCGCCCCGGTAGTGGACGGCCGCCCGCGGGTGACGGTGCGCTTGACCAGCTGCACCAGTACGTGCGCGATGACCAGCGTCAGCAGGGCGCCGCGCGCCGCGGCATGGGGAGCGCCGGACCCGAGCAGCGGCAGGGCCGCCGCGCCGATCGTCGCCGGCGCGCTCCCCGCGTGGGTGACGGCGCGCCATCCCCGGAGCGCCAGCGGATGCCGTGCCGCGGCATACGCCCACGCGGCGTACAGCCGCCGGTCGTGCGCATCCAGCCGGGCCATCCACGACGACATCTGAACCGAAACCATGGCCATGGCAGAACAGTCGCCACCGGCCGCCACAGCAGCGCGACAGCAACGTCACCACTTCGTGACGACCCGCAGCGACTATTCCGTCATGATCACGCATCCCCGCAATCGTCGCGTTCTCTTCTGCACCGATACCTATCCGCCCCAGCTGAATGGCGTGAGTGTCGTGACGGCGCTGTCGGTCCAGGGCCTCGCCCAGCGCGGATGGCGCTGCGCCGTGGTCGCTCCCCGTTATCCCGCCGGCAACGGTGGTCCCGAGGCGCTCGCGGTCACCGGCGCCGAATCGGAGATGCTCACCGTACCCAGCACCGGGCTCCCGGCATATCCCGACATTCGGCTCAGCGCCCCGGCGCTCGGCGCCGTCGGCCGCCTGATGGACAACTTCCAGCCCGACCTGGTCCACTGCGAGACCGAGTTCGTGCTGGGCCGCATGGGACAGATCGCCGCCGCCCGGCGGAACATCCCGTGCGTGTCGTCCTATCACACCGACTTTTCGCGCTACGCCACCTCGTACGGCTGGCCCAGCCTGGCACCCCCGATCTCTCGCTACGTCGGACGGTTTCACCGGCGCAGCGCCCGGGTGTACACCCCGTCGGGCCCGGCCCGCGACGACCTGCGAGCATTGGGAGTCAACAACGTGGAAGTCTGGGGCCGCGGCGTCGACACCGAGCTGTTCAACCCGCACCGCCGCTCCCCGGAACTGCGCGAGTCGTTCGGCATGGGCAGCCGGTTCACCTTCCTGTATGTGGGCCGGTTCGCGGCGGAGAAGAACGTGGAGGTGGTGCTGGAGGCCTTTGCCCGCGCCAGCGAGTCGCTGCCGCATGGCTTGATGCATCTCGTGATAGCCGGCGCCGGCCCGCTCGAGCGGACCCTGCGCGCCGTGGCGCCGCGGGGCGTGTCGTTTCTCGGCCAGCTCGATCGGCGCGCGGTGCTCCCCGACCTCTACGCCAACGCGGATGCGTTCGTCTTCGCGTCGCTCACAGAAACACTTGGACTGGTGGTGCTCGAAGCCATGGCGAGCGGCCTGCCGGTGCTGGCTGCACCCGCCGGCGGGGTCGCTGACCACTTGCGCGATGGCGTGAATGGAATCGCCTGTGAGCCCGGCAATGCAGAATCGCTGGCGCGGGCCATGGTGCGGATGGTGGAGAGCCCCATTCAGGCGCTGGACCTGCGACAGGGAGCACGTCGCACGGCGGAGCAGCTCACGTGGGATGCGGAACTGGACCGGCTGGAGCTGAGCTACAGTGAGGTACTCCTCCGCCAGCCCCACTTCCCACTCCCCACTTCCCACTCCCCACTAATTCGGGAACCAGCAGCTGACGACCGTCCCCTGGCCCAGCGTGCTGTCGGCTGAGACCCGGCCGCCGTGGCTCTCCACCAGGTGCCGCACGATCGACAGCCCCAGGCCGGTGCCGCCCTCTTCCCGTGAGCGCGAAGGATCGGCCCGGTAGAACCGCTCGAAGATCCGCGGCAGGTGCTCCTGCGGGATGCCCGACCCGGTGTCCACCACGCTCAGCAGCACGCCGTCGTCCGCTTCCTCCGCACGCACCGTGATGCTGCCGCCCGCCGGCGTGTAGCGCAGCGCGTTGTCTATGAGGTTGGAGAGCACCTGTCGCACCGCCTCGGCGTCGGCCTGGAACACGATCTCGGTCGCGGGACTCTCCGCCTTCAGGTCCACAGCGAGCCCGGCTGCGTGGTCCGTGTGCAGTCCCACCGCATCCCGCACGGCGGCACCCGCCGACAATGAACCGGGCGAGGGCTGCCAGTGGCCCGACTCGATTCGCGAGAGGTCCAGCAGGTCGTCCACCAGCCGGTGCATCCGGCGCGAGTTGGCGAGGATGGTGCCGAGGAATCGCTGCACCGTCGCGTCGTCGGGCGGGTCGGTGAGGAGCGTCTCCGCATAGCCCGAGATCGAGGTGAGCGGCGTCTTGAGCTCGTGCGATACATTGGCCACGAAGTCGCGTCGCACGTTCTCCAGCCGCCGCACGTCGGTCAGGTCGTGCAGCACCATCACCGCACCACCCTCCGGCAGCGCCCGCGCATTCAGCAGCAGCGTCCGCCCGTCGAGCTCCACGGTGCGGCTCTGCGCGCTCGCCCCTTCGAGCGCCGCGTCCACCACTTCCCGCGCGGCCTTGGCCCGGAACAGCGTCTGGACATCCGGCAGGGCATCGCCATTGGCGTAGCCCATCATCTCGCGCGCCGCCGAGTTGGCGGTGGTGATGTGGCCTCGCGCATCGGACGCGATCACCCCTTCTACCATCGAATCCACCAGAGCCGCCGACTCCGCCTGCTCCCCCTTCAGCTCATCGAAGCGCTCGCCCAGCTGGCGGTGCATGTCGCGCAGGGCCTGCACCAGTGTGTCGATCTCGGTAATGCCTGACCGGGGAAATTTGGGTGGCATCCCCGACGCGATCGCATTGGCCGACTTCGACAGCATTGTGAGCGGCCGGGCCACCGACCGCGACAGCACCAGCGCCACGCCCAGCCCCACCAGCAGCGCCAGCGCCGCTGCGCCCAGCGTCGCCCGCCGGGTGCCGCTCACCACGTCTTCGATCCGCGAGAGATCTTCCGCCAGCCGCACCACGCCCTGCGGCGCCGGCACCGCCACGTAGAGAAACTCCCGGTCCACCGTGGCACTCGAACGTCGCTCGCGGCCGGTGTCGCCCGCCATCGCCGCGGCGACTTCAGTGCGCGAGGCATGGTTCTCGACCGGTGGCAGCGGGCCAGGAGGGAAATCGCTGTCGGCCACCAGCACGCCATTGGAGTCGATCACCGAGATCCGGTGGCCCAGCGTCAGCGACATCGCGCGCACTCGGTCCTGCAGGTCCGCGCCGGATGACGCGTGCAGAGCCGTTGCCACCATCCCCGCTTCCCGCTGCAGGGTAGCCGCTATATCGTCTGCCATCTCGCTCCGGAGCGCACCCTCCGCCCGGATCACCAGTGTGGCCACCGCCAGCAGCAGCACCAGCACCATCGCCAACGCCATGCGCCGGGAGAACGTCACCGCGAGCCCCCCTTGTCGGTCGCCCGGAACCGGTACCCGAAGCCGCGCGCGGTCTCGATCAGGTCGCCATGCTCGCCCAGCTTGGTGCGCAGCCGCTGGACGTGCATGTCGACCGTGCGGGTCTGGATGTCCGGCTGCGCGTCCCACACGGTCTCCAGCAGTTGCGGGCGCGATTGCACCCGGCCTCGCCGTTCCATCAGCGTGAGCAGCAGCTTGTACTCGGTCGCAGTGAGCGTGAGTTCCTTTCCGTCCACCGTCACCCGGTGAGCCGATCGGTCCACCCGGACCGGCCCTGCAGCCAGTGTTGAACCCGCCGACACCGCCGGCGACGCCAGCCGCCGCAGCAGCGCCCCCACCCTGAGCGCCAGCTCCGCGGGAGAGAACGGCTTGGTGAGGTAGTCATCCGCACCCAGCGACAACCCCCGAATGCGATCGACTTCCTCCCGCCGGGACGTGAGAAGGATGACCCCCACTTCGCGCGTCTCATCGAGGCGTCGCAGTTCCTGCAGCACGTCCCACCCCGACACCCCAGGCAGCATCAGGTCCAGCACCACCACATCGGGGCGCTCCTCCCGCGCGGCCTTCAACGCCTCGGTGCCGTTGGCGGCGGTGGAGACGCGGTATCCTGCGCGCGCCAGGTGGTACGCCACCAGCGCGGTGATATCGGGTTCGTCATCGACCACCAGGATTCGGTGTGTCATGCGGTGCGGACTCGGCTCTCGGTGTGGGTGCGGCTGCGCTCGGCGGCGCGCTCGCGCTCGCTGCGCAGGCCCTCTTCTGCTGGCATCGCGTCCAGGATGGCGCTCAACAGCCGGCCCGACGCACCACCCCCGCGCCGCAACCGGTACAGCACGAACTGCGCAATCGGCGTGTCCCGCACCAGGTCCGCCTTTCGCAGCACCTGAAGGTGCCGCGAAACCGTGGGTTGCGGCAGATCGAGCACCGCCTGCAGGTCGGACACGAACAACGGTGCCGCCGCCAGGCAGTTCAGGATCCGCAGCCGGGTCGGCTCAGCGACCGTCAGCAGCAGCTCGGTAGTGGGAATGGCTGTCCTCATATGCGCAGGAACATATATACGCTCAACCGAATATAGGCAAGGGCGGCCATGCTATATTCTCGCCCCATGCTCTCCGGCTTGCTGCTGCTCGCGGCGCTGGCCGCGCCTCCGCCCGACACCACCCATCTCGTCCTGGTCGCGACCACCGATGTCCATGGTCGCGCCTACGGCTGGGATTACGTCACCGACCGTCCCTTCGGCGGGGGCCTGGCGCGAGTCGCGACCGTCGTTGATTCTCTCCGGGCCCGCTATCCCGGCCGCGTGCTCATGTTCGATTCGGGCGACCTGATCCAGGGTGACCCTTTCGCTGCTGTCGCCGCCGCCGACACCACACCCGGTGGCAACGCCGTCATCCGGGCGATGAACCTGGTCGGCTACGACGCCGCCACGCTCGGCAATCACGAGTTCAACTGGGGACTCGAAACCCTGTTTCGGGCCCTCGGTGCCGCAAGCTATCCCGTCGTCAGCGGCAATATCATCGCTCTTCCCGGCGATACGCTCCTGTACCGCCCGTACGTGGTGCTCCAGCGCGCCGGCGTCCGCGTTGGTGTGAGCGGATTCACCACTCCGGGAGTCATGGTCTGGGACCGGGAGAACGTCCGGGGCAGGGTGCGCGTGGACCCCATCGAATCTCGCGCCGGCGACGTGCTCCGCAATGTGCGCCGCGATGCGGACTTCTCCATCGTGCTCATCCACAGTGGTATGGAAGGCGAGGCCTCGTACGACACCTCCGGCATCGGGCCCGAGGACGTCGCCGCACGCCTCGCTCAGCTCCCCGACAAGCCCGACCTTGTCGTGGTGGGGCACTCCCATCGCGAGATGCGCGACTCGGTGCTCAACGGCGTCCACTTCATCCAGCCCCGGAACTGGGCCCAGGGCGTGGCTGTGATGCACGTGTCCCTCGTACGCGGCGAAAGCGGCTGGCGTCCGGTCAGCTGGAAGGGTGAGTCGGTGCCACTGGCTGACGTGCGCCCCGATCCCCGCATCACAACTGCGCTGGCCGGCGCGCACGACAGCACCCGCGCCTGGGCCACCCGACCGCTCGCCACGGCGCCCGTCGCCATGCCGGCCGTGGGAAGTCGCGCTGGTCCGACCCCCATCATCGGCTTCATCCACGCCGTGCAGAAGCGCCGCACCGGTGCCGAGCTCTCGATCGCCTCGGCATTCAACCTCGCCGGCGGATTCCCGGCCGGTGATGTGCGTCGCGCCGACGTCGCCAGTATCTACCCCTACGAGAACTCACTCCGCGCCATTCGCATCTCCGGCGCTGCGCTCCGCGCCCTCCTCGAGCGCAGCGCCGAGTACTATCAGGTGGATGCATCCGGCACCGTCAGCGTCAATCCTGACATGCCCGGCTATAACTTCGACATGGTCTCGGGCGCCACCTACCAGATCGACCTGAGCCGCCCACCCGGTCATCGCATCGTCGGTCTCGCTGTTGGCCGCCGAGCCGTCGAGCCGTCCGATAGCCTTGCCCTCGCCATCAACAGCTATCGGCAGGGCGGGGGAGGCGGCTACGACATGCTGCGCGACGCGCCGGTCATCTACGACAAGGCCGAAAACATAGCCGACCTCCTGGCCGACGAGCTCGAGCGGATGGGTACCGTGATCGCCGCCGACTACACCGAGGACAACTGGCGCATCGTCCCCGAGTCGGCCGCTCGGCAGGTGCGGGCCCTGGTACGGCGCGCAACAGGTACCCCATGACCGCCACCATTCGCGTATTCGTCAACGAAAAGCCGGTGACGGTGCCGGCCGGGGCTCGGGTCCGCGACGCACTCACAGCGGCCGGCCTCGCCGGCGACCCGGGTGCCATGCAGGTCACCGACGCCCGCGGCCTGCCGGTTGCTCCCGATGCCGAACTCGGCCCCGGCACTATCCTTCGGGCATTCTCGTCCGCTCGCCGGGTGCCCGATGATCACGCCTGATCTGCTCCGCCGCCTGCCCAAGGCGGAGCTGCATGTGCATCTCGACGGTTCGCTGCGGCCCGAGACCATGCTGGACCTGGCCTCCACCGCCGGCGTGGAGCTGCCGACGCGCGATGTGGACGGCCTCCGCCACTACATGCGAGTGGATGACGCCCGCCACCTCGAGGACTATCTCGCTCGCTTCGAGCTGACTATCGCCCTGCTGCAGACCCCGGAAGCGCTCGAGCGCGTGGCGTGGGAGATGTGCCAGGATGCCGCCGCCGATGGCGTGCGCTACCTCGAGGTCCGCTATTGCCCCTGGCTCAGCCGACGCGGCGGCATGACGCCCGATGAGATCCTCGACGCCGAGTGGCGCGGCCTTCAGCGTGGCGCATCAGACTTCGGCGTCACCGCGCGCATCATCAATTGCGCGCTGCGTCAGCTCGAGCCCGCCGTTTCGCTCGAGATCGCCGAAGCCTCGGTCGCGCATCGCGATCGCGGCGTGGTGGGGTTTGACCTCGCCGGCGGCGAGCTGGGGCGCCCGCCCGCTCGGCACGTCGCGGCGTTCGACGCGGCCGTGGCCGGAGGGCTGGCGGTGACGGTGCACGCCGGCGAGGGTGCCGGCGCCGAGTCGGTGGCGGAGGCGGTTCATCGTTGCCATGCGGCCCGCATCGGCCACGGCACCAGGCTGCGCGAGGATCGCGTGCTGCAGGACTACGTGCGCGACCGCCGCATCGCCATCGAGACCAATATCACCAGCAACCTGCAGACCCGCGTCGTGCGGCGCGCCGCCGAGCATCCCGTGCGCGAGTATTTCGACGGCGGCCTCAACGTCACGCTCTGTACCGACAACTGGCTCATGAGCGGCGTCACGCTCAGCGGCGAGTACTGGCTGGCCCACTCTGAACTGGGTTTCACGCGAGGGGAGATCGACCAGATGATCCTCAACGGCTTTGCCAGTGCCTTCCTGCCCTGGCCGGAACGGGTCCGGCTGCTCGACGACGTGCGCGCCGAGCTGGAGTCCGTCCAGTGAGCGCACTCCTGCTGCTGCAAGGCGCCGTCGACAGCCTGGCGCCAGTCGCGGACACCGTGCTCACCGCCGCCCAGCGGCTGGATGCCGCTCGCGCCGGACTCGACACGCCCCTCGCTGCTCGCCTGATGGGAGTGGTTGGGCTCGCCGTGATGATCGGGCTCGCGGTGCTGCTGAGCTATGATCGCCGCCGCATCCCCTGGCGCCTGGTCGCGATCGGGCTAGGCATCCAGCTCGCCTTCGGCCTCATCGTCCTCAAGTTCGGCCCTGGCCGTGCCTTCTTCGACGTCGTCGGCCGCGCGGTGACCGGGCTGCTCGCCTTCCAGGAGGAAGGCGCGCGCTTTGTCTTCGGCAACCTGGTGCAGTCCAACGTGCCGGTGGGCACACCGGGCACTGGCGGCGCCCTCGACACCACCGCCGGCTTCATCGCCAACACCGGCGCGTACTTCGCCTTCAACGTGCTGCCGACCATCATTTTCTTCTCCGCCCTGATGTCGGTGCTGTACTACCTCAACATCATGCAGCTGGTGGTGAAGGGTATCGCGTGGGTCATGCAGAAGACGCTCGGCACTTCCGGTGCGGAGACTCTCTCGGCATCGGGCAACATCTTCCTCGGCCAGACCGAGGCCCCGCTCCTGATCAAGCCGTTCGTGAAGGACATGACCTCGTCGGAACTGAACACCGTCATGGTGGGTGGCTTCGCCACGGTCGCCGGCGGGGTGATGGCGGCGTACATCGGCATGCTCGCCGGCTACTTTCCCAACATCGCCAGTCACCTCCTCGCCGCGAGCGTGATGAACGCGCCTGCCGGCCTCTACCTCTCCAAGATTCTTCGCCCGGAAGTGGACGTGCCGGTGACCCGTGGCTCGCTCGACCTCCGGGTGGAGAAGACCGACTCGAGCGTCATCGAATCGGCCGCCAACGGCGCCGCCCAGGGCATGCAGCTCGCCCTCAACGTTGCCGCAATGCTCATGGCCTTCGTGGCCCTGGTGGCGCTGCTCAACTTCGGCCTCGGGTGGGCCGGCGGGCTGCTGGGCCATCCCGAGCTGAGCCTGCAGGGCATCCTCGGATTCGTGCTGCGGCCGCTGGCCTGGGTGATGGGAGTGCCGTGGGAAGACACCGCCTACGTCGGCGGCCTGATCGGCGTGAAGACCACGCTCAACGAGTTCGTGGCCTACGCCCAGTTCGCCGGTGACCTCACCGGCGGCGTGGCGCTCCAGCCCCGCAGCGCCATCATCCTCACCTACGCGCTGCTCGGCTTCGCCAACTTCTCGTCCATCGCCATCCAGATCGGCGGCATCGGCGGCCTCGCGCCCGAGCGCCGGGGAGAGATCGCACGCCTCGGACTCAGGGCCATGATCGCCGGCAATCTCGCGGCGTTCACCTCTGCCGCCATCGCGGGGATGCTGGTGTGAGCCCGCGCGATCCGGTCCGCGCGGCGGTGGCCGCGATCAAGCCCCGGCTGGAGGGTCGCACGCCCCGCGTTGCGATAGTGCTGGGCTCGGGCCTGGGCGGATTGTCGAGCAGGGTCACCGAAGCGGTGGCGATTCCCTATGCTGAGATCCCCGGCTTCCCGCCGTCTACGGTGCCAGGCCACGAAGGCCGTCTCGTGGCGGGACAGTTCGCCGGCCAGCAGGTGCTGATGCAGAGCGGCCGGTTCCACATGTACGAAGGCCATGACGCCGCCACCGCCGCGCTGCCGGTGCGAGTCATGGCCGAACTGGGCGTCACCACCCTGCTGCTCACCAATGCGGCCGGTGGCATCAACCCCGGGTTCACGCCCGGCACGCTGATGCTCATCCGCGACCACCTCAACCTCACCGGCCGCAGTCCGCTGGTCGGCAGGGCCGTGCCGGGCGATACCCGTTTTCCCGACATGAGCGAGGCGTACGACCGCGACCTGCGCACCATGGCGCACGCGGCCGCGAAGCAGCAGGGAATCGAACTGGCGGAGGGTGTGTACGCCGCCATGCTGGGGCCCAGCTACGAGACCCCGGCCGAAGTGCAGATGCTGACGAGGCTCGGCGCCGATGCCGTCGGCATGTCGACCGTGGTCGAGGTCATCGCCGCGCGCGCTCGGGGAATCCGCTGCGCCGGGATCTCGACCATCACCAACCTCGCGGCCGGCCTGTCCCGCCATCGGCTATCGCACGTGGAAGTGATGGAGGCAGCCAACCAGGTGCGGGAAAAACTGGGAAGCCTGGTCGAAGCCATTCTGGTGAAATGCGATAAGTGATAGGCGATGGGTGATAGGTGATAGGTGATACGTGATGTGAGTTCACCGTTCACCTGTCACCTGTCACTTCTCACTCGAACTGCGTGGTTCAGTGGACCGTGGCCTCTGCCGAGCCCCGGCGCATCGGCAATGGCGCGCGACACGAACGCCAGCGCGTCCTCCACTGCCGCCTCGAGCCCGTGTCCCTGCGCCAGCCCTGCGGCGACTGCCGCTGAGAGCGTGCAGCCGGTGCCGTGCGTGGAACGTGTCGCCAGCCGGGGCCGGTCGAACCGGTGCGTGCCATCGGGAGTGACCAGCACGTCGGTGAGCTGGTTGCCCTCGAGATGGCCGCCCTTCACCAGGGCGGCGCCCGCGCCCAGCTGCAGCAGCGCCTCGCCGGCGCGCTGCATTGCGTCCGGGGTGCGCACCTCGAACCCGGTCAGCACTTCCGCCTCGTCCAGGTTGGGCGTCACCAGCGCGGCCAGTGGCAGCAGCTCGTCCCGCACCCGGGCTTCGGCGCTGGCGTCCAGCAGCCGCGCGCCGGAGGACGACACGATCACCGGATCAACGACGAGCGGCGCCCAGCGTCGTTCCCGGATGGTTTCGACCACCACCGCCACGGTCGCGGCGTCGCCCAGCATCCCGGTCTTGAGTGCGTTGGGCGGCAGGTCCTCCGCCAGCACGTCCAGCTGCTGCCGGATGAACTCGGGTGGCACCGGGTGCACCGCGCGCACCTCCTGGGTATTCTGCGCGGTCAGCGCCACGATCACCGAGGTGCCGTGCACCCCGAACTGGAGGAACGTCTTGAGGTCGGCCTGGATCCCGGCGCCGCCGCCCGAATCCGAGCCCGCGATCGTGAGTGCGATCCTCAATTGGACGGCACTTCCTTCGGTGCGTCCGGCAGGGCGCGGAGCCGCGCCTGCAACGTACTGAAGGCGGAGAGGTCGGTCCGGCCCGTCCGCACCGCCGCCGACGCGCCCGGTGTGCTGTTGATGTAGCGGTCCACGTTGGTAATCCGCTCGTCGGGCATCGGATGGGACGAGAACCACAGTTCGACCTTGCTCGGATCTCGCGACTGCAGGCTCTGCAGCCGGCGGAACATCCGGGTCAGCCCGGAAGGGTCGATCCGCGCTTCGGTCATGTAGGCCACCGCCATGGAGTCGGCCTCGCGCTCGTCATCGCGGGAGAACTTGGCGAACACAGCGCCGCCCGCGATGTTCACCGCCACCTGCTCCGCGGCGCCCGGCTGGCGCCCCAGCAGGATGTAGGCGAGCGTCAGTCCGGTGTTGGCCGCACTGGCCTGGCCCATCTGCTCGGCCGAGTGGCGCAGGTCCACATGGCCGATCTCGTGCGCCACCGCGCCTGCGAACTCGTCCCAGTGCTCGGCCCGCTCGATCAGGCCCCGGAACACGTAGATGTGGCCGCCCGGCACGGCGAAGGCATTCACCTGGTCCGAGTTGACGATGCGGAACTCCCACTGGAGATCCTTGCGGCGGACCACGCTCTTGAGCGGCGCGATGCTGGAATTGAACGCTGACACGGCGCGGCTGTCGGTGATCATCGGCATCGTCCGCTCGATCTCGGCCGAGTACTGGTCGCCGATCTGCACTTCCTGCTGCACCGTCGGGGCGCAGGCCAGCATGGCCCCCGCGGCACCGATGACAGTCAGCTGACGGATGTATGACCGCATGAGCAACTCCCTGGTGTCGACCATTCGTGACCTCGGCCGCAAGCGCGGGCGGGAGCGCCGCGGGCTTGCCCTGGCCGAGGGGGTGCGCCTCGTGGAAGAGGCGCTCGCCGCCGCGGTGCCCATCCGGGGCGCCGTCGTCGGCCCTGCACTGGAAGCTACCGCACGCGGCAAGTCGCTGAAGGCGGCGCTGGCCGGCGCGGCGGTGCCACTGCATGAAGTCTCGTCCGACGAGCTGGCGCAGCTCGCCGACACCGAGCATCCGCAGGGAATTATCGCAATCATCGCACCACGCCGCTGGGATGTGGCTCACATCACGCTCGCGCCCCGCGACACGGTGCTCGTGCTCGATGCGGTGCAGGACCCCGGAAATGTAGGCACCATGATCCGAACCGCGTTCGCGCTGGGCGCCGGCGCGGTGATAGCCCTGACCGGCTCGGCGGACCTGGCCAACCCCAAGGTGATCCGGAGCACCATGGGTGCCATCTTTCGGCTGCCCTGCGCTGTCGCCGGCACCGAGGAGTTCCTCGCCTGGGCCGCCGAGCAGCAGCTGGCGCTCTGGGTGGGTGACATCGAAGGCGAGCCCGTCAGCGCCGCCGGCGCCGAGCGGCTTGCCGAGCCCCGCGTCGGCCGTGTGGCTCTCGTGGTGGGCAATGAAGGTGCGGGTGTGAGCGACGCCCTGCGCCAGGCCGCGTCGCGCCGCGTGGCCATCCCGCTGGCCGACGGCGCCGAGTCGCTCAGCGTCGGCGCGGCAGCTGCCATCCTGCTCTATGAGGTGTTGCGTGACTGAAGAATTGCCGGTGGGCGTGGTCGTGTTCTCCGCGGCGCTGCTCGGGCTGGTGCTTGGCAGCTTCCTCAATGTGTGCATCAGCCGCTGGGGAGCCGAGCCCAAGCAGTCGGTGGTGCGGCCTCGGTCCCGCTGCCCCCGCTGCGGCGCGGCACTCCACGCCCGCGACAACATCCCCGTCATCTCCTGGCTGCTGCTGCGCGGCAAGTGCCGCTCGTGCGGCCTGCCGATCTCCCCCATGTATCCCCTGATCGAGCTCGCCACCGCGCTCATCTGGGGCGGCATGGCGTGGGGCCACGGCCCGACCCTGATCGCGGTTACCGGTGCAGTGTTCTTCACCATCCTGCTCGGCATCGCGATGACCGACCTGCGGTCCTATATCATCCCCGACGAATTCACCCTCGGCGGACTGGTCATCGGACTCGCGCTCGCCGCAATGAGCAGCGTTGACTTGCTGATCTGGAGCATCGTCGGCGCCGTGGCCGGATTCGTGCTGCTCTGGCTGGTGGCATGGCTCGGCCTCAAGCTGTTCAAGAAGGAGGCGATGGGCGGCGGTGACATCAAGATGATGGCGCTGGTCGGCGCCTTCGTCGGCTGGCACGGAGTGCTCCTCACCATTTTTCTTGGCGCCTTGCTCGGCACCATGATCTTCGTGCCCATCAATCTGATCAACCGCGACAAGCTGGTGCCGTTTGGTATCTTCCTCGCAGTGGGCGCTGCAGCCACCTGGCTGTTCGGCACCCCGATCATCGACTGGTACCGCGCCTACACCGGACTCTGATGCGACTAGCCGTCTCGCCGACTTGCCGACTTGCCGTCATCGCCTTGACCGCCCTGACCGCCTGCCGCGGCCGCAAGGTCGAGGGCCCGAAGACCGA
>DASTUF010000094.1:0-7198 GCA_035759745.1 Gemmatimonadales bacterium
CCCGCACCTTCGACGGCGGCCACCGGCTCGACCGCGAGACCCTGACCTCCATCGCAACCCGCCCCAAGCCCTAGGCCCCACGCCCCACGCCCTACGCCCTCGCTCAGGGCAACCCGCAATCCGTGAACTCCGCCGGCTGGAACACGGTCGGCGGCGCGCCCACCGGGAGCAGCAGCGTGCCGCGAAGCACCAGGTCCTGCCCGCTCTCGTTCCAGGCCGAATGGATCATGTCCCCTTCGACGAACGCGTCGCCCGGTGCGTACTCGTGCTGCTCGCACGACCCGGCATGATGGATCGTCACGGCGGCACCCTCGCCGCCCGTCACCACCACGATCGCCGGGCCAGGATGCGTGTGCCAGCGCAGGTGGGTGGGCGCTGGGGCGCCGTTCACCAGCCCGTCGCCGTCGCCGTCCAGCCTGATCACCACCGAGACCACGTCGGTAGGCTGGTTGGGGTGGGTCTTGATCTTCACGCCGGGGTTTACGGTGCCGCGGGCTGCGCCAGCTTCTGGAATCAGCGCCGACGGAGTCACCGTCTCCACCAGCGATGGCCCCCGGCCATCGGTGTCGTCCAGCGGCGCCACGCTCTCGTTGCACGCCACCACCACCAGGGCCGCCGCGGCCAGCGTCAGCGCCGCGGTCATTTTGAGATGCAGCATACCAAACCTCCCCAAATAGAATGACGGGTGCCGTCAGAGGGAGCGGCACCCCCAACTTCATCGCGTTCTCATCTACTTCATCTGTGGACCCATCAGCGTCTTCAGCTGTTCATCAGCGTCATCTGTGTACGACGTAAATATCCGACGCCCCCTCCACCCCGTCCCTGACCGACCCGAAGTACAGCGTCCGCCCGTCCCACGACAGCGACGGCCGTGTGTCGCCACCGGGGCCGTTCACTTGCGGCCCGAGGTTCACCGGCTGCGACCAGTCCTCCGAAGTTGACGCCCGCGTCGACGAGTAGAGGTCCGGACCGCCCTGCGCGTTGGCGAGATCGGTGCGCGTGCTGTAGAAGAACATTTCCAGCCCGTCCCGCCGCACGTTCGGCATGCCATCATCGGCGTCGCTGTTGACGCCCGGCACCAGTTCGGCCGGACCGAACACGCCCCCGTGCGACTCGCTTCGGTAGATGTCCCCGGGCATGCCGCCAACCCCCGGGCGCTTGCTCGAGAAGTAGAGCACCGGCGCCAAACCCGCCTCAGGGAGCGGGAAGGGGCTGAACTCGTCGTACTCGCTGTTGACGTCGCAGCCAAGGTTTTTCGGCTCAGCGTACGTGCCGTCGCTCAGCAGCCGGGTTTCATAGATGTCTCCCGCGCCGCAGCTGACTCCCTCGATGACCCGCGTGCTCACGAAATAGAACCGGTGCCCGTCCCGGTCCAGCGTGGGGCAGTAATCGTTGGCCGCCGAGTTCACCGGCGCACCCACGTTCACCGGCTCGCCCCACGGCTCGTCGGTGCTGGCCCGGGTCGAGACCCAGATATCCTGTCCACCCATAGTTCCGGGGCGGTTGGACGCGATGTAGAACGACTTCCCGTCCCGCGATACGAAGGGGCAGCCCTCCGCCGAGGAGGTGTTGAACCCCTCGTCCGCGCCCGGCACCGACAGCTCCAGGTTTTCAGCGGCAGACCAGCTGGCGTCGAATGCGGTAGCCATCGCCAGGGGCGATTCAACCATCTGCGGGTTCGGGTCCACCGGCTCGGCGGAACAGCCGAGCAGGATGAGGGTGAGTGCCGCCGGGACAGCGGTCAGGGGGCGTGGCATCATTTTGGCCTCCGGGCCAGAAGGGTGGATTGGGGAAATCGGCGCGCCGCAGTGTCTTGCACCCGCGCTGGCGGTGCAGCCTGCAGAGCAATGCCTCCACCCTATTCCCGACCCGTCAGCCGAGGGTTAGCTTGCGGGTTAGTTCCCAGTCATTTCGCCACTTGCCCGGCGCGACAACCCGATGCTGCACCTCCGGATCCTCGGCCAGCTGTCCCTCGAACGGGATGGCGAGCCGATTGTCGGCATCGACGCCCAGCGGAAGGGGCTCGCCATCCTCGCCATCCTCGCGGTGGAAGGAGCGGCCAGCCGCGACCGCCTGATGGCGCTCCTGTGGCCCGAGAGCGACACCACCCGGGCGCGCGGCTCTCTCAAGCAGGCCCTCCACCAGCTCCGACAGACCCTCGGTGCCGGCAGCATCGTCACCGGCTCGCCCACACTCCGCCTCGACCCCACCGCCATTGCCACCGACGTGGGCTGGTTCCTGGCCGCGCTCGGCCCGGACGACGACGACGCAGTCGCCATCTACGGCGGCCCGCTGCTGGAAGGCGTGCACCTGGGAGGCCCCGCGGAGCTGGAACACTGGGTCGAGGAGCAGCGGGCCGACCTGGCTGGCCGGTGGGCCGCCGCGCTCGAGCGGCTCGCATCGAAAGCGGAGGCCGAAGGCGACCCCCGCCTGGCCGCCGAGCGCTGGAGGCGCCTGCAGGCCCACGATCCCGCCGACAGTCGCGTCACCATCCGGCTGATGCTGGCGCTGGAGGCGGCGGGTCGCCGCGCCGCCGCGCTGCACGAAGCGCAGGCCCACCAGCGACGCCTTCGGGAGGAGTGGGACCTGGCGCCGGATCCGGCGGTGGATCAGCTCGCCGCGCAGCTCCGGGAAGGATCGCTTGGCCCGGTCTCACCACCGTCATCACCCTACTATCAGCCGGCACCCCCGGCGCCGGCGACCGAGGAACATCAGCCCGCTTCGGCCAGGCCACCGTCCGGGCTCATTCGCAAGGCGCGACGAATCCCGCGGTCTGTCGTCGCGACTGGTGCCCTGCTCGCCCTCGCCGCAGCGGTAGGCATGCTCCGCCCTCACCCCGCGGACATGCCCGGGTCCGCCGCGCCCCTGGATGGCAACCTCGTAGCCGTGGCGCCGTTCCAGACACTCGACCCCTCCGTCGCGCTCTGGGGCGAGGGGCTGGCGGATGTGCTCATCCGTGACCTCGACGGCGCGGGCCCGCTCCGTACCGTGGCCGCCGCCGTGTCGTTTCGCGATTGGCCTGGCAACGCAGACCGCGCTGCCGCCACCGCCCTGGGGCAACGCACCGGCGCCGGGCTCGTGGTCTACGGCAGTGTAGCGCGCCGCAATGCGGACACAGTGGCAGTGCGTGCCTGGGTCCTCGAGCGGAACACCGGGCGCTTCGCCGCCGAGCTCGAGGTGCGCGGACCCGAGTCCGCCATTGCACGCCTGGCGGACTCTCTCTCCTATCGGACGCTGGTCGCGCTGGGCCGGGACCGCCCCATCGCCTCCGCCCGCCGGGTATCGCTCGCCTCCCGGTCGCTCGCGTCCCTGCGTGAGTTTCTGCGGGGCGAGCAGTTCTACCGCCGCGGCTTCTGGGATTCCGCGATGGTGCACTATGCGCGGGCCGTCGACGCCGACACCGCAATGGCGCTCGCCTACAAGCGGATGTCGATGCTCAACGGCTGGGGAGCCAACGCGCCGGGGGACCAGCCCGGCGACGAATACATCGGGCGCGCCGTGGCGCTCAACCACGGCCTCGCACCACGGGACAGTCTCATCCTCGCTGCCGACTCCATGGCCATGGCCGGCGCAAGTTCCCTCGACGTGGGATCGGCGGCGCGCTACTTCCGCCGTGCGCTCGACGCACTGGAGGAGGCCAGCCAGCGCTACCCCGACGATCCCGACGTCCTGTACCACCTGGCCGAGGCGAAGGTGCATTCCCCGATGGCCGGCACGCCCGCACAGGCAATGAATGCGTTCGAGCGCGTCATCGCACTCGATCCCGATTTCCTTCCCGCCTACGAGCACGCGGTCGACTTGGCGTTCCAGGTGGGAGAGCCCGGGCGCGCCCGGCGGTACGCCCAGACAGCGGCAGCCCTCGTTTCGGGATATGAGGAGTCGAGCTGGCACCTGCTCCAGCAGGTGCTCGACTCGGGGCCAGCGGCGAAGTCCACTGCGGTAGCGCTGTCCCACACAGCCGCCGGGCAGCTCCTGCAACTTTACCGATACTTGCGATGGAGTACCGACTCGGCGGAGGTGGGCATCGCGTTGCTCCGGCAGTTCCAGGACGCTGGCCCTGGGTCGGCGACGGATGGCATCCGGGTTAGGGATTCGACGCTACGGGCCCGCGAACTCGCGATGGCGCTCGCCTTCCGCGGCCACGTGAACGCCGCGGCCCGGGTGGGATGGCAGCAGCCGGCCACCAGCAGTGCCGAGCGCCTCGGCAGGCCCTCGGATCCGTTCCTGGAGCTGGCGCTCTTCGGAGCCGTGCCCGACTCTCTGGCCGCAACGACTTTCGCAGCGGCGCTGGACCCCGGCGCGGACTGGAGCAGCCGGGGGTACACCCCCCGCTTCCTCCGCGGCGCGCCCTGGTGGTTCGTCCGGGGCGACACCGTGGCGCTGCGCCGCCTGGCGAACCGGGCGGCGCGCGTCGCCCAGGTCGCCGAGTCCTCTCGCGCCGTGGGACGCGGCCAGTACCTGTCCGCCGCGGCGACCGGTTATCTCGCCCTCGCGCGGGGCGATTCCGCCGGTGCCGAGCGCCTATTCTCGGCCATCCCCGATACCCTGTGCCTCTTCAACAATTGCCACCACGAGAAGCTGACGCTCGCGCAACTCCTCCTCGCCTCGGGCAAGCCGCGGCAGGCAGCCAGCGTGCTCGATCGCTGGGGGATGGCGACCAGCTACTCCAATCTCGCCTCCCCGGCCACACCCTCCGTCGTCATCGCATCGCTCTACCGCGCCCGCGTGGCGGAGGCCCTGTCCGATACTGCCACCGCCCGCCGGAAGTACCGCTTCGTCGTCGAGGCCTGGCGCACTGCCGACCCCGAACTCCAGCCCCACGTGGCCGAAGCCAGGGCAGCCCTCGCCCGCCTGACTCCCAATCCCTGACCCCAACCCCTAATCCCTAACCCCTAAATCCTGCCATTCTGGCAGCTTTTGCTGGTACGCCGGTTGCCCTCTGCAGCGCCGGACCCCGGGCGAACAAGCCTCACGCCCCACGCCCCACGCCCAACACCGGAGCTGAAGAATGGCATCCAAGATCATCGGCATCGACCTCGGCACCACCAACTCGGTCGTGTCCGTCATGGAGGGCGGCGACCCCGTCGTCATCCCCAACGCTGAAGGCGGCCGCACCACCCCGTCGGTAGTCGCCTTCACCAAGGACGGTGAGCGCCTCGTCGGCCAGGTGGCCAAGCGCCAGGCCGTCACCAATCCCAAGAACACCATCTTCTCGATCAAGCGCTTCATGGGCCGGCGCATGAACGAGATCACCGAAGAAGTGAAGCACGTTCCCTACAAGGTCGGCGCCGGCCAGAACGGGCTCGCCTCGGTCGATATAGCGGGCAAGACCTACACCCCGCCCGAGATCTCCGCCATGGTCCTGCAGAAGATGAAGCAGACCGCGGAAGACTACCTCGGCACCAAGGTCGACAAGGCCGTCATCACCGTGCCGGCCTACTTCAACGACGCCCAGCGCCAGGCCACCAAGGACGCCGGCAAGATCGCTGGTCTCGAAGTGCTCCGGATCATCAACGAGCCCACCGCGGCCGCGCTGGCGTACGGCCTCGAGAAGAAGAAGGACGAGAAGATCGCCGTCTTTGACCTCGGCGGCGGCACCTACGACGTCTCCGTGCTCGAGCTCGCCGAAGGCGTGTTCGAGGTCAAGAGCACCCACGGCGACACCCACCTCGGCGGCGACGACTTCGACCAGCGCGTAATCGACTGGCTGGTGGCCGAGTTCAAGAAGGACCAGGGCATCGACCTGTCCAAGGATCCCATGGCGCTCCAGCGGCTCAAGGAAGCCGCCGAGAAGGCCAAGATGGAGCTGTCCAGCACCCAGCAGACCGACATCAACCTGCCGTTCATCACGGCCGACCAGTCGGGCCCCAAGCACCTCAACTACAGCCTCTCACGGGCCAAGTTCGAGCAGCTGGTGGACGACCTGGTGCAGCGCACCATCGCGCCCATGGAGACCGCGCTCAAGGACGCCGGCCTCAAGCCCGGCGAGATCGACGAGGTCATCCTGGTCGGTGGCTCCACCCGCATCCCCAAGATCCAGGAAGTCGTCAAGAACTTCTTCGGCAAGGAACCCAACCGCTCGGTCAACCCGGACGAAGTCGTCGCCATCGGCGCCGCCATCCAGGGAGGCGTGCTGGGTGGTGAGGTGAAGGACGTGCTGCTGCTCGACGTCTCCCCGCTCTCGCTGGGCATCGAGACCCTCGGCGGCGTCACCACCGTCCTCATCCCGCGCAACACCACCATCCCGACCAAGAAGTCGGAGACGTTCAGCACCGCGGAGGACAACCAGACCACCGTCGAGATCCACGTGCTCCAGGGCGAGCGTCAGATGGCCATCGACAACCGGACTATCGGCAAGTTCCAGCTCACCGGAATGCCGCCGGCTCCGCGCGGCATGCCCCAGGTCGAGGTCACCTTCGACATCGACGCCAACGGCATCCTGCACGTGAGCGCCAAGGACAAGGCTACTGGCAAGGAACAGAAGATCCGGATCGAGGCTTCGAGCGGCCTCGCCGACGCCGATATAGACAAGATGGTCAAGGACGCCGAGTCGCACGCCAGCGACGACCGCGCCCGGCGCGAGTCCATCGAGGCTCGCAATCAGCTCGATGGCCTGGTGTACAAGGTCGAGAAGGACAGCAAGGAATGGGTCGAGAAGCTCTCGGCTGACGTGAAGACCCGGCTCGATTCGGCGCTCGAGGCCGGCAAGGCCGCGCTCCGCACCGGTGAGGCCGAGGGCATCAAGACCGCCCTTGAGGAGCTCAACTCGGCGTACTCCGCGGCCGGCGCTGCCATGTACCAGTCGCAGGCAGCGGAAGCCGGCGCCGGCGAGCCCTCACCCCAGGCCGACGGCACCACCGCCGAATCACCGGCCGAGGGCGATGTGGTCGAGGCGGATTACGAAATCGTCGACGAAAACAAATGAACGCGAACGTACGGAAGGGGCGCACTGCGTGCGCCCTTTTCGTGCGCCCGCATCTCCAATTCACGATCCCCGGAGCCCGTCCATGCGCCACATAGCCGGCCCCCTCGCTGCGCTGCTGCTCCTCGCCGCATGCTCAGATCAAACCAGCCGCCGAGCCGCCGAGCCGCCGAGACACCCCATAGACAGCTTGCTAGCGCAATACGACACCTTCACCCTCACCACCGAGCTGGCGCAGCTCACCGGCGCGGAGCAGCAGATGCTGCCGCTCCTCAT
>DASTUF010000095.1:0-39567 GCA_035759745.1 Gemmatimonadales bacterium
ATCCGTCTATTCTCCTGCATGCCTTCGCCCATCTCCATCACCCGCTGCATCTGCCGCGGCCGGAAATTCGCGGAGCTTCTCCCTCTCGCCCACGAGAACGGCTGGGACCTTCAAACGCTGATGAACAGCACCGGCTGTGGCGCCCAGTGCGGACTCTGCCGCCCGTACCTCAGGCGTATGCTGGAAACGGGGGAGACGGACTTCGCGGAGATCATTACGGAGTAATGGGAGACGGAGAGGTGGATATGCGGATAGACGCATCAGGTTGCCGCCGAAACAAAGCCGCTTCAGCGGCAGGGCCGAGCCGCGGATTCAGCCGTGGAATAACGAGCGGCATGGTCCGGCCCCTTCGATTCGCTCAGGGTGACGTTCGTGCCGCCGAGCCGCCGAGCCGTCTATCCCCCATGCTTTGGGCCTCCTACATTCCCCATTAATGCCCTCGGAATTCGCCCGCCGGCTCTACACCGTCCGCCCGCTGGCCGCCATCACGGTTGTGGTATGGCTGGCCGCGCTCTGGGTGATGTACATCGGGCGCCGCGACCTCTCGATGCTGCTCGCCGCGGCCGCCCTCGGCGTCACGGTGCTGGCGCTGCGTCGCGGCCGCCACCTGGCCCAGCGGCAGCAGGACAAGCTGCGCCTGGCGCTGGCCACCGCCGACGCCCGGAATCGTGAACTCGAGCGACTGCGACATCTGGCGCAGGGCCTCCTGTCCGGCAGCAGCCTCGCCGCCTTGCAGCAGGAGGTGGCAGTCGCCACCGCCGACCTGCTGCAGGCCGAGAGCGGTGGGGTAAGCATCGTGGTGGAAGAGGGCCGCTTCCTCCGGGTGGTGGCCGCCACCGGCCCGCTGGCCGAGACCCGCGGAATGCTGCTGCCGGTGGAGCAGTCGCTGCTGGGCTGGGTGGTGCAGCATGGCGAACCGCTGCTGGTGGATGACGTGGATGCCGACTCGCGCTCCTACAAGGAAGCGACTCTGGCCGTCCGGCTCCGGACCGCCGCCGTCGCACCGCTCCGCGCCTCGGGGATCGTGGTCGGTACCGTCACCGCCTACAACCGGCGCGATGGCCAGCCGTTCACCCCGCACGACCTGCAGTTGCTGCAGGCGCTGGGTGACATGGTGGTGATGGCACTCGACCGAGCCGCCGGACTCGAGGCCAGCCGCCAGAACGAGTCCGCGCTCGCCTCCAAGAACCGCGAACTGGTGCGCGCCACCCAGCTCAAGAGCGAGTTCCTCGCCAATACCAGCCACGAGCTGCGCACTCCCCTCAACTCCATCATCGGCTTCAGCGACCTCCTCCTCACGGACCAGACCGGGACGCTCAACGAGGTCCAGCGGGACTTCGTGGAATCGGTGCTGCGCAATGGCCGGCACCTGCTCGGGCTGATCAACTCGGTGCTCGACCTGGCGAAGATCGAAGCGGGGAGGATGACGCTGCAGCTGGGCGAAACCGACATCCGCGAGGCGGTGATCGGGGCGGTGCACGACACCGCTGGCCTTCGCGCGGCCAAGCGCCACGAGTGCAGGGTCGACATCGAACCGGGCATCGACATGCGGATCACCGCCGACGGCGTACGAGTCCGGCAGATCCTGTTCAACTTGCTCTCCAACGCCTCCAAGTTCACGCCGGAGCAGGGTTCCATCTCGGTGCACGCGGTGCGCACCCGGGCGCCCTTTCCGGTGCCGTCGGAGCGCGCCGGCGACGAGCAGAGCTTCGTGTCGCGCGACGCGGTCTGGATCTCGGTCGTCGATACCGGCATCGGCATCAGGCCGGAGGACTACGAGCGGCTCTTCCAGGAGTTCAGCCAGGTGGACAGCGCCCTCAGCCGCCAGCAGCAGGGCAGCGGCCTGGGCCTCGCGCTATGCAGGAGCTTCGTCGAACTTCACGGCGGCACTATCGGGGTCGATTCCATCCCGGGGCGCGGGTCGAGTTTCTGGTTCCTGCTGCCGACCGGAGGTCCGATTCGCCGCGTGCCATTATCATCCAGTCCATGATCCGGACCTGGTCGTCCCGATTGGGCGCGCTTGCGCTCGGCATGCTGCTCCTCGGTGGAGGCAGCGGCCTGCCGGTGCTCGATGCACTGCTGCATCACTGGGGCATCGGCCAGGCCGGCGTCCAGGTTCAGCTGCTCAATCCCGATGGCAGTGCCACCCATGCCGAGCGCTGCACCCTCGGCACCGCGCTGCCGGCGCTGGCCGTGGCCTCAGGCAGCTCGGCGCTGGCAATCGGCGTGCATGTGCCGGAGAACCGCGCCGCGGCACGTCCGGCTGATCGTCTCGTCCCACGCTTCCATCCCCGCGACGCACGTCCCCGAGCGCCTCCGGTCATTCCCGTCTGACCTGGTCGATCACCAACTGCACCTGATGTGGCCTCCCGGGAGGGAGCCGCATCGACCAATCTGACGTGGAGTCCATTCGATGCTGAATCTCATGATCGCGCTGGCCCTCGTGGCAGCGCCCGTTTCCGCGGCCCCGCCGGTGGCCGCCATCACCGGGGTCGTCACCGACACCAGCGGTGCGCCACTCGCCGACACGCGAGTGACGATCGTCGAAGCCAACCGTTCGACCCGGACCGATGCCGAGGGACGGTTCTCGTTCGTCCAGCTGGCCCGGGGCACCTACGGGATTTCGTTTGCCCGCATCGGCTACGCGCCGCAGGTGCAACGGGTCCAGCTGGGCGACACGGACGTGGAGCTCACCGTGTCGATGGTCCCGACCCTGGTCGAGCTGCCGCCGATCCAGGTCACGTCGTCGCCGCTCGCCACCAACCTCCTCGACGCCCCCCAGCCCACCTCGGTCGTCTCGGCCGAGGATCTTTCGTCGGTTGGTGCGCCCTCGCTGGGTGAAACCGTCAACGTCCTGCCGGGAGTGCGGAACTACAGCACCGGCGTCGGCATCGGGAAACCGGTGATTCGCGGACTCAGCTCCAACCGCGTGCTGGTGCTCGCCGATGGACAGCGGCTCGAAAGCCAGCAGTGGGGCGACGAACATGGACCCAACCTCGAGACCGCCGATGCCGCGCGCATCGAGGTCATTCGCGGGCCCGCCAGCGTGCTGTACGGATCAGATGCGCTGGGCGGGGTGATCAACGTGATCGATCGCGACCTTCCCGAGGCCATCGGCATCGCACCCTTCATTCGCGGTCGAGTGCAATCCTCCTACCACTCCGGCGCCCGCATGCCGGAGGGGACCGTCGCCCTCGAGGGCGCGAGCGGTGGGCTGGGCTTTCGCGGCTCGGTGACCGGCCGGAAGAGCGGTGACCTGCGAACTCCCGACGGTCCCCTGGCCAACAGCGCCGCGGAGACACTGGGGGGCGATGCGTCCTTCGGGCTGCGCGGCCCGTGGGGGGCGGCTCACCTGAGCTATGCCCATCGCGACGAGCGGCTCGAGATCCACGAGGATCCCGCCGAGGAGCCTGGCGCGACGCCGTACCAGCGGGTGGGTGATGACCGCCTGCACGTCGAGCTGGGGCTGCCTGCCGGCGCATCGCACCTCGACATCGATGCCGGATACCAGCGCAATCACCGGCGGGAGTTCGAGTCGGAGACGGACAGCGAGTTCGCCCTGGGGCTGACGGCGGAAACCTGGACCACCGACGTGCGGCTGCACCACACCGCGATCGGGCCGGTCGAGGGCATTCTCGGCGTGAGTGGTGAGCGGTCGTCGGTGGCCATCAGTGGGGAAGAGGCGCTGGTGCCGGCGCATCGCACCAGCAGCGCCGGCCTCTACGCATCGGAGCAGGCGTCCTTCGGGCGATTCGACTTGTCAGCCGGAGCGCGGTTCGACCTGCGCCGGCTGGACGTGGACGGGAACCTGGAACTGGGCGTCGAGGACCAGGCCCGCAACTACGACGCGGTGAGCGGGAGCTTCGGCGTGCTGTATCACACATCACCGTCCACCGCGGTGGTGCTGAACGTCGGGCGCGGGTTTCGGGCGCCGTCGGCATACGAACTCTTCGCCAACGGGGTGCATGAGGGCACGGTGCGTTACGAGCGGGGCGACCCGACGCTGGACACCGAGACATCACTCAACACCGATCTCGCGTTTCGGGTGCAGTCCAATCACGTGCGAGCTGAAATCGGCGGGTTCGTGAACCTGGTCGACAACTTCATCCATCCTGACCCATCGGGCCTCACCGACCCCGAATCGGGATTCGCCATCTACGACTTCCGCCAGGCCGACGCGCGGCTGCTGGGGTTCGAGGCAGTAGCCGAGTATCACCCGATCGCGCTGTTGCACCTTCGCGCGACGGCTGACTGGGTCAGGGGCGAGAACCGGGAACTGGACCAGCCGCTGCCGTTTGTTCCGCCGCTCCGGGTGACGTACGGCGCCGGCGTCGAGGCGGACCGGCTGGGTCCGCTGCTCAGCCCCCATCTCTCGGTTCAGGGCGAGACCAATGCCAGGCAGGAACGGCTCGACCCCGACGACTTCGCGCCGCCGGGATACACCTTGGCCCATGCAGGCGCCGGCTTCAACGTGGCAGCCGGCGCGCAGGTGATTTCGGTGGATGTGCAGGCGCGCAACCTGTTCAACACCAGGTACGCGAGCTTCCTCAGCCGCTACAAGGCGTACGCGCTGGACGGGGGGCGGAACATCATCCTGCGGGTGGGCACCACCTTCTGAAACAGCGGCGCCCGGTCAGAGAACTGGATCGGCCGGATCGGTGTAGCCGTGCGGGCGGCGCATGATGAACAGCCGGTAGGGGCCGGCGTCGTAGTGCTCGCCCGACTTGTGCCAGAGACCAATCCACACTTCGACCCGCTGACCGGGCGCGACCCAGTAGATCGAGCCGTCGAAGCCGGCGAAGGGAGTGTACACCACGCCGATCGGCAGCGGGCCACCGGCGGCGGTGCCGGTCAGGCGGAGTTCATACTCGCTCTCGGTGAGGGCGCTGTGGGTCACCAACCCGGCGTTCTCGAAGGAGACGTCCAGGATGAAGCCGCCCTTGCCGACCGTCACCACCGTGTCTCCGAAGCCTGCGCTGGCTGTTGCCCGGGCGTGGATGTCGCCGATGCGGGCCACCAGGGCGAACTCAAACTCGGGAGGACCACCTGGCGGCGGAGCGCTCGACGTCGGCAGCTCGGAGCACGACGCAACCAGGCACAGGGCAACCACTGCCACTACCCGCATCCGTACCTCCTGCGACAACCGGGCGAGCGCCGTCTAGTTCGGATTTCCGCCGCCGCCACCATCCGGCGGAGGGAAGCGAATGATCAGGAAGTAGGGCCCGAAGTCCGAATTCAGCTCGGTCTTGTCGAACAGGCTGAAGTAGGCCGTCAGCTCGTCGCCCTCTTCCATTCCCGAAATCAGCCCGGTGAACGCGCCGGATCGCTCAAACTCGATGGGCGCGCCAAAGGGCGACCCGGAGTTGTCGGGGGCCACCCGAACCTCGAACTCGTCCGCCGTGATGACCGTCTCGCGGGTGCCGTCCGGACGGTAGAACGAAGCCGAAAAATTGACGATGCCGGAAGACGTCAGGGCCACCTGGCCGCCGAACCCGCCCGCGGTTTGCGTGGCAGAGTAGTCGGTGCCGTCGATGGTGATCACCATGCGTCCGATCACCGGATCCGTGTCACCGGGGTCGTCATTCGTGGCGCAACCCAGCGCACCGGCCAATACCATGGCCGCCATGGCCGCCCAGGTCCGCCGAAGTTTCCAGTCCGCTAACATCGATCGCTCCCGGATGAATGACTTGTGCCCGGTCACGGGCACCTGCAGAAATCTACTGCGCAATTCGCAAAGAGGGGACGCCAGCGAGGGGCGGGCATGCACCGGGGGTCCTACGGCTGGCGGGGAGAGCGCTTCCAGCCGGGCATCGGCGGGGCTATCGCCGAGCGGCGAAGCAGTTCCAGGTGGGGGGCCAGGGCATCTGCCAGCTGGCGGGCCACGTCTTCGTCGGCCCCGCCGAACATGCCTTCGCCTGCCGTGGTAAAAATGAGCGCGCCCGAGATCCGACCCTGCACCCGCAGGGGCACAATGAGCCGGGTGCGGCCCCGCTCGTCCTCGAGGACACAGCGGCGCTCGCCCCGAAGCACCTGGCCCAGGGCATCGTCGCCCAGCGCCTGCTGCGGCAAGTCAGGCAACGGGCGGCGCTCGCCCGGGTGGAACAGCGCCACCCGCAGTTCGTCCCCCAGCTTCAGGGCGAACGACATCTCCTCGAAGCCGAGCATCCCCGCCGCTTCCGATTGCGCGCGAAGTGTCGCATCCGCCGGATCCTTTGCCGAGGCCAGCGCCTCGACAATGCGCGCCAGCCGCGACGTGGTGGTGCGCTGGCTCGCGACATGGCTCCGCAGGACCTGCAGATGGCCGGCGAGCAGGTAGGAGTCCAGCCGGGCCGCCACCGCGCCGCGCACCGAAAGCAGCACCCCGGCATCCTCGTCGTCGTACTGGCGGTCGTGGCTGCTCCCGAGCATCAGCAGGCCCACGGTCCTGCTGGCCACGGTCAAGCGCACGCCCACCGCGGATCGCATTGCCGGCGCACCTGACACAGGAGGAAACGCCACCGGCTCTCCCGGTAGCCCCTGGAGCACGAACCAATCCGCCGAGCCCAGCAGGCCGGCGAGGTCGACCTGGCCGCGATGCACCACGAGATCGGGATCACCCCACAACGAGCCGCCACCATGCAGGCCGATGCGGTACCACTGATCCAGCGTAGTGCCGGGTACCATGAGTTCGGCGCGGTCATGGGGAAGCAACGGCTGGAGCGCAGCGCCGAGCCGTTCGCGCAGTTCGATCGGACTTCCGGCTTCCACCGCCACCTTGTTGACGGTAACGAGCAGGTCGAGCAGGTCGCGGTCGGAGCGCGGCGCCGGTGCGTCATCTCCCTGGCGCCATCGGCGGGCGAGGCGGGCGAGGGACGGAGCGAGCGAGTCCGCCGCGAGTTGCGCCGCGGCGCGCTCGCGCGGGCCATGCAGCCCCTCGCCCAGTGCTGCGAAGAGCAGCAGGCCCACGTCCACGCCGCTGACCGACGCCACCACGGCCGAGGTCGAGCGATAGCCGGCGTTCCGGACGATCTCCTCGAGCAGTCCCAGTTGATGCCGACTGACGACCGGAGGCTCGGGAACGTTCAGGTGATCGGCCGCCAGTTCCTCGGGACCCAGCAGCACCGAGCCGCCCGACACCGGGTAGAGCCAGAAACCAAAGAGGTCGTGGGGAATCTCGGGAGCAAGCGTGGCAGAAATGGCCTGGTGCCAGGTGCTCCGGGTGACCGGATCCGCCGGATCCTCGCCCGCAGGCAGCAACGGCACCAGCGGCCCCTCGCCCAGGGACGAGGGGTGCTCGGGACGCTCTTCCGGACGTGTCGTGTCCATGGGGGTGGCAGAAAGCGCACGGACCGTGCCCGGCGCGACGGCATCTCGCCGCCGCTTAAATCGTTATATGGCATGGACTTGAAAACGCTCTAGTGCCTCGGCATACGCGTCAACGTGGCAGTCCGCACGGCGACAGGGCGGTCAGCAGCACTCCCGCGACGTGGGCTTCGGAACACCCAGCCCGACCGACACGTTGACTTAAGCGGGCCCGTCAATTGCTCTTAACACGAGCCTCGTAGTCTTCGCTCGCAGACATGGGAGAGTTTGTGCCGATGGTACCTGTTTCAGTTCGCACCATGGGAGTACTATCGCTGTTGCTGCTCGCAGTTCCGCGATATCCCGCTGCCGCCACCGTTCCGCCCGTGAACAGCGAGCCTGTCGCCGACAGCACGGTGACGGCCGCTCACCTGTCCTCGCTCGAGGCCGCGACTGCCGCCGCCGGGCTGGACAACGCAGTGCTGCATGAGGCACTGGCCGCTCGGCAAGCGGCGATGCGCGCGGGCGAAACCACCAGCACCCTGCTCACCGTCATCGACTACGGCCTGCCGTCGCGGATGCGTCGGCTGTGGGTGATCGACCTTGCCACGGATTCGGTGCTGGCGCATGAACTGGTGGCCCACGGGAAGAACAGCGGCGGCGACATCGCCACCAGCTTTTCCAACCGGAGTGGCAGTAACCAGTCGAGCCTCGGCACATTCGTCACCGGCGACACCTATCACGGCAAGCACGGCCTCTCGCTTCGGCTCCACGGACTGGACGCCGGCGTCAACGACGCGGCCTTCGATCGCGCCATTGTGATCCACGGAGCGGCTTATGTGCGCGAGAGCATCGTACCCCAGCTGGGACGCCTGGGTCGCAGCCAGGGCTGCCCCGCCCTCGCCGAGGACGTGGCGCCCCGCATCATTGAATTGATCAAGGAGGGAACGGTGCTGTACGCAGGGATGAGTGAACGGTGAACGGTGAACAGTGATCAGTGAACGGTGATTGGGGACGCATTTGCCGTTCACCTTTCACCTTTCACCTTTCACCTTTCACCTATCACCTATCACCATTCACCGATCACCGTTCACCGATCACCGATCACCGATCACCGATCACCGTTCACATTGGTGAGACCCGCGCCATGTCCTGTTTCACGGTTCGTACCGCAAATGCCACGATGATGCCCCCAAGCACGCCTGCCGCGGGCAGGATGAGGATCGCACGGTCGATCCCGAAACGGTCCGACAGGGCGCCCACCAGCGGGAGCGCCACCGCGTCTCCGACCAGGTGGATGAAGAGCAGGTAGGTACCGGCCACCGTGGCGCCGATGCGGGCCGGCACCACGTCGAAGATCGCCGCCGCAATCGGTCCGTTGTAGAAGGTCAGGAAGAACACTGCCGCGGCAAACACCGGCTTGAACATCGACGCGTCACGGAGCGTGAGCAGCCAGAAGGCCAGCACGCCACCGACAGTCATGCCCAGGGCGATGGCGATGATCCGCCCCGCCTCGGTACGGGCGCGAAGGCCGTCCGCCAGGAATCCGCCCGCCAGGGTACCCAGCGCACCAAACACCAGCAACCGCCAGCCCAGCAGGTCCGACGCGTCAGCAGGCGAGATCCCCAGTTCTCGCGAGACGAAGGTCGGCGCCCATCCGACCAGTCCGTTCATGCCGAATGAAATCAGCGCCCCGCCCAGAAAGATGAACACCAGCGTGGGTGTGCGCAGGACCCGGCGGGCGGCGCCGAGCATTTCCTCGAAGGCCGGCGTCAGGTCGCCGCCGAAGGGTGTTTCGTCGATCTGCTTGGCGCGAATCTGCCGCACCCATTGCAGGATGTTGATGGCGAGGCCGGTGAGGGCCACGACCGAAAATGCCGCGACGTCGATGCGGCTGTCGGCGCCGAACTGGAAGTCGAGGATGGCAGCGACCACGCCGCCCAACACCAGCCCTGCCACCGTGGGGAAGAATTGCCGCAGCAGGGACAGCCCCTGGTGCCGCATCTGGCGGAGGTGCGGCCGCACCGCCACCGGAGCCAGGAGCCGCGTCGGGTCCTTGAGGCGTGCGGCAAGCAGGGCGCAGACGAATCCCGGCGCGCCCACCACCATGAACGCGACCCGCCAGCCGTAGGCATCGCCCAGCACGCCTCCCAGCCAGATGCCGAGCCCGCCGCCCAGCACCAGCCCGGCGGAGAGAATTCCCATGGCCACCGCCCGGCCCCGCTTGGCGTAATAGTCCGCCACCAGCGACGCGGCGGCCGCTCCGAACGCCGCCTCACCGATGCCCACGGCAGCGCGGCAGATGAACATCTGGGTGTAACTCTCCGCCAGGCCGCTCAGCATGGTGAAGAGACTCCAGAGCGCCACTCCGAACGCGATCACGGCCCGGCGGGAGCGCAGATCGCTCATGACCCCGAATGGCAGCGCGGCGACCGAGAAGACCAGCACGTACGCCGAGCCCAGCCAGCCGAGCTGCGCGTCGCTCAGCGCAAGATCGGCCTTGATCGGCTCGAACAGCGCGAAGATGACGTTGCGGTCGAGGTAGTTGAGGAGGTTGATGACCGTGAGCAGGCCCAGCGCGTACCAGGCGTACGCGCGGGAGGGTCGCTCAACCGGTGCAACGGCGATGGCGTGCAAGCGGGGTCAGAGGTCCATCGCGCTGCGGGGAAGATCCGTGGCGCGCCGCCGGGGCCCCTCGGGCTCACCCTCCACCGGCCGGTCCTCCCGCGCGCGCATCACTATCGCCGCCGCTTCCTTCGGGTCGTCGGTGACCTTGAACAGCAGCATGTCAGGCGCGCTGATCTTGCCTTCCTTCAGCACCTGCTGCTCCAGCCAGTCGACGAGTCCCTTCCAGTAGTCGCGGCCGAACAGGATCACCGGGAAGTGCTTGATCTTGCCGGTCTGGATCAGCGTCAGCGCTTCGGTCAGCTCATCGAGAGTGCCGAAGCCGCCGGGGTAGACGATGAACGCCGTCGAGTACTTCACGAACATCATCTTGCGGACGAAGAAGAACCGGAAGTTGATGCTTCGCCGTACGTAGGCGTTGGTGCCCTGCTCGAAGGGCAGCTCGATGTTGCATCCGATCGAGAGTCCGCCGCCTTCTACCGCACCGCGATTGGCCGCCTCCATGATGCCGGGCCCACCGCCGGTGATGATCGGAATCCCCTCGAGCGCCAGCAGCCGCGCCGTTTCCACCGCGGCCTGGTACTGGGGATCGGTGGGCGGGGTTCGCGCCGAGCCGAAGATCGAGACGCCATCGATGACGTCACCCAGCGCGTCGAAGCCCTCGACGAACTCGCCCATGATGCGGAAGACCCGCCAGGGATCGGTCTTGAGCAGCGCGTCCGGCCGGTACTTCGGCTGCGGGCTCTCGAGCAGGATCTCGTCTTCGGTGGGACGGGCGGCGTCCTTCGCACTGCGCGGCGGCTCGCCGGTCGCGCGATAGGGACGTTCGGGGTGTTTGGGATCAGCCACGGGCAAGCAACTGGATTAGGGCCCGATGGTCGTCGGGCACGTTGTAGAACCAGGGCGACACCCGCACATGGCCGGGCCGCGCGTCAGCAATGCACCCGGCAGCCGCCAGCCGGGCTACATCGGCCTTGGGATCCGGGCTGGGAAGCATCACGATGCCGGACCGCTCCGCGGCGCTCGGCGCCACCCTGGGCGTGATGCCGGCGGCACGCGCGGTCTCCACCAGGTCTTCCACCAGGCTGCTGGTGATCCGCCGGGCCTCGGCCGGGCCCAGTTCTTCCAGCGCTTCGAGTCCGCCCAGCTGGGCGTAGACCGACGCGACCGCCGGCGTGCCCTGCTCGAACCGGCGGGCGTCGTCGTGCGGCTCGAAATGGCGGGTGTCGAACTTGAACTGGTCCCGGTGGGCAAACCACCCCGTCGCCTGGGGATAGAGCTCCGGCGTGAGATGCGGTGCCGCGTAGAGAAAGGCGATCCCGCTGCCGCCCATCAGCCACTTGAGGCCGCCGGCGCAGTAGAAGTCCGCTTGCATCGCGGTGACGTCCACTGGCAACTGCCCCGCTCCCTGATAACCATCGATGAGGCAAAGCGCTCCCCGCCGGTGCGCCAGCTGGGCGATGGCAGCGGCGTCCTGAATGGCACCAGTGGCGAAGAACACGTGGCTGGTGGCGACCAGCGCGGTGCGCTCGTCGATGGCGGCCGCGAATGCCTCCAGCGGCACCCGCACGCCGTCGGGACTCTCCAGCACCACCACCTCGACGCCCCTGGGTGCCTTGACCATCCATTGATAGGCGATGGTCGGGAAATCGAGCTCCGTCACCACCACCCGGTTCCGCTGGCTGTAGTCCAGCGACTCGGCGACGCTGGTGAGGGCCGACGAGATATGGGCGTGGAGTGCCACCGACCCCGGCGCGGCGCCGATCAGTCGGCCGTACCGGGTGCGAAGGTCGGCCAGTGCCGCCCACCAGATCTCATACCACGCGGAGGCGCCCATCGCCTGCCACAGGTCGAGATACTCGTCCACCCGGGCGCGGGCGCGCACGCTCAGCGCGCCCAGGGAGCAGCTGTTGAGGTAGATGGCACGATCGAAAATGGGGTACCGGTCTCGGAACACCCCGGCAGCGGCAGGTGCGGTAACAGCCATGGCGGCAATATACGGGACTCGGGACGGGAGCGTGGTTAGCTTCCAACTGAGAAGTGAGAAGTGAGGAGTGAGAAGTGGATCAGGGGCGGCTTGGCGGCCGCCCGCGGGAGCAACCGTCAATGACTGAAGCTCAGTGGCGCAAATATCCGGGGTCGTGGGGCCGGCTGTCGCTCCGGTTGTTCCTGCGCGGGCTGGGTGAACCCCGGATGGCGGTCGACCTCATCACCGCTGCATGGGCCTTCCGCCGGCGCGACTGGTGGAAGCGGCCGCCATTTCTGCCGCTCCCCGATCAACCCTACCTCCGCTGGAGGATGTACACGGCCTACGGAGACGAGCAGGCCGTACCGCCGGTGGAGGACGTGATCCGCTTCGCACGCTGGCGGAGGGAGCTGCTCCGGTCATGATGCGCGTGGTGATTCTCGGTGGCGGGTTCGCCGGACTCCACACCGCCAAGGGGCTGAAGGACGCCCCAGTGCACGTCACCATCGTGGACCGCGAGAATCACCACCTGTTTCAGCCCATGCTCTATCAAGTGGCCACTGCCGCGTTGAGTCCCGGCGACATCGCCTCCCCGATCCGCTCGATTCTCCGCAAGCACAAGAACACCGACGTGCTCCTGGGCGAGGCATCGCGGGTGGACGTGGAGTCGCGAACCGTTTATCTGGAGGATGGTCGTAGCATTGGCTACGACTATCTCGTGGTCGGTACTGGCGCCCGGCATTCCTACTTCGGGCGTGACGAGTGGGCCGACGACGCGCCTGGCCTCAAGAGCATCGCCGACGCCGTGCTCATCCGTGAGCGAATGCTGCTGGCGTTCGAGCTGGCCGAGCAGGCTGCGACGGCCGACGCTCGGCGGGCGCTGCTGAACTTCGTGGTGGTGGGTGCAGGGCCGACTGGTGTCGAAGTGGCCGGCGCCCTGGCGGAGATCAAGGAGTACACCCTCCGGCGCGACTTCCGGAACATCAATCCGCGTGAGGCACGGGTCATTCTGCTGGAGGCGGGGCCGAGGGTACTCTCCACCTATCCTGCCGAATTATCGGAGAAGGCCCGCCGGAACCTCGAGCGGCTCGGAGTGGACGTCCGGACTGACACGATGGTGACCGATATCAATCGTGACGGTGTCACCGCTGGCGGTGAGTTCATCGCGTCCCGCACCATGATCTGGGCCGCTGGCAACATAGCCAGCCCGCTGCTCAAGTCACTCGGTGTGCCGCTCGACCGGCAGGGGAGAGCCATCGTCGAGCCCGACTGCTCCATTCCCGGGCACCGTGAGGTGCTGGTGCTGGGTGATGCCGCCAACTACCCGCACCAGGGCGAGAAGCCGCTGCCGGGCGTCTGTCCAGTAGCGATCCAGATGGGCCAGTACGCCGCCCGCATCATCCGGAGCGAGACCCTGCGCCACAAGCTCGCCTCCGATCGGCCCCAGTTCCACTATCGCGACAAGGGCCAGTTGGCAGTCATCGGACGGGGCCGGGCAGTGGCGGACATCGGGCGGGCCCATTTTGCCGGCTTCGTTGCTTGGCTGCTCTGGATCTTCGTCCACATCTTCTTCCTCATCGGGTTCCGCAACCGGGTGATCGTGATGATGGAGTGGGCATTTTCCTACTGGACCTACGGACGGGGCGCCCGGCTGATCGCCAACGCCTCGGTGGATGATGGCGCGCGCATCACCGACCTCGACTCGGGCCCAGCCAGACAACGGAGCACAGTCGCATGAGCTTGGGGCCGGCGGACGTGAAGCGCTGGGCCGCCGAGCTGGAGTTCCTCGCGTGCGGCATCACCGATCTCGCGCCCAATGCGTACGCCGCCGAGCTCGACACCTGGCTGGCCGCGGGCCATGGCGGCACCATGCGCTACATCCATCGCCAGGCGAAGAAGCGGAAGGACCCGGCCCTGCTCGACCGCGAGGCGAAGAGCGTCATCGTCCTGCTGGAGAACTACTACCGGCGGGATGCGCGGGGCGACAACGCGAGGGCGAAGGTGGCGCGCTACGCGCGGGGCAGGGACTACCACGCCACCATGCTCGCACGCGTCGAGCAGCTCGCCGCTCGGCTGCGCGAGAATGGTGCTGCCCACACGCGGTGCTACGTGGATACCGGGCCGGTGGCCGAGCGCGAGCTGGCCCGGCGGGCCGGGCTCGGCTGGATCGGCAAGAACGCCATGCTGCTGCGCCCGGGCGTCGGGTCCTGGTTCTTCATCGGCGAGATTTTCACCGACGTCGTGCTCACACCCGATGCGCCGATGGTCACCGACCACTGCGGGAGCTGCACCCGCTGTCTCGACGCCTGCCCGACCAGCGCGTTCGTCGAGCCACGGGTCCTCGATGCGACCCGCTGCATCTCGTATCTCACGATCGAGCAGCGTGGCCCCATTCCCGACGAGCTCGCGCAGCAGCTGGACGGCCGGGTGTTCGGCTGCGACATCTGCAACGACGTGTGCCCCTGGAACCAGCGCTTTGCCAGCGACACCCGCATCGCCGCCTACCAGCCGGAGCCACTGCTCCAGGACGCCCGGCCTGACCGCTTCGAGCAGATGTCCGAGGCGGAGTTCGATGCCGAGTTCGGCGCTACTCCGCTCAGCCGGCCTGGCCTGGCCGGCATGCGGCGCAACTTCGCTGCCGCGTTCCCTCCCACCCGAGCCACACGCGATGCCTGACGCATTTCATTTCGCCTTCTTCGTGAGCGACCTCGACGCCACCCGCCGCTTCTATGGAGACGTGCTGGGTTGCACCGAGGGCCGCAGCACCGACACGTGGGTCGATTTCGACTTCTTCGGCAACCAGATCTCCTGCCACAACATCGGCGCACCGGCACCCACCAACTGGACCGGCAAGGTGGACGGCATCGCCGTGCCGATGCCGCACTTCGGCGCGGTCCTGCCATGGGAGCGGTTCGACCAGGTGGCAGCCCGCATCCGATCCGCCGGCATCGACTTCATCATCGAGCCCACCATCCGCTATGCGGGACAGCCGGGTGAACAGGCGACGATGTTCCTGCTGGATCCCAGCGGCAACGCCCTCGAGTTCAAGAGTTTCCGCCATCCGGAGCACGTCTTCACCGCATGACACGCGCGTCGGTCGTGATCATCGGTGGCGGCGTCATCGGGGCCAGCGTCGCGTGGCACCTTGCGCAGCTCGGCTGGCGAGAGATCCTGATCCTCGATCAAGGAGAGGGCCCGGGGGAGGGAAGCACCGGGCGGGCCACCGGAGGCTTCCGGGCATCATACGGCAGCGCCATCAACGTCCGGCTCTCGCTGCTGGCACGGGAGAAGTTTCGCCGCTTCGCCGACGACACCGGCGGAGTGTGCGGGTTCCAGCCGGTGGGCTACCTCTGGCTCGCGTCCAGCGGCGCGGAACTGGACGAACTGCGCGCGGGGCTCGAGCTCCAGCATGGAGAGGGCCTGGGTGAGGCCTGCGAAGTCTCGGCGGACCAGTGCCGTGCCCTGGTCCCGGCCCTGGCCGCCGGAACCGTAACGGGCGGCGTCTGGTCGCCCACCGACGGCTACATCCGGCCGTTGGGCATCCTCAGCGGCTATCTCGCAGCTGCGGAACGGCATGGGGTTACCGCGCGTTGGGGCACCCGCGTCGAGGGACTGGAGCGGGACAGCACCGGGCGCATACTTGCGGTGCACACCAACGCCGGGCCCATCCAGGCAGATCATGTAGTCAACGCGGCCGGCGCCTGGGCCGGCCGGGTCGCCGCGACGGCTGGGCTCGAAGTGCCGGTGACTCCGCTCCGCCGCCAGATCGTCCCGACTGCGCCGACGTCGGTGCTCCCGCCCGGCACCCCAATGACGCTGTTTGCCGGCGACGGTTTTCACTTCAGGGTGCGCGACGACCACGTGCTGCTGGCCTGGCCGACGCCGGGCGCAGCCGACGACCCCTGGTCCTGCACAGTTGAACCGGGCTGGGTCGAGCAGGTCACGGCCATGGCGCATCAGCGGGTACCAGCGCTGCGTGAAGTGCCGGTGCTGGCCGACGCCGCGTGGGGCGGGCTCTATGAGATCTCGCCCGACAAGCACGCGGTGCTCGGCGTCCATCCCGAGTGCGAGAACTTCTTCCTCGCCAACGGCTCATCCGGCCACGGCGTGATGCACGCCCCGGCGCTGGGAGCATTGCTGGCGGAGATCATGACCCACGGCGAGGCGCGCGCGCTCGACGCGAGGCCCCTCAGGCCTTCCCGGTTTGCGGAGAATGACTCGATCCCCGGGTCGGCGCTGCTGTGAGTCGCTTCCTCGCCCTGGGCGACAGCTATACGATAGGAGAGGGCGTGGCTCGGGACGACTCGTGGCCGCTAGTGCTGACAAGCCTCCTCGCCACTCGCCACTTGCCACTCGCAACTCCTCGAGTCATCGCCACCACCGGCTGGACCACCGACGAGCTGATGGCGGCGGTCAAGGCGGACAAGGCGGACAAGGCGGACAACTACGACCTTGTCACGCTTCTGATAGGCGTCAACGACCAGTACCGGGGCCGGCCGGTCGAGCAGTACCGAACCGGATTGATCGCGCTGCTCCAGTACGCGATTGGGCGCACCCGGACGCGGCGGTCGGGGCGCTCCCCGCAGGCAGGTCACGTATCTGCCGGAGGGGAGCGCCCCGATCGTAGCGGCCAGAACGTTGGCTCCGGAGCGGCATCTCGGGTCATCGTGGTGTCCATCCCTGACTGGAGCCGCACGCCGTTCGCCGAGGGGCGCGACCGCGCGGCCATCGTGCGCGAGATCCAGAGCTACAATGCCGTAGCCGCGGAGGAGGCGGCTCGTGCTGGCTGCCGCTGGGCCGACATCCGCGCAGTGCAGGATGCAGATGGCGACGCCGACACACTCCTGGTAGCTGACAGACTCCACCCGTCGGCCGAGGCGTATGAGGCGTGGGCCAGGGCAATACTTCCCTTCGCGCTCGCGGCCCTCGGGCGCGCGTGACATCTTCCGACTTTCGAGAGTGAGTTCCGCATGTCTTTCGGGCTGGACCAGACCAAGCTGACGTACGGTGGGTATCTCCGGGTGGACGATCTGCTCAAGCTGCAGCAGCTCCGCTCCAGTCCTCCCCGTCACGACGAGATGCTGTTCATCGTCATCCACCAGGTGTATGAGCTCTGGTTCCGCCAGATCCTGCATGAACTGGACGGAATCATTCGCCGGCTGGATGAGGAAGACGTGCTGGGCGGAGCCCGCCTGCTGGGCCGGGTGCACGAGATCCAGAAGGTCCTGATTGCCCAGCTGTCGGTGCTCGAGACCATGACGCCGATGGAGTTCCTCTCCTTCCGCGACCACCTGATGCCCGCGAGCGGCTTCCAGTCGGCCCAGTTCCGCGAGCTGGAGTTCGTCGTCGGGTTCAAGGAGCCACGGATGGTGGAATACCACGCGTCCGACCCGGAGGCCAGGGCCCGGCTGGAAGCGCGGCTGGCCGGGCGCACCTTGCGCGATGCCGTGGACGACCTGCTCCGTCGCCGGGGATACGCCCTCGATGCGCTATCGGTGGCCCGGCTCTATCGGGCGCCGGACGGACACGTGGATCTGTTCCTCCTGGCGGAGGCCCTCATCGAGTTCGATGAGCTGCTCACGGTCTGGCGCTTCCGGCATGTGCAGATGGTCGAGCGGGTGATCGGCGGAAAACCGGGCACCGGCGGAAGCAGCGGTGCCAGCTACCTGCGGACCACGCTCGACAAGCGCATCTTTGCCGAGTTGTGGGACGCCCGCAGCCAGCTGGAGGCCGCGCACGATGGCCAGTGATCCCCGTTATCCGATCGGGCCCTGGCACTGGCCCGATGCCGTGCCGGCGGCCGACCGCGCGCGGCTGATCCAGGAGATCGCCGATGCGCCGTCGCAGATGCGCGCCGCGGTCGAAGGCCTGGATGACGCGCAGCTGGACACCCCCTATCGCGACGGAGGCTGGACCCTTCGGCAAGTGGTGCACCACCTGCCCGACAGCCATGTGAACAGTTACACCCGATTCCGGCTGGCACTAACCGAAGAACAGCCAACCATCCGCGCCTATCGGGAGGAGCGCTGGGCCGAGCTGCCGGATGCCCGGACCTTGCCACCCGGAGTCTCGCTGGCCCTGCTGGACGCTCTGCATGAGCGCTGGGTCGTGCTGCTCCGGAGCATGACCGACGCCGACTTCGCCCGGGAGCTGGTGCATCCGGAGCACGGCGTGATTCCGCTCGACAAGATGCTGGCGATGTACGCCTGGCACGGCAGGCACCATGTGGCGCACGTGACCACCCTTCGCAGCCAACGCGGCTGGTGAACATGGACGGCTCCTCGGTAGACCTCATTCACGGCAACTGGGATGTCATCGGCCGGTTGCTCGCGGCGATGGTGGCCGGCTTCGTGCTCGGCGTCAATCGCGACCTCCGAGGCAAGGCCGCCGGCGTCCGCACCCACGGCCTGGTGGCGATCGGCGCCAGCCTGGTCACAATCGTCAGCATGGAAGTGGCGTCGGTTGGGCAATACGACCCGAACGCCATTGCCCGCGTGGTGCAGGGCATCATCACCGGTATCGGCTTCATTGGCGGCGGCGTGATCCTGAAGGTTCCGGAGCACCGCACGGTGCAGGGGCTCACCACCGCCGCGTCGGTCTGGATCGCGGCCTGCCTCGGCATCTCGTTTGGCGCCGGCATGTGGCGCACCGCGGTATTCGGACTGGTGCTCACCATGATGGCCCTGCTCACCGGCGGTGCCATCGAGCAGATTGCGGGCCGGGTCTTCAAGGGCCGGAATCCGGACGACCAGACCAACGGGCACGGGGACGGACACTAGCAGATGCTCCCGGTGCTGCTGACCCCGCGACTCCGGTTGCGGCCGTTCGTCATGGACGACGCCGCCGAACTGGCCCGCGTGGCCAATGACCGCGACATCGCCGCCAACACGCTGACCATTCCGTATCCCTACCACGAGTCGACGGGGCGCGAATGGATCGCGACCCACGCCGATGGCATCGAGCGCTCCTCGCCCGTGGTGTATGCCGTCACCCGCCGCACCGACGGCGCCTTGATCGGTGCGGCGGGCCTGGCGCTGGTGCCGGAACATCGGCGTGCCGAACTGGGCTACTGGATCGCGCGGGCGGCGTGGGGCCAGGGGTACGCCACCGAGGCCGCGGCGGCGCTGCTCGAGTACGGATTCGAGCAGCTGGGCCTGGAGCGGATCCATGCCGCCCACTTTCCCCGCAATCCTGCGTCGGGCCGGGTGCTGCAGAAGCTGGGCATGCACCACGAGGGCACGTTGCGCTCGCACCTCGTCAAGTGGGATGTCCCTGAGGACCTGGCGGTCTATGGCATCCTGCGTGAGGAGTTCACGCCCTGGCGTGCGAGGAGTGAAGGATGACTGACGGACAGCAGGAGCTCCCGGTCCGGCGCGGTCCGCCGGTCGAGGTGCGCGACAAACGCCTGGAAGAACTGCGCAAGATGGCCTGGGTGCTCGACAGCCAGTTCCGCATTCCCGGCACCAACTTCCGGTTTGGCGTGGATGCGATCATCGGGCTGGCGCCGGGAGTCGGCGACTTCGCCGGCGCCGCGGCGTCGCTGCTCTTCATTCTGCAGGCGGCACGCCTCGGCGCATCGAAGACGATCCTCACCCAGATGGCCACCAACGTCGCCATCGAGACACTGGTGGGCGCGGTACCGGGGCTGGGCGACATCTTCGACGCCACCTTCAAGGCCAACAAGCGCAACTACAAGCTGATCGAGCGCATGGTCATCGAGCCGGAGACGACCCATGTAGCCAGCAGGAAGTTCGTGGTTGGCATGATGCTGGGCATCGGCGCCGTGCTCCTGCTCATCGGCATCCTGGCGGTGGTGCTGGGCATCGTCCTGTTCCGGGCGCTTGCGGGCGGCAGGGGGCCACTGGGCTAGCGCCAGTGTGGAAGTGTGGAGTATTGGGCAGTGTGACGTTCACGAAGTTGCGGTTCTCTCACGCTATTGCGGCTGGTTGATCATGGTGCGCCTTCTGCTGCTCAGCAACTCCACTGTACCGGGCGAGGGATACCTCACCTGGGCCCGCCCCCACATCGGCACGTTTCTCGGACGGGAGGTGCGCCGAGTGGCGTTCGTGCCGTATGCCAGCGTCACCGTGACGTGGGACGATCATGCCGCCAAGGCGAAGGAGGTACTCGGCGCGCTGGGCTACGAGGTCCTGAGCGTGCATCAGGATCCCGCCGCGCTGCAACAGGCCGACGCCATCGCGGTCGGCGGCGGCAACACCTTCCGCTTGCTGTCTCAGCTGCATGACACCGGATTGCTGGGCGATATCCGTGCGCGGGTCCAGGCCGGGGTGCCGTACATGGGATGGAGCGCCGGCAGCAATGTGGCGTGCCCCACCATCCGCACCACCAACGACATGCCGATCATCCAGCCGGCCAGCTTCGCTGCGCTGGCGCTGGTGCCGTTCCAGATCAATCCCCACTTCATCGACGTCGAAGTGCTGCGGCACGGCGGCGAGACCCGCACCGACCGGATCCGCGAGTTTCTCGAGCTCAACCGGGACCAGACCGTCATTGCGCTGCCGGAGGGCACCGGACTCCGGGTTGAAGACGATGAGATCACGTGCTTTGGCCGCAGCGAGGTACTCACGTTCACGCATGCATCACCAGTGCGCCGGACGCCCGCAGGGGGAAAAATCGGCCGACCCGATTAGATTACAGGGACGCATACAGGTCCCTTTCAGCGAGTTGCCGGTGAGTTCCTACAAGGTCGAACAGCAGCGGGTCCGCTACCGCGATCGCGATTTCCACTTCGTTTCGTATGAAGGCCACCCCGCCAACGAGCGCAAGGGCGAATCGGCTGAACCACCTATGTGGTACCTCATGGGCCCCGGCAAGCGCTGGCCGGCAGTGCCGCACGTGGTGGGGCAGCCCGCCGAGGAGCTCGAGGGCGCGCTGGTGGCATGGATCAAGGAGCAGGGACTGGGACGTGCGGTGGTGACCCGGAGGCCATAACGTGGAACAGGCCCCGACGCTCCACAGCATCGCGGTGTTCTCGCTCGACATCGCCCGGGCCGTCAATTTCTACCGCGACATCCTCCGGTTGCCGCTCGTCCGGCAGGGCGCCTTCGGCGCGGAGTTCCTGGAAGAGCGGCCCCACCTGAGTGTTCATCCCGCAGTGCATCCCGATGCGAAGAAGCTGGTGGGCCGCGATACCGGGCTCACCTTTCATGTGCCCGACCTGCTCCACTTCTGCGGCGAGCTGCACGAGAAGGGCGTCCACTTCATCACCGAGCCCACCAGGCAGTCGTGGGGGGTCATGGCGATGATCACCGACCCGGACGGAAACGTCATGGCGCTCTGGGACGACAAGGTCCCGGCCGAAGAGTGAGCGGTCCCGGTTCGTTCGCGAGCGACAACACCGCCGGCGCCCATCCGGAGGTGCTGGCCGCGATGGCCCGAGTCAACACCGGTCACGCGCCCGCGTACGGCTACGACGAGCACAGCGAGCGAGTCCGCCTGCTGCTGCGTCGTGCCCTGGGTGATTCGGCCCGGCCCTTCTTCGTCTTCGGCGGGACCGGCGCCAACGTCACCGCACTCGATGCCGTGCTGCTGCCGCAGGAATCGGTCATCACCGCCGCAACGGCGCACATCCAGGTGGATGAGTGTGGTGCGCCCGAGCGCCATATAGGCTGCAAGCTGTTGCCGGTCGGGAGCCCGGACGGCAAGCTCACGCCGGCGCTGGTTGCGCCCCACCTCAAGGGCGTCGGCTTCGAGCACCACTCGCAGCCACGGGTGATCTCCATTTCCCAGAGCACCGAGTACGGCACGGTGTACACACCCGAGGAGGTCGAGGCACTGAGCGGGTTTGCCCACCGCCACCGCCTGCTGCTGCACGTGGATGGCGCCCGGATCGCCAACGCCGCCGCATCGCTGGATGTGCCGCTCAAGGCCATCACCAGTGATGCCGGTATCGATCTCCTGTCGCTCGGCGCCACCAAGAACGGCGCGGTGGGGGCGGAGGCGGTGGTGTTCTTCCGCGAGGAGCCGGCGAAGCGATTCAAGTACGTGCGGAAGCAGGGTATGCAGCTGCCGTCCAAGATGCGCTTTGTTGCGGCCCAGTTCGAGGCACTTTTCACCGACGATCTCTGGCGCCGCAACGCCGCCCACGCCAACGCCATGGCTCGGCGGCTGGCGGACGGCGTCCGCGACGTACCCGGGGTCACGATTACCCAGCAGGTCGAGGCGAATGCTGTCTTTGCGGTGCTGCCGAAGAAGCGGATCGCCCCGCTGCAGGAGAAGTTCTTCTTCTATGTGTGGGATGAGGCGACGAGCGAAGTGCGGTGGATGACCAGCTGGGATACGACGCCGGAGCAGGTGGATGGCTTCATCGATGAAGTGAGAAGTGAGAAGTGACAAGTGAGAAGGGGGAGAGGAGGGGCGGACTTCTCACTTCTCACTTCTCACTTCTAACTATCTCCATCGCCTTTTGGTCGCCTCGCACCGCGTCCTCGACCAGCTGCGCTTGCTGCTCCATCCCGTACTCCGTGAAGGGCTTCGCAGCCTCGCTCCTCCAGTCATAGGGATTGGCCGCCAGGCCCATCTGGAAGGCGAGGTACCGCGCCTGTTCCCAGGCGCCTCGGGCATAGTAGACCAGCGGGCCCCATTCGCGATACTGCCGGACATGCATCAGCTCGTGGGCCAGCAGCGCCACGTCACCCCGGCGGCCCGGGGGAATGAAGATCCGGTGTCCCAGCGCGATGGGTCGGCCGCGCGAGCACAACAGCACCAGCCCGCTCGCCGCGTCGCCCTCCTCGCAGCGCAGTGCCACGTCCGCCGGATCGATCCCCTCGAGCAGCCAGCCAAGAGCAGCCCGCTCATCCGCATTCAGCGTCGTCACTGCCCCAGGAACTCTCCGATCGGCCTCAGGGGCTCGACGTGGTCGCAGATGGTCTTTGTCACGGCCAGCAGGGGAACCGCCATGATCGCGCCAGGTACGCCCCAGAGGAACCACCAGAACAGAATCCCGCCGAACACCGCCACCGTGTTGAGCGACATCCGGTCGGCCATGACGTTGGGCGTGATGATGTTGGATTCGAGGAAGTTGAGCCCCACGAATGCGGCCGGCGCGATGAATGCCTGGCCGGTGGACTCGAACGTGACCAGGCCGGCCACCAGCAGGATCACGGTGTTGATCAGCGGGCCGATGTAGGGGATGAAGTTGAGCATCCCGGCCAGGACGCCCCAGAGCGCAGGGTTGGGCAGGCCAATGATCCACGCGGCGAAGCCCGTGGCTATGCCGAGCGAAACGTGGATGACGGTTGCGGTGAGCATGAATCCGGAGATCTGCTCTTCGGTTTCGCGGGCGATCGTCACCGCCAGCTTCTTGTCCCGCACCCGGGGCAGCACCTCGACCAGCTTCCGCAGGAACAAGTCGCCTGCGGCGAGCAGGAAGTACGTCAGGAACAGGACTGAGAGCACGGCCCCGACCAGGTTGGCGGTGCTGCCGAACAGCCGGCTGCCCAGGCTCTGGCCACGAACCGTGACAGTTTCGTCGGTGTCGCCACCCATCGCGGTGGCCTGCTCGACCGACTTCGCAGCCTCACTCACCCTGGCGACCGGTGCCCTGAGCCCTTCCAGCTTGGTGCGGACCTGCTGCATCGTGGCCGGGGCGTTGTCGAGCCACTCCGCGGCCGGAGCGGCCAGGTTGAACACGGCGGTGCCAGTCACGCCCACGAGCGCCAGCAACAAGAGCGCGGCGCCGATGGATTCGGGAAGATGCAGCCGCTGCTTCAGCCACCGGACCACCGGTGTCAGCAGAAAGTCGAGCAGCAACGCGACGGCGACCGGGAGGAAGAAGGCCCGGGCAAAGTAAAGCGTGTAGACCGATGCCAGTACGAAGAGCCCGGCGAGGAAGAAGGTGCGGGCGCTGGCGCTTTCCCCCAGGCCGCTGACCAGGGCGGTCAGATCGGGGGGACCCTCATCGGAGGAGCGGCGTTCGTCGTCGGACATGGTAAGGAAGGTAGCTCCGGGCTATACTGCCCACTACTGACACTGCCCAGCACTCCCACACTCCTACACTCCTACACTTCAAGATGTCTCACCTCTGGCCCGCCATTGCCTCGATCTGGACCTGGACCATGCTGGCGCTGCTGTTTCTCGCGGCGCTGCCACTCTTGGTGCTGGCCCGGCTGCTCCTGAGCCCGTTCGATCGGGGGCACTACATCGCCGGCCGCATCTTCCGCATGGCCGGCGCCACGGCCGGCCGGGTCAACCCGCTGTGGCACTTTTCCTGGTCGGGCCCGGTTCCCCCGGACATGCGCCGGCCCTACGTCGTCGTTTCCAACCACGAGTCCACCGCGGACATCATGCTCGTCAGCCAGTTGCCGTGGGAGATGAAGTGGCTGTCCAAGCGGGAGATGTTCAAGATTCCGGTCATGGGCTGGCTCATGTGGCTGGCGGGCGACATCGGTGTGCGCCGCGGATCGGCCAGGAGCGCGGTGGAGGCGATGCGCGAGTGTCGAGACCGGCTGGAGAAGCGGGTGTCGGTGATGATCTTCCCGGAGGGGACCCGGTCCACCAAGGCGGAGCTGTTGCCATTCAAGGACGGCGCTTTCCGGCTGGCAGTCGACACCCAGCTCCCGATCCTGCCGCTGGCGCTGGCCGGCACCAGGGACGCGCTGCCCCGGCGCGGGTTCGTGATGAACCGCGCGACGGCGCACGTACGGATCCTGGAGCCGGTCGAGACGGCGGGAATGACCACGGCCGACGTGCCGGCATTGCGCGACCGCGTCCGCGACATCATTGACGCCGCCAGGAGGCAGTTGAAACAGTAGAGGCGTAGAAGAGGTAGAAGGGGGAGAAGAAGTGGAAGCAATGGAACCTGAGCCGGAGATGTCCATGCGCCGCATCCTGAGTCTGTCTGTCGCCGCCCTCCTGCTGGTGCTGCCGCTCGCATCGGCCCAGGCCCAGCAACTGCCCGCCGATGTGGACTCGATGATGCATCGGCTCTTCGCATCGCGCGAGTTCGCCAGCCAGCGATTCGGCCCGGCGCGCTGGGTCGAGAGCGGCGCCGCCTATACCACGGTCGAGCGCTCCGACGCGGATAGTGGCGGGCGCGACATCGTGCGGTACGAGACTTCCAGCGGCGATCGCAGCGTGCTTGTCGCCGCTACCGCACTGGTCCCCGCCGGCGACACGGCAGCGCTCTCCTTTGATGACTACATCTGGTCACCCGACAACTCGAAGCTCCTGCTCTTCACCAACACTGAGCGGGTCTGGCGCCAGAACAGCCGGGGAGACTACTGGGTGCTGGACCGCGAGAGCGGCCGGCTGCAGCAGCTGGGCGGGAGCGACGCCGAGCCCTCGACGCTGATGTACGCCAAGTTCTCTCCGGAGAGCGACCGGGTCGCGTACGTGATGAAGGGCGACCTCTACGTCGAGCGGCTTGCTGATGGAGCCATCACCCGGCTCACCACCGGGGCCGATTCGCTGCACGTGAACGGGATGAGCGACTGGGTGTACGAGGAGGAATTCGGGCTTCGCGATGGCTTCCGCTGGTCTCCCGACGGCGAGCGCATCGCCTTCTGGCACTTCGACATGACCGGCGTGGGCACCTTCTACCTCATCAACGACACCGACTCGCTCTACCCGTTTGTCATTCCCATCCAGTATCCCAAGGCCGGCACCACCAATTCGGCGGTCACCGCGGGCGTGGTCCCGGCCGATGGCGGCACGGTCACCTGGCTCGATCTCCCGGGCGATCCCCGGGACGACTACCTCCCGTGGATGGAGTGGGCGGGCGAGCGCGAACTGATGGTCCAGCGCATGAACCGGCAGCAGAACCGGACCGACGTGCTGCTGGCGGACGCCGTCTCCGGCGAGGCCCGGACACTTTTCGTCGAGCGCGACAGCGCCTGGGTGGACCTGGTGGACGAGGTGCCGCGGCTGGATGACGGCGACGAGTTCTTGTGGACCAGCGAGCGCGACGGGTGGCGCCACGCGTACCGGATCGACCGATCAAGCGGCGCCGCAGCGCGGGTAACGACGGGGGACTTTGACGTCATCTCGGTGGCGCATGTGGATGAAGATGACGGCTGGCTCTACTACATCGCGTCGCCTGATGCACCCACGCAGCGCTTCCTGTATCGCTCTCGACTCAACGGCCGAGGCAACCCGGAACGGGTCACGCCGGTGGGGCTAAGCGGGTCGCATTCGTACAGCATCTCGCCCGATGCACGGTGGGCACTCCACAGCTGGTCCGATTTCGACACGCCATCCGTGACCGAACTGGTGTCACTGCCGTCGCACCGGGTGGTGCGGACCCTGGTGGCCAATGACACACTCAAGGCACGGGTGGCGCCCTTCGTGGCGAGCAAGGGCACCTTTTTCCGGGTACCGGTGTCGAACGGCGTCGAGCTGGATGGGTGGATGATCCGGCCGTCCGATTTCGATTCCACCCGGCAGTACCCGCTGCTGATGTATGTCTATGGCGAGCCGGCCGGCCAGACGGCGCGCGATCAGTGGATGGGCTCCAGCCGTCTCTGGTATCAGTACCTGGCCGACCTCGGCTACATCGTGGCGACCGTGGACAACCGGGGCACCCCGTCACCGAGGGGGCGAGCATGGCGCAAGGTGATCTACGGCGCCGTGGGCGAACTCAGCTCAGCCGAGCAGGCCGACGCGGTGCGGACGCTGGCTCGGAGCCGGAGCTATATCGACTCGACCCGGGTGGCCATCTGGGGCTGGAGCGGCGGTGGCACCAGCACGCTCAACGCGATGTTCCGGTATCCCGAGGTGTACCAGGTGGGAATGGCCGTGGCGCCGGTGCCGGACCAGCGGCTCTATGATACCATCTATCAGGAACGCTACATGGGGACGCCGGAGGAGAACGCGGATGGCTACCGGCGCGGCTCGCCCATCTGGCACGCGGAGGGACTGGCGGGCGAGCTGCTGGTGGTGCACGGCAGCGGCGACGACAACGTGCATTACCAGGGCACCGAGCGCCTGGTGAACCAGCTGGTGGATCTGGGCAAGCAGGTGGACCTGATGGTGTATCCCAACCGGTCGCACTGCATCTGCGAGGGTCGCAACACGTCGCTCAACGTCTACTCCCTGCTGACGCGCTACCTGCTGACCCACCTCGAGGCCGGGGGACGATAGGAAGCGGAGCTGCAACTGCGTGAACGGGACTGCAACAGCGTGAAAGGGGACGATGGCGCTCAGGCCTGTCGCTCATCCGCTGATTTCTGCGCATCTTTGGATGTCCTATTCTAGGGTGGTCCCATGTCTCGCCGTAGCCTGCTGCCGCTGCTTTCCGTCGTCGTTACCCTGTTTGCCCCCAGGCTGCTGGCCCAGGAGCATGACCACGCGGCCGCTGCGGCTGACCGGCTCGGTAAAGTCCATTTCGAGACCTCCTGTGCCGCGTCGGTTGGGCCCCGGTTTGACCGGGGGATCGCACAGCTGCATTCGTTCGAGTTCGCCGCCGCGATGCGCGAGTTCGAGGCGGTGTTGTCGGCCGACTCCACCTGCGCCATGGCCTGGTGGGGCATTGCGCTGAGCCGCTGGAGCAACCCGATGGTGCCCAACATCCGGCCCGCCTCGGCGCTGAAGCGGGGCCGGGAGGCGGTTGAGGCGGCACGGCGAGTGGCAGCGGGTGCCACCGACCGTGAGCGCGGCTATATCGCCGCAGTTGCGCAGCTCTACGAGGACCCGGACCGCGACCAGCGGGCTCGGCTGCTGGCGTACGAAGAGGCGATGGAGGTCCTGGCCGCAGAGTATCCTGACGATACCGAGGCCCCGATTTTCCACGCCATCTCCATCGTCGGCACCGCCTCGCCCACCGACAAGTCCTACGCCAATCAGCGCCGTGCTGGCGCGATTCTGGAAGAACTCTTCCGGGAACATCCCGACCACCCCGGGCTGGCGCACTACATCATCCACAGCTACGACGTCCCGGCCCTGGCCGAGCACGCGGAAGCGGCAGCCGAACGGTATGCGGACATCGCACCGGCGGCGGCGCACGCCCTCCACATGCCGTCACACACCTTCACCCGGCTTGGCATGTGGGAGCCGTCGGTGCGCACCAATCTCCGATCGATGGCAGCGGCGGAGGAGCAGGGCTCGCTGGCCGAAGCGTTTCACGCCGCCGACTACGCGGTCTACGCCTACCTGCAACTGGGGCAGGACTCGGCGGCGTACGCCATCGTGCGCCAGCTGCCGGCCCTCGCCGAACGCTTCGATCCGAACGCTGTAACCGGTGCCGCGCCGGGTTCAGCGGGCCTGTATGCGCTGGCGGCGATACCGGCTCGCTACGCGCTCGAGCGAGGTGCATGGGAAGAGGCGAGCCGGCTCCCAGTGGGGAACAATGCCTTTCCCTATACCGAAGGACTCACCTGGTTTGCCCGCGGCCTGGGCGCGGCCCGCACGGGCGACCTGGCCGCAGCACGAGACGCAGTCGATTCTCTGGAGTCGATCGAGGCGCAGTTGAAAGCGAGCAACGAGACGTACTGGGCGGGACAGGTGGAGATCCAGCGACTCGGCGCGGCAGCATGGCTCGACCTCGCTTCCGGACGCGAGGACCAGGCCCTGGCCCGAATGCGCGCAGCGGCCGCACGAGAAGCGGCCACCGAAAAGTCGGCGGTCAGCCCCGGACCGCTTGCGCCGGCGCTCGAGTTGCTGGGAGACATGCTGCTCGAGCTCGACCGCCCGACGGAGGCGCGGGAAGCGTACGAGGCTTCGCTTGAAAGCGAGCCAGCACGGCGGCGGTCGATCGAGGGAATCCGGCAGATCGAGCGCACACCGTGACGCGCTGGAGGTCCGATTGAGCGCCAACACGAAGACGGTTGAGGCCTACCTCGACGGCTTTCGACGGACCGATCGCGAACTGATCCTGTCGTGCCTCACCGACGACGTCGAGTGGCTCATCCCCGGCGCGTTCCACGTGCACGGCAAGGACCAGTTCACCGGACACATCGTGGACGAAGGATTCGCGGGCCAGCCCGAGATCAACGTCACCCGAATCCTCGAGGCCGATGACGTGGTCATCGTCGAGGGATCGGTCCGGGCGCCGAAGGACGACGGCAGCGTGCTGGACCTCGCCTTCTGCGACGTGTTCGACATGCGCGTCGGCAAGATCCAGCGACTGGTGAGCTACCTCATGCCGGAGTAGCGGCAGGGCCGAGAGGCGGCTTCAGTCGTCGAAACCAGCTAGACCCGCAGGTCGGCGGTAGGTCCGTAGACCGACGGGAGCGGGACGTCGTTCAGCCGCAGGTACACCGTGAGCTGGCCGCGATGGTGATACCAGTGGTTGAACAGGATGTTCCGCAACACAGCGCCGCGGGCCATCGCCATCAGTTCCTTGCCATCCCGCGTCATGCGCCATATGCCGGCGAGATCGGCATCGCTCATCGAGCCGATCGTGTTGCGCGCGCCGGCCAGACTGCTGTCGAACGTGGCGAGGAGTTCCTCCGCGCTCGCGGGACTGCCCGGAGGCGTGATGTTGGCGGCATCGAAGCCGGCTTCCTTCGCGATCCCTGCGATGCGCAGGGGTATCCGCGCTATGTGGTCGGCGAGCTGTCCAAGGGACATCGACTTGTGGTGAGGCCGCCAGTCGAACCGGTCTTCGGGAACCCGCTCCAGAACTCGGCGGGTGGTGGTGGCTTCATGATCAAGTTCCTGCAGGAATTCCTGAATGGTTGGCATCAAATCTCCTGGCGGTTCAGCGGATGAGTCGTTAGGCGCATGGCAAGTTATCACTCCCCTTGTCAGGGCCAAAACCCGCTGGGGGCAATTGGGCTATGATTACTTGAGAGGAGAGATTTATGGCAGGCCAGGGCTCGACCGGAAACGTCATCGCGGCACTGGCCAGCTTCTTCATCCCTGGACTGGGCCAGCTGATCCAGGGCCGCCTCGGCATGGCGATCGCGCACTTCGTGCTGGCGGCACTGCTCTGGATCATCCTGCTGGGGTGGATCATCCACCTCTGGTCGATCCTGGATGCGGCGATGTGGAAGCCGGGAGGGTGAGCTGGCCACGCGCCAACCCCTAACCCCTAGCTTTTCCCCAATTCCCCCGGCGCCTTCACCCGCCCCAGCACTCCCGCCAGCCCTATCAGCGCCAGCAGGTAGGGCAGCACGATGAACAACTGATACGGTACGTCCAGCGCCATCGCCTGGAAGAGGTATTGCAGGGCTGTGGCTGCGCCGAACAGCAGCGCCGCCAGCAGCGCTCCCACCGGATGCCACCGCCCCAGCACCACCAGCGCCACCGCGACGAAGCCCCGCCCCGCCGTCATCTTCTCCGCGAACGTTCCCAGCTGGGCCAGCACCAGTGTCGCACCCGCCAGGCCCGCCAGCATGCCACCCGCGATCAGTGACAGCGTCCGGTGCATGACCGTGTTCACCCCTGCCGCGCGCGCGGCTCTGCGGTCCTCGCCGGTGGCCCTGAGCTCCAGCCCGGCCCGGGTCCGGAACAGAAACCACCACATCGCCGGGACCAGAGCCAGCGCGACATAGGTAGCGAGCGGCTGGGCAAACAGCGCCGGTCCGATGAACGGAAGACGCGACAGCACCGGCACCTCGATCGCCGCCACCGTGGGAATCGAGAGTCCCGCTCCGCCGGCGCCGAACGCCAACCGGTACACCGCTCCGGTCAGGCCGATGCTGCCCAGCGTGATCGCGGTGCCGGCAATGATCTGATCCGCACCCCACTTCACCGTGATCAACGCAAACACCGCGGCCAGCGCCGCGCCCGCCAGGACAGCGAACACCATCCCGGCGGTCGTCCCGTACCAGGCGGCCCCCATCGCTGCCGCCAGCGCACCGGCCAGCATCGAGCCCTCGATGCCGAGGTTGATCGACCCGCCCCGTTCGGCAAGCAACTCTCCCAGCGCTGCCAGCAGCAGCGGCGTCGCGACCCGAACGGTGGCCGCCAGGAAGCCGGCGATGAGCACCTCCGTCACGCTCCCGCCAGCGCCTCCCGCCGCCGCCAGCCGCGCGCCTCGATCAGCAGCAGCGTGATGATCACCACTGCCTCGACCACATAGACGATCACCGCCGGTACCCCGGCGTCACGCTGCATGGCGGCCGAGCCAGCCTCGAGCGCGCCAAAGAAGACGCCGCTAAGGATGATGGCGCCCGGCCGGAGCCGGGCCAGCAGCGCCACCGCGATCGCGGTGAAGCCGTAGCCGGGCGAGAGATTCTGGTAGAGCGCGCGGCTGACTCCTCCGACTTCCGTCGCCCCGGCCAGCGCGGAGATTCCGCCGGACACCAGCAGCGCTATCGCGAGCATGGCACCCACATTTCTGCGGGAGATGATTTCCACCACTCGCGGCTCATAGCTCGCAGCCCGGAGCTGAAATCCCCAACGCGTCTTGTTGAACACGAACCACAGCACCCCCGCCAGCACCAGCGCCAGGCCGAAGCCAAGATGGAGCCTGGTACCGGGCAGCACCGGCAGCACCGCGCTCGCCGGAAGCGTGGCACTCTGGGGATAGATGTGGGTGGGTTCCTGCAGCGGACCCTGCACCATCCAGCTCACCAGCGCCTCGGCCACGAAGTTCATTAGCAGCGTGCTGATCGCTTCGAGCACCCCGAACCGCAGTTTCAGCAGCACCGGCACGCTGACCCAGATCACCCCCGCCGCAAACGCCGCGACCCAGGTTGCGCCTATCGCCATCGGTGCCGGTAGCGACGCGACATGGGCAGCCACCGCCGCCGCCGCGATCGCGCCGGCGTAGAACTGGCCCTCGCCTCCGATGTTGAGCGCGCCGCCCCGGAGCGCCAGCGCGAAGCCCAGTGCCAGGATGATGAGCGGTGTCGCCCGCACCAGCGTGGCCGACGTGATCGCATCCCACGACCCGAATGCACCCCTCCAGAGCGCAGCGCCAGCGAGTCCAGCGTCATACCCCGCGAGTGACAGCGCCGCACCCAGCACCAGCAGCGTCGTCACAACAATCAGCACCACTGGCAGCAGAGTGTGGCGTGCCACCCGCAACCGGCGACGGAACGCCGACTCTTCCCGCTCCTCCTTCGGGATCCGGGTGAGGACCTTCTTTGCCATCACTCGGCGCCCAGCATGAGCCGTCCGACCTCCTCACGATCGGCGCCCGGTGGAGCGGGCAACACTTGTCCCTGCCGCATCACCAGCACCCTATCACTTCGCTCCAGCACCTCGTCCAGGTCAGTGGAGTGAAATAACACGGCACTGCCCGCCTCGGCTGCCTCTGCCAGGCGTCGATGCACCGCTGCGGCCGCGGCCACATCCAGCCCGCGGGCAGGGTTCTCCGCGATGATCACCCGGGGCTCCTGCGACAGTGCGCGTGCGAGCACCAGTCGCTGCTGGTTGCCGCCCGAGAGCGAGCGCGCGCGAGCACCCGGGCCACGTGCACGCACCTGATAGACCCGGAGCAGCTCCGCCGTACGACGTTCTGCCGCACTCCAGTCCACTCGCCATCCCGCGCCGGGAGCATCGCCCAGTACCACGTTTTCGGTGAGCGTCAGCTCCGACACCAGTCCCTCTGTGGTCCGGTCCTCCGGGATGAATGCGACAGGATGTCGTACGTCGAGCGTCCCCGACCAGGGCGGGACGACGCCGGCAATAGTGCGAAGCAGCTCGCGCTGGCCGTTGCCCTCGACTGCCGCGATGCCCACGATCTCGCCCGCGCGTACTGAAAGCGCGATGACTCGGCGGCTCGGCGGCCCGGCGGCTCGGCGAAGCACGAGATCACGCGCCACAATCAGCGGCTCGCCGGGTTCGCGTTGGCCAGGGCCACCGGACCGCCCGAGGTTCCCGGCGGCACCGATCATGGCGTCGGCCAGTTCCTCGGCGTTCGTTGCATCTGCCCGGCTACGATGGGTCACGATGCCGCGCCGCAGCACCGTGACTTCCTCGGCATTGGCCAGGGCTTCGGCGAGCTTGTGGGTGATGAGCACGGCGGAGTTGCCTTGCGCTACGTAGTCCCGGACCACTGACATCAGCTCAGCTGCCTCCGACGGAGCCAGCACCGCGGTGGGCTCGTCCAGCAGCAGCAGCCGCGCCCCGCCCACGATCGCCTTCACGATCTCCAGCCGCTGCTTCATCGAGATGGGAAGCGACTCCACCCGCGCCAGCGGATCGAGTGGCAGCCCGAGTTCTTCGGACAGCTCCCGCACCCACTCCACCGAGCCGCCAAGCCGCCGAGCCGCCTGCTGCCTCCCCATGGCCAGCTCCACGTTCTCCGCCACGGTCATCGCGGCGATCGAGGTCGGATGCTGATGCACCATCCCGATTCCGGCGGCACGCGCGTCGCGCGGACTGCGGAACTTCACGGTGTGGCCGTCCACCCGGATGCTGCCCAGCTCGGGGCGAAGCATCCCGTACGCGATGTGCATGAGGGTGGACTTGCCGGCGCCGTTCTCACCCAGGAGCGCGTGCAGGGTGCCCGGACGCACCGTGAAGGTCACATCGCGCAGCGCGGCGAGGCTGCCAAACCACTTGGTGATGTCGCGAAGTTCGAGCGCGGGCGCCGCGGCGTCGTGCGCGGTCACAGCCCGGTAGGATGGTCGTGGAACTCCCAGGGAAGGTCGAAGCGGTCGGCCAGGTGCGAGGCGAGCGCCTGCACGCCGAGCGATTCGGTGGCGTAGTGGCCGCCAAGGAGGAGATTGATATCCGCCTCCATGGCGTCGAAGTAGGTGTGGTGCGCGCCCTCGCCGGTGATGAACGTGTCCAGGCCCGCGGCCTGCGCGTCCTTGAGCATCGACGCGGCCCCCCCGGTGATGATGCCGACTCGGCTCACCCGCTCTGGCCCGCCCGGGATCAGCTTGGCCGGATCGCTGCCCAGCACCCGCCCAAGTTCCACTGCGAGCGCGTCTCGACTTTCGAGGCCGTGCGGCACATTCCCCCACACCCCCAGGGCAACTCCGCGATAATCGCCGAACCGGCCCTCGACCTCGAGCCCCAGCCGCTCGGCGAGAACCACGTTGTTGCCCACGTCGGGGTGGAGGTCCAGCGGGATGTGCGCCGAATAGACCGCGACGTCGGCGGAGAGCAACGCGTTGAGGCGGCGGTAGCGGCGGCCGGTGACCGGCCGGTTGCCGTCCCAGAACAGCCCGTGGTGCACCAGCAGAAGCGGCGGGGCGGTCCCTTCAGCGGAACGCGACCCTTCGACCACGCCGTCGATCGTCGCCTGGGACGCGTCCACCGCGGCCACCAGCGAGCCGACCATGCCGCCGTTCTCGACCTGCAGCCCGTTCACCGCCGTGGACTCGTCGGGCACCTCCCCGATGCGGAGGTACTCGTCGAGATACTCTACCACCTCTGCGAGCGGTACGCCCTTCACGGTGCCGTCCGTTCGAGGGGCATCAGCGTCCCGGCCGCGATGGAGTCCCGGGCCGCCTCGACCCGGGCCATGAGCTCGGCCGGCACCAGGCCCTCGAGCGCGGGGTTGGGCACATAACGCAGGACCTCGCTGCCAACGCCGAAAGACTCCTCCTTCGGGACGAACCCCGAATCCTGTACCGCGCGGGCCACCAGCAGAAAGGCGTGGGGCAGGTCGATCACCGCCGAGCCGATGACATGCTCTGGCGCCAGTGCTGCCTGGTCGGCGTTGGCCCCGAAGACGTAGACGGCGTCACTTTCCTTGGCGGCCTGGAAGACGCCGAGTGCGGCGGCATCAGCGTTGTGGTGAAGCATATCCGTGCCCAACCGGATCTGCGCCAGCGCCGCCTCCTTCCCTGCCGCCGCGTCGTCCCAGTTGTTGAGGTACGCCACGCGACTTACCACGTCCGGCCTCACCGCCCGGGCACCGTTCACCCAACCCTGATACCCTCGCGCCACCGGCGGCAGCTCCACTCCACCGATGAAGCCGATCGCGCCGGTCCGGGTCATGCCGCCCGCCACCATGCCGGCGAGATACGTCGCCTCCTCGATGCGGAAGACGATCGGGATCACCCGGCCCTGGACCCGCGCCCCTGAGTTCACCACAAAGACAGGGTCGTGATACTGTGCCGCCACTCGCTCCGATGGGCCCTGGAATTCGAAGCCGTTCCCGATGATGAGGTCGAAGCCCGCTGCTGCGTAGCTCCGGAGCGCCTCCTCCTGCGCAGCGGGGGTGGCGGCCTCGACGTGGCTGATGTGCGCGCCGAGCGAGTCCTTGATCCGCAGCAGCCCCTGATAGGCGCTGGAGTTCCAGGCGGCGTCAGCGATGGACCCGGGGACGATCAGGGCGACTCGGTACTGGTCGGTATTGGCAGGTTGGTCTGACGAACACGAAATAAACGCCACCGTCACTACAGCAGCGAGACAGTAGCGCCACACTTTGTTCAATTTTGGAAGAACAGCGCGCATTGCAACGTCGGTGAACGGTTGAACATCACATAAACGTTTGATGTCCACAGACTTACGAACTTTTAGACATCCCTCCATCGGTCATGGCTACCGAGCCGGATACTCGACCACCCTCGAGGATGGCGATCTTGGGGGTGGCGATGTCGCCTTTCACGACAGCGCTGGCCTGCAACTCCACCCGATCGGTCGCCCGGATGTTTCCCGCTACCTCGCCGGCAACGATCGCTTCCTTGGTCTCGACGTCGCCCTCGATCACAGCGCCGGGCGAGATGATGACCTGGGTGGTGGATCGGATGGTTCCCTTCACCCGGCCCTCGACCTTGACCACGCCCTCGGTCGACATGTCGCCGGTGACCGTCATGTCCTTCGCGATGATCGACAGCGGAATGCCATCGCCCTTGCGCCGGTTGAACGCCTGCTTGGCTCCGGCTGCGGGCTCGCTTCCCGCTTCAGCGGGCGGCGTCGAGAAGATCGCCATCAACGTCCCTCCGTAATCTGGACCAGGGGATCCACGTTCTTCCCCTCCTTGTGAATCTCGAAGTGCAGGTGCGGTGCCGTGGAACGCCCGCTGTTGCCGGAGAGCCCGATGACCTGGCCAGCGTCGACCGGCGCACCGTTGCTCACCAGTACCCGCTGCAAGTGACCGTACATGCTGTCGAAGCCATCCGGATGGGTGATACGCACGAACCTGCCGTATTCCGCATCCTCACCGGTCTGAGCCACCCGCCCACCGCCTGCCGCCCGAATGGGCGTCTCCATGGCTACGGCAACGTCCACCCCGGGGTGTTCTTCGTCGCCACCCGCACCTTCGCTCAATCCGCGGGTAATGAATCCGGCGTCCCGGAGCGGCCAGTACCGCGGCTCTGTAGGTCCGGATGGCAATGATCGCGCCGAGGGCATGCGCGCGTCTACCGGTGGCGCCACCGGCAGACGATTGCTCGCCACTTCGGCGAGGTCCGGCACCATGTCCCCGCCCACCATGCCGCGCACCCGTTCGTAGGCCAGCTGCAAGCTGTCGATCGCACGGGCGAGGTCGGCGATCCTCGCGTTCTCGAGCGTGAGGTTCTCTACCTGGCGTTCCAGGCCCGGCACTCGTCCGGCGGCACGGGCGATCGGTCCGAGGAAGAACAGCCCGGCGAGCAGCGCCAGCAGCGCCGCTATGCCGACACCAATGAGTGTCCGGTACGCGCCGACCGACACGCGCCACTGCCGGCTGGCTGGCGCTCCATCGTGATGCACGATGAGGTGCACATAGCGGCGACGATTGTCGCTCATCCTTCGAAGGGATGTCCCAGCATGACCTCGAGCAACCGGCTCAGGTCGTCGTTGGAGTAGTAGCTGACGGTGAGCTGGCCCCGGCCCTTCCGCTTCTGGGTAAGCCGGACATCGGTCTGCAGCCGAGCGCGCAGCGCTTCCTCGATGCGGCGCGCTTCAGCGGTGGCCGGCTGCTCGCCCCGCGCGCCCGTGGCCGTGTTGCGGCCCGGCCGTTTCACGCGTGTCTCTACTTCGCGCACGCTCCAGCCGTCGGTCACCGCCTGCCGCGCCACACGACTCATCGCGCTCGGTGAGTCGAGCGCCAGCAGCGCGCGCCCATGGCCCTCGCTCAGGCGGCCGTCGTGCACCATCGCGCGCACATCTTCCGGCAGCTTGAGCAACCGGAGCAGGTTGGCAATGGTCGAACGATTGCGTCCGGTGAGCCGGGCAATATCGGCGGCAGCGAGTCCGAACTCTTCCTGCAGCCGCTGGTAGCCCTGGGCCTCGTCCATCGGCGAGAGATCGTGCCGCTGCAAATTCTCGATCAGCGCGAGTGTCAGCAGCGTGCGGTCGTCGACGTCCTTCACGACGGCGGGTATCTGGCGCCATCCCAGTTGCTGCACCGCTCGCAGCCGCCGCTCGCCGGCGATCAGTTCGTACCCGCCATCCTTCGGGCGCACCACCACCGGCTGCAGCAGTCCCGACGCCTTGATCGATTCGGACAACTCCTGCAACGCTTCGGGCTCGAAATGCGTGCGCGGCTGGAAGGGATTGGGCTTGATCTGCGCAAGCGGAAGCTCGCGAAGGTTGCCCTGCGCCGCCGCCTGCTCCTTCGAGATGGGTCCGAGCAGTGATTCCAGCCCGCGGCCCAGCCGGCGGCCGGCTGCTCCGCCCTGCGGTGCGCTGCTCACGAGGCGAGCTCCTGTTCAGGTGCGACGGTCGGTGACTCCACCCGCTTCATCAGTTCCTGCGCCACGGCGAGGTAACTCTTCGCACCTACCGACTGTACGTCGTAGAGCACGATGGGCTGCCCGAAGCTCGGCGCTTCCGCGAGCCGCACGTTGCGCGGCACCGGTGTGCGGAACACCTGCGCGCCGAAGTATTCCTTCGCATCGTCAGCAACCTGGCGGCAGAGATTGAGGCGGGAGTCGAACATGGTGAGCAGCACACCGTCGAGCGCCAGGCCGGGATTGAAGTTCTGTTGCACCAGCCGCACGGTGTTGAGCAACTGCGAGATGCCCTCGAGCGCGTAGTACTCGCACTGGATCGGAATGAGCAAGCCCTGTGCGGCCGTCAGCACATTGAGCGTTAGCAGTCCGAGCGACGGCGGGCAGTCGATGAGGATGTAGTCGTACCGCTCGTGAATGCCGAGCAACGCGTCGCGCAGCGCTGCTTCGCGATCGGGCGCGTCTACCAACTCGAGCTCGGCGCCGACCAGGTCCTGGGTCGCCGGCAATACATCGAGATGGGGCAACGCCGGGTTCTGCATGATCGCTTCCAGCGGGTTGGCGCGATCGATCAGCACATCGTATAGCGAAAGCCGGATGGCGCCGCGATCCACTCCCGAACCGCTGGTCGCGTTTCCCTGCGGATCCGCATCCACCAGCAGCACCCGACGCTCGGCGACGGCCAGCGACGCGGCGAGATTCACCGCGGTGGTCGTCTTGCCGACGCCGCCCTTCTGGTTCGCGATTGCGATGGTGCGGGACACGGGGCCAGGGATCAGGGATTAGGGACTAGGGATCAGAGATCACGGGTCAGAGCCCGTCACCCTGAGCGAAGCGAAGGGGCCAGAACTGGTCTGTCTACGCAAAGTGTGCGTGCACAACAGGTTATAGCATAAAACACCGCATGACTGCAAACCAGCTCTTCAATATGGCGAATGAGGGCAAATTAAGAAAGCGGGTCGGGCCGTTTCACGTGAAACGGCCCTCGCCAACCACCCGCCGCTTCTCGCCTACCCCTCCTAATTCTACCTCTTCTACCTCTTCTTACCTTTCCTACCGCTTATACCGCTTCTACCGCTTCAAGGCCTCCCCCGCCAGGATCTGCAAATCGGCCGGACTCACACCCGGAATCCTCCCGGCTTGGCCCAGCGTCGTTGGGCGGATCCGGTCGAGCTTCTGTCGGGCCTCAAACGAGATGGCGGTCAGCTCGGCATAATCCATTGAACCCGACAGCGGAAGCTCCTCGAGCCGGTTGAGTCGGTTTGCAGCGCTCTGCTCGCGGGCGAGGTAGCCGGCGTATTTCAGTTCGATTTCCGCCCAGTCCACAGATGAAGTCGATGACGGCGTTGATGAAGCTGATGGGTCGGCGGTCGAGAAAGCTTCGGTGAGCGAAATCGTGGGCCGGGTCGCCAGCTCCGCGACCAATGGCGGCTCACTCACGGGGGCTTCTCCCTTCGATTCCAGCAACCGGTTCGCCGTCTCGACCGACACCCGCGTTTCACGTGAAACAGCCAGGCGGCGGTCCTCGGCCTCGAGTCTGGTCTCTGCCGCTCGGCGCTCATCGTCGGTCAGCAGTCCCAGGCGAGCGGCCAGCGGGTAGAGTCGGCGAAGGGCATTGTCCTGCCGAAGCAGGAGCCGATACTCCGACCGCGAGGTGAAGAGTCGGTACGGCTCATCGACCCCCTTGGTCACCAGGTCATCCACCAGCGTCCCGATGTAGGCCTCGTCCCGCCGAATTGTGACGGGCTCATCCCCTCTCACCGTCAGAGCGGCATTGATCCCTGCCAGGGCGCCCTGCCCGGCCGCCTCCTCGTACCCGGTGGTGCCGTTGACCTGCCCCGCCAGGAACAGTCCCCGAATGCCCTTGGTCTCGAGCGTCGGATGCAGCTGGCTGGGTGGGAAGTAGTCGTACTCGATGGCGTAGCCAGGGCGGGTCATGTGCACCGCCTCCAGGCCCGGGATGGTACGTAGAAACTCCAGCTGGACCGCAGCCGGCAACGAGGTCGAGACCCCGTTCACATACATCTCACTGGTATCCAGGCCCTCCGGTTCCAGGAAGACCTGGTGTCGCTCGGCCCCCTTGAACTTGACGATCTTGTCCTCGATCGACGGGCAGTACCGAGGTCCTCGGCCGCTGATCTCGCCGCCGTATAGCGCCGAGTCGGAGAGGTGCTGTTCGATGATGTTGCGGAGCGCGGGCCCGGTCCAGGTGAGCCAGCAGGGCCGTTGCTC
>DASTUF010000096.1:0-13174 GCA_035759745.1 Gemmatimonadales bacterium
TGCCCTTCAGCTCGCTCGGCTGGCCCGACGAAACGCCGGACCTGGAGCGCTACTATCCCGGCACCACGCTGGTCACCGCGCCCGAGATCCTGTTCTTCTGGGTGTCACGCATGGTGATGGCGGGCTGCCAGTTCCGCGACGACATCCCCTTCAGCACCGTCTACCTGCACGGCACGGTGCGCGATACCCAGCACCGGAAGATGTCCAAGTCGCTGGGCAACGGCATCGATCCGCTCGACGTGGTGGACCGCTACGGCGCCGACGCGCTGCGGTTCGTGATCCTGTCGGGCATGGCGGTCGGCACCGACCTGATCCTGGACCCCGACGACCTGGACAGCTCCTTCGCCGCAGGACGAAACTTCGCCAACAAGCTGTGGAATGCCGGCCGGTTCATCCTCACCAATCTCGACGGTCCGGTGCGGCCGCTCGCCGGGAAGCACGCCAACGCGGTGCGCCCCGACGAACTGACGCTGGCCGACCGGTGGATTATCGCGCGGTGCGATGCCATGGTCGCCGAGGCCACCGACGCGTTCGAGCGGTTCCGCCTCAACGATGCTGCCGGCACGGCATATCGCTTCATCTGGAGCGACCTGGCCGACTGGTACATCGAGCAGGTGAAGCCGCAGTTGTACGGCAGCCGACCCGGTGGCGACGTGGCCCGCGCGGTCCTGGCTCGCACCTTCGACACTGCGCTGCGAGTGCTGCATCCAGTGATGCCGTTCATCACGGAAGCACTCTGGACCCAGCTGCCGGCCCGGTCCGCAAACCAGTCGCTCATGACCACCGGCTGGCCGGAGCCGGACGCACGCGCGCACGACGATGCCGCGCTCCGCGACTTCGCGCTGGTGCAGGAACTGATCGGCGCAGTGCGCCAGGTGCGGGCCGAATATCGGGTGACTCCCGGCAAGCAGGTGGCGGTGCATGTCTCCCCCGCGTCTGCCACCGCGCGGCAGGCGTTCGAGGCCGAGCGCGACACGATCGAGCGCCTGGCCAAGGTCAGTCTGCTTCATCTGGGCAGCGACGGTCGCAGTCCCGACGGCGGCCACGCGGTACTGCCCGACGGTACCGCAGTCGTGGTGCCGCTGGGCGAGGCCATCGACCTCGAGAAGGAGTGTGGTCGCCTGGGCGAGGAAGCCACCCGCCTGGTCCGGCTGGTCGCGTCGCAGGAGGCGAAGCTGGCCAACGCGCAGTTCGTGTCGCGCGCTCCGTCACACGTCGTGGCGGGTGAGCGCGAGAAACTGGTGAGCTGGCGGGAGCAGCTCGGCGTCGTGGCGGCCAAGCGCCAGGCATTGGGTTGCGGATGATGAGAATCGTCGCAGCAGCGGTGTTGGTGGCGTTGATTGCCTGCGCCAAGATCGAGCCGCCGCCGGGCGGGCCGCCAGATCAGGCGCCACCGTTCCTGGTGGCGGTCACGCCCGACACCATGGCGTCCCTGCCCGGTTTCGATGGCGAGGTCGAGTTCCGGTTCAACGAGGTCATCAGCGAGGGCAGCTCGCCCAACCGGGGCACCGGCACGGGCGACCTCGAACGGCTGGTGCTGCTGTCGCCCACGGACCGAGTGCCCGACGTCAGCTGGAAGCGGAACCGCATCACGGTGCGACCGCGCGAGGGCTGGCGGCCGAACACGGTCTACCGGGTCGAGCTGCTCCCCGGGGTCATGGACCTCCGCAACAACCGCGCGACCTCGCTGAGCAGAACACTCACTTTCACGACCGGTGGCGAGACACCGCATGACACGCTCGCGGTCCGGGTGTACGACTGGACCACCGGGCGTCCCGCGGCGCGCGCGCTGGTGGAAGCCTTCCTGCTGCCTGACAGCCTTCGCTACCGCTTTTCGACTGACTCGGCGGGCCGCCTGCTGGCGGCCCCGCTCCCCGCCGGTCAGTTCGTGGTCTATGGCGTCATCGACGCCAACAGCAACAGCCTGCGGGAAGAGCGCGAGGCCTTCGACAGTGCCACGGTGGCGACGGGCGCGGACAGCCTGGAGCTGTGGACTTTTGCGCACGATACCGTGCCGCCACGGGTGCGAGAGGCACTCCCCCGTGACAGCGTCACCGTCGCGGTGCAATTCAGCCAGCCGTTGCATCCGTCGGTACGGTTCACCACCGAATCGGTCAGCGTGTGGCGGCTCGCCGACTCGAGCGCGTTGGAAGTGGTGTGGCTACTGAGGGAAGCGGAAGCCGACAGCATGCTGCGCGCCGCCCAGGATTCTGCAGCCGTCCCCGCCGACTCCGCCGTCGCAGCTCCGCAAGTCAAGCCCGGCGCCCAGCCGGGCGCGCCCACGGCCAGGACGCCGAGCCGCCCGCCGCTGAGCGACCGCGTCCTGCTCCGGCTGGCGGCACCAATGGATTCCGCCGGGCGGTACGGGTTCTCCATCCGCGGCGTGCGAAACGTCACCGGAGTCAGCGCGAGCGTGGACGGACGGTTCGTCGCCCCGGAACCGCGCGCCATCCTGGTCACCCCGGTGGATACCCTGCTCCAGCCGGACTCTCTCCGCGCAGTCCCCGATTCGCTGCGGGTGCCTCAGGACACACTACCGCGCCGCGTCGACACCCTCCCCCGACGGCCATGACCGACATGCGGCGCAACCTGCCGTCCATCGAGCGGCTGCTCGCGGACCCCGGGATTGCTCCGCTGCTCGACCACGCTCCGAGGGAAGCAGTGGTGCAGGCAGCCCGCGAAGCGGTGGCCGCTGCCCGCACCAGCCGCGACCACCACGAACGTGACTGGGCGACCGAAGTGGCTGACCGGCTGGCAGCCCGCGACCGCATCGGGCTCCGCCCGGTCATCAACGCCACGGGCGTCGTGCTGCACACCAACCTCGGACGGGCCCCGCTCGCTGAGGTCGCACTTCGGGCGATGCATGAGATCGGCCGCGGCTACTCCACGCTCGAATACGACCTCGACGCCGGGACCAGGGGACATCGTTCCGACCACGTCCGTGAGCTCGCTTCCCGGCTGACCGGTGCCGAGGACGCGCTGGTGGTGAACAACGCCGCCGGCGCGCTGGTGCTGGCGCTCGCGGCGCTGGGCGGCAGCGGCGGCGTGGCGATCTCGCGCGGGGAGCTCATCGAGATAGGTGGCTCGTTCCGCATTCCCGACATCCTGCGCGCCAGCGGCGCACGCCTGATCGAGATCGGCACCACCAACCGTACCCATCTCCCGGATTACGAGAGCGCGCTCGATGCAGGCGCCAGCTGCATCCTGGTGGTGCACCGCTCCAACTTCATCCAGTCAGGCTACGTCCACGCCCCCGCCCCGGCCGAGGTGGCGAAGCTGGCGCATGAGCGGGGCGTGCCCTGCATCCATGATCTCGGCAGCGGCCTCCTGCACGCATTGAGCGAGTCTCCGCTGGCGAATGAGCCGACGCTAGGCGAGGCGGTCGCTGCCGGGGCCGATATAGTGATTGCGAGTGGCGACAAACTGCTTGGCGGTCCGCAGGCCGGAATCATGGTGGGGCGACGCGCGGCGGTGTCCGCCTGCCGGTCGCATCCCATGGCGCGCGCGGTTCGTTCGGACAAGTTCACACTCGCCGCGCTCGAGGCAACACTGCGGCTGTACCAGGAGCCCGAGCGCGCCCGCTGCGAGATCCCGGTGCTCGCCATGCTGACCGCGACCCCCGCAGCGGTCGCGGACCGGGCGAGCCGGCTGCTGGCGCTGCTGCCTGTCCGATTCGAGCCGCGGCTCGAGGATGGGACTTCCGCGGTCGGTGGAGGCGCCGCACCCGCGGTGAACCTGCCCACTACACTGGTTACGCTGGCGCCTGGTGAGCTCGGTGTGCAGGGGTTACTGCTGCGGCTCCGGCTGGGTGATCCCGCGATCGTGGCTCGCGCCGAGGGCCATCGGGTGGCACTGGACCCGCGAACGATGACCGACGAGGAGCTGGCGCCGGCCGCTCGGGCTGTTGCCGGGGCCGGCGTTGACCCCGGGGCAGGAGCGGATGAGGTTTCGTGAGGTTGGCCAACGCCGGGGCCACCGAGCCACGGCCATCAGGGAGGAACTGGAATGGGAAAGCGGGACGATGAACGCATCGCGCGGCTGGCGGCAAAGAACGCGGCCAAGCCGGCGGTGCCCAAGGCAGAACGCGACAAGCAGTTCGACTCGACGCTGAAGCACCGGCCGGACGAGCAGTCCAAGGAAACCAAGGACCTGTTCAAGGAAATGAAGCGCCGGGAGTTCTGAGCGGTCAGCTCCGCACCGGGCGCAACTCCTGCTCGTCCCAGCGCCACGTCGCTCGGGCGCCCAATAGCTCGACTCCGCCAACCCAGCGCTGGATCCCCCGCGCCTGAATCGGGTCCCGCCGCCCGGCGAGGACGCTCTCTCCCTCTGGCGTCAGCCGCAGTTCGGACGCGCCAAACGCATCCCGTGCCTCCGGCCACGGCAGGCGGGACGAGAGCAGCGGCATCGGTTCCGCCGCCAGCATCGCCACCACATGATAGAACATGATGTCGCCCATCCAGGGCGCCTCTTCGCCAGCCTGGACGGCACCGAACGTCGCCGACGCCGTCAAGGGCCCGCCGGCCAGCGCGCGGAGCGCCCGCCGTTCGGTCATGGACAGGCCGTCCCGCACCCACGGCAGCTCCTGCAGGTGGCGGCGCATGGCGGCGGCCGCGAACGGCAACGCCAGGCGCGGCTCCTTGACGATCGCATCCAGCGCCAGCGGCTCAGGCTGGCGAAACGCCGCCCAGGTCCGCGTGCCGGCCATGAGCATCTCTACGGTCACGGGGACGCGGGAAGGAAAGATGGCGCGGAGCTGCTCGGGGCCGAGACTGCCCAGCCCGAAGAAGCGCTCGCCTGTGGGGTGGGCATTGAGCGTGACCAGCGAGAGCTGGGTGGAGCCCAGGTCGCGGGTGGAGAACCAGGCCAGCAGCCGGGCGAGAATTACCTGGTCGAAGAGGTCGTGCTCGAACCACAGGACCACGTCGCGGAAGTCACGGAAGCCGGCCAGGCGCCGGTCCATCGACGTCAGTTGACGCCGCACCTCATCCCGTTGCTCGCCGTACGCATTGGCAATGAAGCGTGCGCGGACGTCATACCACGCGTCGCCCTCGACGTGCGCCGGGGTCGGGCCCTGCGCCAGGGGATCGACCCACGCCAGGAACTCGCCGGTGATGCCGGCCTCGGCGAGCGTAGGCTGAATGTCATGCCCGCAGCGGATGTGGAGCATGGGGGAGCATGCTCGCCGTTCTGCAAGTCGTCAAGAGATGAGAGATGAGAGATGAGAGCAGGTTTTCCTCTCAACTCTCAACTCTCAACTCAATAGGTAAACGTCCCGATTTCCCGGTCGGGGTTCTCGGTCGCGTCGCCCACGAAGCTGCCGGTGAAGATCTGGGGCGCCTGACCCGCGAGTGCGACCGTCACCACATAGTCGGAGCGTGGCACCCCGCAGTCGGACCAGTAGTCCACCACTACCCGATACTCGCCGGCGGGCGCGGTACCAGTGGCCCAGACGATGTTCTCGTTGTTGGTATTGTCGATGGTGCAGCCGGCGTTGGAGTCGAGGTCGAGCTGGCCACCGCTGGCCGCCTCTGGGTTGCCGAAGTAGACCTCCTCCCCGGTCGGGTCGAAGACGTGCAGATCCACGTCGCTGGCGCCGGTCCAGGAGATGCTGACCTGGACGTCGCCGGTGCCAACCCGGAAGAGCCGCATCGCCTGCTCGCCGTAGGCGCCGATGGTGGTGCCGTCGCCGACGGCATACTGCAGCCGCTGGGTTCCGGTGGGAAGGTCGGGCGACAGCCCCAGGATCAGGTCGGCGGTGGAGGCACCTGCCGGCAAGGTCAGCTGGTAGTAGCCATCGGCGCCCGCCATCGCCACGATCACTGTCGTGAAGTCGGCGCCGGCATCCACCTGCACCGCGGCACTACCGCCGTTGACCGCGGTGCCCTGGGCCGGAACGGTTGGCGCCGCGGCACCACCTGGTTCGGGCGCCACGCCAGCGTGAAGCACCGCCGACACTGTGCCGTCCTCGGTGGAGACCCGGGTGACGACGTCACCGATGGAGAATGCCGGACCCAGAAGTTCAGGGCCCTTGCAGCTCGCGACTGAACCGGCGAGCAGCAGGCCGACGCAGAGCCGGGGGGCGATGGCGATGAACTTCATGACGCGTCCTTCCATGGCAGTACCTGGTGAATCGTGCGATGGGGGATGATGCCCTATAAAGAAGCAACTGCCGTTCCATGAAGAATTCACCCGAACTCCCCATTCTTAACCCTTTTTGTTGCATGGTTTTACCAACGCTCTCACCAGCACACGTATCGCTCGCTTCAGACGACGGCTCTCGCGCTATGCGAATGTCGTTGCCTCCGTTACCTTTGCGGCCATGTCGTTCCGGGTGGCGGTAGCGGCGTCGGGCGGTGGCAGCAATCTGGGCGCGCTGCTCGATGCGTTCCCTCCGCGCTCCGGCAGCCCGGTGGAGATTGCTCTGGTGCTCGGCAATCGGCCGGAGGCCGGCGCGTTCGAACGGGCGCGGGCCCGGGGCGTGCCGGTGCGGCTGCTTGCTGATCCAGACTCGGCGGACGAATGGATCGAGGCGCTTCGTTCGGCGTCGGCCGATCTCCTCGTGCTGGCGGGCTACCTCCGTCTGGTCCCGGCTGGTGTTGTCGCTGCGTACGGCGGCCGGGTGATCAACATCCATCCTGCCCTCTTGCCGGACTTTGGTGGCGCCGGGATGTACGGCCTCCGGGTACACCGCGCGGTGCTCGAGTCCGGCGTGCGCCGGAGTGGAGCTACGGTGCATCTGGTGGACGAGGCCTTCGACCGCGGCGCGGTACTCGCGCGGACCTTCGTGCCGGTTGAGGAGGGCGACACGCCGGAGCAGCTGGCTGCCCGGGTGCTCGCCGCGGAGCATCGGCTGCTGCCCGCGGTCGTTGCCGCGGCGGCTCGAGCCGGCCAGCCAGTCCCCCTGGATGACAACACTGTGTCGGAGATGACTTCGTGAGGATGAGTGGATGCCCCGCGCGCTGATCTCGGTGAGTGACAAGCGCGGGATTGTGGGGTTCGCCTCCGGGCTCGTGAGCCGGGGCTGGAAGATCGTCTCGACCGGGGGCACGGCGGCGGCACTCCGCGGAGGCGGAGTCGAGGTCACGTCGGTTGAGGACATCACCGGATTTCCCGAGATCCTGGACGGCCGGGTCAAGACGCTCCATCCCGCGGTCCACGCCGGGTTGCTGGCGCGCCGGGACCAGCCGGCCCACATGGCAGCGCTCGGCGCCAACAAGATCGAGCCGTTCGATCTCGTCGCAGTCAATCTCTATCCCTTTCACGCCACCATCGCGCGGCCCGGTGTCACCTTCGACGATGCCATCGAGAACATCGACATCGGCGGACCCTCGATGCTGCGATCGGCCGCGAAGAACCACGAGTCGGTGCTCGCGGTGGTGGATCCGACCGACTACCGGACGGTGCTGGAGTTGCTCGATGCGGGAGCGGTGCCGCTTGAGGTGCGACGAGAGTTCGCAGCCAAGGTCTTCGCGCACACGTCCGAGTACGACGCCGCGATCGCCCGCTTCCTCACCTCGGAGCAGCACGAACTCCCCAGCCGCATCACCCTGGCCATGGAGCGGCAGCAGCTGCTGCGGTATGGCGAGAACCCGGGCCAGCGCGCGGCGCTCTACGTGACCGAGGAGCCGCGCGGCATGCGCGACCTGGCCCAGCGCCAGGGCAAGGAACTTTCCTTCAACAACCTGCTCGACCTCGACGCTGCCATGACTGCTGTGTCGCGGTGGGGCGCGACGCCCGCGTGTGCGGTCATCAAGCACACCACGCCCTGTGGCATCGCGATCGGGAGCTCGGCGGCCGAGGCGTTCGAGCGCGCCCGCAGCACCGACCCGATGTCGGCCTTCGGCTCGGTCGTCGCGTTCAACACGGTGGTGGACCAGGCCACCGCCACGGCGATGGCGGACCTCTTTGTCGAGGTGGTGGTGGCGCCCGCCTTCCAGGAAGAGGCGCTCACCACCTTCGCCCGCAAGAAGAACCTGCGAGTGGTCGAGCTGCCGGTGGCTGACGGCTCCGGGCAGCTGGACTACAAGCGCGTACGGGGTGGCTTCCTGGTGCAGGACATGTTCACCCCCGACCCCAGCGAAGCTGCGTGGACCGTGGTCAGCGGCCGGCCGCCGGATGAGCGCGAGTGGAACGACCTCCGCTTTGCCTGGCTCGCAGTGGCATCGGTCAAGTCGAACGCCATCCTCCTGGCCCGCGATGGGCGGGCCATCGGCATCGGCGCCGGCCAGATGAGCCGCGTCGACGCCAGCTTCCTGGCGGTCCACAAGGCGCGCGAGGCGGGACACGTGACTGCGGGGGCCGCGCTGGCCTCGGACGCGTTCTTCCCGTTCCCAGACGGTGTGGCACAGGCGGCGGCCGCCGGCATCTCGGCGATCATCCAGCCGGGTGGCTCGGTGCGAGATGCCGACGTCGTGGCCGCGGCCGATTCGGCCGGCATTGCCATGGTGTTCACTGGTAGCAGGCAGTTTCGACACTAAGTGGGCGTAGGGCGTGAGGCGTGTGGCGAGGCCCCACGCCCCAGGCCTCAGGCCCAAGACGCGGACTTCCGTGACCGATTCCCATACTCCCCCCTACCGCTGGTCGCTCCTCGTGGGCGCCGTGGTGCTCGCGATATACCTCGCGACCCTGGCACCGACCACGGCGTTCTGGGACACATCCGAGTACATCGCCGCCGCCAAGGTGCTGGGAATTCCCCACCCGCCCGGCAATCCGCTGTTCACGCTGATGGCACACGTGTGGGGATTGATCCCGCTGGCGGCTTCGTATGCGGTGCGGATCAACATCTTCGCCGCGGTCACCAGCGCAGTCGCCGCGGCGATGTGGTTCCTGGTGTCCGAGCGGTGGATGCGCGACATCGTGCCCCACCGCGCCATCAGGCTGGGAGCAGCTGCCGCCGGTACCCTGGTCGGCGCCGCGGCGTGGACGGTCTGGAACCAGTCCACCGTGAACGAGAAGGTCTATACCGTTTCGCTGATGACAATCGCCATCGTGGCCTGGCTCACGCTCCGCTGGGCCGACGCCGAGCCCGGCCCCCGGCGCGACCGGCTGCTGATCCTGATGGTATACGTGATGGCCTTGAGCAGCACCAACCACATGATGGGCGTGCTGGTGCTGCCGCTGCTCGCGATCTACGTGCTCTTCACCGACTGGCGCAGCCTGCTCAAGCCCGCGGTGATCGCCTCGATCGTCCTGGCCGTCGTGGTCGGTATCTCGATCAACTATGTCTACCTGCCGATGCGCGCCGGCCAGTATCCCCCCATCAATGAGGGCGAGCCGGCAGGATTCTTCAGCCAGGCGCTCCAGGACGTCCTGAGCCGGGAGCAGTACGGCAAGCCGTCGGTTTTCCAGCGGATGGCCGATCCCGTCTCGCAGCTCCGCAACTACCTCCAGTACTTCAACTGGCAGTTCGCCCGTGACTGGGGAGCGCTGCGGGCGCTGTTCACCGTCGCATTTGCGGCGCTGGGACTGACCGGCCTGTGGACGCTCATCCGCACTCGACTGCGCGATGGACTGGCCGCGGCCGCGCTGCTGTTCACGCTGACCCTGCTGCTGGTGTTCTACCTGAACTTCCGGTATGGCTACTCCATCGACCCCGGCCTCCAGCTCGACCGCGAAGTGCGCGAGCGCGACTACTTCTTCATAGCATCGTTCTCGTTCTTCGGAGTCCTCATAGCCGTGGGCATGGGCGCCACCATGCGGGCGATCGTGAAATGGCTGGGCGACCGCGGCACTGAACGCAGCCGCTGGGTCGCGGCAACTCCCCTCCTGCTGCTCGGACTCGTGCCGCTGGTCGCAAACCGCCTGACCGCGAGCCGGGCGCATGAGACCGTGGCCCACGACTTCGCGGTGGACCTGCTCGAGTCGGTGGAGCCCTACGGCATCCTGATCACGGCGGGTGACAACGACACCTTCCCGCTCTGGTTTGCCCAGGAAGTCGAGGGCGTGCGGACCGACGTCACGCTCGCCAATCTCTCGCTCATGAACACCCGCTGGCATCTTCGGCAGATTCGCCGGAGGCCAACGCCCGACTTCGATCCGTCCACCGCGGCGGAGCTCTGGCAGCCGCGTCCTGATGAGCCAGTCCAGGAACTCCGCGATACGGCGCGCGGAAATCTCCGTGGCCTGCGCTGGCCCAAGCCGGCCAACGATGTGCTGGCGCTGTCGGAAGTCGAGCTGAGCGACACCACCATCCTGCCGGATGTGGTGGCCGCGCCTGACGGCGTAGTCCGGGTGGGCGAGGTGCAGATCCGGTTCGGCACCGACGTCCTCCTGCTGGCGGATGTGGTCACGGCTCTGCTGATCAGCAACAACCTCGGCAAGCGGCCGATCTATTTCTCGTGGAGCGCCGCCGGCTATCCCGACCAGACGCTTGGGTTGAGCCCGTACCTCGTCACCCACGGCTTCGTTCGCAAGCTGCTGGAACAGCCGGTCGAAGTGGGCGACTCCATCGTGGCCTCGCCGCTGCTCGGCTTCGTCAACGTCCCGCGAACCAACGCGCTGCTGTGGGAGACGTACAACTGGGAGGCCGCTACCCGATCCCGGCCCCGCGGCTGGGTGGATCCACCCTCCGGGAGCATCCTGCAGCTCTACTCCATCATCTACGGAGGGATGGCGCCCATCCTGGCCGAGGAAGGCCAACCGGACCTCGCGGCGCGGGCGGATTCGATAGCCGGCAAGGTGAGAGAGGCGCTGAGGCCGGGGCGGTAGGGCGGTAACGTGGCCGCTCGCGGCCGATGCACCGAGCCGCCACCAGCAATCAGGGCTTCCGCTGCTAGTTTTGAGAAATGCGTTTTCGCCCTGCACTGCTCCCAGTGTTGCTCATCGCATGCGCTTCGTCGACCGACGAACGCACCGAGCTCATCCTTGCGACCACTACCAGTGCATACGAGTCCGGACTGCTCGATACCCTGATCGATCAGTTCCGGGCCTTGACCGGCATCGACGTGAAGCCGATAGCGGTAGGATCGGGTGCGGCCCTCATGATGGCCCAGCGCGGCGATGCCGATGCGACGCTGACTCACGACCCGACGGCCGAGGCCCGGTACGTCGCCGCGGGGCATCTCGTGGAAGGTCGGCGCCTGATGCACAACGACTTCGTGCTGGTGGGTCCGGCTGCCGATCCGGCGGGCGTCGCAAGCAACACGGATGCGGTCGAAGCCATGCGCCGGGTGGCAACGCTCGGCCCGTTCGTGTCCCGGGGCGACGGTTCGGGCACCGAATCGCGTGAGTTGCTGCTGTGGCAGGAAGCAGGCGTGCCGGTGGATTCGGTGAAGAGCCGGGTGGAAACCGGCCAGGGCATGAGCGCCACGCTGTACGTTGCCAACGACCAGCAGGCCTACACCCTGGTGGATCGCGCCACCTGGCTGACGCTGCGCAACCGGGTCGACCTGGTGCCGCTGCTGGAAGATGGCGCCCGGCTCCGCAACGATTACAGCGTCCACCTGGTCAACCCGGAGCTCCATCCCGGGACGCGGGTGGTGCCGGCGCGAAGATTTCTCGAGTTCATGGTGTCACCGGCGGCACAGCAGGTGATCGCCGAGTTTGGTCGCGAACGCCTGGGCGGCCAGCTATTCATCCCGGATGCACTGGGTGAATGACCTGACGACGGCCCTGGGTGAGGCCTGGCACCTGCTGCTGAGCGGCGACGCCGAGGTCTGGGCGATTATCCTCCGCACCCTGGCGATCTCGCTCTGCGCCACCGCGCTCGCGATGGTGGTTGGTGTGCCGCTTGGGTACGGTTTGGCCCGCGGGAGATTCCCCGGCCGGACGCTGGTGCTCGGCATGGTCAACACCGCCATGGGCATGCCTCCGGTAGTGGTCGGCCTGGTGGTGTGGCTCTTCTTCACCCGCAGCGGTCCCTTCGGCGGCAGCGGCCTGCTCTATACTCCGCAGGCGATGGTGCTTGCCCAGTTCCTCATCGCCACTCCGCTCGTCATCGGCTTTTCCGCCGCCAGTATTCAGTCGCTCCCCCCCGCCCTGCCCGACCTGCTGACGTCGCTCGGTGCCGGGCCGTGGCGACGCCTGTGGCTGCTGAGCCGGGAGGCGCGGCTGGGGCTGCTGGCCGCCGTGATGGCGGGATTCGGCGCGGTGATCTCGGAAGTCGGCGCGTCGATGACCGTGGGTGGCAACCTGCGCGGCTCGACCCGCGTGCTCACCACAGCCATCGTCACGGTAACCGGGCGGGGCGAGATGGCCACCGCCATCGCGTACGGCCTGATCCTGCTGGCGCTCGCATTCACCGTAACGCTGATCCTGACCTTCGTGCAGCAGCGGCGCGACGCATGAGCGACGTCGGCCTGCACCAGGTGACGTTTCAGCGGGCCGGGCGGACGGTCCTCGACGTCGCGAGCCTTCGCTTCCCGTCCCGGACGATGACGGCGGTGCTCGGCCCCAACGGCGCCGGCAAGACCACGCTGCTGCGGCTGGTCGCCGGGCTGGAGCGCCCAGCCAGCGGCCACATCACCATCGGCGGCGAGCCGCTCCGCCGCGATGGGCCACCCCGCACCGCGCTGGCACTGTCGGACGCGGTCTTTGTTCGGGGCACCGTCCGGCGGAATCTGGATCTGGGGCTGGCGCTCAGGGATGTGCCGCCGCCCGAACGCGAGATCCGGGTTCGGGATGCGGCCGAGGAGTGCGGCATCACCGACCTGCTCGACCGCCCGGCGCGCCAGCTCTCGTCGGGCGAGGCCCAGCGGGTGAACCTCGCCCGGGCTCTCGCCCTGCGACCCGAAGTCATCCTGCTGGACGAGCCATTGGCGGCGGTGGACCGGCTGACGCGGCGTGCCCTGCTCGACGACTTGCCTCGGCTGCTGCGCGCGGCAGGCGCCACCGTGATCCTGGTAACCCATGATCGCGAGGAGGCCTTCCGGCTGGGCGAGCGCATCGTGGTTCTGGTGGGTGGGCAGGTTCGAGCCGAGGGAGCCCGCCGGGACCTGCTCATGGAACCTCCTGATGCCGATACCGCGGGCCTGCTGGGATTCGTCCTGCTGGAGGATGCCGACGGGCCGGTGGCGGTTGCGCCCGGAGAGTTGCGCGCCGGCCCCGGCGCCGGCGGGCCCCATGTCGGCTTCACCCTGCAAGTGACTGACGTCCTCGACCTCGGCCGCCAGCGGCTGGTGACGGGCACCATCGGTGGCCGGTCAGTCGAGCTGACGCTGCCCGAGAAGGCGCCGTC
>DASTUF010000097.1:0-5502 GCA_035759745.1 Gemmatimonadales bacterium
GGGCTGCATAGTGAATGACGGCTTCGAAACCCCTCTTCTGGAGGCGATATGGACCTGCTGATGACGCTCCTGATTGGCCTTGTCGTCGGTGCGCTGGCCAAGTTCCTGATGCCCGGCGATGATCCGGGTGGCATCATCATCACCATCATCATCGGTATTGCCGGCGCGTTCGTCGCCAAGCTCATTGGCGGGGCGCTCGGGATGTACGGGGAGGGCGACGCGGCTGGGTGGATCATGTCCGTGCTCGGCGCCATGCTGCTGCTGTTCATCTATCGCATGGTCAAGAAGAAGCGGCCCGCGGCCTGACCTCGGCACGAGACGCAAAAGCGGGCGGCGAGGAACATCTCGCCGCCCGATTTCGTTGGATCTGTGCGAAGCACTAGTCGTTCAGCACGAACGTCAGCTTGAGAACCACACGATATAGCGTGATCTTCCCGTTCTCGACATCGCACTTCATGGACTTGACCCAGCAGCCCTTGACCTCCTTCACGGTCTTGCTGGCCCGGGTCACGCCCGAGGTGATGGCGTCCTCGAAACTCTTCGACGAGGTGGATGACACCTCGATGATCTTGGCAACGCCCACTCCGGCCTCCTTGGGGGTTAGCGCACTTCGAAGTCGCGCGACCCGGCCGATGCGCCGTTTGCGAAGACCTCGACCTTGTAGGTGCCAGTCGGCCAGGCGTCCGCCCTGGAGACATGGAACTCGGTCACTGCATCACCGGTGGGACTGAGCGACTGGGTACTTGAATCAACCACGGCGGTCTGGCCATCCTGGGAGAAGCTCCACACCGCCGACAGCGTGGCGGTGGGTGGCGCGCCCGAGGTCGCGACCGAGGCGTAGATGGTATCGCGGGTGCCGAAGGTGGTCATCGGCATACTGACCCGCTTGTCCACGCCAACTGCCTTGCCCAGTTCGATTCCGGTGACGCTGAGATTGGTGGAGGGCATGGCCATGGTGGTGTCCATGCCACCGATGGTCGGAGCTTCCTTCTTGTTGCAGGCAGTGGCGCCAACCAGCGCGATCAGGGCGGCCGCGCCGAGCATGCGTTGCAGGCGAATCATCGTGTGCGTCTCCTCGCGGTTCACGCGTTCTCGTTGGGGATCTTGAGCACCTGGTCCGGATAGATAAGGTCCGGATCCTTGATGATGTCGCGATTGGCCTCGAAGATTCGCCGCCACTTGGATGCATCCCCATAGAGGGACTTGGCGATCTTGGACAGGCTGTCGCCCTTCTTCACGGTGTATGTCTGCTCCTGCGTCTGTGCTGCAGACTTCGGCGTCTCTTTCGCGGTCGAACTCGAGCCGCTCTGGACGTCCGAGAAGTCCGGCATTGGTTTCTTGAGGTCTGCCATCGTTGTTCCTTGTTGGGGGAAACAATCACCCGGTCTGTGGGATATACGGTTCCGACAGTCCAGCGTCAAATGTTGCACCAGGAACCGCCACAATGGCGTGACGGGCGTCACAGAGGGCGCACGGGCCGTGCGCCCCTTCCTTGAGTCGTCCACATGATCAGTTCGTATTCGCGCATCTACGCCGTGGTCCGGCGGATTCCGCGAGGCCGGGTGGCCACCTACGGTCAGGTGGCGGGGCTGGCCGGACTGGCCGGCCACGCGCGCCAGGTGGGCTACGCCCTGCACGCGCTGCCCGCCCACACGCGCGTGCCCTGGCATCGAGTGATCAACGCCCGTGGCGAAGTGAGTCCGCGGGCCAATGGCGAGCGGCTGACCCAGCAGATGCTGCTGGAGGACGAAGGGGTGGAGTTCGACGCCCGCGGCCGGCTCAAGCTCAAACGCTTTCAATGGAAGCCAAGATGAACGCTCCCGAAGTGTGGCTGCGCGGGCCGGTACCCAATGTGCCGGGCCCGTTGCAACCCCTGGCGCACGCGCTGCTCCAGGCCGGTGAGGATGCCGAGCGAGTACTCGGCTTCATGAATGACAGCTCCCTGTGGGAGAGCCCGAACGGCGCGGCGCCGGTCGGGTTTCACATCCGGCATGCAGCTCAGGCGCTCGACCGCCTGTTCGCCTATGCCCGGGGCGAAGCGCTTACCGACGCCCAGCGCTCGGCGCTCCGCACCGAGAAGGAGCCGGGTGGAACTTCAGCTGAGCTGGGAACGTTGTTCTCCCACAGCATCGCCGCAGCGCTGGCCCAGCTCGAACAAACCGATCCGGCCACGCTGGGCGACGTCCGGGAGGTGGGCCGGGCCCGGCTCCCCTCCACGGCGCTGGGATTACTTTCCCATGGGGCGGAGCACACCGCTCGCCATGTGGGGCAAGCCATCACCACCTCGATCGTGGTCACCGGCACTCGGCCAACGAGGCCCTGACCCGGCCTGGAGCCATCGACTTTCAATGTCCATGCACACGACGCGTCCATCGCAGGGCGAATTCAACGAGTTCTACGCCGGCTACATCAACGAGGCGCCGGACGGAGATATTCTCCAGACGCTGGCTACTCAGGGCGACGACACCCACCGCCTTCTGTCAGGGTTGAGCGACGAACAGGCCATGCACCGCTATGCCGACGGCAAGTGGAGCGTCAAGGAAGTCGCGCTTCACCTGGCCGACGCCGAGCGCGTCTTCGGCTACCGGGCCCTCAGTTTCTCGAGGGCAGATGAAGGGCCATTGCCCGGGTTCGACGAGAATTCGTGGGCACCCGAATCGCATGCCGACGGAAGGCGCATCCATGACATCGCCGGCGAACTGACCTCCGCCCGCCAGGCCAACCTGCGATTCTTCGCCGGCGTCGACGAGGAACAGTGGCTCCGGCGCGGCACTGCGAGCGGCAACCCCTTCAGCGTGCGCGCGCTGGCGTGGATCATCGCGGGCCATCAGGCGCACCACATTCGTGTTCTGAAGGAGCGGTACCTCCATGGCGCATGAGCGCGCAACGTTCGGTGCGGGATGCTTCTGGGGAGTAGAAGTCACTTTCCGGAATGTGCCAGGCGTGGTGGATGCCATCGCGGGCTATAGTGGTGGCACGACCGAGCGACCCACCTACCAGGAAGTCTGCCGCCATGGTACTGGCCATGCCGAGGTGGTGGACGTGACGTTCGATCCGGAGCGGGTCAGTTACCAGCAGCTGCTCGACGTATTCTTCACCAGTCACGACCCGACCCAACTCAACCGCCAGGGTCCGGATGTCGGCGACCAGTACCGCTCGGTGATTTTCGTGCATGGCGATGCGCAACAGCATGCCGCGGAAGCGGCGCGGGACCGGTGGCAGGCCAGCGGCCGGTACCGGAAGCCCATCGTTACTCGCATCGAGCCGGCCCAGCCGTTCTGGCCGGCGGAAGACTATCATCAGCGCTACCTCGAGAAGCGCGGCCTGGCCAGTTGCCACGTTTAAGTGAGAAGTGGGAAGTGGGAAGTGGGTTTTCACCTCAACTACTGAGAGTCATGCGAAGTCTTCCTGTTCTTGCCGTGCTCGTGCTCGTTGCCGCGTGCGGCGCCGAAGTACCGCCCACACCGGCTGCCGACGCCGGCACTGAACTCGCCAGTCTGCCCGCGCAGGCGGCGGTCGTCGCCGACTCGGCTGCGCCGGTCATCACTGTGTACAAGTCGCCCATCTGTGGCTGCTGCAAGGGGTGGGTGGAACACGTGAAGGCGGCGGGTTACAAGGTGGACGTGCACGACATCGCCAACGTCAATCCGGTGAAGGACGACGCCGGGGTGCCGGCCGACGCACGCTCCTGTCACACAGCGATCGTCGACGGCTACGCCCTCGAGGGCCATGTGCCGGCTTCCGACATCGCGAGGCTGCTCAAGGAGCGGCCCGCCATCGCCGGGCTCGCGGTTCCGGGAATGCCGGTGGGCTCGCCCGGGATGGAAGTGCCGGGCCAGCCGGCCGACAAGTACGACGTCCTGGCGTTCGAGGCGGACGGATCCACCGAGGTGTATGCGAGCCACTAGTTGGCCGCAGGCTCTTTTGCTGGGACTGATCGCGTGCGCGCCGCCTGTCAACGCGCCGGCACCATTGCCGCTGCTCGACCGCCAGGTCAGCGGCACCCCCGCGCTGCTTCAGGCAGTCAGCGCCCCGGCGCCTGACACCGTATGGGTGAGCGGCCATCGCGGCACCTGGGCGCGGACCACCGACGGCGGCCACACCTGGCAGCTGGGCACCGTGCCCGGGGCGGATTCACTCCAGTTCCGGGACGTTCACGCCGCCAGCGCTGATACCGCGTGGCTTCTCTCCGCCGGCAACGGCCCGATGTCGCGGATCTATCGCACTACCGACGGCGGAGCCAACTGGTCCGAGCAGTTCGTCAATCGCGACAGCAGTGCCTTCTACGATTGCTTCGATTTCTGGGATGCGCGCCGCGGGATCGCCTACAGCGATCAAGTGGACGGCCGCAGCATGATCCTCGTGACCGACAACGGTGGCGAAGACTGGCGGCTCCTGGAGCAGGCCCAGGTGCCGGCAGCGCTGCCGGGCGAGGGCGCCTTTGCCGCCAGCGGCACCTGCGTCATCGCGCGGCCCGGCGGGCATGCGTGGATCGGCACCGGCAATGGGCCGAGTTCGCGGGTGCTGCACACCGACGACTATGGCAGAAGCTGGGAGGTTACCGAGCCGCCGATCGCGGCGGGTGAGGCAGCGGGGATTGCGGCGGTGGCGTTTTCGTCGAACGACGTGGGCGCCGTCCTGGGAGGACCAATTGGCGATCCCGATGCGCTGACCGACAACGTCGCGATCACCACTGATGGCGGCGAGTCGTGGACGGTGGGTGGGCGGCCGAGCTTCGCCGGCCCTGTCTTCGGCGCGGCATTCGTTCCGGGCACCGAAGGAACGCTGGTGGCTGTCGGTCCGCGCGGCGCCAGCGCGTCACGCGACGGCGGCCGCAAGTGGGCGCCGGTCGACACGGTGAGCTACTGGGGCATCGGCTTCGCGCCCGACGGCATCGGCTGGCTCGTTGGTCCCGGCGGGCGCATCACTCGCATTGGTGTCCGCTGAGTTTGGGATTCAACCACGATGACACGAAGGGCGCGAAGAAAAGCAAAATCACCACAGAGACACGGAGGCCACAGAGTTTCACGGAGACTGCTAATTGTTGTGGGTGCAGTTGAGAAGCAACGGCGACCGCGGTACCCCCACAAATAAAGAAGATGCTCGATATCTCCGTGTTCTCTGTGGCTCTGTGGTTTCTTACGAACCAAGTCCGTGCTTCAAAGCCAGCAACATCTTCTCCGCAAACAGATCAACCTCATCAATCGTCGTGTAGACATTGGGCGTAACCCGGATCCCCGAGAACTCGGGGTGATTGATCGGTGTGGTCACGATCCGGTGCTGGCTCATCAGCCACGACACGACGTCGTTGGGTTTCAGGCCCTCGAACGACACCAGGCCGATGCCCGCGCCATCGGGTGTATCGAGCGGCGTGAGCACCTTCACCCGTCCGTTGCCCTCGCTCAGCAGCCGCTTGGCCCAGCGATCCCTGAGGTAGCGCAGCCGAGTCACCTTCCGCTCGGCGCCGATCGCCCGATGAAAGGCCAACGCCGCGCTGATGGC
>DASTUF010000098.1:0-32304 GCA_035759745.1 Gemmatimonadales bacterium
CGCCGGCCCCGGCGCCGGCGGGCCCCATGTCGGCTTCACCCTGCAAGTGACTGACGTCCTCGACCTCGGCCGCCAGCGGCTGGTGACGGGCACCATCGGTGGCCGGTCAGTCGAGCTGACGCTGCCCGAGAAGGCGCCGTCGCCCGAGAAAGGCGCGATGTTCGCGGTGCATGCACGATCCGTCGTGCGACTACCGAACAGCGGAACTGCAACTGCGTGAACGGGGCTTCGACAAGCTCTTGATTCCCCTTTCGCGCTTTTTCCTTTCCTTTCACGCGGTTGGAGTTCCGCAGTTAAGTTTGCACAGGCGTGGTGGCCGAGTGGTTTAAGGCAGCGGTCTTGAAAACCGCCGAACGGGCAACCGTTCCGTGAGTTCGAATCTCACCCACGCCGCTCGATGTGGGCTTAGGGCCTGGGGCTGCGTCTCTGCCCGCCCCGACAGCAGCCAAATTGCCGAGCGGCGCCGAGCCGTGTAACTTGTTGGCCTTGCTGGTGCTGGAGTCGTGGCCGAGAGGCTGAAGGCGGCGGTTTGCTAAACCGTTATAGGGCCCTAAAGCCCTATCGAGGGTTCGAATCCCTCCGACTCCGCTAGGTTGAGTCGAGAGTTGAGAGTCGAGAGTCGAGAGTCGACGCTTGGCTCCCGGCCCTCGGCTCTTTGACTTTCCACTCCGGGCGGCCGCAGGCCGCCCCCGATCCCACTTCTCACTTCCCACTCCCCACTCAATGCCCCGCGTCCGCTTCGCCCCGTCCCCTACCGGCTACCTCCATGTTGGTGGCGCCCGCACCGCGCTCTTCAACTGGCTCTACGCCAGGAAGACCGGCGGCACCATGGTGCTGCGCATCGAGGATACCGATCGCGAGCGGAGCACCGACGCCCACACCCAGGTGATCCTCGACGGCCTCACCTGGCTGGGCATCACCTGGGACGAAGGTCCGCTGTTCCAGGGCGCCAATCTCGAGCAGCACCAGGCCGGCGTCCGCAAGCTCCTGGACGCGGGTCGCGCCTACCATTGCTTCTGCACCCGGGAAGAGCTCGAGAGCCAGCGGGCCGCGGCGGCCGCGCAGAAGACCGGGTTCCGCTACAACGGCCGCTGCCGGTCGATTCCTGCCGACGAGGCCGCGCGACGGCGTGCTGCCGGCGAGGAGGCCACGGTGCGGATCCGGATGCCCGACGGGGAGCTCGCGTGGGATGACGCGGTGCATGGGCGGATCAGCTTCCAGGGGCACGACCTCGACGACTTCGTGATCCTGCGGAGCGACGGCACCCCCATCTACAACCTCGCGGTGGTATCGGACGACATCGCCATGCGGATCACCCACGTGATCCGGGGCGACGACCACGTCTCCAACACGCCGAAGCAGATAGCGATCTATCGCGCGCTGGGCGCTCAGGAGCCGGTCTTTGCGCATGTCCCCATGATCCTGGGGAGCGACGGGAAGAAGCTCTCCAAGCGTCACGGCGCCACCGCGGTAGGCGATTACCAGGACCAGGGCATCTTCCCCGCCGCCATGCGCAACTTCCTGGCGCTGCTGGGATGGTCGCCGGGAGGCGACCGCGAGATCCTGCCCGAAGCTGAGCTGATCGATCTGTTCTCGCTCGAAGGCATCCAGAGCAAGCCGGCGGTGTTCGACACAGCCAAGCTGGAGTGGATGAACGGGCAGTACCTGTCCGCGACGCCCGCCGGGGAGCTGCTCCCCGCGGTGACGCGCCAACTGGGCCGGCTCGGCGTCGACGCCGGCGGCCGCGCGCTCGAGCCTTTGATCGACGGCGTCAAGGCGCGTTCGCGGACGATCCTCCAGCTGGCAGAACAGGTGGCGGTCCGGCTGGCAGGCCCGAAGGGCGAGCCCGATGCGCGCGGAATCGCGTTGCGCAAGAAGCTGGGCCCCGCGTTCGCTGAGCACCTCAGGCGCGCAGTTGCCGTGCTCGAGTCGCTCCCGGCTGACGAGTGGGGTGCCGAGTCCATCCTGGCGGCGCTCACGGCGAGCGCCGAGTTCGCGGGCGCGAAGCTGGGAGATGCGCTGCAGCCGATCCGGGTAGTACTCACGGGTGGCACCGTCTCCGAGCCGGTCAACGAACTGCTGGTGCTGGTGGGACGCGAGGCCGCGCTGGAGCGATTGCGCCGAGCCGCCGCCGAGACGGAGCCGGTGGGTTGATTCGCCGGTCGGCGTTTCCGCTTCTCGCGCTCTGGCTGGCCACCGCCTGTGCCGGCGGAGGCCCTCCCCCAGCTGCGCCTGCTCCCGCTCCGGTGCCCACGCCGCCCCTTCCAGAGGCGCCACCGGTAGTAGTCGAGGAACCCAAAGCGCTGCCGGAACCAGCGGCGCCGGTCCCGGCGCCGAAGGTGGCAAGCATCACGCTGGCGTTTACAGGCGACATCAACCTCGGCACAACCACGCTGCCAGGCGGCATTCCGCCCGACAGCGGCCGTGGCGTGCTGCGCGAGGCGAGCCCGCATCTCGTCGGCGACCTCGTGGTGGGCAATCTCGAAGGTGTCTTCGCCGACACCGGCATCTCGGAGAAGTGCATCCGGCGGCGCGGCGGCAGGATCGAAGAGCGCCCCAACTGCTACGCCTTCCGCACGCCGACCTGGCTCGCTCCCCGACTGGCTGACGCCGGGTTCACCCACGTCAACCTCGCCAACAACCACTCCGGGGACCTCGGTGCCGCCGGCCGAGCAACGACGCTCGAGACGGTGCGCTCACTCGGGCTGGTGCCGTACGGCCTGATTGGCAGCATCGCTATTGATACCCTCGCCCGCGGTGACAGCATCAGCACCGTGGCGCTGGTCGGCTTCGCCACCTATCCGTTTGCGTACAACCTGCTCGACATCGATCGGAGCCGCTCGGTCATCGATTCGGTGCAGCGACTTGCGGACGTGGTGATCGTCACCTTCCACGGCGGCGACGAGGGAAGGGACGCACTCCACGTGCCCGAGGGAGCCGAGTTCCTGGGGAATGAGCCGCGAGGTGAACTGCGCCGGTGGACACGGGTGGTACTCGATGCCGGCGCCGACGCCGTCATCGGCCACGGGCCGCATGTTCTCCGGGGCATCGAGTTCCACAACGGCAAGCCGATCGTCTATTCGCTCGGCAACTTCGCCACCTACCGCGGCTTCAGCGTGGCCGGCGCGCTCGGCATCACCGGTGTGCTCTCGCTGGAACTGGCGGGCGACGGCACGTTCCTCTCTGCGCGGTTTGTTCCGATGCACCAGGCACCGCGCCGAGGGCCCGCGCCCGATCCGGCGGCACGCGCCATCGCGTTGCTCCGGCGGCTCTCGGCCGAGGACTTTGGTCCCCGGGCGGCGCGGATCCTCGACGATGGCACCATCCTCCCGCCTTCCTCCGCGAGCGACTAAGCTTCGACATGAGCGAGAATCGACCTGGGGGACCGTCACCTGTTGCCATCGCGGCGAGCCAGAACCCGGTGCAGCTGCGGGCCGGGCTGATCGACGACGACCGCACGCCCTCCGGCATGGTGTGCATGGCGACATGGCGCGAGGAGAAGCTGGTAGCGCGCTGCGTGCTGCCGCCGGAGACCTGGGAGCAGATCGACGACTTCGGGCTGCTGGCCGACCCGGTGCAGGTCGTGCTGCTGGCCCGCGAGGCGCCGCCGGGGCTCCAGTGCCAGCTGTTCGCTATCGTGCCGCTGCCGGAAGACCTGGAGGAGGATGAGGAGGAAGACGACGAGGAGGACGACGACACCGAGGAGCCCTGGGCGGCAAGCGTTCCCAGCTCGGCCTACGAAAAAGTCATTGCCGAGGAGGAGGAGGACGAGGAGGAGGACGAGCCACGGGTGGCTACGCTGCCGCTGGGCACAATCGTCCGGTACAGCCACGACCGGGTGCACCCGGACAGCCTGCCCCACGAGGCGGCCGATGTGCTGCGGAAGGTGATCGAAGGGCAGACTGCGGAGATGGTGGACCGGGCGCTCTCGAGACTATTCGATGAGATGATCGAGCGCGAGACCGATGCCGGGGAGGGCGACATAGCCTGACGGCGTCAGACCTGGGCGCCGCCCCGGAATCGCCAGAGGCGCTCGAGCATCCGATCCAGGAAGCCGTGAATCACGAAGGCATTGACCGCATCCGAAGTTCCCGCAGCATCAGCTCCCCACAGCCCTGCCCGCTTCTGCTCCGCCTCAAAATCGCCCTGGATCCAGACCCGCTCGTCGGCGGTGTAGAGCATCGGCAGGCGGGGAAAGAACTGCTGGGTCACCGCATTGACGCCGGGGCCACCGATCGCGATGGTGGGGTGGCGCTGGAGAACGTCACTGGCGTAGTACTCCTCGTCCCCGGTGATAACCGCACGACGTCCCCACTGGCCGTCACCGCGCCTGGCGATCTCGGCGCCGAGCCACTCCGCCAGCGGACGCTCGCGGTCCCGGGCACTCTCGGAGGACCCGGTGACCAGCACGATCGTCTCAGCGTCGTCAAGCAATCTCATGGGGCCAGTGGCTGCAGTGTGGGTTCCTTGTCACTCGGCGGCGGGGTTCGGCGATTTCGCTCGAACTCGCGCTCCGCTTCCTTGCGTTCACGGATCTCCTGAATGGTGGTCTTGAACTCGGCGAGGTTGCTGGAGCGCTGCGACGCCTGGCGCAGGTCCTCGTACAGCCACTCCGAGCGATCGAAGGCGCGCTGCTCATTGCCCCCGAATGGGATGGGCAGGAGCGCCAGCAGTGCGGCCGGAATCCGGAGCCCCGCGACATGAATCCACTTCGAATCCAGGCCGAATTTGGCACCGGCGATGTTGGTCGTCCAGCTTGGCAACTGGGCGCCCCGTGACGCCGGATCAGCCGCCAGCGAATCAAGAAATGCCTGGATCACGCGGGACACCACGCTGTCGGGCATCTCGCCCGCGTCTCCCGTCAACCGAGCTGCCAACTCGCGCGGGGGGAGCGGCAACGGCCGGACCCAGAGCTTGCCACTCGCCAGCGCGGCCCCTATGCGTCCCGACGGGAGGCCTCCCGTCCCCGCCTCCGGCCCGGCGCCGGCTGCGGCGCCACTCGAATCTCGCACGGCGCCGCTCGAGTCCGGCACGGCGCCGTGAGCGACGCCCGGTCGTTCGGCCGACCTGCCGGATGGCCGGGCCGACGACCCTGGCTCCGGCGAGCGCGCCGCAGGCATTGGTGCCACCGGTGGTGGCCGGGTGGGCCCGAGGTACGCCGGCAGCTCTGCCAGACGCACTCGCGACTCCGGCTGCACCAGGCTCACTTGCACCCGCGCAAGGCTCACTACCACCGCAAGCACGACCGCATGCGCCAGCAGGCTTGCCGCGAAGGTAGGCCAGCCGGCCCGCCCCTCGCGCGGCAGGTCGAACCTAAGGGGCGCGCGCAAGCTCCCCTCCGGAGTGGCCGGCCAGCGCCCGGCCCAGCCGCTCGACGCCCTCGACCAGGCGTTCGGGACTCACCGTCAGCGCCACTCGGAAGAACCCTTCGCCTGCAGGACCGAAGCCGGCGCCCGGCAGCACTATCGCGCCGTGCTCCAGCATCGCTCGGCTGGCGAACGGCTGGGAAGCGACGCCGGCAGGCAACGGCACCCAGAGGTACATTGCTGCCTTGGGCGACTCCAGCTCAAAGCCGGCAGCCCGAAGCGCCGCGACGCCGGCATCCCGGCGCCGGCTGAGTTCGGCGCGAATTGGCGCGACGAATTCCTCGCTTCGCTCCAGCGCCACGACACCCGCCTTCTGGATGGCCAGGAACGGACCAGTATCCACGTAGCTCTTGACCGCCTTCAGCGCGCCGACCAGCGGCGCGGCGCCGACCGCAAAGCCTATGCGCCAGCCGGTCATGGCGTAGCTCTTCGAGAGCGAGAGGAACTCCACCGCCACGTCTCGCGCGCCCGGCACGTCGAAGATGCTGGGCGCCCGGTACCCATCGAACGTGATGTCGGCGTAGGCGTTGTCGTAGGCCAGCAGGATCCCGTGCTTGCGACAGATGGCCACCGACTTCTCGAGATACTCGAGCGGTGCCACCGCGGCGGTCGGGTTGTTGGGATAGTTCAGGTAGACCACGCCGGTTCGGTCCAGCACGTCGGCCGGGATGGCGTCCCAGTCCAGCAGGAAGTCATTCTCCGGCCGGAGGCCGCAGACGCGGGGCTCGCAACCGGACAGCAGCGCGCCGCCGATATAGGCCTGGTATCCCGGTTCGGGCACCAGCACGACGTCGCCCGGATTGCACACCGCCAGCGGGAGGTGGGACAGGCCCTCCTTCGAGCCGATCAGCGGCAGGACTTCCTTCACGGGGTCAAACGCGTGACCGAAGCGCTGCTGCACGAAGGCACTGCACGCTGCCCGGAACTCCGGCAGCCCCTGCTGGAACCCGTACTTGTGGTAGCGAATGTCATCCAGCGCTTCGCGCAGGGCCTCGATCACCGGCTGCGGCGGCGGGTAGTCGGAGTCGCCGGCACCCATGTCGATGACATCGACCCCGTCCGCGAGCAGCCGCCGCTTGATGGCGGGAATCTCTGCAAGGGGGTAACCCGGCAACTGGTTGACGCGATCGCTGTTCTTGATCATCACACTGCCTCCCGCAGCACCGGGTTGGCCAGCACGCCGACACCCGGAATCTCCACTTCGATGAGGTCGCCATCGGTCAGGCGGCCGGTCCCGGCCGGTGTACCTGTAGCAACAAGGTCTCCCGGCTCCAGCGTCATGACTCCGCTGATCCAGGCCAGGAGGTCAGGAATGCCGAACACCATCTCGTTCGCCGTCGCGCGCTGGCGCTCTTCCCCATTCAGCCGGGAGACGATCTCCAGCGACCGCCAGTCCACACCGGGCAGAATGGGAATACCCACCGGGCAGAACGTGTCGAATCCCTTGGCCCGCCCCCACTGGCCGTCGAGCTTCTGCAGGTCGCGCGCGGTCACATCATTCACGCAGGCGAATCCACCGATCGCCGCCTCCGCTTCCGCCAGCGACGCCCGCCGCAGGCGGCGTCCCAGCACCACCCCGATCTCGGCCTCGAACTCGACGTGCTGCGACGCGGCCGGCAGCATGATGGGCTCGCCCGGACCGATCACGGCGCTGGGCGGCTTGAAGAACAGCATCGGCCGCTCGGGCACGGCGTTGCCCAGTTCCGTGGCGTGCGCGGCATAGTTGCGGCCCACGCAGACGATCTTGCCGGGCGTCATACCGCGGCCCCGATGCCGAACCGGGCAAAGAAATCCTCGCAGCGTGTCAGCACGGCGGTCCAATCGCCCACAATCTGCTCCGCGTTGGGGAGTCCATTCAGCACCAGCGGCCCGTATCGCCTTGTGACGATCCGGCGGTCGAGCAGGAGCACGACGCCGACATCCTGTTCCGTGCGGATGAGGCGGCCGAACCCCTGCTTGAGCTTGAGGGCGGCGTGGGGGAGGAGGTAGTTGGTGAACCCGTTCTGCCCCTGCGACTCCAGGCGTTCCAGCCGCGCGGCGGTGAGCGGCTCGCTCGGCACCTTGAAAGGTAGCTTGGTCAGCACCAGTGCCCGGAGCGCGCGCCCGGGCACGTCCACGCCCTCCCAGAAGGAGTCGGTGCCGAGCAGGATGGCGTTGCCGGCCTCGCGAAAGCGGCGCAGCAACTGGTCCCGCTGCCCGTCGCCCTGCACCAGCAGGGGCCAGCGGGCCCCGATCACCGGCCGGAGCCGGTCGGCCGCGCGACGGAGCGCCGCGTGACTGGTGAACAGCACGAACATGCCACCGTCGGACGCGGACGCGAGCTCGCGCACTATGCGCGCGATCGCTGCGTCGTGGCCGGCTTCATCCTCCCTGGGATCGGGAACATCGTCCGGAATCCCGAAGAGGCAGTGCGCGGGAAAGTCGAACGGCGAAGGCAGCGTCTCCCTCACCGTCACCGGCGACGCTTCTCCGGTGAGACCCAGCCGCGACTCGAGGAACTCGAACTCGCCTCCCGCCGCGAGCGTGGCGCTCGTCAGGACCACCGTCTCCAGCCGGTCGAACACCAATTCGCGCAGGACCGACGCCAGATCGAGCGGGACCGACGACAGCGCCACGTCCTGCTGCTTCCGTCCACTTCGTTCCATCCAGCGCACGGCGGCGGGGCCGCCCGGTACCGGGCGCAGCGTGCGATTGAGGCCGTCCGACAGCGCCTCGATCCGGCGCATCACGGCACGCAACTCCCGCAGCAGCTGGCCCTGGCGCTCGGTCTCGTTGACCTGCGCCAGGCGGTCGGCCACGGTCTCGATGAGGTCGCGGATCGAGCGGTACGAGGCGAGCGCGGCATCCAGTTCCAACGCGAGGCCGTCGGACCAGACCTCGTCGCCGGCAAAGTCGTCATCCAGCCGCAGCTGCCCGCCCGGCGCCTGGTCCAGCCGGGCCATCAGCCGCAGGAACAGCTGATCGGTGGCGCGACGCGCGTCACCCACGGCGGGCATGAGCCGCTGGGTCAGCAGGTCGACGCTGGCCTTGCTCAGCAGGTCGCTGCGGGTGGCCAGCTCGCGCGCAAGCGTGGGCAGCAGCCCGCGGCCGTTGCGCTCGAAGCGCGCCAGCAGGCGCCGGGCAGCCCGGCTGGACACCTGGGTGCCGAGGTGGCGCGCGGCGACGTCCTCGAGGTGATGGCCCTCATCGAGGATCAGCCGCTGGTAGGGCGGCAGCACCGCGGCCTCCTGCCAGTTGTCCGCCGCCTGGCGCACGGCCAGGTCGGCAGCCAGCAGGTGATGGTTGACCACTACAATGTCGGCTTCCGCCGCGCGGCGCCGAGCGCGGAACAGGAAGCAGCGGTCGAAGTAGTCGCACTTGGTCCGGGTGCAGAGGTCGGCCTCGGCGCTGACTTCGTCCCATACATCCTGGCTGGGCGTCGCCGGCAGCTCGCTCAGCGTTCCATCTGCGGTGCGGCCGGCCCATTCCGCCAGGTCGTACAGCTCGGTGAGCCGATCCTGCTCCAGCAGCGTACGCTGGGCCTGGGTGGCGCTGGCGAGCCGGGAGAGGCAGAGGTAATTGCGCCAGCCCTTGAGCAGCGCAAAGGTCGGCGTGTAGTCGTCGTCGCCCAGCGCCTTGCGCAGGAGCGGGAGGTCCTTGCCGACCAGCTGCTCCTGCAGGTTGATGGTGTTGGTGCTGACGACGGTGCGTTCGCGGTTGGCCCGCGCCCACGCGAGCGCGGGCACCAGGTAGGCGAAGGACTTTCCGACGCCGGTACCCGCCTCGAGCAGCAGCACACCTCCGTCGTTGTACCCGTCGGCGACGTAGGCGGCCATGTCGCGCTGGCTGGGCCGGTCCTCCCATGCGCCCAGCGACCGGGCAATCGCGCCACCCTCTCCCAGGGTTGCGAGCACGTCGAAGGGATCGACGCGCACCCGTTCGATTTCGCGCGGCACCTCCACCACCACGTACAGGTCGCTCGCGTCATTCGGGATGATGCCCAGGCCAATGCCTTCGTCGTGGAGGCGGGCGGCGACATGCAGGTCGGCCCCGGAAGGCTCCAGCACGCCACTCGGGTGGTTATGCAGCAGCATCTCTCCCCGCCGTGCCATGCCCGATAGCGCCAGCACCGCATCCACGGTGCCCCGGGCCACCGCCCGCGCAGCGGTGACCACGCCATCGCGGTCCACGGTGGACGCAAAGGACACTTCGCGCCCCCCGGCCGCGGCGATCTCCGCGGCGAGCAGGGCGCGCACGCCAGGCGCGATGCGGTCGCTCAGGTCTTGAGTTCCTTCTTCTTGGCGGCCGGGAAGAGCACGTTGTTCAGGATGAGGCGATACCCCGGCGAATGCGGGTGCAGCGCGAGGTCGGTGGGCGCATCCCCGATCTGGTGCTGTGGGTCCTCGGGATCGTGGCCCCCATAGAAGGTCCAGGTTCCCTGCCCCACTTCCCCGCGGATGTACTTCACCCACGGCGCACCCGGCTCCTCCGCCATAACCGTCACGCCCGGCTTGAGCGTCCGCCGGTTGAACGACGTGGTAAGCCCGTAGAAATCGGGAATCACCTGGCGATGGTTCTGCACCAGCATGGTCGGCACCGGGTCGATCTTTGCGCTGAAGTCGAACAGCGTGAACGCACCGAGCTCCTGGCGCCGGTCGGGTGAGTTGACCTGGTGGCCGTCGATGTCGGAGAACACCGCCATCGTGGGACTCTGCTCCAGCCGGGCGTTCTCGAATGCCAGCCCACGCGACCAGTCCATGCGGGCATTGGCATCGGCGGCCATTGGCGTCCCGTCGGCGAAGCTGGCGGCGATATCGGTACCGGCCGAAGCCAGCGCCAGGTCGATCGTCTCCGTCGCCGTGCACATGGCGAACAGGAATCCGCCCTGCTCCACGAAGCCGGCGATGCGCTGCGCCACCGCGCGCTTCTCGGCGGGCACCGAGTCGAACCCCAGCGCCTTGGCCATGTCCTGGTTGCGCTGCATCATCTCGGTCAGCCAGGGCGCGCCGGCATAGTTGAGCACGAACTTCGAGTACTGGCCGGTGAAATCCTCGTGATGGAGGTGCAGCCAGTCGTAGTCCGACAGCCGTCCCTGCATCACTTCCTGGTCCCATGCCTTCTCATACTTCACGCCGGCGTATTCGAGCGCCATCGTCACCGCGTCATCCCAGGGTGCGGCATTGGGCGGTGAGTAGATCGCCACGCGGGGCGCCTTCTCCAGCGGCACCGCGTCCATGTTGGCCTGCGCTATTTCGGCGCGGATGCTGGTTACCGCACCGGCGTCCGCGTCGTGCACGGTCACGCCCGCGAGCGCCGCGTCACGCGCCGTGGCGGCGCTGCCCGGCAACAGGAACGAGCCGCTCCGGTAGTTGAGCAGCCATTCGACCTTCTCGCCCCGCTCGAGGGCACGAAAGGCGACACCATAGGCCTTGAGGTGGTCGGCCTGGGTGTCATCCATCGGCGCCAGCAGCCACGGCGCGCGAATCGCCGCGAGGCCGCGGAGCGGCGTGGGGATCGCCAGCCCGGCGAGGGTCGCCGCGGTGGTGCCCATGAAATGGCGTCGCTTCATGTTGGTGGCACTGCTCCCTTCGCTTCATCCAGCGCACGACGCGCTTCCGGCACCGTCGCGCTCTGTGGCCACGTGAGAATCAGGTGCTCCAGGAGGCTGACCGCCTCGGACGACCTGCGCTGCGCCAGCAGCAGCCGCGCAAGTTCCAGCTCCGCCGCCGGGGCGGTGGCCGCGACTTCGGAGGCAGCGGCCTTTCGCAACAGCGCTTCGGCGTCGGTGGAATCACCCAGCGCGCCGCGCACCGACGCGGCCAGCAGCATCACGCCCGCACCGCCCTTGTCGGCGGGAAGTGCTTCGCCAACCTGCTCCAGCGATTCCGCGCCACGAGCCGAATCGCCACGCTCGAGCGCCAGCAGCGCCGCACCGAGCGCGGGCAAGGTATCGGCGGCGATGGGCTGGACCAGCGCCAGCAAGGCAGTGCGGTGCGCGGCTTCCTCACGCGATCCGGCGTACGGACCGGCGCTGCGGAACAGATCTACCCCGCCTTTGAGGTCGCCCCGAAAGATGGCCAGCCGCCCCCGCATGGCGAGCCCTTCCACGGTGCTGTCGCCGATGAGGCTCGCTTCACCGCGGTCGAGCTGGCCCACCCGGGCCCAGCCCAGGGCGACGCTGCGGCGCAGCGCCTGCCACTCGTCCGCCGGGAGCCGGTCGCGGAGCTTGTCCAGCTCGGCATCCGCTTCGGCCGGTTTCCCCTCGGACAGCAGCACGCCGATCAGCGTGGACGCGGCACTTGCCGCTGCCGCTGCTCCGCCGCGCCCGGCAGGAAGCGCGGCGAGCACCCGGCGCGCGCCAGCCTGGTCTCCTGCCTGATGATATGCCTGTGCCGCTTCCACCCGGGCCCGGGCCGCCGCATCGCCTGAGTTGCGCCGCGCCAGTTCTTCCAGCGCTGCGCCACGGGCACGTGCTGCGCCGGGTCGCGTCTGGAGTCCGCTCGCAAAGCCCCGCAAGGCCTCGGAGGCCCGCACCCGGTCCGGCGGCAGCGCAGCGATGAGCAGCTTCACCGCCTCATCGGGATCGCCCCAGCGCGCGAGCAGACCCGCCTCCAGCTCGCGCGCTTCGAGCGTGCGTTCGGTGCCAAGTACCGTTCGAACCGCTGCGCGCTCACGCTCCGGCACCGGAGTCAGAGCCGCCAGAGCTGTCAGGCGATAGCCAGGAAGCTCGCGCGCCGCGGCGAGCCACTCGCGCGTTGCACCCGCCCAGTCGCCTTCGCTGGCACGTAATTGCGCCATGTCGTATGCCATGGCGTTGTCGTTGCCGAGCTGTGCTCTGCCCCACTCGACGGCCCGCTTCGCCTCGGCGCGCTGCCGGGTGCGCACCAGCGCGTGCACCAGCTCCCGGTAGGGTGCGGGCTCGCCCTTCGCCAGCGCGCTCCAGCCGCTCACAGCCGCTCGTGCGCTGTCGATATTCCGATGAGCTACCCAGGCGCGAATCAGCGCGCTGTAGGCCGCGGGGCTCGGCGCGCGCGCGACCGCGGCCTGCGCCGGGCCCAGCATTTCGTGACTCCGGTTCAGCGGTTCCAGCGATCGCTCCAGTCCCAGCAGCGCCGTGGCATCGGCCTGATTCGCCGCGAGTGCTCGCTGGTACGCAGCCACTGCCGCGCCGAAGTCGCCTCGGCGCTCGGCGTCGAGCGCCACGCCCAGATCGCCGGGAACCTGCGGTCGCTGCGCCGCCAGCGGTCCCGGAGTGCCCAGCAGCATCAGCATGAGCACGAGAATGGACGAGCAGGCGCGGTTCATCGCGTTGGCGGCTCCGCGAGCACCCGGAAGTACTCCACCACCAGGCGGCGCTCCGCTGGCGAGAGCCGCTGGAGCTCATCCCAGTCGGGGAACCTGGGCCGGTCGCCATCGCGCAGCAGCCGGTCGCGCAGCGCCGGCGGCAACAGAATATCGCCCGGCGTGGCACTGGTGCTCTGGCGCTCCTTCTGGTCGCCGCGCTCTTCACCCTCGAGGGTGCGGCCCGCGTCGAGCATCCGCCGGAACAGTCGCTGCTGGCGCTCGACCGTCTGCTGGGACAACCTGCCGCGCTCGAGCTCGCGGGCCAGCGCCTCGGCTTCCTCTGCCAGCGCCCCGGCCGAAGGCATCGCGCCCTGAGCTCGCAGCCGTTCGAGCTGTTCTGCCACCGCGCGCTGGGCGGCTGCCGCCTGCGCCAGTTGCTGCCCCATCTGGTCCTGGCCCGCACCAGCCATCGGCAGGAGCGACGCCGCCTGCTGACCAGCCTGCCCCTGCTGCCCCGCCAACTGGCTCATGCGCTGCATCGCCTCCTGCATCCCCGAACCGGAACCCGAACCCGCGACGTCATCGCGCGACCGGACCATGTGGTAGGCCGCGACCGTCAGCGCGTCCACCGCGCCACCCGCGTGCGCGGCAGCGGTTCGGTTGTCGGGAACGGCACTCCCGAGTGCCTCGCGGGCGCGGGCCATCTCCTGCTGCGCCACGGCGAGCGCAGGAAGGATGCGGGCGGAGACCAGCGCGTTGCGGCCAGCGGTCGCCTGCATCTGCGCCAGCACCCGCGCGACACCGTCCTCCACCGTGCCCTGCGTGGCGCGGGTGTCCGCCGTCGTCGCTCCTCCCGTGAACCCCCGGCCCAGCTGCAGCTGCCGCTGGGTCAGGCGGCTGGTCTCCGCCAGCGCGAGATCGAGCGCGGCGAGCACTTCCTCGCGCCATTCGTCCTGCATTCCGTCCCGCGCCTTCTCCAGCTGCGGGCCCAGCGGCGCCAGCATCTGCTCCGCCTGCTTGCCCGACTGGGCCGCCCCCTGCCGGTTGCCGGCAGCCATCTGCTCCGAAGCCTCCTGCATCTTCTGCGCGGCCTGCGACGCCTGCTCGGCGGCCTGACTCAATTCTGACTGCGCCGCCTCGGCGGCATCCTGCCCCGCTGCCTCGCGCAAGTCCGCCGCAAGCGAGTCCGCCCGCTGGGCCAGCGACTGCTCCCGCGCTGACGCAGCTCCTGCGTCGGCCTTGGCGGCTTCGGCGTTCCACTGGGCCTGCTCTTCGGCGAGCTCCGTGGCCTCCTCGGCGAGCGCAGTCATCTCTCCCTCCAGCGCCGCACGCTCGAACAACTCGCGACTGCGCTCGAGCGCGTCGCGCAACTGTTCCTGCGCCCGCGCCAGTTCCTCGAGCGATTGCCGAGCCTGCTGCGCGTCGAGCTCGCGAAGCGCCTGCTGCAACTCCGCCAGCTTCTCGCGGAGCTCGGGCGTCAGCGCCTGCTCCAGCTGTTGCCTGACTTCCTCCAGCCGCTGCCGGAACGCGGGATCGTTCAGGCCAGCCCGCTCGACCGCCTCTTCCAGTTGCCGAACCGCCTCCTGCAGTTGCTCCGCCTCCTGCATCAGCTGCTCCGTCGCCTGCGCCGCCGCCTCGGCGCGCTGTGCCTGCTCAAAGCTGAGCGACGTGTCCGACTTCCCGCCCGAGCTGTTGCTGTTGCGGGGTTGCTCGCGGGAAAGGTCCTCCGTGGTGCGCGCGACATCGCGGCTCTGTCCCGAGAGCGAGTCGAGCCGGCTCGAGATCTCGGCGATGGCTTCACGCCTGGCATCCCGCAGGTCGCCTTCGGTCGGGATGCGCAGCAGGTACTCACGCGAGCGCCCGGTCTGCGCCCCGGGCGAATTGTCCACTGCGACGGCGCGATAGCGCAGGGTGTCGCCCGGCGAGAGCTGGAAGCCGGCCAGGGCGAGTTCATGTCCCAGGATGGCGTGCTCCGGCCGTCCATCCAGCGCGATCGGAATCCGTGTCGCTGCACTCGAGCCGTTTCGGCGCGCCTCGAGGTACACCGCAGACAGCCCGTAGTCGTCCCGGGCATCCACCACGAGCGGCAGCCGCATCGAGAGCGGCGCGACGGTGTCGGCACCGGGCACCGGGAGGTCGATCGACGGGGCGCTGTCGGGCACCAGCCGGATGGGCAGCCGCACCGGGTCGCCATCCAGCGGCGCACCCGATGCGGTAGTCAACTGAAGCAGGTACACGCCGCTGGCCGCAGGCCGGAAAGCTCCGTTGAAGCCACTGCCGTCAACCGTGAGTGATTCGGCCTCGGCTTCACGCTGCCACCGGGCGGCCACAAGCGGGGTCGTCGCCTCTCCGCGGGTGTCGAGCCGGGTACCGGCCGGCAGCAGGATGGTGTCGCCGGTAGTGGGGATCGGTTCGTCTTCGAGCCCGAGGTACCGCGGATATCGGGCGGTCACCAGCAGCGAACCCAGAAAGGCCGGCAGTCGCACCCGAACATGCAGCGTGTCGGACGATCGCCCGGCGCTCGTAGCCCGGGCATGAAGGTCCGCACGCAGATCCGCGAAGTCACGCTCGGCGACGCCCAGCGAATCGAGCGTGATGGACACGGGAGTCCAGGTCTCGCCCGTCGCACGGGTCCACAGCACCGCATCGCGTCGGCCGGGCGCTTCGATCCGGAGGCGAACCGCTCCTCCACGATCCACGGCGTCGGCACTGGCCGACAGGCGCACCGGCTGCGCGGCATCACGCAGCGCCCGAGCCGGGCTCCAGAGCGCGAGCCCGGGACCGCGCCATGGCTGGGCACTGCCGAGCAGCGCTCCTCCCAGCAGCAGAACTCCCACGCTGCGCATGAGGCGGGTGCCCAGCGGACGGGCCACCGGCTCCAGGGCCGCAGCACCGCCGCGACGGAGCTCTTCCGCCCGCGCGCCGTCGGCCAGACTGCGCAGGCTGTCGCTGGTCCCGGGAGCCGGCGCATCCAGCAAGGCCGTCAGTGACCCGAGCCGCCATCCGCCGGCGCGCTCGAGCCAATGCGCCACGCTCGCAGTCGAGTAGGCACTGCCATGACGACGCGAGCGCGTGAACGCGAGCAGCAGAAGCACCATCGCCAGCAGCCACGCCGCCGGCACCCAGGACGGCGCCACGAACCAGCCCAGTCGCGCGCCCCACGCCGCGAAGCCGAGCACCAACAGCGCGAGACCCAGCGCCAGCGTCGCACCGGCCACGCCACTGCGTGTGGCCAGGGGCCGCGCCAGCTGCCCGAGCTCGGCACGTGTGGCGGAACTCACCCGCCGTACCCCACCGCGTACGCGAAAAGATTCACCCCCATGCGCAGCGCCTCTTCCCGCTTGGCCGGCGGATCGTCGTGTACTTCAGGGTCCTCCCAGCCGTCGCCGAGATCGGTCTCGTAGGTGTAGTACACCGCCAGGCGACCGTCGATGAACAGGCCCAGGCCCTGGGCCGGCTTTCCGTCATGCTCGTGCACCTTGGGGATTCCCTGGGGAAAGTCATACACCAGGTGATAAATCGGGTGATTCGCCGGCACGTCTACCAGCTCCCGATCCGGAAGCAGTCGCGCCAGCTCTCGGCGAATGCTCGGGTCCATGCCGTAATTGTCATCCACGTGCAGGAAGCCGCCCCGATTGAGCCACTCGCGCAACCGCTCCAGGTCAGCATCGCTGAAATGGACGTTGCCGTGGCCGGTCATGTAGAGGTACGGCTCGCTCCACAGTTGCTCGGAAGCGAGCGTCACCACGCGCTCGCGGTCAGCGACCTTGAGCGTGGTTCGCTCGCGGATGGCCTGGAGCAGGTTGGGAAGACTCGACGGATTGGCATACCAGTCACCGCCGCCCTCGTACTGCAGCCTGGCGATCGTCGCCTGACTCGCGCCTCCGCCGGCCTCCTGCGACTGGCCCTGCACCTGCGCAGGCACGGCGGCGGCCAACAGCACGGCGAGCCACACGCCGGGAAGCGCCAGCGATCGGCCCATGGCGAGCGACATCACGAACCAAGCTCCGTCACGATGCGATATGCCTCATTCCTTCCCAGACCGAGTTCGCTACCCAGTTGGGCGGCGGCGTCCTTTCGCGACAGGCCGGACGCGAGGAGTTCCTCGGCCCTGGCGCGGCTGACGGCGAGATCGGGCGCGGCGGACGGCACCTCCGGCGCTCCACCCAGAATCACCGTGACTTCGCCCCGCGGCTCCGTGTCGGCGTACGCAGCTGCGAGTGTGCCCGTGGTACCCGTACGGATTTCCTCGTGAATCTTCGTCAACTCGCGTGCGACCACTGCGCTCCTGTCCGGCCCCGTCAGTTCGACCAGGTCGGCGAGCAGTGCGCCGACCCGACTGGGTGCCTCGAAGAACACCACCGGCCAGGGCTCAGCTGCGGCTCGCTCCAGCAGCCGTCGCCGTTCCGTGCCCTTCCGGGGAACAAAGCCGAGGAAGAGGTAGCGGTCGCCGCCGAGGCCCGCCGCCGAGAGCGCCGTGGCGACCGCCGACGGCCCCGGAATGGGGACGACCTCGTGGCCGGCGGCGCGCACGGCCCGCACCAGTTCGGCACCTGGATCGCTGATCAGCGGAGTGCCGGCGTCCGACACGAGGGCCACGTCCCGCTGCTCATCCAGCAGCGCCACCAGCGTGTCGATCCGGCGAGCAGGAGAGTGGGCGTGAAATGAGAGGAGACGGGGAGACGCACCAATGTGGGCGAGCAGGACGCCGGAGCGCCGGGTGTCCTCGGCGGCGACCGTATCAACTGATCGCAGGACCTCGGCGGCACGAGCCGTGAGGTCCTGCAGGTTGCCAAGGGGAGTGGCGACGACGTAAAGAGTAGCCATGCCAGCCGGAGCCGGGGTGGGCCCGGCGCCCGGGACAGGTCCCCGACGCCGGCCTCGAAGCCTTACGAGAGGTGCTTCTTGATCCGCTCCTCGATCGCCGCCTTGGGCACGGCACCAACCATGGTGTCCACATGGCGGCCGTCCCGGAAGAACAGGAGGCTTGGAATGGAACGCACATTGAAGCGGTACGTCGTGGCCTGATTCTGGTCCACATCAAGTTTGGTGATCCGGGCCTTGCCGGCGTACTCGCCCGCGAGCTGCTCGAGCAGGGGAGCGATCACCTGGCAGGGGCCGCACCAGGTCGCCCAGAAGTCCACCAGAACGAGGCCGGTGGCGCCCTCGACTTCCTGCGCGAAGTTCGCATCGGTCACATGGGTCAGCTGGGTGTTCGTTGCAGTCATCCTGTTATTCTCCAAGGCATGCCGGCCTGACGGGCCGGGTGAATCAGTGATCAAGGCGCCGGCACCCGCCGGCATACTCCCGCTCGGAGATCCCCTCGATGGCGGAATCCCGCATCGCGCATATCGGAATCGCGGTTCCGGACCTGATTGCCGCGTCCGCCTTCTATCAGGAGGTGCTGGGGATCACACCCCATCCGCCGGAAGAAGCCGACGGCGCATCCATCCTGTCGTTTCCATTCGGCGAGTCCGAAGTGGAACTGCTGGCTCCTCGCGAGCCGGACGGCCCGATTTCCCGGTTCCTGGAGCGGCGCGGACCCGGCATTCACCACGTGTGCTATCGCGTGGCTGACCTCGATGCCGCCCTCGAGCGCTGCCGCCAGCAGGGCTATCACCTGGTTGATGAAACGCCGCGCGCCGGCGCAGGAGGCCGGCGCATTGCCTTCATCCATCCCAAGTCCACCGCCGGCATCCTCATCGAACTCACTGAGGATGGAACGCCGGAGGGTTCCCGCAGCTAGCTGCCCGGCTGCGCGCCTCCGGCCGCTTCCTGCCCGCATTTGGTGCCGGGTCCTCCGACCTTGGCGAGATCCAGCGCCTGTACCACCCACTTTCCGCCGTCTGCACGCACGGCGGTGAAGGGGGCGATCGCTTCGCAGCCGTTGCGGGTGAACTCCACCTGCAGGATTCGGCGATCACTGGCTTCGCCGTCCTGGCTGTTCGAGAGGATTCGGTAGGGCAGATTCCTGAGGTACGCCTGCATCACCACGACGCGGCGCTCGTAGTCGGCTGGTTCGCCGGTGGCAGCGGCCGAGCCCTTGGAGGTGCCCCAATGCTGCGCCATCTTGACCAGGTCGCTGTCTGCGACGGCCTGGAGAAAGCCCTGAACCGCGGCCTCGGCTCCGGCCTGCGGGCTGGCTGGCGCCTGGGCCATGGACGAGCGCGCACCGCTCGAGCAGGCCATCAGGACCAGCGCGGGAACGACCAGCCAGGTACGCTTGTGCACATTGCTCTCCCGAACAGGGTTCACGGCGGAATAATAACGGGTTGCTGAATCAGCCACCATTTATGCGCCTCTACGTCAACATCGATCATGTGGCCACCGTGCGGGAAGCCCGGCGGACCGACGAGCCGGATCCGGTGACCGCGGCAGCGCTGGCCGAGGCCGGCGGCGCGGATGGCATCACGGCCCATCTCCGTGAGGATCGGCGCCACATCCAGGACGCGGACGTCGAACGCCTCGCAAGCTCCGTGCGCACCGTGCTCAACCTCGAGCTGGCCACCAGCCCCGATATCGTCGCGCTTGCGTGCAGGCTGCGTCCCTTCCAGGCGACGCTGGTGCCCGAACGGCGGGAAGAGATCACCACGGAAGGCGGTCTGGATCTCAACACACCGCACCCAAGGCTGGGGGAGGCCATCGCCACGCTGCAGGATGCCGGGATTCGGGTGTCACTCTTCATCGACCCCGAGACCCACGCCATCGATGCCGCAGCGGCCTTGGGTGTGGCCGCTGTCGAGCTGCACACGGGCCGCTATTCGCACGCGGGTGACCCCGCGTCGCTGGCGGGGCTGGCGGCGGCGACATTGCATGCCAAGGGCCTGGGACTGGCCGTGCATGCCGGGCACGGCCTCACCTATCGCAACGTGGCGCCCGTCGCCACCATCGCCGGCATCGAGGAGCTCAACATCGGCCACAGCATCGTAAGCCGGGCACTCACGGTAGGGATGCAGGCGGCGGTGGAAGAGATGCGCCGCCTGGTGGGTCCGGCGCGTTGACCGCCTCGCGGCTGCTGCCTACTCTACCATCCGTGCGACCACTCCCTCTCGCCGAGGCCGCATGAACGCACCGCTTGGATCAGCTGATTTCTTTGCGCTCGAGGCGGGTGAATGCCTCGATCGCCTGGAGGCGATCATCACCGCCGAGGACGGCCCTGACGCCTCCGAGATGCTCCGCGCCGCTCGGGCGCTCCGGGGCTCGGCGCTCATGGCCAACCAGACGCCCATCGCGCGGGTTGCTGCCGGCTTCGAGGCGCTGGCGCGCGCGGTGCGCGACCGGGGCCGCGAGTTTGACCCGGCGACGCGTGAGCGTGCAGCGCAGGCGGTGGATGAAGCGCGCCAGCTGGTGCGCCGGGTGAAGGAATGGAACGAGGGCGACGCATTGCGGGCCTCTCGTGCCGCCACCGATCTCGAGGCGCTGGCTGGCGGCGCCATCAGCGACCCCCGCGCACGGCTGGCCGGCGGGACCCAGGGAGCCAACGCCGGCGTACGGGCCTTCGTGGCGCGCGAGGGCGCGCTCATCGCCAGCGCCCTGGACCGTGCCGCGCGGGCGCTGGAAGCGACCCCCGAGGCGCGCGAGCCGCTTTATGCCGTCCTGCGCCGCATGCAGTCGCTCCGCGGGCTCGCCGAATTGGGCGACCTGTCGCCCCTGCCGGAAGTGCTGGACGGCATCGAATTCGCTGTGGGCGACCTCACCCGGCTGTTCGCGCCACCCGAAGGTGTGCCGGCACTGCTCGACGCGGCCGCCGCGGCACTCACGCGCATCGCCCGGGATGTGGCGGAAGAGGGCGCACCAGCTCCCGACCCGGACGAGACCCGCCGCTTCACCGCCCTGCTCCTGCGCGCGTTCAGCAGCGAGCGGGATGTGATCCCTATCGAGACGCTGCTCGTGGCCGAGGCCGGCGCCATTCAACGATCATTGGCGCAGCCCCAGTTTGCCCCGCCCGGTCCACTCGGTGCCGTCGAGCTGGTGAGTCACGGCGAGCATTTCGTGCAGCTGGCGGACCGGTTGCAGGCCACCGACGGCACCACCACACGCGATCTGCGGCTCTACGGATTGCTTCCGTCGCTGCGCGCCGCGTCGGTGCCTGGCCCCGACCCGCTCACGCCGGCGCTGATGCGCTTCAGCGAGGTGGCCCGCGACGCCATCGCGGATGGCGCCGCGCGGTCCCACGCCGACGGATTCTCGACCTTGCTTCGGTCCGCCGGTGAGGCGCTTCGGGCGGTCGCGGACGAGGGGCTCAGCGCATCGCTTGCAGCGCGACTCGACCAGGTGGCCGGCGGCGTTGCGGCGCTCGCCACGCCCGATGAACGCGCCCGGGCTCCGGAGCTACCTCCCGCACCAATGGCACGCCCGGCAGTCGAACCGGACATCGTGGACATCGCCGAGCTGGCGTACGACGGCGAGCCCGTGATGGCGCCCACGCCGACTCCGGCGCTGACGCCTGATGTGGTCCCCATCAGCGCGCTGGGGCCCGACGGCCGGCTGCCGCTGGAAACCGGGTTCTCGCGCTACCACGCGCTCGTGAGCGGCGGAGTACCCGCTGCGGAAGCCGCCCGGGTGCCGGTGATCGCCCACGACGCCACCGAGGTGGTCGATATCACCAGCCTCTGCTATCGCGGCCGCGCCGCGAGGGCGAGGGCTGCCGAGGTCGGGGCAGAGCTCACTCGCCACTTCGAGGGCTCCCTGGCCCTCGACTCCGTCGAGCCCCTGCTGCAGGAGCTGCTCGACCTGGTACCGCTGGCGCTGGAAGCGGCCGATTAGCGCCGCCGCGCGGGGCCGACGCTGGTGGCCTGCCGTCGCGGGGCTGGTGGTATCGGGGCTGCTGCTGTGGTGGGCGCTTCGCGACGTGGAGTGGGCATCGGTCGGCGAAGCCGTGGCCGGCGCCTCGCTCCTGCCGATCGTCCTGGGCGTGGTCATCGCTACCGCCACGTTCCTGGTCCGGCTGGAGCGGTGGCGAGTGCTCCTGCGCGCATCCGACGGAGAAGCGTTTTCGCGGGCTCCCCTGTGGCACGCGGTCGCCATCGGGTTCATGGGCAACAACGTGCTGCCCTTCCGCATGGGTGAGTTGATGCGCTGCTATGCGGTGACCCGACTGACCAGTGCACGCTTCACCGCCGCACTCTCGTCTGTCGCTGTGGAACGGGTCTTCGACGGCTTGACCGTGGTGGCGCTGCTGGTGGTGGGCCTCTTCACGGCAGGACTTCCTCCTGATGTCGAAGTGGCCGGGGTGGCAGTGAGCCGGATCGCGACGGTGTCGGGGCTGATCATGTCCGCCGCACTCGTCGCGGGGCTGCTCGTGGTCAGCTTCCCCGCACTTGCCGAACGCCTCGTTCGCCGGCTAGTGCCTTCGGGCGGGCTGGCGGACCGGATCGTCGGGATGGTGGAGGGAATCCGCCACGGACTTGGGGTGCTGCGTTCGCCCGCCCGCGCGCTGCAGGTCGTCGCCTGGTCGCTGGTGCTGTGGCTGCTCAACGCCGCGGCGTTCTGGGTGATGTTTGCCGCATTCGACATCCCGGTCAACTTCGGCGGCGCGCTGGTGTTGCAGGGTGTGGTGGTATTCGGGATCGCGGTGCCGTCGACCCCGGGGTATGTCGGGGTATTCGAGGCCGCGATCAAGGCGGTGCTGCTGGTCTTTGGAGTCGAGGGCGACCGCGCGATTGCCTACGCGGTCACGTATCACGTCACCACCTTCCTGCCGATCGTGGCGCTGGGAGCATGGTCACTGCTACGGACCTCGCTCCGCCTGGGCGAGCTGCGAGAGGCACCACCCGCGTGACCGACCGGGTCGAGCTGCAGGCTCCGTGCAAGGTCAACCTGCTCCTTCGGGTGCTGGCGCGGGAGGAGTCCGGATTTCACCAGCTGGAAACGATTTTCGCCCTCACCACGCTGCACGATACGCTGGTGGCCAGCCGTCACGATGCAGCGGGTGTCTCGATCAGGGTCCACGGCGCCGACGTAGGGCCCGACAAGGACAACCTCGCTGTGCGCGCCGCCGAGCAGGTACTGGCGGCCACGGGCCGCCCGTTCGGCGTGCATCTCGAGCTGACCAAGGCCATCCCGGCCGGTGCCGGGCTGGGAGGTGGCTCCAGCGACGCCGCCTCGGCGCTGCAGGCTGTCAATCAGCTAGCCAACAACGCCATTCCCACGCACGAGCTGCTCCAACTGGCCGCTCGGCTCGGCTCGGATGTGCCGTTCTTTCTCTCGGGAGCGCCGCTGGCGCTGGCCTGGGGTCGCGGCGACCGGCTCCTGCGCCTCCCGGCACTACCGCCGGCTCCGGGACTCCTGCTCCACCCGCCGGAGCCCGTTGCCACGGCAGAGGCCTACCGCTGGCTCGCCGCTGCGCGGGAGCACGCGCCCCGCCGCGGGGCCCTGGCGCTGGACCTGCAGGCACTTGGCTCGTGGGGCGACCTCGCCCGCATGTCCGGCAACGATTTCGAGTCGGCGGTGTTCGGCCCGCGGCCCGACTTGCGGCAGGCCTTCGAGGCATTGGCGGGCACCCATCCGATGCTCTGCCGCCTGTCCGGCACTGGGGCGTCGCTGGTCGCAGTGTATCGCACGGCACGAGAGCGGGACGACGCCGCGATGATACTGGGCACGAAATATGGCAAGAGCAGCAGCGTGGAAGTGGGAACCGCTACCGGGTAGCGTGTACATTTCTGCTGCTGGCCCTTCGTCCAACGGCAGGACATCGGACTTTGGATCCGAGAATGGTGGTTCGAATCCACCAGGGCCAATGCGGAACGGGCCGCCCCACATCGGGCGGCCCGTTCTGCATTACCGGCGTGGGATCACTGCGCGGCGGCGATCGCCTCCACCGTCAGCACGATGTCGTTGAAGTCCTCGTCGGCCCCGTCCTCGAAACTGATGGTCCAGGTCGGGTAGGTGCCGGTCGCGCGAAGCGCCGGGTCGCCGTCGATGATCCTGGAGTCGATAGTGAAATCAATGGCACTGGGGTTGGGGAACGGGCCCGCGAACTCCCACTCCCTGCCGGGGGTTTCGTAGCAGGCGTTGGCGGTGAGCACCTGCGCCACCGATGCCGGCGCGGTAATGCGAATCGCATTGTTGACCGCATCACAGCTGGTGCTGGTCAGCGTGATCCTGATCGCGTCGCCTTCCTCCAGCGGGAGATCGCACGGCTCGCCGCCGCACTCCAATGGGGTCTCCACCTCTTCGCCCGGTTCCGTGCCGCAACCCGCCAGCGTAGCCGCGAAAATGACCAGAAGACCGACGCCCAACCGACGTGTGGACATAAAGAGCGAGCTCCTTGTACGCGCGAGTAAAGTATTGAATTACAATCACTTGGGACAGACCGTGGCCGCGCCCACTGGGGCGGTGTCCGGCAATGCCTGCCGTGGGCCTGCAAGAAGAGTACACCGCGACGGGGACGCCCCGCCGTGATACGTGACACAATGCGACGTCCCGGGGAGAGGCCCGGTCGACGACCCCGGGGCTAACTCGCGCTACGGCACCGCGTTGACCGAAGGCGACCAAGGTGGTTATTTTTCATGGCTATATCATGAGCGACCTCTCGATGTCCCGCAGCCAGATGCTCCTTATGAGTGGAACGGGAAACCGGCCACTCGCGGAGGAGGTTGCCCAGTCTCTGGGGCAGCCGCTGTGTGCTGTGACCATCCGGCGGTTTGCCGACGGCGAGATCTTCGTCAAGATCGACGAGAACGTGCGGGGCCGCGATGTGTACATCATCCAGCCCACCAATCCGCCGGCCGAGAACATGATGGAGCTGCTGCTGCTGATGGACGCGGCGCGGCGCGCGAGCGCGGCGCGGGTCACCGCCGTCATTCCGTATTTCGGCTACGCCCGCCAGGACCGGAAGGATCAGCCGCGCGTCGCCATCAGCGCCAAGCTCATGGCCAACATGGTCTCGATGGCCGGCGCCGACCGGGTGCTCGCCATCGATTTCCACCAGCACCAGCTGCAGGGCTTCTTCGACCTGCCGGTGGACCACCTCTACGCCGCCCCGGTACTGGTCAACCACTACCGCCAGAAGTCGCTGCGCGACCTGGTGATCGTAGCGCCCGACGTGGGGTCGGCCAAGATGGCCCGCGGGTTCGCCAAGCGGCTCAACGCGTCGCTCGCGATCATCGACAAGCGGCGGCCGTCGGCCAACGTGGCCGAGGTGCTCAATGTGGTGGGCGAAGTCGGGGGCCGGGATTGCATCATTCCCGACGACATGATCGACACCGCCGGCACCATGTCCGAGGCGGTGCGCGCGCTCAAGCGGCTCGGCGCCGAGGACGTGTATTGCTGCGCCACCCATGCGCTGCTGTCGGGGCCGGCGGTTGAGCGCCTGGCCAGTTCGCCCGTGAAGGAAGTTGCCGTAACCAATACGATCGCCATTCCGGAGGAGCGCCGCTTCGAGCAGTTGCGGGTGCTCTCGGTGGGCCCGCTGCTTTCCAAGGCGATCGGCTACACCCATAGCGACCAGTCGGTCAGTTCACTGTTCGATTAAGGATCGAGACAATGGCCACTCAACTGAAGCTTGCGGCCGAGAGCCGCACCACCAGCGGCAAGGGTGCGGCGCGCTCCCTCCGCCAGCAGGGCATGGTCCCCGCTGTCATCTACGGCCATGGCCGGGAGCCCGAGTCGCTAACGCTCGAAGCGGCCGCGCTCGGCAAGTTGCTGCTGACGGCCACTGCCGCCTCGGTGCTCGAGGTGACCGTGGGCTCGGGTGCGCCGGTCCAGGCGCTGATTCGCGAGGTCCAGCGCAATCCCGTGCGGCAGAGCGAGATCGTGCATCTCGACCTGTACGAGATCCATGCCGACGAGACCATCACCGTAAGCGTGCCGGTGCACCTGGTCGGCACTGCGGACGGCGTGCGCAACTTCGGCGGCGTCCTCGACCACGTCCTGCGCGAAGTCGAGATCGAGTGCCTGCCCCGGGACCTGCCCGAGCACATCGAGCTGGACGTCACCGCGCTGGGCATCGGCGATTCCATCCACGTTCGGGATATCTCGGTGCCGGGCGCCGAAGTGCTGCAGGACGGCGATCTCACGGTGGCCACGGTGGTTGCGCCCCGGGCCGAGGAAGCGCCGGCGCCGGTAGTCGAGGCAGTGGCGTCCGATGAGCCGGAACTCATCCGCAAGGCCAAGGCGGATGAAGAGGAAACCGAGGAAGAGGCCTGAGCCCTGCTCGCGATCGTCGGCCTGGGCAACCCGGGCCCGGAGTACAGCGGCACCCGGCATAACGCCGGGTTTCTGCTGGTGGATCACCTTGCGGTGCGCTGGCGGGCGGGTCCCTTCACGCGTGCAACCCGGGCACGCGAGACCCGCGCCAGCGTGTCCGGCCGGGCCGCCCGCCTGCTCAAACCCCAGACGTACATGAACCGCAGCGGCGCTGCCGTGGCGCCATTGATCGCCGAGCCGGGCTTCGACCCCAGCGCGGACCTCCTGGTGGTGGTGGACGACGTAGCGTTGCCGCTGGGCCGCTTCCGCCTTCGGGGCGCGGGCTCGAGCGGAGGCCACAACGGCCTCAAGAGCATCGAAGCGGCGTTGCGCCGCCAGGACTACGCCCGGTTGCGAATCGGGGTGGGTCCGGCCCCTTCCGGACTGGATGATCTCGCTGATTTTGTCCTCGACGAGTTCACCAGCAACGAGCGCGAGACGCTCGCTGGATTGCTCGATCCCATGTCCGACGCCGTGGAGTCATGGGCGGCCGAGGGCATTGAAGCGGCGATGAGCCGCCACAACCGTTGATGGAGGAGTCGTGACCGCTCTAGCCGCCTATGCCGCCGTTGCCGGCGCTGCGGGCCTCGTAATGGCGCTGGCCATCTACTTCTCGCTCAAGCGCCATTCTGCGGGCACCGCCGAGATGCAGGACATTGCCGGGCTGATCGAGACCGGGGCCATGGCGTTCCTGCGCCGCGAGTACCTGGTGCTGGCGCCCTTCCTGCTCGTGGTCGCGGCGCTGCTGGCCTGGGCCGTCGGGGCGCCGACCGCCATCGCGTACATCCTGGGCGGGCTCTGCTCCATCGCCGCCGGGCTCTTCGGCATGAAGGCCGCGACCAAAGCCAACGTCCGGACATCGGAAGCCGCCCGCAGCAGCGGCCAGGCCCGCGCGCTGGGCATCGCTTTCAGCGGCGGCGCCGTCATGGGCCTCGCGGTGGCCTCGCTCGGCCTCCTGGGCATCGGGGTACTCACCAGTTACATCCTCAACTGGGCCGATCCCGGCTCCATCACCGCCGAAGGATTCAAGCGCTACAGCGAGATCATCAGCGGGTTCGCGATGGGCGCGTCGTCGATCGCGCTGTTCGCGCGGGTGGGCGGCGGGATCTTCACCAAGGCAGCCGACGTCGGTGCCGACCTGGTGGGCAAGGTCGAGGCTGGCATCCCCGAGGACGATCCCCGCAACCCCGCCACCATCGCCGATAACGTCGGCGACAACGTGGGCGACGTGGCCGGCATGGGCGCCGACATCTTCGAGAGCTATGTGGGCGCGGTCATCGCCACCGTGGCGCTCGCTGCCACCAGCCCGGCGCTGGCGCTCGAATTCCGGCTCAACGCGGTGGCGCTGCCGATCGCGATGACGGTGGTCGGACTCGCGGCGTCGCTGATCGGCATCGCCGCGATGAAGATCCTCGAGCGCGGCTCCCCCGCGAGCGCGCTGCGGCTGACGACGTTCATCGCGGCGGTGCTGTTCCTGGTTGGCGCCTGGTTCGTCGTGGCGGCGCTGCCGCTCGGCATGGCGGGCCGGCCGGCGATGGGACCGTTCTGGGCCGTGCTGGCCGGCACGGTGGCGGGGGTCGCGATCGGACTGGTGACCGAGTACTACACGGCGGGCAAGCCGGTGCGCGGCATCGCCCAGGCCTCGCTCACCGGGCCCGCGACCAACATCATCGCCGGCCTCGCGGTCGGCATGATGAGCACGCTGGTGCCGCTCCTGCTCATTTGCGGTGCGATCTGGGTGTCATACTCCCAGGCCGGGCTCTACGGCATCGCGATCTCCGCCGTGGGCATGCTGGCCACGGTCGGTGTCACTATGTCGGTCGATGCCTACGGCCCCATCGCGGACAACGCAGGCGGCATCAGCGAGATGAGCAAGCTGGGCCCCGAGGTCCGCAAGATCACCGATGGCCTCGACGCCCTCGGCAACACCACGGCGGCGATCGGCAAAGGCTTCGCCATCGGTTCGGCGGCGCTCACGGCGCTCGCGCTGTTCAGCGCCTACGCCACCGCCGTCACTCCGGCGGACCAGGTGCTCTCGCTCGACCTGGTGGATCCGATCGTGGTGATCGGCCTGTTCATCGGCGGCACCCTGCCCTTCGTGATTGGGGCGCTGACGATGACATCAGTGGGCCGCGCGGCCGCCGGCATGGTTGAGGAAGTCCGCCGGCAGTTCCGCGAGATCCCGGGGCTCATGGCCGGCACCGCCAAGCCGGACAGCGCCCGCTGCGTGGACATCTCCACCCGCGCGGCGCTGCGGGAGATGATCATCCCCGGCGTGCTTGCCATCGCAGCTCCGGTGGTGGTGGGCTCCTTCCTCGGCATCAAGGCGCTCGGCGGCCTGCTCGCCGGCGCGACACTCTCCGGCGTGCTGCTCGCCCTGTTCATGGCCAACGCCGGCGGGGCCTGGGACAACGCCAAGAAGTACATCGAGGGTGGTGCCCACGGCGGCAAGGGCTCCGATCCGCACAAGGCGGCAGTCGTCGGCGATACCGTGGGTGATCCCTTCAAGGACACCAGCGGCCCCGCCATGAACATCCTCATCAAGCTGATGAGCGTAGTGTCGCTGGTGCTGGCGCCGTGGTTTGCATCGATGGCGTAGGGCGTGGGGCGTGGGGCGTGGGACGTAGGACGTGGGGCGTGGGGTCAGGACTTGGGACGGCGGGGATTGGATCGATAGCGGATAAGACCGGCAAGCAACCGACTGGTCTGATCTGCCATCTTCGCAAGCTCGGCGACTTCCGAGCTTTGGAGCATACTCAGCTCCTCGGCGATCTCGAGCTGCGTCTGCAGCTCCTGGAGCGATCCCCTGGCGATACGCAGGTAGTGCACACATTGCTTGTCGGTCCAGCGCCCAGAGCCTTCGGCAATGTTGGAAGCGACCGAAACCGAGGCGCGACGCATCTGATCGCCTAGTGTGGCACGCTCACTGTACGGCAGACAGCGGCTGATTCGATAGATGCTCACACTCAGCCGCTTCGCCACTTGCCAGACTTCTAGCTCACGGAAGTTTCCCATTGAACGAATCTGAAGCCATGCCTGGCAGAGAGCGGCATCTGAATCGCGCAACGCGAACCATTCCGCGTCAACCCCCACGCCCCACGCCCTACGCCTTGCGCCCATGCTGAGACTCGGCATTGTCGGCCTCCCCAACGTCGGCAAATCGACCCTCTTCAACGCACTGACGTCGGCCGGGGCGCTGGTGGCGAACTATCCCTTCGCCACCATCGAGCCCAATACCGGCGTGGTGACGGTGCCCGACGCCCGGCTCGCGGCACTGGCGCGGATCGTCCAGCCCGAGCGGACCGTGCCCGCAGCCGTGGAGTTCGTCGACATCGCGGGACTGGTGAAGGGCGCGAGTGAGGGAGAGGGGCTGGGCAACCAGTTCCTCGCCAACATCCGCGAAGTGGACGCGATCGTCCACGTGGTCCGCTGCTTCGAGGACGACGACATCCAGCACGTGATGGGGAGTGTCGACCCGGTGCGCGACCGGGAAATCATCAACATCGAGCTGGGTCTCGCCGACCTCGCCAGCGTCGAGAAGCGGCTCGACCGGGTCACCCGCACCGCCAGGGGCGGCGACCCGGCCGCGAAGGCCGAGCTCCGGTTGCTTGAGCCCACCCGCGATGCGCTCGCCAGGGGACAGTCCGCCCGGAGCGTTCGGCCCGCCGCCGAAGACGCAGCGTTGTTCCGGAGCTTCAACCTCCTCACGTCCAAGCCGGTCCTGTACGCCGCCAACGTGCGCGAAGACGAGATTGCAGCTGGCAACACGCACGTGGCGGCGCTGGCAGCCGCCGTGGCGTCCGAAGGCGAGCAGGCCGAAATCATCACCTTTTCGGCGCAGGTGGAGATGGAGCTGGCCGAGCTCCCGCCGGAGGACCGTGCCGAGTTCCTCAGCTCGCTGGGGCTGGAGGAGAGCGGACTGGACCGGCTGGCGCGCGCGGCCTATCACCTGCTCGGCTTGCAGAGCTACTTCACGGCCGGCGAGAAGGAAGTACGGGCGTGGACCATCCATCGCGGCGACAAGGCGCCGACCGCCGCCGCGGTGATCCACACCGACTTCGAGAAGGGATTCATCCGCGCCGAGACGGTGTCGTTCGATGACTTCGTCCGGGCGTCGGGATGGAAGGGCGCCCGGGAGCAGGGTATCGCCCGTGCCGAAGGCCGGGAGTACGTTGTACAGGACGGGGACGTGATGCTGTTCCGCTTCAACGTCTGAGGCTCGCCCTTCCGGGGCGTGCAGGCGGCTGAACCTGGGGCGTCACCCTTGGATTGGAGGGGTCAGCCCCTCTTCCCTCCTGCCGGGGATGCCCAGATGCCTCGCTGCTTCCTGCTGAGCCTGTCGCTCGCGCTGATCGTCTCTCTTGCCATCCCGCGCGCGCTCGTGGCCCAGCGTGCGACCGGTGATGCCGCCTCCGCTGAATCCACAGCCGCATCCACCCCAGTCCAGTTCGCTGCCCGCATCAGCTGCGCCGACGCCGCGCAGGTCATCGACGACCAGGCCGCCGGCCGCGCGATCGACAGCCCGGTCTTTCACTTCGGCTCTCGCAGCCAGGCTGACGAGGCCCTTCGGGAGCTGACGAACCTTGCGCTGGGCTCACCCCAGTGTGCCGCGGCCTACGGCGTTCGCGCATTGCTCAAGTGGCGGTTGATGGCCACGAACTATGTGCCGAAGGACGCGCCTGGCCAGCGGACAGGGCTTCGCTGGAACGAGGACGCCATCTATGACCTGGTGCTCGGGTCCGGCAAGGGAGATCGCCACGCCGGGACACTGGGGGTCGTGGCCAGCCAGCTCCTGCTGCCAAGGCAGCCGACACTGCCGTGGATGGTGCGGTTGGTGGGGCCTGATCTGCTACGCTCGCTGGCGAATCCCTCCAGCGTAGCAGACACCGTCCGGCACTTCCAGCGCGGGCATCTGGCCGCCTGGTTGTGGGAGCCGGCGGTCGCCGACTCGGCCTTCCGTGCCTATATCGCGGCTGGAGGCGACCCTGTCCGGGGCAACTTCGAGATCGCGCGGATTCAGCTGGCGCTGGGGGTCGAGGGAGCCGAGCAGGGGTATTACGCCGCCGCAGTGCGGCCCGACCCGGCGATCGTCGAAGCTCTGAGCCACGACCTGGCGTTCGTTGCCGACTCGGCAGAGCTCGACAGTTTTGCCCTGCTTCCACCCGCGGAACGCGCCGGGTGGCTGAGGTCATTCTGGGAAGACCGCGACCTGGAAGCATTGCAGACCCGCGGCACCCGGCTGGCCGATCACTATGAACGGATCGGATATGCCAGACAGAATTATCGGCTGCTGACCTATCCTCGCCGCTATGAACTGAACGAGCTGTGGCAGAATCCCGACGCCGAGTACGATGACCGGGGCCTGATGTACATCCGGCACGGAATGCCGGACGACACCGCGGCGGCACTGCGGGCGGGAGCCTGTCCCAATGTCTCGTGGCTGTATCGGCGGGCGGACGGGAACCTGATTTTTCACTTCGTGGCGCGCGAGAACCCCGACGACTGGCGGCTGGTCGAGACCCTCGCCAACGCCGGGGGCGATCGCGGAGCCTCTACCCGGGTAACCCAGGCGGGGCCGGCGAAGAGTTGCGCCCCGATCGACGGACTGGCGGAGTCCCGGGCCGAGCTGGATCCGATGTACGGCAGGCTCGCGGTGTCCAACACCTACCGCAACTGGCAACGGGAGCTGGACTTCACCACCCGAAGCCGCGAGGTCGGCACCACCACTGATTCGGACCAGCTGCATTTCGGCGAAGTGCTGGGCGTCGCGTGGCGCGCGTACGGCCTGCTGGGCGACGCACCGGGCCGCGGCAGGATCCTGGTGCTCTCCTCGGTCGCCGCAGAAGACCTGGTGCCGATCTCGCAGCAACCACTGGGCTACGGGTTCCGGATGCGACTGGTGGCGCGCTCGGGTCCGCAGGCCATCGAGATCGACACCGTTCGGCGCCTGGCGGTGCGCGAAACGCCCCAGCCGGGACAGATGCTGACGTTCACCACCGAGGTGCCTGTTGCCACTGGTGACTGGTGGGTGGGCGTGGTGGTGCGCCAGCCGGCGGACTCGTCGGGACAGTTTGGGCGCGACCAGGACGTTGCCGTGCCGGCTGCCGGTGGCGCGCTGGCACTCAGCGACATCGTGCTGGGTACCGCGGTCGGCGGGCGCGCATGGGACGCACCCGACGGGCCGTTCCCCTTGAGCGCCACCGGTTCGTATGCCCAAGGTGAGCCCCTGCCGGTGTACTACGAGGTGGCCGGCGTAGTCGGGGGGAGTGAGCTGACGACCGACATTGCGTTCGCCCTCGACGACGATGATGGCGAAGCAACCACCATCAACTTCACCGAGCAGGCCACCGGTGCAGTCCAGCGCTTCCGCCGCGAACTCGACACCCGCCGCCTGGACGAGGGTCGCTACACCCTGTTGGTAACGGTCCGGGCTGCCGATGGCAGCAGCCAGACCCGCAGGACGCAGGTGTTTATCAGGGAGGAGTAG
>DASTUF010000099.1:0-6936 GCA_035759745.1 Gemmatimonadales bacterium
GAGCAAAACGAGTAGCCCGCATGGCCAGCCCGTTGGGCAAGTAGTTGATACCCCATAGCCCTGTGGAATGATGCTCATAGGGAAACCACCGATGAGGTGTCTGATTGACAAACAGAATGCCACCAACGTTCAAGTGTGCCCACAGTCTAGGCAGGACTTCGCGACGCTCCTCGGGCAGCAGATGCTCATATACTGCGCTCAACATGATGAACTGAAACGTTCCGAGATCCGGAGGCAGTTCTGTCCCACGCGGCGAACAACGAAACGTCACTGCTCGCCCGGCGCTCCGAGCAAGCCGGGTAGCGCGTTCAACCTGGGTCGCATTCAATTCAACTCCAACTATGCCGGACTCTGGAAGCAGGGACGACATGATGAAGGCCGAACCTCCTTCACCCGATCCGAAATCCAGCACGCGGTGCCCAACAAAATCCGAGGGAGTGCAATACGCAAACAACTGCGCACGCAGCAGTCGTCCCATCTCCCCGTCTGGATCCATGTGGTCACGATGAAACTCCCACCCTTCCCCGTACTCCCGTTCCAGCACAGCATCCTCGACCAGCGTCGTGCCAGCAGTCATCTCAACCCCGAGAAACGTTGTCCATGTCTTATAGCGTGCCGTCGAGCGGCACTCCTGCTCTCAACCCTGCCCCACCACCAGGCCTTCACCGCGGCCGGCCTTGCGGGTACTCTGGACCGATCCCGCTCGCCGGCTGGCCCGGATCGCGGCGTAGCCCAGCAGCACGAAGGCCGTGGTGCCCAGCACGCCGCCGATGACCGCCTTGGCGGCCGTGATGTCGAAACCGCCCTTGAGGTCAGTGCGGATAATCATGCGCAACTGGACCCAGTCGAGGGCGAAGCTGGCTGACGCAACAGTGAGCACCGCCCCCAGGACGATGGCGAGAATCCCGCCGACCCGCACCACTCTTCGGTGCCCCAGGAGGTAGCCCGTCAGCAGCACCAGCGCGACCCCCACTATGAACGTGCCCAGCAGGGTGAAAAAGCTGCCGACCATGCCGAAGCGCCAGCCGACCTCGCCGAAGCGAACCGGCCAGGAAAAGGCGAGCGCTTCCGCCACCGGCTGAATGATCAGCAGCAGCGCAACCGCGTAGAGGCTGTACACCCAGGGTCGTGAATTCACCGGTCACCCGTTGACTGGATTCAAAGGAAGCTCACCGCCGCGCGGGAATTGCACAAGTCATGCCCTACGCCCTGCGCCCTATGCCCTACAAATGAATGAGGCGCCACGAGGGCGCCCCATGTCTGGCAGATCGGTCTGTACTGCGCTTACTGCTTGTTCTTCCGACGACGGAACGCGCCAGCGCCGCCCATGCCGGCAAGGCCGGTGGCGAGCAGCGTCATGGTCACGGGCTCCGGAACCGCGGTGATGCCACGGACCGCGAAGATCGCGTCGTTGTAGTCCTCGTCACCGCCACCGAGGATATCCTCGAACCCGATGACCCAGTCATACTCGGCCGGGATGCCCAGATCGACCAACAGATCGGCGCCCGTCATCGCCTCGTACTCGGCGCGAGTCCAGGCGATCATGTGGGGCTCGCCATCGGTGTTGCGGGTGGCGTCGCCGCTGTAGAACACGTTGTCGGCGTTCTCGCAGGACGCGCCCGGATCGCCGGCGTCTTCCTTGGTGCAGATCCCGAAGATGGCTTCAGCGCCAAGAGACAGGCCGCTGTCGTCAAAATCGTTGATCGTGCCGGGAGCGGTGGTGTGGTTGTTGAACAGGAAAACCGACGGCGAGTTGAAGTCGCCGAGGGCCGAGAAGTACCACAGATCGTCGCGGAAATCGGCATCACTGCCGACGAACGCAACTGAGATGTCTCCCGTTTTCATCAACGGCAGACCCAGAACTCCCTGTGCGCTCGCCGTGCCCGCGAACATCGCGAGCGAGGCAGCGACCAGGGCGCTCCGGCTGATCAGTTTGCCAAGCTTCATGGTGCAGACTCCTTGAATGAGTTTAATGACCGACCACCAGACCACGTGACCTGTCTTCCGGTCCGGACGTACGACCGGCGCGCAACGCCTGCAAGCCACCGAGGCCGAGCCAGACCGCGGCTCCAGCAGCCAGCAGGGCAACCACCACGGTCTTTGTGGTGGCCGCTCGGAACGCCGGCGCAACGCGCTCGCTCAGGTCCGGCGCAACCGCGCCGAAATCGCTGAGGAAGGTCACGCCACCGATGATCAGCAACAACCCGAGTACCAGCGAGGCCACCGACACTGTCAGGAGAACGCCGCGGTGCCGCGCGATGAGCGCGGAACAGCCAGCAAAGGTGAGTCCGATGATCGGGGTCACCACGCTGCCTACCAGGAGTCCCACCGCTCCGTAGCGCCAGTCAGCGCTGCCGAAGTTGGCAGGATTGACCTTGGGAAGGACGTCCAGCAACGGCATCGCGATCAGCAAGAGCCCGATCGGATACCCAGCCAGCGCCAGGAAACGAGCCTCACCAGTGGACGGGTTGATGTTGTTCTCCGGTTGAAGGCAGGCGCCTGTAACGCAACTTCCGTACTCGGTCAGCGGCGCCGAACTACTGGTGGTAAATCACTTACATTGAACAACTTACGGTGCGCGCCCGGGGCTTCGTGCGGGAGCAGATCCGTAGCTCCCCCGCCGAGTGCTGCGATCGTCCCACAACATTCGTCACGGCTGTGACACCGGCGCGTGGTTTATCTTACGCTCCTGTCACGATTTCGCCAGATCCGGAGGCATGCCGATTGCTCGCGCTGGCGCCAACCGCTTGCCGGAGAGATGACCCGCTGCACTCCGCCGTCCTGCCCCAGCCCGTTTCCGCCGGTGAAGCCACCGCGGCGGTCCGCCCGCTGCGGGTGCTGTTCTGCACCGACAACTTCGGCATCGGTGGCACCGAGCTGAACGCGGTGCGGACCGCCGAGGCGCTGGTGCGCCGGGGCGTCGAGCTCGAGGTTGCGGGCCTGCAGGCCGATGGGCCCTTGCGGGCGCGCTACGATGCAGCGGGCATCCCGGTCCACAGCTTCCCGCTGGCCAACCTCTACGGCCCGGGCGCGCTGCGTCAGGGAATCCGGTTGGCGGTGCTGGTGCGAAAGGGCGAGTTCGACGTGATCCACTGTCACGACATCTACACCAACATCTTCGCAGGATTCTGGGCCCGTCGGGGAGGCGCGTCCGCGGTGATAGCGAGTCGGCGATGGGGCCTCGACTCCACCCAGGGCCGCCTGGACCAGATCAACCGGCTGGCGCAGCGCCGATCCTCGAGGGTGCTCGCCAACAGCAACGAGGTGGCGGCGATGGTTCGGGACGACGGCGTCCAGCCGCAACGTGTCGCGGTCATCCCCAACTTCCTCGAAGCCGACGCATTCGTCCCGCCGCCCGCATCGGAAGTGGCGGCATGGCGCTCGGCCAGGGGGATTCCCGAGGGCGCCGCGCTGCTCGGGATTGTTGCCCGGCTGGCGCCGGTCAAGAACCACCCAAGCCTGTTCCGCGCACTCGCCAGCATCGCGCCCCGCTTTCCCTCGCTGCACCTCGCGGTGATCGGCGACGGCCCTCTTCGTTCCGGTCTGGAAGCGATGGCCCGCGACCTCGGCCTCGACGACCGCATCCACTTCCTGGGCATGGTGCCACATCGTCCCAACGTGAACCACTACCTCGACCTGGTAGTGCTGTCGTCGGTCAGTGAGGGCTTCCCCAACACCATCGCCGAGGCGATGGCTGCCGGTCGCTCGGTGGTGGCCACCGCTGTTGGTGGTGTGAGCGATGTCGTGCTGGACGGCGAAACCGGTGTGCTGGTCGCCGCAGCGGACGACACGGCGCTCGCCGAGGCTCTGGCGGCACGCCTCGCTGATGCCGCGGGAACCGCGCGCATGGGGCTTCGGGCCCGCGAGGTGGCGTCCACACGATTTGCCGAGGACGTGGTGCTGTCCCGATTGATGGCGCTGTATGAGGAGCTGAAGCGATGAGGCGGCAGGAGGGCTGGCGCAGCAACCGCCCGGTGGGCGTGCCGGTGCCGGCGTACGAGCCCGCACCACCATTCAAGGCCGCGCCGCCGCCCGCAGAAGCTCCCGCGCCGGAGAGCGCGGGGACAGCCCGGGCCAGGGCGTCCGCTGTCTGGCGCTACCTCGTGGCGGTGCGCTCAAGGCTCACTGCGGTCGAATGGAGTCTCTCGTTCATCGGGGTGCTGGGGTTCATCTTTGCCACTACCACCTACCGCTTGCCGATCGGCAGCGCGTCGATGATCGTGGGCATCATCGGCCTGTTCCTGCTTCCGGGCGGGTTCCGGTTTACCACCAGTGCGGGAATCTTCTCGGCGTTCCTGGTCTGGGCCGCGGCAGGCGCGGTATTCTCGCCCTGGCGAGGGGTGGTCTTCGAGGCCTGGCTCGAGCTCGGCAAGGTGTTCCTGATTTACCTGGTCATGGTCAACGCGCTGCGGTCGCGGGCCCAGATCTGGTTCTTCATGGTTGTCTTCCTGGCGCTCTTCGGCAGTCATCCAGTGCGCGGCACCATCATCAACTACCTGACCGGCAACACCTACTTCGGCCGGGCCGCATGGTACCAGGGCATCTTCGGCAACGCCAACGACATGGCGGCGCTCACCCTGCTGCAGCTCTCGATGGCGGCGGCGCTGTTGATGACCGAGCGCAAAGGCATCGTCAAACTGGGCGCGCTGTTCGCCATCGTGGTGATGCCTTTCACCATCCTGGTGACCCAGTCCCGGGCGGTGCTGGTGGCACTGGGCCTGTTCGTGGTCGCCGCACTGTGGACCCACCCCCGCCGGGCGCGGATATTCGGAGCCATCGCCGTCATCGGCGTCCTGCTGGTGGCTATCTCGCCGGAAGGAGTCTGGGAGCGCCTGAAGGGGTTGCGCTACGCCACCAGCACCGAGACGCTGGGCTCGGTAGATGAAGAAGGTTCGGCCACCCAGCGCTGGGCCATCTGGCAGGCCGGGTTCCGGGTTATCAAGGCGAACCCGATTTCCGGCACCGGGCTGGACACCTACAGGTACGCCAACGGCTCGGTGTCAGCCGCTCTGGGCGACCGCGATGCCCACAGCACCTACATCACGCTAGCTGCGGAGAATGGCATCCCGGGGCTGCTGCTCTTCCTGGTGCTGGTCGGGGCCACGATCTGGCAGGCGCACTCGGTGCGGCGGCGGGTTCGGGCTGTGACGCCAGACGGTGCCATGCAGCTGCGCTTCCTCGAGTTGGGACTGATCTGCTTCCTGGTGGCCGGAATCTGGGGCTCATATAGCAAGCTCACTTTCCTGTATGTGCATCTGGCGCTGATCTGGGCGCTGGCCGCGGCGTGTGAACGGGAAGCGGCGGAGGTCCGGCGCATGGTGCTCATTCCTACCCAGGGTCGGCCGAGATAAAACTGCGGAACGCTCGGGCATTTCGAGAGAAACTGACCGTGCACGAGCTTGCAGTGGCACGGCAGCATATTGTCCGGCAACAGCTTGGCGACAGTGTGGCAGATGGCAAGTAGCTTGCTTCAGCGGGGACCGACCCGAGCCACGCGCCCGGGCTGCAACAGAGTTTCTCGCTGCCCAGAGCAAACCGGTGGAAACGCCGGGACGCAGAGCCACGGAGCTTCGGCGCACATGCGCCATGCCAGCCGGGCCGCCAGCGGATACGCCCCCTGCGAACCGGGAGCGCCGTCGGCGGCCCGTTTCGCATTCATGGATCTCCAGGAGCGTCCGCGATGCCGTTCACGCACAAGCTGTCCCGCCGCCTGTCCCTGCTCCGCGATGCCATGCTGGTGGTGGCCGTCGCCAGTGTCTCAGCCTGCACCGACGGCAGCCCGCTTGGCAATGAATTCGGCCCTTCCGCCGGCACCGACTCTCCGGCCAATCCTTCCCAGATCGTCGGCATGCTGGCAACTTCCGACAATCCCACCATCGAGCCGGAGCAGCCCACCCGGCTGCGGGTGGTGGCGATTCGGGCGGACGGACTTCGCCAGCCGGTCGAGGCCGAATGGGAAGCGATCGACGGCGGCGAGCTTCGGGACACGGTGGTGGACGGCAAGACCTTCACCAACTTCAGGGCCAAGGAACCGGGAGACTACCGGCTGGTGAGCTACGACCGGGGCAAGAAGTTTCGGGACACGACCCGGGTCACGGTGCCGATGGGGAATAGCGTGAGCATTGCCAAGATGTACCTGGTGCCCGCGGTGGTGTCGCTGGTGGCGGGCCAGGGACAGCAGTTCTTTGTCTACGGAACCACGACGGCGGGCGACAGTGTGCCGCTGGTGGCCTCGCTCAGTACCGCCGAGGGCGGTGTTGCCAGCGGCCTCCATTACACCGCCGGGAGCACTCCGGGCTCGTATCAGCTCATCGCCACCCGCCACGGTGGCCCCGAGACCGATACCGCGCTGGTGTCGATCCAATCAGCGGACACGCCGCCGGCCTCCGCGCCGACCACCGACGAGCCGGCACCAACCGATCCGATCAGCAATCCGGTACCGACTGATCCGGCGCCATACCAGCCGTCTCCGTCGAGCTCGGTGGCTGAGCTGCCCCGCGTGTACCTCGATACCCGCTTCGTGGCTCCAATCGGCCGGACCATCGTGGTGCCGGCAGGCGGCGACCTCCAGGCCGCGCTGAATGCAGCTGCCCGGGGCGATGTGGTCGAGCTCGCCGCAGGCGCCACCTACACCGGCAATTTCGTGCTGCCCGCCAAGAACGGCACCGGCTGGGTGACAGTCCGCACGGCAACGGGTCTCCCACCCGAAGGCACGCGGGTCAGCCCGGCAACGGCGGCCAACTTCGCCAGGGTCCAGACGAACAATTCGATGCCGGCATTCCGAACGGCGGAGTCAGGGAACGCCAGCTATTATCGCCTCATGGGCCTCGAGATCGCCTCGTCGGCCACGATGACGTACTCGCTGGTGCAGCTGTACCATGGTGCCGCCACGACGGTGGACGAGATTCCCCAGGCGATCATCCTGGATCGTGTGTG
>DASTUF010000100.1:0-11612 GCA_035759745.1 Gemmatimonadales bacterium
TCAAAGAAGAGCACGCGATCCATCCGGCGGCCCAGCTCGGCCAGGAGCGCCTCGACACCCTCCGCCTGCGGGATGGTGCGCACGACGCCGTCGAAGATCACGCCGCGCGCGGCCGCCGGCTTGGCCAGCTCGTCGCGCACCACCCCGAGAATGATCTCGTCGCTCACCAGCTGGCCGGCCTCCATGACCGCGCGGGCCTTCAGGCCGAGCGGGGTGCCGTTCTTCACGGCATCGCGCAGGAGGTCGCCGGTGGCGAACCTCGGCAGGCCCATGTGCTCGGCGAGGAGGGCGCCCTGGGTGCCCTTGCCAGCGCCGGGAGGGCCGAGGAGGAGGATATCCATGGACAGGGATCAGGGATCAGGGATCAGGGATCAGGGATTGTGGGTCAGGATGGGAAGTTGCAGGGGCGGGGCGACGATGCCGCTCCCGCCCCTGAACCCTGACCCCTGACCCCTGACCCCTACATGTACCGCTGCTGGCGGCCGCGGAACTTCACCCGGCCGGTCTTCATGAAGCTGTCGTAGTGCCGGAGCTGCCGGTGCTGCTCGATCTGGGCGATGGTGTCGAGCAGCACGCCTACCACAATCAGGACCGAGGTACCGCCGAACTGGGCCTGGATGCCGGTCCAGTTGGAGATCAGCAGCGGGATGAGCGACACCGCGGCCAGGAAGAGCGAGCCCGGGAGGGTGACCCGTGACAGCACGCCGTCGATGTAGTTGGCGGTGCTCGCGCCGGGCTTCACGCCGGGAATGAACCCGCCCTGCTTCTTCAGGTTCTCCGCCAGGTCCACCGAGTTGAAGATGATGGACGTGTAGAAGTAGCTGAATACCACCACCATGATGGTGAAGATGATGGCGTAACCCCAGCCACCGGTGGTGGGGTTGAAGAAGGCGGCGAGGTCCTGCAGCCAGGGGCTGCTGGTGAAGCTGGCCACCGTCGCCGGGACGACGATGATCGTCTGGGCAAAGATGATCGGCATCACGCCGGCGGTGATGACCCGGATCGGGATGAAGGTCTTCTGGCCTTCACGCACCCGTCCCCGCCCCATGACCTTGCGCGGGATCTGGATGGGAATGCGTCGCGCCGCGAGCGTCATGGCCACGGTCGCCGCGATCACGAACACGATCGCCGCGACGAACACCACCACGCCGAGCAGCGACGTGACGCCGCTCTGGACGAACTGGAACAGCTGCAGCGTGGAGGGCCAGAGCCGCTCGAGGATCGAGAAGGTGATCAGCAGGCTCATGCCGTTGCCGATGCCCCGCTCGGTGATCTGCTCGCCCAGCCACATCACGAAAATCGCGCCGACCGTCAGCGTCAGCACGATGATCAGCCGGGACATTGGCCCAGGGTTGCTCAGGGCGCCGGGAATCTGCTCGGTGAAGAGGGCGTAGGTGTACGCCTGGGCCAGCGCCAGACCCACCGTGGTATAGCGGGTCCACTGGGTGATCTTCTTCCGGCCCTCTTCGTCCTTCTGCATCTTGCTGACGGTCGGCACCACGCCGCCGGCCAGCTGGAAGATGATGGACGCCGAGATGTACGGCATGATGCCGAGCGCGAATACCGTGGCCCGGGAGAGGCCGCCGCCCAGTGTGTCGTACAGCGAGAAGAACCCCGCGGCCGCGGAGTTCTGGATGTAGTCGACCAGCGCCTGGACGTTGACGCCCGGCGCGGCGATGTGGGCGCCGACCCGGTAGAGCAGCAGGGCGATGAACGTGAACCAGAGCTTGCGCTTCAGTTCCTCGTCCATGCCGAACGACGCGACGCGCGGAGCGGTCACTGCTCTTCGACCTTGCCGCCTGCCGCTTCGATCTTGCCGCGGGCCGACGCGCTGATCGCCATGCCCCGCACCGTATAGGCGCGGTCGACGTCGCCGGTCCCCAGCAACTTCACCACTTCCGCGGTCCGCGCCACCAGCCCGGCCGCGGCCAGCGACTCGGGGGTCACTTCGGTGCCCTCGAGCTGTGCCAGCGTGCCGACGTTGACCACCTGCGCCTCGACCCGGAACGGGTTGGTGAACCCGCGCTTGGGCAGCCGCCGGTAGAGCGGAATCTGGCCGCCCTCGAACCCGGGATTGGTGCTGCCACCGGAGCGGGCCTTGTGCCCCTTGTGGCCCTTGCCCGACGTCTTGCCCAGTCCCGAGCCAATGCCGCGGCCCACGCGCTTGCGCGCGGTGGTCGCACCCTTGGGGGCCCGGAGGTTGGACAGCGTCAGCTTCTCGACCTTGTCCGCCATGCTATTTCTCTCCCGCCGGCGCAACCTCGACCAGGTGGCGCACCTTGTAGATCATGCCCCGGACACCCGGGTCATCCTTGACGACCACGGTCTGCTGATTGCGACGCAGGCCCAGCGCGCGCAGGGTCCGCCGCATCGTCTCGGCGTGGCCGGACGTGGACCGGATCTGCTTGACGCGGAGTCCTTCCTGCTGGACTCCGTCGGGCAACTGGGCGGCGTGGGCCCTGGGGCCCTGCCTGCCGACGACCGGATTCCGTCCCACTCAGACCTCCTGCCGCGGGCGGTAGCCGATCATCTCGACTTCGACGCCCCGTTCGCGCGCAATCTGGCGATGGCTCACCAGCCGGGACAGTCCCTCGACCGTGGCCCGCACCATGTTGTGCGGATTGGTCGAGCCCAGGCTCTTGGTGAGGATGTCGGTGACCCCGGCGCACTCGAGCACCGCGCGCACCGGGCCGCCGGCGATGACGCCGGTACCGGTGGCCGCCGGCTTCATCAGCACCTTGCCGGCGCCGTGCACGCCGATGACTTCGTGCGGAATGGTGGTGCCGGTGCGGGGGAGCTCCAGCATGCCACGCTTGGCGGCCTCGACCGCCTTGCGCACCGCTTCGGAGACTTCATTGGCCTTGCCCGTGGCGATGCCGACCTTGCCGCGGCCGTCACCCACCGCCACCAGCGCATTGAACGAGAACCGGCGGCCACCCTTGACCACCTTGGCCACGCGGTTGATCGAGATCACGTTCTCGATGAACTCGCTGGCATTCTCCCGCTCGCGGTCGCCCCGCCGGCCACCCCTGCCCTGGCCGCCCCGGCCGCCACCGGGACCACCTCGGCGGCCGCCCCGACCGCCACCCTGGCGATCGCCGCCGCCGGCCGGACGATCGCCGGCCACACCGCGCGCGCCCGCGACGCGCTCGGTCGCGACCCGCTCGGCCGGCGCTTCGGCAGGAGCGCTGGTCCCGGAATCCGGAGTCGTCGCGCCGGCGTCCTGCTGGGGCTCCTTCTGTTCCTGGTCCGTCATCAGAACTCCAATCCGCCTTCGCGCGCGCCATCGGCGACGGCCTTCACGCGACCATGGTAACGGTACCCGGCGCGGTCGAAGACCACGCTGGTGACGCCTGCAGCCTTCGCCTTCTCGGCCAGCAGCTTGCCCGCGGCCTTGCCGCGGCCAACCTTGCCGGGGCCCTCCGCGGTAGCGCCCTCGCTCGCGTCGCTGACGCCGAGCAGGGTCACGCCGCGATCGTCATCCACCAGCTGGGCGTAGATGTGCTTGAGCGAGCGGAAGATGACCAGCCGTGGCCGCGCGGCCGAGCCCGACACCTTGCGCCGCACCCGCAGGTGCCGGCGCAGGCGCCGGGTCTCCCGCGACTTGGGGGCATGAATCGCACGCATCGCTTACTTCGCTCCTGTCTTGCCGGCCTTGCGGCGGACCTGCTCACCCTGATAGCGGATGCCCTTGCCCTTGTAGGGCTCGGGCGGCTTCACCAGCCGGATCTCGGCGGCGACCTGGCCGACCTTCTCCTTGTCCGCGCCTTCGATCTTGACCACCGTGTTGTTCTCCACCGAGATCTTCACGCCCTGCGGCGCCTCGAACTTGACCTGGTGGGAGTACCCGACGATCAGGTTGACGCCATAGGGCTTGGCTTCGGCCTTGTAGCCGACGCCCTGCAGCTCCAGCGTCCGCTGGAATCCCTTGCTGACGCCCTCGACCATGTTGGCCACCAGCGCCCGCGACAGCCCGTGCAGCGCCTTGTGGCGCGGCTCGTCGGTCGGCCGCCGGACGTGGAGCACACCGTCCTCCAGTGCGATCGTGATGTCGGCGGGCAGGGTGCGGCTCAGCTCGCCCTTGGGGCCCTTCACGCTGACTGTCGACCCGTTCACCGTGGCGGTGACACCCTGGGGCACGGTCACCGGCATCTTGCCAATGCGGCTCATGGCGCCTCCTACCAGACGACGGCGAGCAACTCGCCGCCCAGGTTCTGGGTGCGCGCGTCGCGGTCGCTCATCAGGCCGCGCGACGTGCTGACGATGGCCATGCCGAGGCCGTTCTTGACCCGCGGGATCTCGCGGCTCTTGACGTAGCGCCGGAGGCCAGGGGTGGATACACGCCTGAGCTCGCGGATGACCGGCGCCTCATTGTGGTACTTGAGGTAGAGCCGGAGCACGCCGTGGGCGTCGTCATCGAGGAGCTTGAAGTCCGCGATGAAGTGATTCTCCTTGAGCAGTCGCGCGAGCTCGGTCTTCAGCTTGCTCACCGGCATGTCCACGCGCCGGTGGCCGGCGGCGCAGGCATTCCGAATGCGCGTCAGCATGTCCGCGACGGGATCGGTCAGACTCATCGAATCCTTCTCCTACCAGCTGGCCTTGCGCACGCCGGGGATCATCCCCGACAGCGCCAGTTCACGGAAGCAGATACGGCAGAGGCCGAACTTGCGCAGCACCGCGCGCGAGCGGCCGCACCGCTGGCAGCGCCGCACCACGCGGGACTTGAACTTCGGCGTGCGCTTTGCCCGCTCGATCCAACACGTCTTTGCCATGGGTCTCCTGTTGGGGCGACGCCCCTGTTACGCCAACTGCTTCGGCTGCTCGCCCCGGAACGGCCAGCCAAGCTCGCGGAGCAGCGCCATGCCCAGGTCATCCCGGTCGGCGCTGGTGACGATCGTGATGTCCATCCCGTGGATCTTCTCGACCTTGTCGAAGTCGATCTCGGGGAAGATCATCTGCTCCTTGATGCCGAACGTGTAGTTGCCCCGGCCATCGAAGCTCCGGTTGGGCAGCCCGCGGAAGTCGCGGATGCGCGGCACGGTCACGTTGATGAACCGGTCGAGGAATTCCCACATCCGGGGCCCCCGCAGGGTCACCGTGCAGCCCACCGGCATGCCGGCCCGGAGGCCGAAGTTGGCGATCGCCTTCTTGGCGCGGGTGATCACCGCGCGCTGCCCGGTCACCAGCGCCAGTTCCTCGGCGGCCGCCTCGAGCGACTTCGGGTTCTTGCTGGCGTCGCCCATGCCTATGTTGAGCACCACCTTCTCGACGGTCGGCACCTGGTGCGGGTTGCCCAGCCCGAACTCCTGCTGCAGCCGGGCGCGCACCCTGGTTTCATAGTAGTTCCGCAGCCGGGGCATGCCCGCGCCCGCCTTGGGGGCCGGGTCGGTGGCGTACGTCGCCTTGCCGCCCTTGTCCTTGCCGCCTGCCGCGGGGGTGCCGCCAGCCGACTTGCCGCCGGCCTTGGGTGCCTTCGCCTTCTCGGTTGTCTTCGCCATGCTTACCGGCTCCTGGGCATCGATGCGCCCGACTTCACGCTGATCCGCTCGACCGTCCCGTCAGCGTCCTTCACCCGGCGCACCCGCGTCGGCTGGTCGCTCTTGGGGTCGAGCAGCATCGTCTTCGAGGCGTGGATGGGGGCCTCACGCCGCACCAGCCCACCCTCCTGGTTCTGGGTCGCCCGGGTGTGGCGGGTGATGATGTTCACGCCCTCCACGGTGACGCGGCCGGTCTTGGGATAGACCTGCAGCACCTTCCCGCGCTTGCCCTTGTCGTCGCCCCGGATGACCTGGACCGTGTCACCCTTGGTGATGCGCAGCACCTGCCGGATCACCGGCTTGTGGCGCACCCGCTTCGCCTTGCGAAATACCAGCGGCTTCATGTCAGATCACCTCCGGCGCGAGCGACACGATCTTCATGTATCGCTTGTCGCGCAGCTCGCGCGCCACCGGACCGAAGATGCGGGTCGCCCGCGGTTCGCCCTTGTCGTCGATGAGCACGGCCGCGTTCTCATCGAACCGGATGTACGACCCGTCCTTGCGGCGAGTCTCCTTGGCCGTCCGGACGATCACCGCCTTGGCGACGTCGCCCTTCTTGACCTGGCCGGTGGGAATCGCGTCCTTGATCGCGACCACCACCTTGTCCCCGAGCCCGGCATACCGGCGCCTGCTGCCACCCAGCACACGGATGACCAGCGCCTTGCGCGCGCCCGAGTTGTCAGCGATCCGGAGGATCGTCTCCTGCTGAATCATGGGTTCCTCGGCTCCCTATTTCGCCCGCTCGACGATCTCCACCACCCGCCAGCACACCGTCCGCGCGATCGGCCGGGTCTCCATGATGCGCACCGTGTCCCCGGCCCGCGCGCCCAGCTCATTGCGCGCCTTGGTTCGCGTGGTGCGCGTGACCTGCTTGCCGTAGATCGGGTGGGCCAGCCGGCGCACGATGTCGACGGTCACCGTCTTCGCCATCTTGTCGCTGGTCACCACACCCGTCCGGGTCTTGCGCCGGGCGCGGCTCGCGCCCTCCTGCGTCGTGTCGCTCATTCGTTACCTCGCCTCGGCGGCACGCTGCCGCAGCACGGTTTCGAGCCGGGCGATGTCGCGCCGGATCGCCCGAAACCGCATCGGGTTCTCGATCGCCTCGGTGGCGGAGCGGAAGCGCAGGTTGAAGCGCTCGGCCCGCAGTTCCACCAGCTTCGCCCGGAGCTCGTCGTCGGACAGCTCCCGGATCTCGGTTGCAGTCATGGCGTCAGACCTCCTCGCGGTGCACGAACCGGGTCCGCACCGGCAGCTTGGCCGCCGCCAGGGCCATCGCCTTGCGAGCCAGTTCCTCGGTCACGCCCTCGATCTCGAAGAGCATCCGGCCCGGCTTGACCACGGCCACCCAGCCCTCGGGGTTGCCCTTGCCCTTGCCCATGCGGGTCTCGGCCGGCTTCTTGGTGATCGGCTTGTCCGGGAAGATCCGGATCCACACCTTGCCGCCCCGCTTCATCTCGCGGGTCATCGCGACCCGGCTGGCCTCGATCTGCCGGTTGCTGATCCAGCCCGGCTCCAGCGTCATCAGCCCGAACTCGCCGAACGCCACCGTGTTGCCCCGGTGCGCCAGTCCGCGGGTCTTGCCCTTGAAGGTCTTGCGGAACTTGATCCGCTTTGGTGCCAGCATCTGCCTCAGGCCCCCGTGCTGTAGGTGCGGCCGGAGACATCCTCGACGACCTCACCCTTGAAGATCCACACCTTGATGCCGATGCTGCCGTAGGTAGTCCGCGCGGTCGTGGTGGCGTAGTCGATGTCCGCCCGCAGCGTGTGCAGCGGCACCCGGCCCTCGCGATACCCCTCGGTCCGCGCGATTTCGGCGCCACCGAGGCGGCCCGACGTGCGCACCTTGATGCCCTGGGCGCCCATCCGCATCGCGCTCTGCACCGCCCGCTTCATGGCGCGGCGGAAGGAGATCCGCTGCTCGATCTGGCGGGCGATGTTGTCGGCGACCAGCTGGGCCGAGATCTCGGGCCGCTTGATCTCCTCGACGTTGATCGCGGCGTCCTTGCCGGTGAGCTGGGCCAGCTCGTCCCGCAGCTTGTCCACCTCGGCGCCGCGCTTGCCGATGACCACGCCCGGTCGCCCGGTGTGCACCGTGACGGTGACCTTGCCCGGCCGTCGCTCGACATGCACCTGCGCGATGGCCGCGTGGCCCAGCCGGGCCAGCAGGTACTTCCGGATCAGCTCGTCTTCCTTGAGCAGCGCCGGCATCTCCTTGGTGGCGAACCAGCGCGACTGCCACGGCTTGACGACGCCGAGCCGGAAGCCGATAGGATGCGTCTTCTGGCCCATCAGTTGTTCTCCTTGCCGGCCACGCGGATCTCCACGTGGCTCGTGGGCTTCCGGATCGGGGTGGCGCGTCCCTGCGCCGCCGCGGTGAAGCGCTTGAGCGGCTGCCCCATGTCCACCGTCGCGTGGGTCACGATCAGCGTGTCCACGTCGAACGGCTCGTTGTCGCGCAGCGCCTTCTGCTCGGCATTGGCCACCGCCGAGCGCAGCGTCTTCTCGATCTGCTTCGCGGCCAGCTTCTTGGAGAACTTGAGCAGGGCGTAGGCCTCGTTCACGTTCTTGCCGCGGATGAGATCGATCACCAGCCGCATCTTGCGCGGGCTCTGGCGCACGCCTCGCTGGATCGCGTGTCCGTTCATCGTGGTCATCATGCCGGCTTCGCCTTCTTGTCGGCCACCAGGCGCCCGCTGTGCCCGCGGAACAGCCGCGTCGGCGCGAACTCGCCCAGCTTGTGGCCCACCATGTTCTCGGTGACGTACACCGGCACGAACTTGTTGCCGTTGTGCACCGCGAAGGTGTGACCCACGAACTCGGGCAGAATCGTGCTCGCCCGGCTCCAGGTCTTCACCACCTTCTTGTCGTTCATGCTGTTGAGGAGGTCCACCTTCTTGCGCAGGGCATCCTGCACGAAGGGACCCTTCTTCACGCTCCGAGCCATTTATCGAGTCGCCTTTCCGCGCTTGCGGCCGCGCACCAGGTGCTTGTTCGACGCCTTCCGGGGATGCCGGGTCTTGCGGCCCTCCGGCTTGCCCCAGGGGGACACCGGCGGGCGGCCGCCCGACGACTTGCCCTCGCCACCACCCAGCGGGTGGTCCACCGGGTTCTTCGCCACGCCGCGCACCTTGGGCCGCTTGCCGAGCCAGCGGCTCTTGCCCGCCTTGCCCAGCGAGAGCAGCTCGTGCTCGGAGTTGCCCACCTCGCCCACGGTCGCGAGGCAGCGGGCATGCACCCGCCGCATCTCGGTCGAGCGGAGCCGGAGCGTCACGTAGTCGCCTTCCTTGGCCACCACCTGCGCACTGGACCCGGCGGAGCGGATCATCTGCCCGCCCTTGCCGATCTTGAGCTCGACGTTGTGCACCGAGGTACCCAGCGGCATCTCGCTCAGCGGCAGCGCATTGCCGGTCCGCACATCGGAGCCGGGACCCGAGACCACGGTGTCACCCTGCGCCAGCCCCTTGGGATGCAGGATGTAGCGCTTCTCGCCATCGGCATACACCAGCAGGGCGATGCGCGCGGTGCGGTTCGGATCGTACTCGATCTCGGCCACGCGGGCCGGGATCCCGAACTTGTCGCGCTTGAAGTCGATCCGGCGGTACTGCTGCTTGTGGCCGCCACCCCGGTTGCGGATGGTGACGTGTCCCTTGTTGTTGCGGCCGCCGCTGCGCTGCTTCGGCTCCAGCAGGCTCTTCTCGGGCGTCGAGCGGGTGATCTCCTCGAAGCTCGACACCGACTTGAACCGGGTGGCCGCCGTCATGGGACGGAACTGTCGAATTGCCATGTCAGCCCTCGAACACGGCGATCGAGTCGCCGTCCTTCAGCGTGACGATCGCCTTCTTCCAGCGCGCCGTGGTGCCGCGGGTCTTGCCGCGCACCACCGCATTGCGGCGCATCTGCATGGTGCGGACGGCGGTAACCGTCACACCGAACAGCTGCTCCAGCGCCTGGCGGATCTGGAACTTGTTCGCCTCGGGGTGCACCTCGAACGCGTACTCCTTGCGCGCCTGGAAGGCGGCGGAGCTCTTCTCGGTCACCACCGGGCGCAGGATCACGTCGTGCAGCCCCGGCATCACTTGCCACCCTTCCTGGTGTCACGGCGCGCCGGCTTCTTCGCCTTGGACGCCGCCGGCTTCTTCGCCGCCTTCTTGGCTGCCTTGGCAGCACCGCGCTTGGCCGCCTTCTTCTTCGGCTTGGCCGCCGCCTTGGCCGCGGCCTTCGCGGTGCGGGCCGACTTGGCCGCCTTCGCCTTGCCGCTCTTCGCCGCCTTGGCCTTGCCGGCGGTCGTGGTCTTCGCGGTCCGGGTCACCTTCTTGGCCCTGGGCGCGGCCTCGGCCGGCTCGTCGGCGATCTCGGGCTCCACCCCGGTGAGCGCGGCTTCTTCCACCACCACCTTGTCCGACCAAAGCAGGTCGTAGGCGGACACGTCGCTGTACGGCATCACCTCGACCCGGGGCAGGTTGCGGCCGCTCAGGTACACGTTGGTGTTGAGGCCGTGGGTCAGCACCAGCACCTTCTGGTCGCCGGCGCCCAGCTTCTCCAGCAGGGCCACCAGGCGGCCAGTGGCCGGCGCGTCGAACGCGAGCTGCTCCACCACCACCAGGTTCTGCTCCCGGGCCCGGGCGTTGAGCGCGGACTTGCGGGCCAGTGCCTTGAGCTTCTTCGGGATCGCCGTGGTGTAGTCCCGCGGCGTCGGCCCGAACACGATGCCGCCGCCGCGCCAGTGGGGCGCGCGGGTGGTGCCCTGGCGGGCCCGGCCGGTGCCCTTCTGGCGCCACGGCTTCTGGTTGCCGCCCGACACCTCGGCCCGGCTCTTCACCTTGTGGGTGCCCTGGCGCTGGTTGTTGCGGAACGCCGTCACCGCGCGGTACAGGGCGGCCTCGTTCACCGTGCCGTCGAACGTCGTCTCGGGCAGGGTCAACGCACCGTCCCGCTGGGCGCCGGCGGGCGAGTATCGCAATGCGTCAGTCATGGCGGCTCTTGCCTCCCTGCTTTGCCACCGTCACGATGCCGTTCCGCGAGCCGGGAATGGCGCCGCGCACGAACAGCAGGTTGCGCTCGGGGTCGACCTTCACCACGGTGAGCCCCAGTTCGGTGTGACGGCGAGCGCCGTGGTGTCCGGGCATCTTCTTGCCCTTGATGACCCGCGACGGATCGGTGCCGGGTCCGATGGAGCCGGGCTTCCGGTGCCGGGTGTTGCCGTGGCTGGCGGGGCCGCCGCCAAAGCCGTGCCGGTGCACCACACCCTGGAAGCCGCGGCCCTTGGAGGTGCCGGTGATCTTCACCATGTCGCCGGCGGCGAAGATGTCGGCCTTCACTTCGGCGCCGGCGGCCGGGGCATCGCCCGCCACCTGGAACTCGCGAATGATCGCCGGCGCCGCGTCCAGGCCCGACGCCTTGGCGTGACCCATGGCAGCGCGGCTGGTCCGCTGCGCCCGGCGGGCGCCGAAGCCGAGCTGCACCCGGCCGTCGGTGGCCCGCATGACCCGGCAGGGGCCCGCTTCGATGATGGTGACCGGCACCGAGGTGCCGTCTTCCGTGAACACCCGGGTCATCCCGAGCTTGCGGCCGATGAGTCCGTTGGTCATGGCTACTGGACCTTGATCTCGACGTCCACGCCGGCCGGCAGGTCGAGCTTGGTCAGCGCGTCCATGGTCTGCGAGCGGGAGTCGGTGATGTCGAGCAGCCGCTTGTGGGTGCGGAGCTCGAACTGCTCACGGCTCTTCTTGTCCACGTGCGGGCTGCGCAGCACCGTCCAGCGCTCGGTCTTCACCGGCAGCGGAATCGGGCCCGACACCGTGGCGCCGGTCTTCTCCGCCGTGCGCACGATGTCCGCCGCGGCCTGGTCGAGCACCACGTGGTCAAACGCCTTGAGGCGGATGCGGATCTTCTGTGCCATGCTCTGGTCTCCCCTACTTCAGGATCTTCGCCACGACCCCGGCGCCGACGGTGCGGCCGCCCTCGCGGATCGCGAACCGCAGCCCCTCATCCATCGCGATCGGCGTGATCAGCTCGATCGTCATCTGGATGTTGTCGCCCGGCATCACCATCTCCACCCCCGCCGGCAACTCCACC
>DASTUF010000101.1:0-8538 GCA_035759745.1 Gemmatimonadales bacterium
GTGTCCATCGGGGCGCCCGGATTTGAACCGGGGACCTCCTGCTCCCGAAGCAGGCGCGCTAACCGGGCTGCGCTACGCCCCGTCTCCTACTCTACGGGCTCGGAGGGACTCGAACCCCCAACCTTCTGATCCGTAGTCAGATGCTCTATCCAATTGAGCTACGAGCCCTGCTGCTACTGCTCCTGCGGCACTCCCATGGGCGGTACAAGGCTCGAACTTGTGACCTCCACGATGTCAACGTGGCGCTCTAACCAACTGAGCTAACCGCCCTGAAAGCTTCGAGCTTCGAGCTGCGAGGCGCGAGATTTGAAGCTCGACGCTCGCGGCTCGAAGCTCGAAATAGCGGGGGTGGGATTTGAACCCACGACCTCCGGGTTATGAGCCCGGCGAGCTACCAGACTGCTCCACCCCGCGACGAGGCGGCCTTGGGCCGCCGAGAACAAATGGGTCAGGGCTTCAGCCCTGCCTCCGAGAGAGCGGGAAACGGGACTCGAACCCGCGACCCCAACCTTGGCAAGGTTGTGCTCTACCAACTGAGCTATTCCCGCCAGAACGGACGCACATTCTAGCGTCCGGACCCCGCCCACGCAACTGCCTTACGCCCTACGCCTTATGCCCAGCTTCTCGCATGGAGGCGAGGGGGATCGAACCCCTGACCTCGTGAATGCCATTCACGCGCTCTCCCAACTGAGCTACGCCCCCGCGACGCGGCCGCCCCGCATGAATGGGGGCTGCCCAGCAAGGCAAGCTAGCCAGCGGCGCCGACCCGCGTCAAGTAAGCCGCGCCACCCCCGCCCGCCATCCCCGCCCACAGGATTACTTTGCCACTATGGCGAAGAAGAAGGACTCCGAGCCGGAAGGCGCAGCCAAGGGCGCTCCCAAGCGCGCCCCCCAGCGGCCCACCAAGCGACCGCCCGATACCGGGCCCCCGATCACGGCCGACATGAGCACCGCCGAGATTCTGGCGGCGTCCGCGCCGGCCCGGCCGCGCCGCAGCCGCAAGCCGGAGACCGCCAAATCCCTCGGCGTCTACGACGCCGACGGCGATATCCTCGACCAGTACCTCTATGAGGTGAGCCTCACCCCGCTCCTCACCGCCCAGCAGGAGATCGCCATTGCCCACCGGGTCCGGGCCGGTGACGAGGAGGCGATGGCCGAGCTGGTGAAGCGCAATCTCCGCTTTGTGATCTCGGTGGCCAAGAAGTACCAGAACCGGGGGCTGCCACTCACCGACCTCATCGGCGAAGGCAACGTCGGGCTGCTGACCGCGGCCCGGAAGTTCGACCCCGACCAGGGCGTCAAGTTCATCTCCTATGCCGTGTGGTGGATCCGCCAGGCCATCCTCGCGGCGCTGGCCCGCCACGGCCGCACCGTAAGGGTCCCGCTCAACCGCACCGCCGACCTCTCGCGGGTCATTCGCACCTCTGAAGCACTGCGGCAGCAGTTCGACCGCGAGCCCACGCCCGAGGAACTGGCGTCCGCCACCGGGCTCTCGCTCGACGTGGTCCAGTCACTGGCGGCGCTCAACACCGCCGAGGTCCGGCTCGATGCTCCGCTCGACCCAGAGGGCGACCGGTCGATGATCGAGCGGTTTATCGCCGATGACCAGGGCGACCCCGAAGAACTGGTGATGGACCGGTTCCTGAGCGACGAAATCGAAACCGCGCTCCGGACCCTGCCGCCCCGCGACGCCAAGGTCCTCCGACTCTACTTCGGACTCGACGACGACCGGGAACACACCCTCGAGGAAATCGGCGGCATGCTGGGCGTCACCCGCGAACGGGTCCGCCAGCTGCGTGACCGGGCGCTCCGGCGGCTGCGTGAGGGGGACGTGGGGCGGGCGTTGGCGAGCTTCGCTGCATAGGAACTGGGGCGTAAGGCGCGAGGCGTAAGGCGTAAGGCCCCACGCCCCACGCCCCACGCCCTACGCCCTACGCCCAAACTCCTTACCTCCCCCGTCCTCCAAAGCTAAGTTCCAGCGTGCATTCCCCCGCGAGTCTCGCCGCGCCCTGGTGGAGGCGCATCGTCTCGCAGGTCGGGCGCTCCACCTTGGGCGCGGGTCGCGCTTTCGGGGACGTCAAGACCTGGCGTTCGCTCGTGCTGGTCCAGATGCGGCGGCTGGGCGTCGACTCGCTGCCGATCGCCGTCTTCATCGCGGTCTTCACCGGCATCGTTCTCGCCCTCCTTTCATCCTACATCTTCACTGGCGCGGTCCCGCTCTATTTCGTCGGTGCCCTGGTGGGCAAGACGATCATGATGGAGCTGGGCCCGGTGCTGACCGGCATGGCGCTGGCCGGACGGGTGGGGGCGAGCATCGCCGCCGAGCTGGGCAGCATGCGGGTCACCGAGCAGGTGGACGCGCTCGAGACCCTGGGCTACGAGGCGCCGTCGTACCTGGTCGTGCCCCGGGTGCTCGCGGCGACGCTCATGTTTCCCGTCATCACCGCGTTCGCCGTGGCGGTCGGAGTCATCTCCGGCTGGATCACCGCGATCAACCTGCTGGACCTCACCTCCCAGGAGTTCGTGAAGGGGCTGCAGGAGTTCTACCGGTTCAAGGACCTCTGGTTCGGGCTGTTGAAGAGCGCCAGCTTCGGCGCCGCGGTGGCGCTGATGGGTTGCCTCATGGGCCTGGACGCCAAGGGTGGCGCCGAGGGCGTGGGCGCGGCCACCACCCGCGCGGTCGTCTGGGGTTGCCAGTCGATTCTGGTGCTCGATGCCTTCTGGGCCCTGGTGCTGCTCTAGCCATGATCGAGCTGAAGAATGTCCACAAGCGGTTCGGCAAGAACGAGATCCTCAAGGGTCTCGACCTGACGGTGCCCGACCTCGAGAACACCGTGATCATCGGCTACTCGGGCACCGGCAAGAGCGTGCTGCTCAAGTGCATTGTGGGGCTGTTGCGGCCGGAAGAGGGGACCATCGCGGTGGATCACCGCATTGTGGCAGACCTCGATCGCGACGAGCTGGCCGATCTCCGGGGCAGGGTGGGGTACGTGTTCCAGTTCGCCGCCCTGTTCGACTCGATGACGGTGGAGGAGAACATCCTGCTGGCGCTCAGGCGCCGGGGGCTCCCGGAGGCGGAGATGCATGAGCGGGTGCGCGAGGCGCTCGACATGGTTCGGATGTCCGGCACGGAGTTGAAGTATCCGGCCGAGCTGTCCGGCGGCATGCGCAAGCGGGTCGGGCTGGCGCGGGCGATGGCGCTCCGCCCCGCGCATATCCTGTATGATGAGCCTACTACCGGGCTCGACCCGGTGACCTCGGCGGTGATGGACCAGTTGATGATCCGCACCCGCGACCTGGGCGTGACCGGCGTGGTGGTGACCCACGACATGAAGAGCGCCTTTGCCGTCGCCGACCGGCTCGCCATGCTGTATGAGGGAACCATCCGCCAGGTGGGCACCGTGGACGAGATGCGCAACAGCGACGACCCCATCGTACGGCAATTCATCGAGGGACGACCGGAGCCGGAGGCGACAACGTGAAGCGCAAGAATGAGTTCGCGGTCGGCGCCGCCATGCTGGGCGCCCTGGTGGTGGTGGTCGCGGGCGCGCTCTGGCTCAGCAATGCCGACCTTCGGGGTGAGAACGAAACCCGGACCGCCCGGTTCCGCTCGGTGGATGGACTCTCGGTCGGCAACCCGGTGACCTTGCGGGGCGTCGAGGTAGGCAAGGTGGTCGCCATCCGGCTGGCCAGTGGCGGCTGGGTCGAGACCGACTTTTCCATCGAGAAGTCGGTGGAGCTGCCGGAGCAGCCAGCGGTGATCGCCGCCTCCGCCAGCCTCTTCGGCGGGTGGTCGGCCAACATCATCTCGCTCGAGCCGCTGCCGGATGATCCCAATGTCCGGGGTGAGCTGCTGGCGGCCAATTCCCAGGGCGGCGGCATCTGGCCCGGCGCCACGCTGCCCGACATCGGCCAGCTGACCGCGCAGGCCAGCCGGATCGCCGGGGACGTCACCGAGATCACCACCCGGATCCAGAGCGCCTTCGACAGCACCGCGCTGCGCGAGTTCCGGCAGAGCGTCCTCGACCTCGCCGCCATCTCCAGCCGGCTGACGAGGTTCACCCAGGTCCAGGCGGCCCGCATCGACCGGGTGGGCGCCGATGCCGAAGTCACCGCCAACGCCTTCGCCAACGTGGCGCGGAACCTCGACCAGACGGTGCGGCGCATCGATTCGGCAACGGCCGGTGGTCAGTTCACGACCATCCTCAATGACGGTGCCTCCGCGGCCACCGATCTGCGCGCCGCATCGGGAGACTTCCGCGAGGTGATGAGCGCGCTTAGCGACAACCAGACCAGCATGGTGCGGGTACTGCAGAGCCTGGACTCGCTGCTGGTGCGGGTCCAGGCCGGCGACGGCACGCTGGGATTGCTCGCCACCGATTCCACACTCTATCGCGAGACCACCCAGACCATGCGGCAGTTCCGCGAACTCATGGCGGACTTCCAGGCCCACCCACGCAAGTACATCAAGGTGTCGGTGTTCTAGTGAGCAAGCGTCGTCCCGAGATCGAAGTCAGCGCCGGCGGTGTGGTGTACCGCCGGGAGCCCTCGGGAGACGTGCGCTACCTCCTGATTCGCGACCCTTACGCCCACTGGGGTCTGCCCAAGGGGCACCTCGAGGACGGCGAGACTCCCGCCCAGGCGGCAGTGCGCGAGACCAGCGAGGAAACCGGTCTCGAACACCTCGAGCTGCGCGGCCCCATCAGGGTCATCGACTGGCACTTCCGGTTTCGCGGGCGGTCGATCCACAAGTACTGCCACTTCTTCCTGCTCGAGTCCCCCGACGGCGATTGCGCCCCCCAGCTGGAGGAGGGCATCACCGACTTCCGCTGGCTGCCGCTGGACGAAGCGCTCGCGACGCTCTCCTACGACAACGCGCGGGGCGTGCTCAAGCGGGCCGGCGAGATGGTGCGCACGCTCGTGGCGATGGGCGCCGGCCGACCAAAGCGCAGTTCCGAGCCCGCGCCAGGCTGACCATGCTGGCAGTCGCTGCGCTCCTCGATCGCGGCCCGGCCCTCACCGCGCTGCGCCGCACGCTGCCACGCGGGTCGGCCGCTGCCGTCGGGACAGCGGCAGTGGCTTGCCGGTCTGCTGCCGAGCTCTGCCGACTTCCTGCCCGTCGGATGCTCGACGCGGTCGTCACCAGTCCCCATCGTCTGGGTACCGCCGAACTCGCCGACATGCGGAGCCGCTTCCCGGCGCTTCCCATCATCCTGTACGCCGCGTTCCGTCCCGATGACGGCGCGCTGCTGCTGGCGAGCTGCGCAGACGGCATCGCGGCGATTGCGGTGGAAGGGGTGGATGATCCGGTGGTGGGCGACATAGTGACCAGCCACTCGCTGACTGCCCGGCGTCGCGCGGCACTGTCGGACGGGCCCCGGGTGCTGCGGCTGGAGGATCCCTTTCAGCGGAACGTCTGGGACCTGCTGGTGGCCCAGGTGGAGCGGCCGCTGCGCACCGCCGACCTGGCGCGCACCCTCAAGGTGAGCCGCGAGCACTTGTCCCGCCAATTTGCCGCGGGCGGTGCACCCACCCTCAAGCGCGTCATCGACCTGACCCGCGTTGCCGCGGCGGCGCAGCTCTCCGCCAACCCGGGATATACCGCCGCCGATGTCGCCCGGTTGCTGGGCTTCACCTCGGCATCCCATCTTGCTGCTACCACGCGCCGGATCGTTGGCTCCGGGGCGCGTTCACTCGACCGGATCGGGCCCCGGGGCGTGCTTGCTGCCTTTGCTCGGAGCAGGCGCTAGCCGTCCAGCCGCCGAGCCGCCCCCCTTGCCCGCAGGCGGTGATTGTGATTATTTTCACAAGCTTTCTCCGGACCGTTCGACCCTGACCTGAGGCAGGCAACCAGATCCATGGCCACCGACACCGTGCTGCGCCCCGGCGAGTTGAAGGACATTCTGCTGCGCGAGATCCAGAATGCCGATCTCGCGGGCGTTGACGTCTCCGAAGTCGGGACCGTCCTCGAGGTGCGCGACGGCATCGCGCGCGTCTACGGACTGACTTCCGCCACCGCCGGCGAGATGCTCGAGTTCACCGCCCAGGAGACCGGCGACACGGTCACCGGCCTGGTGCTCAACCTCGAGTCGGACAACGTCGGCGCCGCCATCATGGGCGACTTCCTGAAGCTCAAGGAAGGCGATGAGGTGCGCCGCAGCGGACGCCTGCTGGAAGTCCCGTCGGGCAAGGCGATGCTGGGGCGGGTGGTGGATGCGCTGGGCCGTCCCATCGACGGGCTCGGGCCGATCGAGACCGAGACCCATCGTCCGGTGGAGGTCATCGCACCCGGCATCATCGTGCGGCAGCCGGTGAAGGAGCCGCTGCAGACCGGCATCAAGGCGATCGACGCCATGATCCCTATCGGGCGGGGCCAGCGCGAGCTGATCATCGGCGACCGTGGCACCGGCAAGACCGCCATAGCGATCGACACGATCCTCAATCAGAAGGGGACCGGCGTCATCTGCGTGTACGTCGCCATCGGCCAGAAGAAGTCCACCGTGGCGACCGTAGTGGAGCGGCTCCGCGCGGCCGGCGCGCTGGAGTACACCATCGTGGTGACGGCGTCGGCGTCGGACCCGGCGCCGCTGCAGTTCATCGCGCCCTACGCCGGCTGCGCCATGGCCGAGCACTTCATGTACGAGGAAGGCGCGCCCACGCTCTGCGTGTACGACGACCTCTCCAAGCAGGCCGCGGCCTATCGCCAGATGTCGCTCATCCTGCGCCGCCCGCCGGGCCGCGAGGCTTATCCGGGCGACGTGTTCTATCTCCACAGCCGCCTGCTCGAGCGCGCCGCCAAGATTTCCGAGAGCGCCGACGCCATCAAGCAGGACCCGCGGATCAAGAAGCCCGGTGGATCGCTCACAGCGCTGCCTATCATCGAGACCCAGGCTGGTGACGTCTCGGCGTACATCCCGACCAACGTCATCTCGATCACCGACGGCCAGATCTTCCTGACCACCGACCTGTTCTACTCCAACGTGCGGCCCGCGGTGGACGCCGGCATCTCGGTGAGCCGGGTCGGCGGCAACGCCCAGATCAAGGCGATGAAGCAGGTCGCCGGACCGCTGCGGCTTTCGCTGGCGCAATTCCGCGAGCTGGAGGCGTTCGCCCAGTTCGGTTCCGACCTCGACGCCGCCACCCAGCGCCAGCTGGCGCGGGGCGCGCGCCTGGTCGAGGTGCTCAAGCAGCCGCAGTACCAGCCGGTGCCGGTCGAGCAGCAGGTGGCCATCATCTACGCCGTCACCAACGGCCACCTCGATGATGTGGACGTGAAGCACATCCGCCAGTGGGAGCGCGACTTCCTCCGCTTCCTCGAGGCCAACCAGCCCGGCGTGCTCGAGGGTATCCGCACGAAGAAGACGCTGGACGAGGCGCTGACCGGTGAGCTCAAGTCGGCGATCGACACCTTCAAGCAGCAGTTCGTCGGCGAGTAATGGCGAAGTCCACCGCGCTGAAGGGCCGGATCCGCTCGGTCCAGAACACCCGCAAGATCACCAAGACGATGGAGTTGGTGGCCACGTCGAAGCTCAAGCGCGCCCAGGACCGGGTAGTGGCCGCGCGGCCGTACGCCCAGGCGCTGACCGAGGTCATCGCCGACCTGGTGACGCCGGAACTGGCCGAGGCGTTTCCGCTGCTTCGGGCGCCGGAGCTGCCGTCGAAGGGTGGGCCGGCGCGCGCGGCGGTGATTCTGCTGACGTCCAACCGCGGGCTCGCCGGTGGCTTCAACGCCAACCTGATCAAGGAAGCGCGCCGGCGCATCGCCGATCTCGAGCGCGATGGCTATAAGCCGGAACTGCACGCCATTGGCCGCAAGGGCGCCGGGTTCTTCCGCTACCTCGGCCGGAAGCCGGCGGTGGAGCGGATTGACATCGGCGACAAGCCGCAGCCGGCGCACGCCGAGGAGATCGTGTCGCCGCTGATCGCGGCGTACGAGGCGGGCGAGCTGGCGAGCGTCGACCTGGTGCATGCGAAGTTCGAAAGCGCGATCGCCACGCCGCCCACCACGGTGCGGGTGCTGCCGGTGCCGCGGCCCGAACCGGGCGCGGCGCGGCCCGACTACCTGCTCGATCCGGATGCCGGGTCGCTGCTGGTGAAGCTGCTCCCGCTCTATGTGCGCAATGTGGTGTATCGCGGACTGGTGGAGACCGCTGCCGGCGAGCATGGCGCGCGGCGGACCGCGATGAAGAACGCGACCGACAATGCCGGCGAGATCCTTGAGTCGCTGAAGCGGACCTACAATCGGCAGCGGCAGGCGGCGATCACCCAGGAAATCGCCGAGATAGTGGGCGGAGCGGCGGCGCTGGAATAGTGGGAAGTGGGGAGTGGGAAGTGGAGGATAGGGGCAGGATTCAACTCCGACGGATGGATTGGTGAATGGCGACAGCGACGGCTACGCACAACATCGGCAAGGTGATCCAGGTGATCGGCCCGGTGCTCGACATCGAGTTCGAGCCGGAGCACCTGCCCGAGATCTACAACGCGGTCGAGATCCGTTCGGGCGATCTCCACGTCACCGCCGAGGTGCAGCAGCACATC
>DASTUF010000102.1:0-7062 GCA_035759745.1 Gemmatimonadales bacterium
GCGGCAGGCGCAACGCCAGTTGCAGTTTCCGGAGCGGTTTGCTAGACTCCCCGTCCCGAAAGTTCGGGCGATTAGCTCAGCTGGTTAGAGCGCGCGCCTCACATGCGCGAGGTCGGGGGTTCGAGCCCCTCATCGCCCATCGCGTCGAAGGCCCCGGCAAGCGCCGGGGCCTTCGTGTTTGCTGCCATGGGCCCTGCTGGATTCGAACCAGCGACCTACGGATTATGAGTCCGCTGCTCTAACCGCTGAGCTAAGGGCCCGCTCCACAAATGACGCAACTGAAGGTGAGGTGCGCCAGTCGCGGCCCCAGAGATTAGCGCGGCCAGCACCAATTCGGAAGGATGTTTCCGGCCGCAGACCCGCCTGTTGCCCTGAGCCGCTGCCGAAGCCCGGCGACTGTGCATACATTACCCTGATTCCATGACCAGCATACCCACAGCCCTCGCCGCGGCCCTCGAGGGCCATTACCGGCTTGACCGCGAACTCGGCCGTGGCGGCATGGCCACCGTCTACCTGGCCGAGGACCTCCGCCATCGGCGGCATGTCGCGCTCAAGGTGCTGCTCCCCGATGTCGCCGCGGCGATGGGACCGGAGCGGTTCGAGCGCGAGATCGGCTTCGCCGCCCGGCTCCAGCATCCCCACATTCTCACCGTGCTGGACTCGGGCGAGGCCGCTGGCCATCTCTGGTTCACCATGCCGTACGTCGAGGGCGAGTCGCTGCGCGACCGGCTCACCCGTGAACGCCAGCTCCCGGTGGACGACGCCATCCGGATCGCCGGCGAGGCGGCCCGCGCCCTCGAGTACGCACACCAGCACGGCGTGATCCACCGCGACATCAAGCCCGAGAACCTGCTGCTCACGAAGGACGGCTCCACACTGGTGGCCGACTTCGGGATCGCTCGCGGGCTGGCGGACGCCGACAGCCGCCTGACCCAGACCGGCACCACCGTCGGCACGCCCGCCTACATGAGCCCGGAACAGGCCGCGGGCGAGGCCGAGGTCGACGCCCGGAGTGACGTGTACAGCCTGGGCGTGGTGCTCTACGAGATGCTCGCGGGAGAGGGCCCGTTCAGCGGCGGCACCGCCCAGGCGCTGCTCGCCCGCCGGGTCATCGAGGACGCACCGGCGCTGCACACGCGGCGGCCGAACCTGCCGGAGGCTCTCGAGCGGAGCGTGGCGAAGGCGCTCGCGCGGACACCGGCCGATCGTTACGGCACGGCGGCGGAATTCGCGCGAGCGCTGGGCGCCGCCGATTCGAGCGCGATCGTGGCGGCCACCCGGCAGCCGCTCCGCCGCATCCCCACGCTGCTCGCCTTCGTTCTCGGGCTCGTCGTCACCGCCACCATGGGCATGCTGGTGTCACGGCACTGGGGCGCGAGTCCGGAGCCCGCCGGCGACCGGATCATCGCTGTGCTTCCCTTCGAGAACATCGGAAGTGCCGGCGATGAGTACTTCGCCGATGGCGTGACCGATGCGATCCGGGGCAAGCTGGCCGCGGCACCCGGCGTTCAGGTGATCGCCCGCAACAGCTCCAGCCCCTACAAAGGCAGCTCCAAGAGCCCCCGCGAGATCGCCGCCGAGCTCGGCGCCCAGTACCTGCTGACCGGAACGGTGCGGTGGGACAAGAGCAGCGGCGGCAGTCGGGTGCTGGTGAGCCCGGAACTGGTGCGGATCCGGAGCGACGGGGCGCCCACCACGCCCTGGCAGGACGCGATCAGCGCGGACATGGCCGATGTCTTCGCGGTTCAGGCCGACATCGCGCGCCAGGTGGCGCAGGCGCTCGACCTCCACCTCGGCGAGCAGCAGCACGCGGCGCTCAGTGCCCGGCCCACGGACAACCTTGCGGCCTACGACGCCTTCCTGCGAGGTGAGGAGTTGTTCGCGACTGCCGACGGCCTCACGCTGCCGCAGGCGGCTGCGGAGTACGAGCGTGCCGTGGCGCTGGACACTGCGTTTGCCCTGGCCTGGGCCCAGCTTTCGCGCGCGCGCTCCATCATGCACGGCCAGGGCCAGGCGAGCCCGGCGAACGCGGCGGCCGCCCGCCATGCCGCCGAGCGGGCCAGTGCGCTCGCACCCGGCGCGCCGGAAGCGCTCAAGGCGATGGGCGACTACTTCAGCTACGTGGTGGGCGACAACGCCAATGCGCTCGAGCGGTACGCCAGGGCCCAGCGCGCCGCCCCGCGTGACGCCGAGATCCTCTCCGGCGCGGCGCTGAGCGAGCTCAGCCTGGGCCGCTGGGAAGAAGCGCTCGAGCATTTCCGGCAGGCGCACCAGCTCGATCCACGCGACGGCCTGACGACCTATCGCCTGGCGCGCACGCTGCTCTGGCTCGACCGGTACCAGGAGGCGCTCGCGGTCGCCGACGATCAGCTGGCACTCCAGCCCACCAGCGTCGCGGCGGTCCAGCAGAAGGCGATGATCCATCTGGCCCGGGGTGACCTCGCGACGGCGCGGGCAGTGTTCTCGGACGTGCCGCGGGGGATGGATCCAACGGGGCTGGTGGCCTACACCTCGCAGTACTGGGACCTGTACTGGCCGCTGTCCGAGCGCCAGCAGGAGCTCCTGATGCGCCTTTCCCCGTCGGAGTTCAGTGGTCGGGACGGGTGGGCGCTGGCTCTGGCAGGAGTCCATGCACTCCGGGGTGACACCGTTCGCGCGATGGCTTACGCCGACAGCGCGCGCGCGGCGCTGGAGGAGCGGCTGGCTCAGTCAGACAATGCGGAACACCGGGTACTGCTCGGTGTCGCGCTGGCCTACCTCGGCCGCAAGGATGACGCGATTCGCGAGGGCCGGCGCGCCGCCGCCACGTTACCGGTGAGCGCAGAGGCGTTCATCGGGTCGTACATCCAGCACCAGCTGGTCCGCATCTACATCCTGTCCGGCGAGCACGACCTGGCGCTGGACCGGCTCGAGCCGCTCCTCCAGCACCCGTACTTTCTGTCCCCTGGATGGCTTCGGGTGGACCCTGCGTTCGAACCACTCCGCGGCAACCCGCGGTTCGAGCGGCTCGCCAGCGGGGCTGGCACGAGGTAGCGCTCTCAGTTCCGCAGTTCAGCACGTATCTCCGACGCCCGGTCGTGAAACGCCCGCTGCCAGAGCTCCAGCGACAAGAAGCCCCACATGCCGCGGCCGAACCGGGGCTCGTGTTCCAGCCGGCCCAGCACCCGGGCATTGTCGACGTATGGGCGCTCCCGCGCCGCCCGGCTGGACAGCATGTCCCGCGCGAAATCCCCAGCGTCACCCCGGAGCCACTCTGCAAACGGCGTCGGAAATCCCATCTTGTCGGTCCGCTCCCGCACCGGTGCCGGCAGCAGGTCTCCCAGTGAGGACCGGAACAACCGCTTCATCTCCCCCGCCCTGAACTTGATGTCCGGCGGCACCGTGGCCGCCAGCTCCACGATGGGATGGTCCAGCAGCGGCACCCGGCTCTCCAGCCCGTGGGCCATGCTGACCCGGTCCTCCACGTGCAGCAGCGCCGGGAGCAGCGTCTTGAAGTCGAAGTGGGTCATGAGGTCGAAATAGGCTTCCCGCCGCACCTGCCCCCCATGAAATACCCGCTGGAATGACTCGAACGGATCGTAGGGGCCCATCAAGTCCCACCGGATCGCGTTACGCACCTGGGCGGTGCGGTTGACCAGCCGGAAATAGCGGCGATCCATCTCCTCGAACAGTCCGTCACGCCAGAACTCCTGCAGCAACGGCTTGTACTGCCGCAGGCTGGCGAGGTTGGGGATGATCGACTCGTACGTGACGATGAAGTTCCCGTTGTGCATCGTGCCGTCGATGGCGGCCTTGATGCACTGTTCGAAGTAGGCGATGAGGTAGCGGGCATAGCCACCGAAAGTCTCGTCGCCTCCCTGCCCGCCCAGCATCACCTTGCGCTGCTGCCGAGCTCGGCCCGATACCATGTACTGCGAGAACGAGCCGGGACCCGCGGTCGGGAAGTCCATGTACCACGCCAGGCGTTCGGCGTGCTCCACGAAGTCGGCGCCCGTGATCGTCATGACGTCCAGCGGGATGCCGGCGTGAGCCGCTACCTGCCGGGCAAAGTCCGACTCGTCGTACTCCGGTCCCTCGCCGAAACGGCCGGTGAAGCCCAGCAGGTCACCGCCGCCCTGCGCACCGAGCGCCGCCACCACTCCCGAGTCCACGCCGCCACTGATGTACGCGCCCAGCGGCACGTCGGCGCGCAGGTGCATCCGGACGGAATCCTCCATCAGCTCGCGCAGCGTCGCCTCGAACCACTCCTCCGGGTGAGCAAAGTCCAGCTCGAACTTCACGTCCCAGTAAGGCCGGATTGCGACCCCGCCACCGGGCCCGGCGACGAGAAGGTGGCCGGGCGGGACTTCGGCGATGTCCTTGAAGAGGGTCTTGCCCTCGAGGCAGAACTGGAAGGCGAGGTAGTCGCGCAACCCTTCCGGATCGGTGTCGATGTCGCGGACGAACGGCAGCAGTGCCTTGACCTCGGACGCGAGGTACAACACATCGTCGCGCTGCAGGTAGTACAGCGGCTTGATGCCGAACCGGTCGCGCGCCGCCACCAGCCGGTTGGCCGGGGCGTCCCACAGCGCGAACGCGAACATCCCCCGGAGGCGGGTCAGGCATTCCTCGCCCCACCGGTCGTATGCCCGCAGCAGCACTTCGGTATCGGAAGTGGTCTGGAAGCCGTCCCGGCCCAGCTGATCGCGGAGCTCGATGTAGTTGTAGATCTCGCCGTTGTAGCTGATCACCCGCCCGGCGGAATCGGCCATGGGCTGACCGCCAGTGGCGAGGTCGATGATGCTCAGTCGGCGATGCGCGAGGCCGACCCGGCCGAGTTCGTCCCGCCATGTGCCCTCGCCATCGGGGCCCCGGTGCGCCTGCAGCCGGTTCATTGCCGCCAGCGCGCCCGGGAGGTTGGGCAGCGGCGACCCGCTCAGCGAGAAGACAGCACCAATTCCGCACATGGGTCAGGCGATCCGTGCGCCCTGCGCGAGCCCGTGCCGGGTCATCCACATCTGGAACACCAGCAGCGCCCACACGTTGCCCGGCTCCACTTCTCCCCGCCCGAATCCCGCCAGCTCTTCGCGGACCGCTCCGGGCGCAAGCAGGTCCTGGGCAGCGAGCGCCTCGTCACCGAGGTAGCGCTCCACCAGCGGTGCGAGTGGACCCCTGAGCCACCGGCCAAGGGGCACGCTGAAACCATGCTTGGGCCGGTCGACCAGTGCATCGGGAACGTGACGGCGCAGCACTCGGCGCAGCAGCAGTTTCCCGCGGCCGGCGTGAAGCTTCTGCTCCGGCGGCACGCCAACCGCGAACTCGACCACCCGATGGTCGAGGATCGGCACCCGCGCCTCCAGGCTGGTGGCCATGCTGGCCCGGTCCACCTTGGTGAGAATGTCGCCTGGCAGGTAGCGATGGATGTCGTGCAGCGACAGCCGTTCGGCGGCGCTCAATCTCCGCATCGACCGCAAGCGAGTCCGCCATGCGGCATCCGGCAGCGGTTTCGGATGGCTCCGCAGCAGTTCCTGAGCCCGGCCGCGAGCGAAGAACGGCCACATGGCATCGGCGAAGTCAGGCGCGTCACCCAGCGCGAGTGCACCGGAGGCGCGGCGGCCCTTCGCGCCCGCGAGCGCACCGAGTGGTGCCGCCAGCCGCCGCGCGGCCAGCGGCAGCCGGAGTGCGCGTTCATAGCGCTGGATCGAGCGATAGGTGTCGTAGCCGTGGAAGAGTTCGTCGCCGCCGTCACCGGAGAGCGCCACCGTCACGTGCTGCCGAGTCAGGTGACACACCAGCCAGGTGGGAATGAACGACGCGTCGGCGAAGGGCTCATCCAGCAAGTCTGGCAGCCGGGCGGCCACCGCCAGCGCCTCCGCCTCGGTGGCCTTGAGTTCGGTATGGGTAGTGCCCAGGTGCTGCGCAATAGCGCGAGCTGCATCGGCCTCGTCGTGGGCCGCATCCTCGAACCCGATGGTGAAGGTCTTGACCTCACTGGCACCTGCCTCGCGCATGAGCGCCACCACCAGGCTCGAATCGAGGCCGCCGCTGAGGAACGCCCCCAGCGGAACGTCGCTGATCAGGCGATAGCGTACCGACGAGGCCAGCAGGTCAGCGAGTTCTTCCTCCAGAGCCTCGACGCTGCGCCCCGGCGCACCAGCGCCGACCGCGTCGAGCGAACTCCAGTAGCGCTCGATCCGGGGTTCGGCGTCGCCCGGGCTCCAGGTAAGGAAGTGTCCCGGCTCGAGGCTCCTGACGTTGGCGAGCGCCGTAGCCGGTGCGTTGACGTACCCCCGCTCGAAGAAGTGGAGGAGCGCGCCGCCGTCGAGGACGGGCTCGAATCCCGGCGCGGCCATGATGGCGCGCAGTTCGGAGGAGAGCAGCAGCCTGCCGCGTTCGAGATTCCAGAACAGCGGCTTGATGCCGAGGCGGTCGCGGGCGGCGAAGAGGCGACGACGATTGCCGTCCCAGATGAGCAGGGCGAACATGCCGATGAAGCGCTGGAGGCACTGCTCACCCCAGCGCTCGTAGGCGCGGAGTATCACCTCGGTGTCGGTGCCGGAGCGGAACGCTTCTCCGTTTGCCTCCAGCTCGGCGCGGATCTCGGCGAAGTTGTAGACCTCGCCGTTGAAGATGATCCAGCGCGTGCCGTCGGCGCTGGCCATGGGCTGGTGGCCGGCGGGTGAGAGGTCGAGGATGCTGAGGCGGCGAAAGGCGAGCCCGGCCCGGCCCTGGTCAAGCAGTTCGAGCCCGGCATCATCGGGGCCGCGATGCGCGATAGCGTCGCGCATGCGCACCAGTGCGGCAGCGTCCACCACCCCATCCGATTCAAACCAGCCGGTAAACCCGCACATGTCGTGTCAGTTTCTCCCGAGTTGCCCCGCGCCCATGCAACCTCCGCGCCCGAGGCGCAAGATAAGGGGGCTGGACGGCTGGACGGCTAGGCGGCTAGCAGCGAAACGATACGGTCCGCGATCGGGAGGGCGGCGGTGAGACCGGGCGATTCGATGCCGATGAGGTTGACCCAGTTGGGCAGGCCGCGGGCGGATTCTTCCGCGATGATGAAGTCGGGCGCACCGCCTTCCG
>DASTUF010000103.1:0-14260 GCA_035759745.1 Gemmatimonadales bacterium
GTTAGGCAAACGGCAGGCACTCAACAATCGGAGGTAGGGCACCATGATGAACCGCAAGGGCTTCACGCTCATCGAGCTGCTGATCGTGGTCGTGATCATCGGCATCCTGGCAGCGATCGCGATTCCGAAGTTCGCCGCCACGAAGGAGAAGGCGTACCTGGCGTCGATGAAGTCGGACCTGAAGAACATGGCGACCGCTCAGGAAGCCTACTTCGCCGACAACTTCGTCTACATGGCGGGTACGGCGAGCAACCTGGCTGGCGTTGGCGTTCCGCTGCCGACCGGCTGCGCCGCGGCGGACTGCCTGTTCACCCCGTCGGCTGGTGTGAGCATCACTGCCGCGCTGGGTGTCAACCCGGGCTGGACCGCTACTTCGACTCACGACCAGACGCTCAAGACCTGCGCCATTTTCCTGGGCGACAACGTCACGGCGCCCGCCACGGTTGAGGGCGAGCCGAAGTGCACCTGATGCAGGCCAGTACGGCTGACTGAGGAACCAGGGGCGGCGGTCATCAGGCCGCCGCCCGTTTCTTCACCCGGTATCCACTAAACCAGGAGTGCAGGATGTCCGCTCGACCGCAACAGTCCAGGAAGGTGTGCAGCACGGGCAGTCGCCGCGGCTTCACGCTCATCGAACTGCTGATCGTGGTCGTGATCATCGGCATCCTGGCCGCGATCGGCATCCCCAAGTTCGCGGCGACCAAGGAGAAGGCCTACCTGGCGCAGATGAAGGCCGACCTGCGCAACCTGGCCACCGCCCAGGAGGCGTACGCCGCCGACAATCTCGGCTACTACAACGGGGTGGTGCCGAATGTCGCACTGACCTACAACCCGTCGAGTGGCGTGAGCATCACGATCACCGACGTGGTGCCGGGCGGCTGGGCGGCAACGGCGAGCTACCCCGGCGGTACGCTGCGCACCTGCGCGCTGTTCACCGGACTCGCTACCCCTCCGCCACCGGCCACCAACGAGGGCCAGGTCAAGTGCACGACGTGACCACGCTCCCGTGCGGACGATGAGGCTCGATGCCCCGAATCTCGGGCGCGCTGCGCTCGCTCCGGACCCGGCTGCTGCTCCAGTTCGTGGTGCTGGCCGGTGCGGCGGTGATCCTGGTCGGGGTCGTCACCACACTCCTCGCCGGGGCTGACCTCGGGGCGCTCATTGCGCCCCTCGTGGCGTTCTGGGCGGGGAGCACGGTTGTCGTCCTGCTGTACGCGATGCACCTGCTGGACCGGGAGGTGCTTGCGCCGCTGAAGAAGTTGGAAGAGCAGGCGGAGGAACTGGAGCTCGGCGGCTCGGCGGCTCGGCGGCTCGGCGGCTCGGCGCATGAATGGGATACCACCGAGTTCGCGCAGCTGAGCGAACGGTACCACACGATGGCGGCGGGTTTGCTCGACGCGCAGAGCCAGGTGGTGCGCTCGGCGAAGCTGGCCGGGATCGGGCAGCTCGCGGCGGGTGTGGCGCATGAGGTGCGGAACCCGCTCGGCGCCGTCGCAACCTACGCCGAGGTACTTCGCCGGCGCGGTGCCGATGCGACGGTGCTGGACGAGATCCGCATCGCGGTGGACCGGATCGAGGCGACGGTCGCGTCGCTGCTGGATTACGCGCGCCCCGCACCACGGGCGGGAGCGACCGATCCGGCCGCGGCGGCAACGACCGCCGTCGGTTTCCTCCGCTCCCAGGGAGCGCTGCGGGACCACGAGCTCGAGCTCGATGCAGCGCCGGGGGCGCCCACAGTGGCAGCGGACCGGCACGAGCTGGAGCAGGTGATAGTGAACCTGGTGCTCAACGCGCGCGATGCGGCGGCGCGGAGCATTCGGGTGGAGGTACGACGCCACGTAATCGGCGGGTCGGCGGCTCGGCGGCTCGGCACCAAGGAGGCGCACGGGGGCGCTCCCCGCAGGCAGGTCACGTATCTGCCGGAGGGGAGCGCTCCCGAGCGCCGCCGAAACGCGCAGAGTCCCCGCCCGAGGCGGTTGGATTTGCCGGCTGGCACTGTCGGGACGCTGATAGTAGTCGCTGATGACGGCCCGGGTGTTCCTGACGCCGACCGCGAGGCGGTGTTCGACCCGTTCTTCACGACCAAGGACCCGGGGCGGGGCACCGGGCTGGGTCTCGCAATTGTAGCCCGCACGGTGGATTCCGCCGGCGGAATGGTGTGGGTGGACCGCGCACGCGAAGGCGGCGCGGCATTCAAGATCTTTCTTCCCGCCTTTGGCGCAGTGAGTGAACGATGCGCATCCTGATCGTTGACGACGAAGCCCCCCTCCGGCAGTCGCTCGGCATGCTGCTGGGCGAGGCCGGCTATTCGGTGGAGTCGGAAGGGGACCCGGCGCGCGCCCTGGCGCGGGCCGAGGCGGAAGCATACGACCTCATTCTCTGCGACGTCCGCATGCCGGACATGGACGGACTCACCTTCCTGCGCCGCTATCGCGGTGCCGGGGGCAGTGCGCTCATGGTCATGATGAGCGCGTACGGCAACGAGGACGCGGCGATCGAGGCGATGCGGGAGGGAGCCTATGACTACCTGGCCAAGCCATTCCGGCCGGACGAGGTGGTGCTGACGGTGCGGAAGGCGGCCGAGCGGGAACGGCTCACCCGGGAGGTGGCGACGCTCCGCGCGGCGGTTGGTACGGAGCAGCTGAAGGGCGACGTCATCGCCGAGAGCAAGTCGATGCGCAACCTGCTGGAGCTGGCGGCGCGGGTGGCGGCGCACGGCACCACGGTGCTGCTCACCGGCGAAAGCGGCACCGGCAAGGAGGTGCTGGCGCGGGCCATTCACCGGCTGAGCCCGCGGGTGGAAGGGCCGTTCACGGCGGTCAACTGCGCGGCGATTCCGGAGCAGCTGCTGGAGAGCGAGCTGTTCGGCCACATGCGGGGCGCCTTTACCGGTGCCACCGAAGACCGGGTGGGGCTGTTCGAGGCGGCGAGCGGCGGCACGCTGCTGCTGGACGAGATCGGCGACATGCCGCAGGGACTCCAGACCAAGTTGCTGCGGGTACTGGAGGATGGGCACGTGCGGCGCCTGGGCGCGCGCGAGACCCGTCCGGTGGACACCAGGGTGATCGCGGCGACGGCCCGGCCGCTGGAGGACATGGTGGAGCGGGGGGAGTTCCGCGAGGACCTCTACTACCGGCTCAACGTGGTGCGGCTGCACATCCCGCCGCTCAGGGAGCGGCCGGAGGACGTCGCGGCGCTGATCACGCACTTCGCGCGGCACACCGCGCAGAAGCTCTCGCGCCCGGTGAGCCTCACGCCGAGGGCGCTGGTGGCGCTGACCGAGCGGCAGTGGCCGGGGAATGTGCGCGAGCTGCGGAACGCACTGGAGCGCGCGGCGGTGCTGAGCGCCGACGGCAGGCTGGACGCGGTGGACTTCAGCGTGACGGACCAGCCGGTCCATGCCAACGGGAACGGGAATGGCAATGGCAACGGAGCCTACGGCCAGCGGGAGCATGGCTCAGCGGGGCCGTCGGCCAGCGGGAATGGCAACGGGAGCTACGAAGGGAACGGGACGTATCAGCTCAAGCCCCAGGTGGAGCAGCTGGAGCGGGCGACGATCCGGCGGGCGCTGGACTCAACCGGCGGCAACCGGCGCGACGCCGCTCGGCTCCTGGGGGTGAGCCTGAGGACGTTGTTCTACAAGCTGCGGAGGTATGAGCTCGAATAGGGACCAGGGGTCAGGGGTCAGGGTCGCCTGGTCCCTGATCCCAGATCCCTGACGCCGCAGCTTCTTGCATTCCCCGCTGAATCCTGCAGTCCCAATTCCTGCAGCCTGACCGCTAAGTCGTTGTCCTGCAACGTCGATTCAGGTGGTACGGCCCGTGCTCTTCTGGCGGGCCGAGCTTCAACCCCAGTGGGGACGGACCCATGCGCAGAAATGGTTTCACCCTCATCGAAATGATGATGGTCGTCGTCGTGTCGGGACTGATGTTGCTGGTGGCCTTCCCCAAGGTGCGGTCGGGGATGATCAAGTCCAGCATCCGGTCGGCCCGGGGCGACATAGTGGCCATGCATTCACAGGCCCGGACGGCGGCGGTGCAGTACGGCAAGCCGACCTTCGTCGATTTCAACGGCAATCGCGCGGTGGTGCTGATGGAAGTGGCGCCGGGCAGCGCCTCGTGGGCCGATACGCTGGGCGGGGTGCAGGACATGGCCGACAAGTACGGCGTGAGCCTGAACGCCTCGCAGGACTGGAAGTTCGATCCGCGGGGATTCGGCCTGCAGGGTGGCACGGTCCAGATCCGGCGGAGCGGGTACGCCGACACCATCACCGTCAGCGGCTTCGGGAGGGTGGTCCAGTGAGCAATGAAAAGGGGTTCACGCTGGTGGAGCTGATGGTGGCCGTGGTGATCCTGGCGGTGGGGATCATGGCGCTGGTCGGGTCGACCGCGTCGGTGACCCGGATGATCGGCTCGGGCAAGCACACCACCAACGCCGCCCTGGTCGCGGAGCGACGGCTGGAGGCACTGCGCCACCAGGCGCGGGGGAGCACGCCGGCCTGCAGCACTATCGCCAGTGGCAGCGCGACCGGGACGGGGTACAGCGAGCAGTGGACGGTTTCGGGCACCGGCGCTTCGCGGACCCTCACGGCGCGGGTGATCTACCAGGACCAGCCGGGCCGGGACACGCTGGCACTCACCACCATCGTAGGGTGCTGACCATGACGCATGCATCGCAGCGGAGCCGGAGCGGCTTCTCCCTGGTCGAGGTGCTGATAGTCATCGTGATCATGGGGATCATCGGCGGTGCGCTTATGCGCTCGATGCTCACCATGCAGCGGGGCACCGAACGCCAGACCCAGCAGGCTGACATGCAGAGCGACCTCCGCGCCAGCGCGGGGCTGCTTCCCTCGGAGCTGCGCGAGGTGGCCGCAGGCATCGATATCCTGGCGGCGACACCGGACAGCGTGGCGTACCGGGCGATGCGGAACACCGCCTTTGTCTGCGGCATCCCGGCGGCCAACACGCTCGCCGTGCTCGACGAAACCATGTATGGCTACCGCGCCATAGACCACGTGCGCGACTTTCTCTACGTCTATGTCGAGAACGACCCGTCCGACATGGCGGATGACCGGTGGGACGCGTACGACGTCACCGGCAAGGCGGCAACGACGTGTGGTGGCGAGGCGGCGACGCTGCTGACTCTGGGAACCAACCTCGCGGCGACACCGGAGCTCGGCGCTCCGATCCGCACCTTCGAGACCATGACGCTCAAGCTCTACACAGCGGATGGCCGGGGCTGGCTGGGTGCGCGCTCGATGAGCGCGGGTGAGCCGATCCAGCCGGTGCTGGGCCCGCTGGACGCGGGAACGGGCGTGCAGTTCGTGTATCGCGATGCGGCAGGTAATGACTTGGGCGCGGCGCCAGTGCTGGCCGACATCCGCGGCATCGACGTGGTGGTGGTGGGCGAGACCGACTACGCGGTTTCGACCGGATATGACACCCGGAAGATCCGGCAGGATTCCGTGTCGGTACGGGTCCGGCTCCGCAACGGTTACTGAACCCGAAGGACGAGGAGCATATGCGTACTCCCGAGGTGCGGAACGAGCGGGGCGTGGCGCTGGCGATGGCGGTCTTCGCCCTGGTGGTGATCGGCGCGCTGGTGGCGGGCACGTTCATGGCCGGGCGACTGGAACAGCGCGGCGGGCAGAGCGCCGTCTACCAGGCGCAGGCGTTCGAGGCGGCGGAAGCCGGGCTCGCCACCACCATCGCCAACTGGGACGCCGACTGGAACGACCTGGCGGTGGGCGACAGTCTGGTGCTGGCGCAGACGTCGATCGGCGGCTCCGTCGCGCCGGGAGTGTCCTACCAGCCGACCCTCGTCCGCACCGGGGAATGGAACTACCTGGTCCGCTCGACCGGCATGCGCTCGTTCGGCTCCGGTGTGCTGGCGCAGCGGACCGTGGGTCAGCTCACCAAGATGGTCTTCGCCAACGTCCCCATTCGCGCGGCGCTGACTGCGCGAGGTGACCTCGAGGTGCGGGGTACCGCCGACCTCTATGGCACCAATGGCGATCCGCCGGACTGGGGCTCGGAGAGCGAGTTGCGGGAAGCCTGCCCCTACGACGCCACGACGGTGCCGTCGGCCGAGGTCAGCGGCGAGATCCGGGTCAGCGGTACACCGACCATGCTGCCTCCGCCGGTCGACAGCTCGGAGGCGGTGGGGGATACCGCGCTGTACCTGGGGCCCTACAACGACCTGGTGGCAATGGCCACGCTGGTGCTGGGCAACGGCACCATGAGCCCGGTGCCGACTGCCACCCTGGATTCGTTTCCTGTGTGCCGGACCGACCTGCAGACCAACTGGGGCGAGCCGGAGAACGTGGTCACTTCCTGCAAGGACTACTTCCCCATCATCTACCGGCCGGGGAACCTGCGGATCAGCAACGGCCGGGGCCAGGGCATCCTGCTGGTGGACGGCGACCTGGAACTGGCGGGCAACTTCACCTTTGCCGGCATCATCATGACGCGGGGTGCCTTCCGCGCCAGCCACGGCACCAACGACGTGTACGGCACGGTGCTGGCTGCCAACGCGTTGCTGGACGACATCAATCTCGCCGGAACGCCGCAGGTGCAGTTCTCCACATGCGCCGTCAGCCGGGCGCTGCAGCGGTCGGGCAAGGCCAAGCCGCTGCTGGAGCGGGCGTGGGCGCAGTTGTATTAGGGGTCAGGGATCAGGGGTCAGGGATCAGGGGTCGGAATGCACCCCTGCCGCAAGCTGAAAGAATGCAAGCAAAAGGGGGGTCCGGGCGGGTGTCCGGGCCCTTCTTTTTGCACCGCAGCAACGTGCTTAACTCGTTGTGGTGGCGTGGCTTGAGGTGGTAGGTGCGGGCATTGGCACATCGGTTGCTCCCCAGCGCGTGCAATCCTTTTCGCATTCATGCGCTCCGGCGGCGGGGATTCGGGTTGGCACTTCGCCGGTCGAATTGAACAGGTTATCGGCTCCAGGACTTCACCTCATCCAGCAGGCACGTATGGCACTGTTCGGCCGCAACAAGACGACGGTCGCCCTCGACATCGGCAGCGGGCTCATCAAGCTGGTGCAGATCTCTCATGGCTCGGGTGAGCCGGTGCTGACCAAGGTCGCCACGACCCAGGTGGTGGACGACGCGATCGTCGAGGGCGAGGTCATGGACAAGGGGATCGTCGCTGACGCTATCCGCGGGCTGCTGGCGTCTTCCGGCATCAAGACCAAGCGGGTGGTGACGGCGGTGGGCGGCCGGGACGTGATCATCAAGAAGATCACCATGGACCGGATGAGGGAGGCCGAGGCGCGCGAGGTGATCCGCTGGGAGGCGGAGCAGCACGTGCCGTTCGACATGGACAATGTCGAGCTCGACTTCCAGATCCTGGATCCTGACACAGATGGCCTGCAGATGACGGTGCTGCTGGTGGCGGCCAAGCGCGAGCTGGTCGAGACCAAGATGGCGCTGCTGGCGGATGTCGGGCTGGAGCCGTCCATCATCGACATCGACGCCTTTGCGCTGCACAACGCCTTCCGGATCAACCACCCGGACACCGCGCGCGGCGTGGTGGGACTGGTCAATGTGGGCCACGAGACCACCAACGTGAACATCCTGGACGACGGTGTGCCGGTGCTCACGCGGGACATCATGATCGGCACGCGCCGGCTGCGGGAGGACCTGCAGCGCGAACGCGGGCTGACGGCCGAAGAGGCGGAGCGGATGCTTCAGGCGCCCGAGCTGGATCCCGCGCTCAAGCCCTACCTCGAGAGCCGGGGCGAGGAAATCGCCGTCGGGATCGAGCGGGCCGCTGCGTTCCTGCAGTCGGCCAGCCGGTCGGGTGGCGGCGTGTCGCGGCTGTTCGTCACGGGCGGCGGGTCGCGGATTCCCGGGCTCACCCGGGTGCTGGCCGACCGGCTGCGGTTGCCGGTGACGCAGGCCAACCCGATCGAGCGGCTGCAGGTCGCCGAGGGCGTGTTTGACATGATGGAAGTGGACGAAGTGGCCCCGCTGCTGATGCTGCCGATCGGCCTTGCCTTGCGGCAGGCCGCCTGACCCGCGCTGAGGATTCGAGCTACCCATGATCAATGTCAATCTTCGCCCCGGGCTCAAGCGCAAGCGGGCCGGCTCGTCCCTGAACTTCAAGGGACTGGCCGATCGCTTCCAGGGTTTCGGCGGCTCAGTCAAGGACCCGATGCTGATGGCCGCCGGCGTCGCCTGGGTGGTGGCGATCGGTTTCCTCGGCGTCATGTGGGTCTCCACCCAGCGGGAACTGAGCGCGCTGGAGCCGCAGCTGGAGCAGACCCGCTCCGAGCACAGCCGGTTCCAGACCTTCCTGGCGCAGAAGCACAAGCAGGAAGTGATTCGCGACTCGCTGCTGGCCCAGATCGGTGTGATCCGGTCGGTGGACGGCGACCGCTACGTCTGGCCCCACGTAATGGACGAAGTGGCCAAGGCGCTTCCGGCGTACACCTGGCTGACCGGTGTCTTCGCTGAGCAGGCGGTGGCGGTGGCAGCGCCCCTGCCGGCCAAGGCGGGTGCTGCGGCCAAGGCCGACAGTGCGGCCGCGCCACCGGTGGAGCAGGCACTCAAGTTCCGGATCGAAGGCCGCACGGTGGACATCCAGGCCTACACCCGGTTCCTGCGGCAGCTCGAGGCGTCGCCCTGGCTGCACGACGTGACGGCAGTGTCGGTCAGTACCGTGGTGGAGCAGGAGCGTCCGGTGACGGCGTTCGTGATCCGGTCCAGCTTCGCCCAGGCCGACTCCGCCTATGTGCGGACGGTGTCCCTCAGCGAATCGGTGAGGTAACCCATGGCTCTCTCATCCTCGAAGACCACGCCGATCCTGCTGATCCTGATCGCCGGACTGGTGGGATACATCGGATACACCGGCACCGCGATCTCCAGCCTGGGAATCCCGGGCGTGAGCGCCCAGCGGGCGCACGCGACGGCCATCAAGGACACGCTGGCGACGCTGGAGGCGCAGATCGACAGCGCCAAGCGCGAGCTGGCCACCGGCACCGCGGAAGACGTGCGCAAGAAGCTGGAGGAGCATCGGGCCAGCCTGGCGCTGCTGCGGCGGCTGGTGCCCGAGCGGAACGAAGTTCCGAACCTGCTGGATGACATGTCCACCCGCGCCAAGATGCGGGGCGTCAGCCTGGCGCAGCTGATGCCGCAGCCGGTTGAAGTCGGTCCGGTGCCGTTCGACACTTACCGCTACGACATCTCGGTGATCGGCAAGTACGACCAGATCGGCGAGTTCCTGGGAGACGTGGCCAGCCTGCAGCGGATCATCGTGCCGCAGAACGTGCAGCTGGCGGTGGCGAACAATGCCGCTGCCAAGGCCCTGGGTGATTCCAGCGGTTCGCTGCTGGAGGCGAAGTTCCAGATCCGCACCTTTGTGAAGTCCAGCGCGCAGGAGGTGGCCAGTGGGACGTAAGCAACTGACGCTCGCCCTGCTTGCCCTGGCGGCCCTGGGTGGCTGCGGGGGAAGCGACGACAGCGGTGACGACGAGAGCACCGTGTCAGTCGCGGCGATCCGCGACAGCATCCAGAAGGCACGCGGCACGGCACCGGTGGAGACCGCCTCGAGCGGCGCCATCGCGACCGCGCCGATGGAAGGCACGGTCCAGCGGGAGGAGTTCGCCTACGGCGGCGGCACCCGCGATCCGTTCGCGTCGCTGATCAACCTGAAGGCGACCGGCCCCACGATCGACAACCTCCAGCTGGTGGGCATCTACCAGAGCCGGAGCGGCGGCGTGGACAACAGCGTGGCGGTGCTGCGCGAGAAGGATTCGGGCAAGCGCCACATGCTGCGGGATGGCGACCAGCTGGGACGGCTGCAGCTGGTGGCGATCCAGACAAAGGATGTGACGTTCCTGATCGAGGAATACGGGTTCGAGCGGCAACAGACTCTCTCCCTGCGGAAGCAGGAGGATGTGACGCCATGAAGGCGCTGATTCGAGGCATGATCGTGGCCGCCGTGGCGCTCGTCGCCGCGTTGCCGGCCCAGGCGGCTGCCCAGGGCGGCCAGGTGACGGCGGTGACGCTCCAGCCGTCGGCCGGCAAGGCCGAGCTGGTGGTGGGCGTCCAGGGCGCCGGCGAGATCCGGGACTTCGTGCTGCGGAGCCCGGACCGGCTGGTGCTCGACATCTCGGGCGCCACGTTGTCCGCGCCGGCCGCCACTTACGACGGCGTGAATCGCGCCGGTGTCCGCGACCTTCGTTACGGCCAGTTCCAGGCCGGCGTGGTGCGGGTGGTGCTGGAGCTGGACGCGCTGATGGATTATCAGGTGGAGCGCGAGCAGGGGGCAGTGAAGGTGACCTTCGCGGCGCCCCGCACCTTCCTGAGCTGGTCGTCGATGACGCCCGCGGCGCTGCCGCTGGCGGAACGCCCGGTGGACAGCCCGGTGCGGGCGGTGGCCGTGGCGCAGGTGCCGGTCGACGTCGAAGTCCCGGAGCCGGCGCGTGACGTGCTCGTGTCGAGTGCCTCGCGTCCGGTGAGCCAGCAGAGCCAGGAGCCGCGGATCACGGTGAGCTGGGATCGCGCCAGCATCGCTGACGTGGTGGCCGGTTTCGCCGCCTTCAGCGGCCGGAACATCGTGCTGGGCAAGGGCATCACGGGTGAAGTCTCGGCCGAGATCAAGAACCAGGCGTGGCCCGAGGCGTTCGCCGCGGTGCTCGCCACCCAGGGTCTCACCGCGCAGGAGATGGCGGGCGGGATCATCCGGGTGGACAAGCCGGAGACGCTGGCCGCGCTCGACTCGCTGGAGCCGCTGGAGACCACCGTGGTCCGCTTGAACTACAAGCAGGCCGACTCGATGGTGAAGGTGGTGGAGAGCGTGCTCACCAAGGACCGGGGCCGGGTGGCCGCGGCGTCGAGCTCCAATGCACTGATCATCACCGACACCCATTCCCGCCTGCCGGGCGTGGCCGACTTCGTGCGCGGCCTCGACACCCGCACGGCGCAGGTGTCGATCCAGGCCAAGATCATCTTCGTGGACCGGCGGAACCTGGAGCAGCTGGGCGTCAAGTACGACCTCGGCGGCAACAACCAGTTCTTCAACAAGCTGGTGCAGCGGAGCGACGGGGAGGGCGGCTTCTTCGAAGAGGAAGCCAACATCATCAACCTGGGCGGCAACTCGCTCTCGGCCATCGCCAACGCCGATGCTAATATCGTTGGCTCGGCGCTGGACCTGGTGTTCTCGACCGCGATCGGCGGCTTCTCGCTGACCTCGTTCCTGAGCGCGCTGGAGCGGGTGGAGCTCTCGGACGTGCAGGCCGAGCCGCTCATCACCACGCTCGACAACCAGAAGGCCGACATCCTGGTGGGTGACGAGATCCCGCTCCGGGTGGTGGACGCCAGCTCGCAGTCGGGCGGCGGTGCGGCCCGGTCCACGGTGGAGTTCAAGGAGACCGGCATCCGGCTGACCGTGACGCCGCATGTCACCAACAACCGCCAGATCCTGATGCAGCTCGAGACCGAGCGCTCCAACGTCGTGCCGCTCGCGGCCGCCGACCTGGGCTTCTCGATCCAGAAGCAGAAGGCCACCAACCAGCTCCTGGTCAATGACGGCGAGACCAGCGTCATCGGCGGCCTGACCGTCACCTCGGTCACCCGCTCGCGGTCGGGCATCCCGCTCCTGTCAGGGCTGCCGCTGGTGGGCAAGCTGTTCAGCTACAGCACGGATGAGGAGAATCGCCGTGACCTCGTTATCTTGGTCACGCCGCGAATCGTGGATGACGGCGTCGAGACGCCGTGACCCCATGAGTTGAGTCAGTCCCGCCACGGGCCCGGCAGAGATGCCGGGCCCGTGCGCGTTCCGGGAGGTACGCACCCGCATGTCCCACCTGACGTTCACCACCGCAGGCGAGTCGCACGGCAAGGGCCTGGTGGCCATTGTCGAGGGGCTGCCGGCCGGGCTGGCGCTCGAGGCCGACTCGGTCAATCACGAGCTGGGCCGCCGCATGCAGGGGCATGGACGGGGCGCCCGCATGAAGATCGAGCGCGACACCATCGAGTGGCTCTCGGGGGTGCGGGCAGGCGAGACGCTGGGTTCGCCGGTGGCGCTGCTGATCTCCAACCGTGACTGGGCCAACTGGGAAGACGTGATGGCCCACGAGGCCACCGGGCATCCGGGCGAGCTCCGCCGCCGGCGGGTGGCCCGGCCGAGGCCAGGGCATGCGGACCTGGCCGGCGTGCTCAAGTACGATAGGATAGATGCGCGCGACATCCTCGAACGCGCCAGCGCGCGCGAGACCGCAGCACGGGTGGCGGCCGGTGCCATCGCGCGGCGGCTGCTGGAGGAATTCGGAGTCGAGATCGGGAGCCACGTGGTATCGCTGGGCGGCGTGATGGCTACCCGGCCCGATCCGCTGCCGACACCGCTCAACGCTTCGGCGGATCAATCACCGGTGCGATGCCTGGATGGTGACGCGGCGAAGGAAATGATGGCGCGGATCGACGCCGCCAAGTCCGCCGGCGATACGCTTGGTGGTGAAGTCGAAGTGGTTGCGCGGGGGTTGCTGGTGGGGCTGGGGAGCCACGTGAGCTGGGACCGCAAGCTGGACGGCAGGCTGGCCGGCATGCTGATGGCCATCCCGGCGATCAAGTCGGTGGAGATCGGGCTGGGCGTCGAGGCGGCGCGGCGGCCGGGGTCGGACGTGCACGACGCGATCGAGCGGGATCCGCGGGTGTCGGAGGGCGACCGGCGCGGCGGCTTCCGTCGTCCCACCAACCGCGCGGGTGGACTCGAGGGCGGCATCAGCACCGGCGAGCCGATAGTGTGCCGCATCGGGATGAAGCCGATCTCGACGCTCATGTCGCCGCTCAGGACGGTGGACCTCCGCAGCGGCGAGCCGGCCAACGCGCAGAGCGAGCGTTCCGACGTGACGGCGGTGCCGGCGGCAGGGGTAATCGCGGAAGCGGTGGTCGCGCTGGTGCTGGCGGATGCGATGCTGGAGAAGTTCGGCGGCGACTCGCTGGGCGAGATGCAGCGCAACGTGGCCGGCTACCTGACCAACCTGGGCACGCGCTGGCGCGAGCCCAAGCCCGCTGCCGAGGCCGCGGCCGCCACCGATTCGAGCGAGAGCGATCCGGAGTGAAGCGGCACGTCGTGCTGGTGGGACTTCCGGGAAGCGGCAAGTCCACGGTGGGCGCCGCGCTGGCAGAAGCGCTGGATCGGCCTTTCGTGGACCTGGACCAGCGCATCGTGGCGTCGCAGGGCCTGAGCGTGGCCGGGATCTGGGAGGAAAACGGGGAGGCGGCGTTCCGCCGGCTGGAGCAGGCGGCGATGACCGAGGCGCTCGCGGGCCCGAATTCGGTGATCGCTCCGGGCGGCGGCTGGGCCGCGATTCCGGGTGAGCTGAGCCGGGCCCGGGAACTTGCTTTCATTATCTATATGAGGGTGAGGGGAGACACGGCGGCTCGGCGGCTCGGCGGAGCGGCTCGGCGGCTCGGCGGCTCGGCGGCTCGGCCGATGCTGGGAGAGGATCCGCTGAATACGCTGAACGAACTGCTGAAAAAGCGTGAGGCCCTCTACCTGAGAGCAGACGCTGTAGTTGATAACGAAGCGACCGTCGGCGACGCGGTGAGCCAGATACGCGAGCGTATATCGTTGTAACACAACGACTTACAGTAAGGCGCCTTGCCAAGAGCTTCCCAGCCGCGTTTTCTTGCTACCCCGATTTGTTGTACCATCACCGGCCCGCGAGGGCCAGATTGTTTTCATGCCAAGAGAGAAGAAGACTACGAAGAAGGCAGGCAAAGCGGCTCGGCGGCTCGGCGGCTCGGCGGCCGTGACGACCAAGGCGACCAAGGCGACCAAGGCCAAGGCTACCAAGGCCAAGGTTATCAAGGTCAAGACTGCCAAGGCGTCCAAGGATACGTCGAACGGGCGCGCCGGAGGTGCGCTCGTTATCGTCGAGTCGCCCACCAAGGCGCGCACCATCGGCAAGTACCTGGGCCGAGGCTACTCGGTGAAGGCGACGGTGGGCCACCTGCGTGACCTGCCGACCCGGAAGCTGGGCGTGACGGTCGACGACGGGGGCAAGAGCTTCACGCCGGAGTACGTCACTATCAAGGGCAAGACCCAGACGCTGTCCGAGATCAAGAAGGCGGCGAAGGGCGCGCGGGAAGTGTTGCTGGCGACCGACCCCGACCGCGAGGGAGAGGCCATCGCGTGGCACGTGGCCAGCCAGCTGGGCGACGACGTTCCGCTGCGCCGAATCCTCTTTCACGAGATCACCAAGGACGCGATCCAGGAAGCGCTGAAGTCGCCGGGCGAGATCGACCAGAACA
>DASTUF010000104.1:0-16537 GCA_035759745.1 Gemmatimonadales bacterium
CAGGTGACCTTGCCCAGCGACAACTGATCCCGGCGCCGCGCGCGCCCAGGCCTTCCTCTAATTCCCTGCCTGATGAATCAGCTTTTCCAGCGCAAATCCGTCGCGGACTGCGAGAACGACATCGCGGAACGAGGCGGACTCAAGCGGACGCTTACCAAGTGGCACCTGGCAGCGCTCGGCATTGGCGCCACCATCGGCGCCGGCATCTTCGCCACCACCGGCACCGCGATCGTCGGCGATTCGCTCCGCCCAGGGGCCGGTCCAGCCATCATCTTCTCGTTCCTGCTCACCGCGCTCGCGTGCGGTTTCGCCGCGCTCTGCTACGCCGAGTTCGCGTCGATGGTGCCGATCGCCGGCTCGGCCTACACCTACGCCTATGCGTCACTGGGCGAGTTGGTGGCCTGGATCATCGGCTGGGACCTGATCATCGAGTACGCGGTCGGGAACATAGGTGTGGCCATCGGTTGGTCCGGTCACTTCCGGGTGCTGCTGGAACACCTTGGCGTCTCGCTGCCGGCCTGGCTCGCGACCGACTACCGCACGGCCTTCGAAGCCGCGGCCAGCATGGCCTCGGGAGCCACCGAAAGTTCGGTGGCTTACCTGGCGTCGGCGGTCACCGCCGCCCCACGCATCGGCTCCATCCCCGTGATCTTCAACCTGCCCGCGTTCCTCGTGGTCATGGTGATCACGTGGGTGCTGGTCATCGGCATCCGCGAGTCGGCCAATGCCAACAAGGCGATGGTGATCCTCAAGATCGGGATCATCCTGTTCTTCATCGCTGTCGGCGCATTCCTCATCGAGCCGGGCAACTGGACCAACCCGGACACCGGCGGCTTCGCGCCCAACGGATTCGCGGGCATCAGCGCCGGGGCCGCGATCATCTTCTTCAGCTACATCGGCTTCGATGCGGTCTCCACGGCGGCCGAGGAGGCGGAGAACCCGGGTCGCGACATGCCATTCGGCATCATCGTGAGCCTGATCGTCTGCACCGTGCTCTACATAGCGCTGGCCGTGGTGATGACCGGCATCGCCCCCTGGCCCACACTGGGCACGCCGGAGCCAATGCTGACCGCGCTGGAGCACGCCCAGGGCCCACCGATGCTGCTCAACGTTTCCAGCTTCATCGTGGCCCTCGGCGCGGTCATCGCCATGGGGAGCGTGCTGCTGGTATTCCAGCTGGGCCAGCCCCGGATCTTCTTCTCCATGGCGCGCGACGGTCTCCTGCCCCCGGTGTTCTCGAAGGTGCATCCGAAGTACAAGACGCCCCATGTCGGCACCATCCTCACCGGCATCTTCGTGGGCGGGTTCGCGGCGGTCGCCAACATCGCCGAGGTGGTGGACCTCACCAACATCGGTACCCTGTTCGCGTTCGTGCTGGTATCGCTCGGCGTGATCGTGCTGCGCTACAAGGAGCCCGATCGGGTCCGGCCCTTCCGGGTACCGTGGGTGCCGATCACGCCGCTGATCTCGATCGCGGCATGCCTGTACCTGATGGTCCAGTTGCCGTGGGTGACATGGGTTCGCTTCGGAATCTGGCTGGCGGCGGGATTGGTGATCTACTTCCTGTACAGCATGCGGCATAGCAGGCTGAGGGGCAGGGCGTAGGGCGTAGGGACCAGGGATCAGGGATTAGGGACCAGGGATTAGGGCCCAGCCCCTAACCCCTGACCCCTGACCCCTGACCCCTAGACGCCAGTCTCCGTGCTCCCTCCAGCGCATCCGGCACGCCGTCCAGCACGCTGAGCTTGCCGGCGGCCAGCCGGGTGGCGATTTCATTCCGCATCAAGTCACTCCCGGCGAGGCCGCCGGCGACCGCGACGTGCTTGATGCGGGTGCTACGCGCGAGGCCCAGCGCCAGGCCGGCAAGCTCGTCAGCTGACGCCCGAAGAATCTCCAGCGCAACGGCATCACCCGACTCGGCGGCGCGCACGGCGGCGCCGCCCAGCGCGGCTACCTCGGCCACGCCGGCAGACGCGGCCCAGCGGATCAGGGCAGGGAGGTCCTCTGCTCGCGCCACCTCGCGCGCAGCCTGCTCCAGTGCCGTCGCCCGGCCTCGTCCGTCCGCCGCTCGCCCGATCGCGCGCAGCACCGCGCGTCCCATGTCATAGCCGCCGCCTTCGTCACCCATCTGCCAGCCGTAGCCACCCGCGCGCTCGATGTCGCCCGAAGCCGTGCGCGCCACGGCCACCGAACCCGTGCCTGCGGCCAGCACCAGGCCCGGGCTGTCGGGGAAGGCGCTTTCCAGCAGCAGCGCGAGGTCCGTGGTGACCTGCACCCGGCCCGCGACATCCTCGTTGCGGAGCGCGCGCGCGAGGTCGCCCGCCTCCGGTTCGCGGCCGGCGCCCGCGGCGCCCACAACGAGCAAGTCTGCCCGCAGCAGCCCGGCTGACGTCAGCGCCCGTCGCACCAGCGTGGCGATGGTCGCCGCCGAGCTGAGCGCCCGGCCCGGCCGCACCGCTGCACCGATCCCGCTGACCCGCGCCACCTCGGTGCCATCCTTCCACACCGCCGCCGCCGACTTGCTGCCGCCGACGTCCGCGCCGGCGATTACCTGGGTCATTGCTGATTCTCCCTTGCGTCAAACATCGGTGGCACGGCTGACGCGGGTCACGCGGCTAACAGCCGCTGCGCGGCACGTGTCGCCTTCGGCGACTTCTCTTACGCAGCCTCGAGCGCCCTGACTGCCGATGCCGAGCTCACTGCTGCTGGAATCGCGGCTCCGCGACTCGGGCAGGCCGAGCGGAGCGGTCACTCCGGCAGATACGTGACCTGCCTGCGCGACCGCTCCGCTCGACCTGCTCACGCGATTCGTCGCAGTCGTGATGCGACCTGGCCGGTGACGACGGCGATGATAGTCCCCAGCGGGACGTACCAGGGCCACGCCAGCTGGCCGATCGGTTCCAGCCAGCCGATTCCCGTGCTCTCGGCGATGCGGCGCGCGAACACCACCACCAGCATGACGCTTACGGTCACCAGGACCGCCGCAACGGCGTGCGGCCCGCGCACCGAGACGAACTTCCCGGCCAGGATGTAGGTGCCGAGCAGCGCGCCGTAGGTGATGGACGCAATCGAGAGCGCCAGCACCACCACCGGGGTATCGGTGCCGCTGGCGTAATAGTAGAAGAAGAGCGCCGCGCCGATCAGGCTCAGGCCCCACACCAGCGAGAACACCCGGCCCACGCGCAGCAGGTGCTGCGGATCGCGCCGGTTGGTCCAGCCGGCGTAGAGATCGTGGGTGAGCGACGATGCCAGCGCGTTGATGGATGAGCTGATCGTGCTCATCGCGGCGGCGAGGATACCCGCCACCACCAGCCCGGCCAGCCCGGACGGCAGGTGCTCGATGATGAAGCGGGGGAATATCTCGTCGCCCGACAGCGACTCGGGCGCCTGGCCCGCCGCCCAGATAGCGCTGCCCACCAGCAGGAACAGCAGGAACTGCAGAATCACCACCACGCCCGAGCCCACCAGAGCGCGCCGGGCATCGCGCAGCGATCGGGTCGCCAGCAGCCGCTGCACTATCAGGTGGTCGGTGCCGTGCGATGCCGCCGAGAGTAGGGCACCACCCAGCAACCCGCCGATGATGGTGTAGGTGGACGTGAGGTTGAAGCTGAAATCCACCACCTTGAGTTTGCCAGCATCGGCCGCCAGCGCGAGGGCATTGCCGGCGCCGCCCGCCATGTTCCATGCGATCAGCAGTGCGGCCACGCCGCCGGCCAGGTACACCACCAGCTGGATCACGTCGGCCCAGACCACCGCCTTGAGCCCGCCGAGGTAGGTATAGGCCAGCGTCACCAGCCCCATCGCGAGGATCGACGCTGGAATGCTCCAGCCCGTCACCAGCGCCAGCGGGATGGCACCCGCGAAGATCCGGACGCCGTCGCCCAGGAAGCGGGTCACCAGGAACACCAGCGACACCAGCCGCCGGGTTCCCGGCCCGAACCGCCGCTCCAGTCGCTCGTAGGCAGTGTCCTGCGAGCCGTCGAAGTAGCCCGGCAGCAACCACGCGGCTACACCAATGCGGCCGACCAGGTAGCCGAAGGAGAGTTGCAGGAAGGTGAGGTCGCCCCGGGCTCCGATGCCCGGAACCGAGATGACGGTCAGCGCGGATGTTTCAGTGGCAACTATCGAGAGCAGGACGGCCAGTGCCGGGAGGTCGCGGGCACCGAGGAAGTAGTCGCCCGCCGTAGCCTGTCGCCGGGTGAGCCAGAGCCCGATGCCCAGCGTAAGCGCGAAATAGACGAGGATGACGGCGAGATCGAGTGGGCTCATCCGACCAAGTGGGAAGTGGGGAGTGGGGAGTGGGAAGTGGATGGGCAGAAAAAAGTGGGAAGCGGAGGATCAGAAATTACCTCCCACTTCCCACTTCCCACTTCCCACTTTCCACTCAGGCAGTAAAGCTGCTCCCGCAGCCGCAGCCGCCCGTGGCGTTCGGGTTGTTGAACGTGAACCCGGAGCCCTGCATCGAGGAGACGTAGTCGATCCCGATGCCGTTCAGATACTGGGCGCTGAAGCCGTCCACGAACAGCCGGACGCCGTTGACCGACACGACCATGTCGTCCTCGGCGGCTTGCTCCTCGATGTTGAGGCTGTACTTGAACCCCGAGCAGCCACCCGGCAGCACGCTGACGCGAAGCCCCGAGGTCTCGGCCGGAACCTGCTCCGTCTCGAAGAACTTCCGGACTTCCTCCGCCGCGCGATCGCTCAGGCTGAGCTCAAAACCTTGGGCCATCGTTTCCTGGGTGCCGCTCATGCTCTGCTCCGAAGTGTAGGTGGCGCTTGCCGAAAGTTAGATACCGCCTCAGCCATGGTCAACGCGCGGGGCTGCCGGAAGGTTCCGGGTGGCGGTCCTCCAGCGCGGAGACCACCCGGTTGGCCACGTTCCGCCGGACCGGGTTCCACCTGGAGTTCTCCCGGGTCGGGTGGACCCGGTTGCTCAGCAGCACGATGACAAGGTCGCGGGTCGGATCGATCCAGATCGAGGTGCCGGTGAAGCCTGTATGGCCGAAGCTCTGGCGCGACAGCCGCCGGCCGGCGCTGCTCCCCTGGGAAGGCGTATCCCAGCCCAGGCCCCGGCTCGAGCCCTCGGGAATGTCCTGCTTGCGGGTGAATTTCCGCAGCGCCGTCGGGGGCGCGGGCCAGATCCAGCCGGAGCCCGGCTCCCCGTGCCAGGCCTCGAGCAACCAGTCACCGAAGCGCAGCAAGTCGCGGGCCGAGCTGAACAACCCGGCGTGCCCCGACACGCCGCCCATGCGGCTGGCGTTCTCGTCGTGCACTTCGCCCCGAACGATCCGGCCCCGCCACGGGTCATTCTCGGTGGGCGCAATCCGTGGGAGCCAGGTCGAGTCGGGCAGGAATCGGGTGTCGCCCAGGCCCAGCGGCTGGAACACCCGGCGCGCGAGCAGATGATCCAGCCGTTCGCCGTACACCGTCTCGACTACCTGGGTCAGCACGATAGCCCCCAGGTCGGAATACTCGTAGTTGGTGCCGGGCGTGGTATCCAGCGGGGTGGTGTCGGCCATCGCCATCGCGTCGGCGCGGTCGGTCGCGTACTCGTACAGCGGGCGCCACGCCGGCATCCCCGACGAGTGAGTGAGCAGCTGGCGGATGGTCACAACTGATTTTCCGTCTCCCGCAAACGCCGGCACGTAGCTGTGCACCGGGGCATCCAGGTCAATCATCCCCTCCTCCACCCCCATCGCCACAGCCGTGGTGAGGCCAATGACCTTGGTGAGCGACGCCATGTCGTATACGGTCGTGGAGTCGGGCCGGGTGGAGTCGGCCATTCCCAGTACGCCGTGGGCATGGAAGTAGTGCCGGCCTCTCCAGCTCACGCCCAGCACCGCGCCGGGAGCGGCCCCGATGTCAACCATCGAGTCGAGGTACGGCACCGCGACGGCAAGCGGCGAGCGCATCGGCTCCACCACCCCTGGGCCAGCCCCTGGGCGCGACCCGCCGCACGCCGCCACACCCAGCAGGATCAGGGGCACGACGGCTCTCGGCGCTGGACGCATTACTGATCTCCTCCGATGGAGTCACGCATGAGCCCGGCGCCGAACGGCAGCCGCGGCGGGATGGACGTTGGCAACCGGCCACCGATGGCGGCACCCGTGAGCGCCCGCGCAGCCGCCCGCTCGCTGACCGGATTCGCGGCCCAGCCAACCAGGTATGACTGCATCGACGGAGTTGCTGCATAGATATAGGGGGAGCCGAATGATACCAGCATGGACGGCCGGGCCATCGCGCTGGAGTCGATCAGCGTGACGAGCGCTGCCGGCAAGCCGATCGAGCCCTTCCACGCCACCGGCCGCACCGCCACTGCGAACAGGGCGTACGGGTGCCGGTCAAGTTCAGCGCGTACCGAGTCGTAGCTGGCCGGCCCGCTCTCGGCGTGGAGCCGGAGCGCGGTGACCCTATGGCCCCCGGCTCGGAGCTCCGCCGCAAAGGCGGAGCCCACCGTGGAAGTGGTACCCTCGCCATACTGCACCAGCGCGATGTCGCGGGGCGCGGCGCGAAGCGAGTCCGCTGTGCCGTCATCCGCCGCCAGCACGATCGACCGCGCGGCGATGGCCTCCGCCGCCAGCACATTCTCCTGGCGACCGACATGATCCATTACGCTGTCGAGCGGCACCAGTCGGTGCTGGAAGAGGCCGAGGCCGCGCTTGATGTCCAGCAGCTTGCGCACCGACTGGTTGACCCGCTCCTCGGTGACCCGGCCTTCCTCGACCGCGGCGACGATCGCATCGATGGCCTCGCCGGCGTCGGCCGGCATGAGCAGCAGGTCAGCCCCCGCCAGCAGCGCCAGTACCGACGCCTCGCCCGCGCCGTAGAGGCTTACGACGCCCTGCATGTTGAGTGCATCGGTGACGGTCAGGCCCTCGAAGCCGAGCGAGTCGCGCAGGATGCCGGTGAGTACCTCCGGGACGACCGTCGCGGGACGGGTACGGCCCTGGTCCAGCTGCGGCAGCGCTATGTGGGCCGACATGACCGCGCTGGCTCCCGCGTCGATACCGGCCCGGAACGGCACCAGCTCGAGCGAATCCAGCCGCGCCCAGTCGGCGTCGATCACCGGCAGCGCGAGGTGGCTGTCGGTCTCGGTGTCGCCGTGGCCGGGGAAGTGCTTGATGGTGGCGAGCATGCCGTTCTCCTCCAGTCCGCGCACCGCCGCGGCCGTGAAACGTGCCGCCATAGCGGGGTCTTCCGAGAACGACCGGGTATTGATGATGGGGTTGGCCGGGTTGTTATTGACGTCCGCCGCCGGCGCGAACGCCATGTGCACCCCGACCGCACGGCCTTCCTCGGCAGTAATGCGGCCGATCAGCCGGGCATCCGAGTCGCGCCCGCCCGCGGCCACGCCCATATTCGGCGGGAAGCGGGTGCCCCCGTCGAGGCGGATGGCGGTGCCGCTCTCGAAGTCGGACCCGATCAGCAGCGGCAGCGGTGCGGCGCGCTGGAGCGCGTTGAGTCGCGCGGCGATGTCGGTGGGCGAGCCCACCGAGACGATGATGCCGCCCACATGGAGCGAGTCCACCCAGTGCAGTTCCCGCTTGAACTCCGGGGTGTCGTCGGCCGTGTAGCTTCCCGGCACCCAGGGCATGATCAGCTGCGCGACGCGGTCGCGCAGTGAAAGCGAATCCAGCAGCGTTGCCACGCTCGCCGTGACGGGAGGTGGAACGGGATTGGGCGTATGTGCCGCACAGGCGGAGAGAACCGCCAGTGCTCCAACCAGGAGTATGCGATGCAACGGTGGCTCGCGGGGTTGAGTGGATGGACGATGGCGCTGGCGATGGTGTTGCCGGCCGGGTGCGCCGCGCAGAGCGTGGGGAGCGCGCCGGCGCCGGTGAGCGTCCGGCCCGGCATCAGCGTCCTGCTGGCCGACAGTGTCCACCTGGTCGCAGGCCGCAGCGTAGGGCTGGTCACCAACCATACAGGCATCGGGCCCGACGGCACCAGCGACGTCGAGCTGCTGCTGGATGCGGGTGTCGCACTCAAGGCGCTGTACAGCCCCGAACATGGCTTTCGCGGAGCGGCGGCGCCGGGCGAGCACGTCGACTCCAGCCGAGACAGCGCCACCGGCCTTCCAATCTACAGCCTCTATGGCAGCACCGCGGCACCCACCGATTCGATGCTGGCCGGGATCGACGTGATGCTGGTGGACCTCCAGGATGTCGGCGCCCGGTACTACACCTACATCTCCACTGCGCTGGAGGTGATGAAGTCCGCCCGAAGGAAGGGCATCCCCGTGCTCATTCTGGACCGCCCCAATCCGATCGGCGGCCGGATGCTAGGCAACGTGCTTGACACCGCGTTCGCAACCTTCGTCGGCAAGCTCCCGGTACCGATGCGGCATGGTCTCACCATGGGCGAGCTCGCCCGGTTCGGCAACGCCGAACTGGGCATCGGCGCCGAACTGCATGTGATCCCGACGGTCGGCTGGGATCGAACCCAGTACCTCGATGAGACCGCCCTGCCGTTCGTTCCGCCCAGTCCCAACCTCAAGTCGGTCGAGAGCCTCATTCACTATCCCGGCACCTGCCTCTTCGAGGGAACCAATCTCTCGGTGGGGCGGGGGAGTGAGGCGCCCTTCGAGCAGATAGGCGCACCCTGGCTCGACAGCGATGACGTCTTGAAGCGGCTCGACCGCTCCGCCCGCGCCGGCGTCACATTCGAGCCGGTGAGCTTCACCCCCTCCGCCCCGGGCGACGGAAAGTTTGCGGGCGTTCGTGTCGAAGGCATCCGGCTGCATGTCACCGATCGCGCCGCCTACGACGCCACCCGCACTGCGGTGGCACTGATCGCCGCCATCTCGGCGTCGGCACCGGACCACTTCGAGTTTCTGGAACGTCACTTCGACCGGCTGGCCGGCACCGACCAGCTGCGCCTGGGGCTGGAGGCAGGCCGGAGCGTCGAGCAACTGGTGGGAGGCTGGCCGAAGCAGCAGGATGACTTTGCCCGGCGTATTGCACCCTTCCTGATCTATCCGGCTCCCGGCCCGGCCGCAGCGGCCGAGCTCTCGGCGCGAGTGGTCGGGCGCGAAGACTCAGCGCTGATCGGCCAGATTCTGCTGGCCGAGGATCGGCGAGATCCGACGGATCCAGCCATCGCCCAGGGCCTCGCGCATGCTGATGCGCTCGTGCGCCGCATGGCCCAACGCGCAGCGGGCCGCATTGCCGACCCGAGCTTTGCCGCGCGGGAGGAACTCGGGCCGCTTCCTGCGCCGACGGCGTGGCCGGAGCCGGCCTGGCGGCTTCGCTATCGCGAGCTCGCCGGTCGCCGCACTGATTGCGCTGCATTGCGGCACGCCACTGAGGATGCCGCCTGGCAGGTACGATTGCGCGCCGCGGATGTGGCGGACACGAGTTGTGCCCGTGATGCCGGACTGGTCGCGATTCTGCAGCGGTGGGTGGATCACATGCCCGGCGACGCAACCAGTCGCGCGGCGAACGGCGTCTCCTGGCATGCCGGGGCGCATGCGATTGTCGCGCTGGCCAGGCTAAGGCCCGATATCGCCGAGCGCCGGGTGTCACGACTGGCGCGGCACGACCAGTGGCAGGTGCGGATGTACGCAGCGCGCGCTGCCGCGATTTTACCCGACCTCGCGACGTTGCGGATGCTGGCTCGGGATCGGAACGACAACGTAAAGGAAGCAGCCCTTCTCGCTCTCCCGGGCCTCACCGGACACGTGGACGATCCGATCTACCGGTCGGCGCTGCACGGCAGCGGCGCCCAGGCGGTGCGCGCGGCCGCGCTCGCGCTCGGGGGCACTCCCAGCGTCGAAGCGCGCGAGGCCGCCTCGGCGACGTTTGAGCGCTGGGTCGCTCGGGGCAGCGCGTCGGAGCGCGACGTGCGCCTGGCGCTGCTCGAGGCCGCCGGCCGACCGGTATCAGACGATCGCCCACCGGCAGTGAAAGCCGAACTGCCCGAGCGGGCCGTGGCACTGGCGCTGGGTGAGGACGTCCGGCTCCGGGTAGTGATGTCGCCAGCGAGCGGTGGCGGTGAGTTTGTGGTGCGATTGCGGGGCGACGCCGCGCCCGTCATGGCCGCGCGCATTCTCGAGTTGGCGAATGCCGGCTACTACGATGGCCTCACCTGGCATCGGGTGGAGGCGGACTTCGTGATCCAGGGCGGCAGCCAGGGAGACAGCGAGTACGTCGGGCTGCCGGCGTACTTGCGCGACGAGCTGGGCAACGTGCCCCACCTGCGCGGCACCATCGGCATGAGCACCCGGGGCCACGATACCGGTGACGGGCAGTGGTTCGTCAATCTCCGCGACAACCTCCGTCTCAACCGCGACTACACCGTCTTCGCCGAGGTAGTCGAAGGGATGGACGTCGTGGACGGCGTCCTCGAGGGCGACGTGATCGCCAGCATCCAGGAAGTGGCTCCGACCCCCGAGTAACCTCTCACTTCCCACTTCCCACTTCCCACTTCCCACTTCCCACTTCCCACTTCCCACTTCCCACTAGCGGGCGAACCAGTACGACACCTTCACCAGGAACGTGTTGTTCGCCCGCTGGCGGAACAGATCCCCCAGGTCGCCACCGAACGACTGGTCGCCTTCCAGTAATGCCTGGTGCTGCCGGCCCTGACTCCACACCAGGAAGAGCGTCGAGCCGGGACGGTATTCCCACCTGAACACCACGTTGGACCGGAACTGCTTGAAGTTGAACCCGCCCGGGTCGGCCGAGACCGCCGGATCGGCGTAGGGCTGGTAGCGCGCATCGTAGGCATCGGCCCCGGCGTCGGCCAGCTCGCGCACGTTGCTGTACGTACCCCTGGAAATGAAGGGCGAGGCATACAGCTGCAGCGTCGCCTCGGGGGTGAAGGTGTAGTCCAGCCGCCACGTGAAGCTCAGGGTCTCCTGATCCAGGTGCGCGAAGGTGAAGTGCCGGTTCTCGCCTGGATCGGTGAACGTGCCGAAGTACTGGTTGTCATCCCGGTTGTGGCGGTAGTCCGCGCTCAGTGACGTCCGGAATCGCGATGACACCTTCACGTCCACCTCGGGCGAAAGGCTGATTGATTCCGACCTGCCGCCATCACTCCGGGAATAGTTGACCCACAGGTACGGAACCACGGCATTTCGGCTGTCGCCTTCGAGGCCCATCCAGGGCGCGAAGCGGGTATCCTGGCGGATAGCGGGGCCGCCGCGGGCGCACCGGTCGCACCAGGTGGTGCCCAGCTGGCCGATGGTGCCTCCCAGGTGCAGCCACCAGCGATTGTTGAACTGGGTGTGCACGTTGGTATTGAAGGCGCGCTCGGTGGGGAGCCCGTCGAATGTCCAGTACTCCCAGTTGTTGAAGTTCCACCGCAGGGAGCGGAACACCTTGTTGGGAGTGCGGAAGGCCAGCGCCGCCCACGTGGTCCACTCCTGCTGGTCGGCCTGCAGCAGGAACCCCACATCATTGGACTCGAACCCGGGGCTGCGCCGCTGGTAGGCGGTCTCGAAACGCAGCTTGCCTCCGCCCACCTTCGCGAATCGCACTTCCGCGGAACTGCCGCCAAGCGACGTGCGGGAGGGATCGAATGTCAGGGGGCCATCGGGACGCTGGTACAGGTGCACTGGGCTCTGCTGGGTCAGCGCGATTGCTTCAGGAGTGCCTGCCACCCGGCTGAACGCGAGCGACCCGGAGGCCTCGAACCTGCCGGCAAACCGGCGTCGGGCGTCGGCGCCGAAGGTGTAGGCACTTCGATGGAGATACGATTCGCTGGACTGGTCGAGCGACCGGTTTACCGAGGTGAGCATCAGGCCCAGGCTCGCGTCGCCGTCGTCGAGATCCTGGTTGACCCGGACCACGCCGTAGTTGGTGGTTGGCTCGAGCGTGGTGGTGCCGGGACCGCTGACCCGGCCGGTGACGGCGTCCAGCGCGCCCAGCGACAGCCCGCCCGGAAAGCGTCCATTCAGCTTGGCGGCGCCCAGGATCCTCGTGGCGGTCGGCGACGAATCGTCGCCATGGATGCCGGCCAGTTGGGGTGACCGTCCGATCCGGCGCGAGTAGAACAGCCCTTCGCCGGTGTTGCAGTCCAGCACCACGACGCAATTGAGCGGGAAGCTGTACTGGCCTCGTCCTTCCACGAAGAACGGCCGCCGCTCTTCAAAGAACGTCTCGAACGCACTCAGGTTGAGGTCCGACGGGTCGGCCTCCACCTGGCCGAAATCCGGGTTCACCGTGGCATTGAGGTGCAGGTTGGACGCCAGGCGGTACTTGAGGTCGCCGCCCACGGTGAAGTCCTGCTCCCGCTCGAAGTTTGCCGAGGGCGGCCCCTGGAGGTTGGTGGCCACCACGTAGGGGGTGAACTCCGCCTTGCCCGGGCTGGCCAGGCTGTCGAGGCCCGTGAGTGTCCCGAATTGGGAGACAAAGCCTGATCCCGATTCGCGGTAGAGCGGCCAGGTGACGACCTCGGTGTGCCGCTGGATGGTGCGCCAGACCAGTATGCCGAACTCGCCGCTGCCCGGCGTCTTGTAGGAGAGCTGCGAAAGCGGGATCCGGTACTCCGCGGTCCAGCCCAGCGAGTCGATCTGCGTCGCAGCATCCCAGACGGCGTTCCACGCGCCGTCTTCGTTGTCGTCATCATAGATGGCGTAGTCCGCCTTGACCCCGGCCGGATTCACCACGAACTCGAACCCGGTGCGCTGGTCGTGATACGAGTCCAGCATCAGCATGATCTGGTCCGAGGCGGTCTGGTCGTCCCGCCGGGAGAGCAGGCTGACGATGCTGTCGGGATGGGGGTCGAAGGCCCGGACGAAGGCGTACAGGTTGTGCTGGTCGTAGGCCAGCCGCGCGGTGGTGCGGTAGCGAGGCTCGGCGCCTTCGCGCGGACGGGCCACCAGGAAGCCGTCAATCAGCGTGGCGGCCTGCCAGACCGGGTCGTCGTCGCGCCCATCGAGAACCGGGGCCACGGCCGCCATCACGGCAGTGGCGGTGGTCGCGGGTGGCTCCGGCCCGGCCTCGGGCGGGGGAGCCTGACCCTGGAGGACCATCAACACAGCCAGCATTGCAGTCATCTCGTGCGCCTTGTGGTGGTCCCGACCTTAGACAGGAGGAACAGGCCAAGGGTTGCACCAGCAGCGCGTTCCCTCGCGAGGGAATGCGGCGAGGCTGGCCGACGTGCGTCGGTTTGCCGGAAGTGATTTCCTCCGTTACCTTTTCGCCGCCTGCTAGGTGCACGGAAACCCCCAGAATCGGTGGAGGAAGGGCCAAGGGTGAAGCTGCTCAGCACGCTCGAACGCCCGTACTACGCGATTGTCCGGCCCACGGTTGGCGTCCTGGTTCGTTCCGGGGTCCGGCCCAATACCATTACGACCGTCGGCACCCTTTTCGTGATCGTATCGGCCGTGGCGTACGGGTTGGGACAGGTGCGGCTGGGTGGGGCGCTGCTGCTGGCGTCGGGGATCATCGACACGCTCGATGGGCAGGTTGCCCGCCAGAGCGCCCAGGTCACCCGCTTCGGCGCTTTCTATGACTCGACCCTGGACCGGGTGGGCGATGGCGCCACGTTCATCGGGATCGCGGTCTTCCTGCTCACCGCCCCGGACGTGGCCTGGCGGCTGCCGGCCGTGATCCTCTGCATGGTCGCCATCCTCGCGTCGTTGCTGGTGTCGTATGCCCGGGCCCGCGCCGAGGGCCTGGGCATCGACTGCAAGGTCGGTATCGCCCAGCGGGCGGAGCGCATCCTCGGTCTCGGCCTCGTCTCGCTGGTGTTCGGGGCTGCTTTCCGCGCGCAGGCGCTCGTCGTGGTCGTCGCGCTGCTGGCGATGGCGTCGATCATCACCGTGGTGCAGCGCTTTGTCTTCGTCTACCGCGTCGCGGGAGACGATTCCAGGATTCCTGACTGAAAGGACCGTAGCAGTGGCTGACAAGAGTGTCCGGCAGATCGCGCCGGCCAAGGGCAAGCTCGGAGTGCTCACCGTGGGGCTGGGGGCAGTGGCCAGTACCTTCATTGCCGGCGTCGAGAATGTGCGCCGTGGGGCGGCCCGGCCGATCGGCTCGCTGACCCAGATGGCGACCATTCGCCTGGGCAAGCGCACGGACAACCGCACCCCGCTCATCAACGAGTTTGTGGACCTGGCCTCGCTGGACGATCTCGTCTTCGGCGCGTGGGACCCGGTGCCGGACGACTGCTACGACGCGTGCGTGCATTGCGGCGTGCTGGACCGGCACGAGCACGTGGAGCCGATCAAGGACTTCCTCAAGGGCATCAAGCCGATGCCGGCGGTGTTCGAGCAGGCCTACGTCAAGCGGCTGCAGGGCACCAACGTCAAGTCCGGCAAGAACAAGCGGGACCTCGCCGAGCAGCTCCGCAAGGACATTCGCGATTTCAAGCAGCAGCACGGCTGTGACCGCCTGGTGATGGTCTGGTGCGCCTCGACCGAGATCTTCATCACCCAGGGCCCGGCCCACCAGTCACTGGCGGCGTTCGAGAAGGCGATGGAAGCCAATGACCCGTCGATCGCCCCGTCCATGCTCTACGCCTGGGCCGCCATCATGGAAGGCGTCCCCTTCGCCAACGGCGCACCCAACCTCACGTGCGACTTCCCGGCGATGCTGGACCTCGCGAAGGAAAAGGGCGTTGCCATCGGCGGCAAGGACTTCAAGACCGGCCAGACCATGCTCAAGACCGTGCTCTCGCCGATGTTCAAGGCGCGCATGCTCGGCGTGGCCGGCTGGTATTCGACGAACATCCTCGGCAACCGTGATGGCGAGGTGCTCGACGATCCGGAGAGCTTCAAGACGAAGGAGGAGTCGAAGCTCGGCGTGCTCGAGCACATCCTCCAGCCGCATCTCTATCCCGAGCTCTACGGCGAGATGTATCACAAGGTGCGGATCAACTACTATCCGCCGCGCGGGGACAACAAGGAGGGCTGGGACAACATCGACATCTTCGGATGGCTGGGCTATCCGATGCAGATCAAGGTCGATTTCCTCTGTCGCGACTCGATCCTCGCCGCGCCCCTCGTGCTCGACCTGGCCCTCTTCTTCGACCTGGCGCAGCGGGCAGGGATGTCCGGGATCCAGGAGTGGCTTTCGTTCTACTTCAAGAGCCCTCAGGTGGCGCCCGGCCTCTATCCCGAGCACGACCTGTTCATCCAGCTCACGAAGCTCAAGAACACGCTCCGGTGGATGCAGGGGGAAGAGCAGATCACCCATCTCGGGATCGAGTACTATCAGGAGCAATAGCCCATGAAGTACTTCCACCGCACCCATATCTCTCCCGACGCCGCCATTGCGGCGGCGTCGGAGTATTTCGGCGGCAGGCTCGGCGCATCCGAAGAGACGGACCGGCGCCGGTCCTTTGCCGGCCCGATCGGCGAGGTGAGCGTCACGGTCGCCGCGGAAGGGGGTCATTACACCCTCGTGACCGTCGTGACCAACCAGCCGGCCGAGAGCGAGATCGACAAGTTCGCCAAGCGCTTCCTGACGCTGCTGCACACGAGTGCCGACCCGACGCACCGGCCCATCGGCGCGTACTGAAGGCTCGCGACCGCCTCTCGCCCGTTCCCCCTGGCCCGGTCTACCGTGCCGGGGGGATGTCGCGTTCCCGCTTTTGACGTAACTTCCGGCAGCCGCTCCCGCGGCGCTGTCGATTCCGCACATCATCGGAGGCTGCATGACGCGTAGCGAAGCCGGCGCCGGCGGGCGCCTCTCCCGAGTCCTGATTGCGCTCCTCCTCCTCGCCTCGGCCCCTGCCGGGGCGTTTGCACAGGAGGCCGCGGAGCATCGGCCGGGCGGCGAGGTCAATCTCCAGCTCCCCGACCTGCACCAGGGAGACTTCCTCGGCTTCACCGGTCACGAGATCCTGCTCTCCGGACTCGGCGTCTGCGTGCTCGGCCTCCTCTTCGGGCTCCTGAGCTATTCCGCCGTCCGGAAGCTCCCGGTGCACCGCGCCATGGCCGACGTGTCCGAGCTCATCTACACCACCTGCAAGGCCTACCTCACGCAGCAGGGGAAGTTCCTCCTGGGGCTCTGGTTCTTCATCGCGGTGGTGATCGTCGGCTACTTCGCGCTCACCGGGCTCGAGGTGCCGAAGATCGCGATCATCCTGATGTTCAGCCTGATCGGCATGGCGGGGAGCTACGGCGTCGCGTGGTTCGGGATCCGCATCAATACGCTCGCCAACTCGCGCACGGCCTTCGCCAGCCTCCGGGGGAAGGGATGGCCGGTGTGCGACATTCCGCTGCGCGCCGGCATGAGCGTCGGGATGATGCTCATCTCGGTCGAGCTGCTCTTCATGCTCGCGATCCTGCTCTTCGTGCCGTCGGACGTGGCGGGCGCGTGCTTCCTGGGCTTCGCGATCGGCGAGTCGCTGGGTGCCGCCGCCCTGCGCATTGCCGGCGGGATCTTTACCAAGATCGCCGACATCGGCTCCGACCTGATGAAGGTCGTCTTCAAGATCAAGGAGGACGACGCGCGGAACCCCGGCGTCATCGCCGACTGCGTGGGCGACAATGCCGGCGACTCGGTCGGCCCGACGGCGGACGGCTTCGAGACCTACGGCGTGACCGGCGTCGCGCTCATTTCGTTCATCGTGCTCGCCGTGGCGG
>DASTUF010000105.1:0-9186 GCA_035759745.1 Gemmatimonadales bacterium
AGGCGCTGCTGCCGCGCCGCCGCGGCCCGGGCTTCGCCATCGACATGAGCGGCGGCGAGGACGAGACCCGCGCCAAGCTGCGCAAGCAGCTGCGCGCCGGCGAGCTCGACGACCGCGAGGTCGAGATCGAGGTCACCCCGCAGAACTTCCCCATGATGGAGCTGATCCAGCCGCCGCAGGGGATGGAGGGCACCGATATCAACTTCACCGAGATGCTCCAGGACATGCTGCCGCGGCGGAAGAAGCGGCGCACGGTGAAGGTGCCCGAGGCCCGGCGGGTGCTGGTGGACGAGGAGCTCAAGAAGCTGGTGGACATGGACGACGTGGTGAACGAGGCGCTCGACCGGGTCGAGAACCACGGCATCATCTTCATCGACGAGATCGACAAGATCGCGGGCGAGCGGGGCAACATCGGCGGCCCCGACGTCTCCCGCGAGGGCGTGCAGCGCGACCTGCTGCCGATCGTCGAGGGGTCCACCATCCAGACCCGCTACGGCTATGTCCGCAGCGACCACATCCTGTTCATCGCGGCCGGCGCGTTCCATACAGCCAAGCCGTCGGACCTTATTCCCGAGCTGCAGGGCCGCTTCCCCATCCGGGTGGAACTCACTCCGCTGACCGAAGCCGACTTCATCCGGATCATGACCGAGCCGGAGAACGCGCTCACCCGCCAGTACCAGGCGCTGGTGGCGGCCGAGGGCGCCGAACTGACATTCACCGCCGACGCCATCGCCGAGCTGGCCCGGCTGGCGGTGCAGGCCAATGACCGGATGGAGAACATCGGGGCGCGCCGGCTGCACACGGTGATGGCGGCGCTGATGGAGGAAACGCTCTTCGAGCTGCCGGAGCTGGCCGAGAAGCAGATCCGGTTCGACGGCGCGCGGGTGCGGGAGAAGCTGGCCGAGGTGGTGAGTGACGACGATTTGCGGAGGTACATACTGTAAGTGGGAAGTGGGAAGTGGGAAGTGGGAAGTGAGAAGTGAGAAGTGAGAAGGGGGGAGCCTGACCGTCCGGGGATTTTGGGAGTAGATTTCCGGTTCACTCGGAAATCGGAGGCTACCCCCTGGCAGCCGAGGTCCTGGAGCGGTTGCGGACGGCGCTGGATGGCCGCTACACGGTCGCGCGTGAGCTCGGCCATGGCGGCATGGCCACCGTCTACCTTGCCCAGGACGTGCGGCACCGGCGGGCGGTCGCCCTCAAGGTGCTCCGCCCCGATATCTCCGCCACCATCGGTTCCGACCGTTTCATCCGCGAGATCGAGATCGTCGCCGGTCTCGCCCATCCGCACATCCTTCCGCTGTTCGATTCCGGAGAAGCCGACGGGCTGCTGTTCTTCGTGATGCCGTTCGCCGCCGGCGAATCCCTGCGCGACCGGCTCATACGGGAGCACCAGCTGCCGGTAGCGGAGGCGCTGCGCATCACCCGCGGTGCGGCCTCGGCGCTCGCCTATGCCCACAGCCAGGGCATCATCCATCGCGACATCAAGCCCGAAAACATCCTGCTCGAAGGCGACGAGGCGGTGGTCGCCGACTTCGGCATCGCGCGGGTGGTGGATGCCGCACATGACGATGGCGTGTCGCTGCCGGGCGTGGTGGTGGGCACCCCGGCGTACATGAGCCCGGAACAGGCGATGGGGGTCCAGGTGGACGGGCGGAGCGACGTATACAGTCTCGGCTGCGTGCTGTTCGAGATGCTGGCGGGCAAACCACCATTCCGGGGCGAAAGCATCCACAGCATGGAGACGGCGCATCGCACGATGGCGCCGCCCCGGGTTTCGGGGGCGCGGGCGACGGTCTCGCCCGACCTGCAGGTGGCGCTCGACACCGCCATGGCCAAGCTCCCGGCGGATCGCTACCGCTCGGCGTGGGAGTTCACCCGGGCGCTGGATCATGTGAGCTCGACCCTCCAGACCCCGGTACCGCATCTCCCAGGTGCGCTGCCAGCGCGGAAGCCGAAGCGGGCGCTGCGGGCCGGAGTTGCCGCGGCGCTACTGATCCTGCTGGCCGTGGTGGCGGTGCGCAGCCGGCAGGGCACCGCCAGCCTGCCGGCGCTCTCGACCTCGCGGTTCGTGGTGCTGCCCTTCCTGCACGCGCAGGGCGGAGACCCGCTGCTCGACGGCGATGAGTGCGAGAACCTGCTCTACGATGCGATGTCGTACTGGAGCGACATCGAACTGGTCAACTCGCTTCGGGTGAACGACGCGTTGCAGCGGCTGGGCCAGCCACCGACGCTCAGCGAGGGGCTGAGGCTGGCCCGAGGCTGGGGCGCGGGACGGCTGGTGTGGGGAGAAGTCTCGGAGTTCCGCGACACGGTGCGGATCCGGGCGACGCTGTTCGATGTCGAGGATGGGGGCGCACTTCGGGAAGCACGGGGCGAAGTCAGCGCTGCCGCCATGGGCACTATCGGCCAGGTCTTCGCCGCGCTTCGCGATTCGCTGGTGCTGGGTCCGGTATCGTCGGCTACTGCGGCCTCCGGCATCACCGGCACCAACTCGCTGGCGGCCTGGAAGGCATTCCAGTCGGGCGACTCAGCGCTGGCAGCGTGGGATCTCGGCGCGGCGCAGAGCCGGTTCCGCGAAGCGCTGCGGCTGGACGCCGAGTATCCCCAGGCGCGGCTGTGGCTGGCGCAGACTCAGGTCTGGGAGGACGCGAGCACCGGCGACTGGAAAGCGTGGGCGCTTCGGGCGCGAAGTACGTCGGCACGGCTGACCCCGCACGACAGCCTGCTGGCTGACGCGCTGGCATCACTGGCTGATGGCGACTTCGTGGCGGCGTGCGACCGGTACCGCGCGCTGCTCCGGCGTGACAGCTCAGATTTCGCCGCCTGGTTCGGACTGGGCGAATGTCATGCGGCGGACGACGTCGTGATCCCGGATCAGGCGAGTCCGTCGGGGTGGCGCTTCCGAAGCGGCTACCAGACTGCGATCCACGCCTATCGCCAGGCGCTGCGGTTGGTGCCGTCGGTGTATCGCGCATTCCAGGGCGGCGCCTTCATCCGGTTGCAGGGTCTGTTCTTTGCCGAGAGCAACGCCCATCGGGTGGGGCGCTCGGAGGGAGCCGACACCAGGTACTTCGCTGCATTTCCGGCACTGGCCGACGACACGCTCGCGTTCGTGCCGTGGCCGGAGGAGGCGGTGATGGACGGCACGGCGCCCTTCCCGCGCACCCAGGCTGCAGCGGTAGCCCGAAACCGCCGCGCATTGCGTGACATCACCGCCGCATGGGTGAGCGGCTTCCCCGACAACGCCACCGCCTGGGTCACGCACGCCGGGGCGCTGGAGGTGGGCGGGGAACTGGCTTCCCGCCGGCCGGGCGACGAGTCTGCGCTGACAGCAGTGGCGGAGGCGCGGCGGCTGACGCGGGACAGCACAGGGCAGCGGGCGCTGATGTTCCGGGAGATGCGGCTTCGGCTCAAGACCGGCGAATGGGCGCTCGCGAGGAGCCTGGCCGAGTCGCTGCTGGCTGGTCCGCCGGCGGAGAGTGCGGAGGCGTCAGGCATTTTGGCCGGCGCGGCCGCCCTGCTGGGCAAGGTGGAGGCGGCGGCACTCCATTCGGCGGACGCGTCGGCCACGGCATTGCACTGGGGCCCACGAGGGAGCCGGCTCGATGTGCCGGCACGGATGGCTGAACAGGCTGCGCGGCTGCTGGCATACGCGTCGTTCGGCGGACCCCGGGCAGCGATGGACTCCCTGTCCCGTGTGGTCTCGGCGCAGGTGGATGCCTGGCCCGAGGAGCAGGATCGGGCCTCGGCCCGCTCGGAGCTGCTGGATCGCGCCACCGCGCTAGGCTGGCCCGCCCTTCCGTCTGGCGGGGGGAATTACCTGCTCGACATGCAGCAGCTCGCTGCGGCCGGCGATATGGCGGCGGTGGCGCGGGAACTCGCGGTAGTCGACTCGCTCCGCTGGGCCATGTCGCCGGGCAGCATCACCGTGGATGCGGTGCTGCCGGAGGCTCGGTTGCGGCTGATGGCGGGCGACACCGCTCGGGCCGTTCGGGAACTGGACGGCGTACTGGAGCACCTTCCCGCCGCGAGCATCAACCTGGTGGGCCAGGTGTCACAGGCGGCCTCCCTGGTGCGAGCCATGGTACTGCGGGGCCGGCTGGCCGCTGCGGCGGGCGACGTGACCCGGGCGCGCCACTGGCTGGCTGTGGTGGACGAACTCTGGACCGGGGCCGATCCAGGCCCCAAGATGGAACTGGAAAAGTTGCGTCGGCTTACCCCCTAGGAGGCGTTCATGTCTCGCACTCCGCTCTCGCACAGCATTACGGGTATCGCAGTGTTCGCCGGCATGCTCCTCCTCGCTGCCTGCCCGCCGGCGGGGAACGAGGGAGGACAGGCCGATACCACCGATGCCGGCCAGACCCGGCGAAACCAGGAGGTGGGCGAGCAGGCGCGGGTCCTCGCCGGCCCCATGCTGGACCAGCGCCGAAACTGCCTGTCCCGCTCGTACAGCAACGGGCACACGGTGAAGCTGCGGATGGGGCAGGACATCACCATCCGCGCGCATGACAGCACCATCGCGTATGACCTCGCTACGCTGGAGCAAGGGGAGCACTTCCTCGCCATCATGATCGACAACGGCACAGGGGGCTTCGCCGACTACGCCGTCGCGCCGGGCGATACCACCTGCTGGGCGGTGCAGGCGGACTCGGTGGGGCTGCGCTCGGTCTTCTATGGTCGCGACCAGACCGTGATGCTGCCACTCACCATCGAGATGCACTCGGACAATCACGGCAAGGCCGACGCCGACTGGATCGAGGAGCGGCGGTATCCCGCGGAGTTCCGGCGGATCGGGAACCTGACGGAAACCAGCGCGCGTCCGGCGAAGGGCTGGCTGCCGGAGTTCCTGCGTCCCGGGGTGGCGTACGCGGCCACGGTGGCGGCGAGGGACACGACTGACAGTGGCGGCAGCGGTCCCTGGACCACCTGCATCTCGAACGGCTGCTGCAAGCCGAGGTGAGATCGTATGGCCCGTGACCTGCTGCCGCTGGTGCGTGAGGCGCTCACCGAGGACTACTCGGTGGAGCGGGAGATCGGCCGCGGTGGCGCGGCGCGGGTGTTCCTGGCGCACGCACCGGATGGCACCCCGGTGGCACTCAAGGTGCTGCACCCGGAGCTGCAGGTCAGCACCACGGCGGAACGGTTCCTCCGGGAGATCCGGCTGGTTTCGCAGCTCCAGCACCGGCTGATCGCGCCGGTGCTGGACTCAGGGCAACGGGGCTACTTCGTGTACTACGTGATGCCGATGATCCAGGGCCCCACGCTGCGCGAGTGCCTGACCCAGGCCCGGCGGCTGAGTATCGACGACACCCTGCGGGTCGGGCGCGACCTGCTGGACGCGCTGGCGCACGCCCACGAGCACCACATCGTGCACCGGGACGTGAAGCCGGAGAACGTGATTATCTCGTCGGAGGGCGCGGTGCTGCTGGACTTCGGGGTGGCGCGAGGGCTGGAGGCGGCGGCCAACGACCGGGTGACGGCCACCGGCATGAGCGTGGGCAGCGCGGGGTACATGAGCCCGGAGCAGGCGACGGCGGCACAGGACCTCGACCTGCGCACCGACATCTACGCGGTGGGGTGCGTGCTGTTCGAGTGCCTGGCGGGCCGGCCGCCGTTCGCGCACCGGAACATGAACGTGGTGCTGCAGATGCAGATGGCGGGGGAGTCGCCGGACGTGCGGACGTTCCGGGGCGACGTGCCGCCGGAGGTGGCGGAGGCGATCAGCCGGGCGCTGCAGCGGGACCGGAACCTGCGATGGAAGACGGCGCGGGAGATGGGGGAGGCGCTGGACATCCAAGTGAGAAGTGAGAAGTGAGAAGCCTACCGACCAACCAACTGACTCTGTCAATATTTTACCACCAAGGCACGAAGGACACGAAGGCACCGGCTTTACCACGGAGCCACGGAGCTCACGGAGGACTGCACGGGAGTGTGAGTGAGGTGAGCGGAGCTGGTCACGTCGGGTGGGTCGGTGTTGCGGTCGTTCTTGCGATCGCGTCGAGTGTGGTCGCGTGCAGCACCGCCGAAGGCGATGGAGCGGTCGAGCAGCGAATCGCAGTCTCGCGGTCCGACTACGAGGCGGTTCCCGAGCTGAAGCTGGTCGGGCAGCAGGTGATCTGCGACGCCGCTGTCACACCCGAGTGCGCCGTTGAGTCGCACGATCATGTCGTGGACCTGCACGATGGACGGCTGCTGGTCCACGCCCAGGATCAGGCGATCGCTATAGTGGATTCGTCGGGCAGTGTCGTTGAAAGGTTCGGCGGTCCGGGGGAGGGGCCGGGCGAGTACCGAATGGTCCCCGGCATGGGGGCAACCCCCGGCGGCGATGTCTGGCTGTTCGATCTTGCCACGCGGCGCAAGCAGGTGTTTGCGGCATCGCCCGACAGCGGTGTGCGTTCAATTCCGCTGGACCTTCCCCAAGACCTCGCTTCGCTTCATGGCTCGGGGGACTTACTGGTGATGCACCTCGTCCCGCTTGGCTCCGACGCAGATGAACTGGTGACGAGCCGCTTCGTGGCCACGGATCTGGACGGGGCGGAGGCCGAACTGGCGAGCATGCCCTCGCACGCGCAACTCCACAGCGCATACGACCTGGCCCCGGTGCCGGGCTACTTTCAGGCCTCCCCGGTGTGGGATTTCAATGCCCGGGGCGACATCGTGTTCAGCGAAGGCCGCGAGTACGAGCTGCAGGTGCTGCGGAAGGGGCAGCCGCCGCTCCGAATCGAAGTTGGGGTTCAGCCGCGCTTAGTGCAGGAGGAAGACCTCCAACAGGAGATCGCGCGGGCTACGACACGCGGGGGGCTGGCGGCGCAACTGGCAGGGGAGCGCGCTGAGCGTGCGGCGTCGCACTTCCCGGCGCTGTCGGCGGTGGTCGCACTCGACGATCGGCTGTTCGCCATCGCGACCGACCTTGGGAACAGGGCTGATAGTGTTCGCTGGGATATTCTGGACGCTCAGGATGGGCACATCACGGGTCACGTTCGTCTGGAGTCCGGCGAGGCCGTTGTCGCGGGGGATGCTGAGAGCCTGGTGATTCTCAGGGCCACCGAGTCGGGCGTGCAGAGGCTGGCAAGGGTGGGCGTTGAGCGGAGCGATCAGAGTTCGTCGCCCTGAGCGCCTGGCCCCCTCCGACCTTCCCTCTGCCGCATAGTACGCCTATACTCCCCCTGCCAAAATGACGCATTCCTCCGACCGGTCGCTGTAACCCCATGCCGAAGCGCGATTTCCTCGCCGTTCCCGATTTCTCGAAGTCCGAACTGATTGCCCTGTTCGATCTCGCCCTCCGGATGAAGAGCGGGGCGTATCGCGACAAGCCGCTCGCCGGCAAGACGCTCGGCATGATCTTCACCAAGAGCTCGACCCGGACCCGGGTCTCGTTCGAGGTCGGGACCTTCCAGCTGGGCGGGCACGCGCTCTTCCTCAGCAGCCGGGACATCCAGCTGGGCCGAGGCGAGCCGATCAAGGACACGGCCCGGGTGCTGTCGCGCTATCTCGACGGCGTCATGATCCGCACCTTCGCCCACAGCGATGTCGAGGAGCTGGCGCGCTACGCGACGATCCCCGTCATCAACGGCCTCACCGACTTCCTCCATCCCTGCCAGATCCTCGCCGACCTGCTCACGATCAAGGAGCACCTCGGCGGCTGGGAGGAGAAGGTGGTGGCGTGGGTGGGCGACGGGAACAACATGGCCCACAGCTGGATCAACGCCGCCGGCGTGCTGGGCTTCGAGCTGCGCCTCGCGTGCCCGGCAGGCTACGACCCCGACCCGCTGCTGCTGAAGCACAACCAGGCCCGCGCCAGCATTACGGTGGTGCGCGACCCGAAGGACGCGGTGCGCGGCGCCCACGCGGTGAACACCGATGTGTGGGCCTCGATGGGCCAGGAAGACGAGCAGGCCAACCGGGAGCAGGCGTTCAAGGGCTTCTGCGTGGACGACGCGCTGATGCAGCTGGCCGACCCGTCCGCCATCTTTCTCCACTGCCTCCCTGCCCACCGGGGCGAGGAAGTGACCGAGTCGGTGATCGAAGGACCGCAGAGCCGGGTGTTCGATGAAGCGGAGAACCGGCTCCACGTCCAGAAGGCCGTGATGGCAACCTTGATGGGACATTCATGAAACACACACCATTGCATGACACGCACGTCGCCCTCGGGGCGAAGATGGTGCCCTTCGCCGGCTACGAGATGCCGGTGCAGTACGCCACCGGGATCACCGCCGAGCACAATGCGGTGCGCAAGGGGATGGGGGTGTTCGACGTCTCGCACATGGGCGAGTTCGAGATCACCGGCCCCGACCGGAACGCGTTCGTGAACCGGGTGGCCTGCAACGACGTCGGTGCCCTGGCGCCGGGCGAGGTGCAGTACTCCGCGATCCTCACCGCCGAAGGCACCTTCGTCGACGACTGCACGGTCTATCGCTTCGAGGACAAGGTGATGCTGGTGGTCAACGCGGCCAATCGGGAAAAGGCCTGGGACCATATAGTGAAGCAGAAGTCGGGCGCCAACGTGCGGCTGCGCGACGTGTCGGATGACATCGGGCTGCTGGCGGTGCAGGGCCCCGCCACCCAGATGGCGCTCGAGCCGCTGGCGAGTCTCGATCTCGAGAGCATCGGCTACTACAAGGTCCGCTCCGGCAGCATCGGCGGGGTGGACTGCTTCATCTCCCGCACCGGATACACCGGCGAGGACGGCTTCGAGCTGTACTGCAGGGCGGGCAACACGGTGGAACTGTGGAACGCGGTGACCGCCGCGGGTGCGGTGCCGATCGGGCTGGGCGCACGCGACTCGCTCCGGTTGGAGATGGCCTACGCACTCTATGGCAACGAGATCGATGACACGATCACGCCGCTGGAGGCGGGGCTCGGCTGGATCGTGAAGCTCGACAAGGGCGCGCCCTTCATGGGCGCGGACGCGCTCCGGGCCCAGAAGGAACGGGGTGTCACCCGTCGCATGGTGGGATTCAAGCTGCTGGAGAAGGGTTTCCCCCGGCACGGCTATCCGGTGTGGTTCGACGGCCGCCAGGTTGACCTGGTGCGGAGCGGCACCGTGAGCCCGTCGCTGGGTTACCCCATCGGCACGACGTTCCTGCCGGCCGGTTCCACCAAGGCGGGGACCCGATTCGAAGTGGATATCCGGGGGACGCGGGTGGCGGCGGAGGTCGTCGCCAGGCCGTTTTATGGGCAGGGGAG
>DASTUF010000106.1:0-16896 GCA_035759745.1 Gemmatimonadales bacterium
TCTTCACCGGCACCACCAATGCGTCCGGACTCGCAACCTTCGTGACGCTCGGCATCTCGGGCCCGGCCGGGTCGTACACCCTCAACTTCGTGGTCCCCAACCGGGACGATATCTCCGGATCACCGCCGTCCAGCGCCATCAACCTCACCGCCGGCAGTGCGAGCCGACTGGTCTTCACCACTCAGCCGAGCAACCTGGTAGCTGGAGGCACCATCACTCCTGCGGTCCGGGTCGGGATTCAGGACGCGCTCGGCAATCCGGTCACCAGCGCCACCAACCAGGTGACCGTCGCCTTCGGGGCCAATCCTGGCGGTGCGAGCCTGGGTGGAACGAAGACGGTGGCAGCGGTCGCGGGTGTCGCCACCTTCTCCACGCTGACGGTAGACAAGCCCGGCAATGGTTACACGCTGCAGGCCAGCGCAGCCGGTCTCTCCGGTGCAACCAGCAGCCAATTCAACGTGAGCACCGGATCGGCTGCCAACATCGCCGCCGTCTCGGCCACGACGCTGAGCGGCACTGCCGGAAGCCCGGTGACGCCGGTGCCGTCCGTGAAGGTGACCGACGGGGCGGGGAATCCTGTGCCGGGTGTGAGCGTCACGTTTGCCGTCACTGCAGGCGGCGGCAGTGTCTCGGGCGAGTCGCAGACGACCAACGTCTCCGGCATCGCGACCGTGGGTAGCTGGGTGCTCGGCACCACGGCCGGCAGCGGCAACAACCAGCTGCGCGCAACATCCACCGGATTGAGCGGCAGCCCCGTCACATTCACGGCGAGCGCTGCGGCCGGATCGGCCGGGAAGCTGATCTTCATCACTCAGCCTGCGTCCAGCGGGCAGAGCGGCGTGGCGCTCAATCCCCAGCCCGCGCTGCAGCTCGTAGATGCCAACAACAACCCAGTGACCCAGGGTGGTGTTGGCGTAACAGCCGGATTCGCCGGGGGCCCAGGCGGCTCCCTCACTGGCGCGTCGGTAAACACCAACAGTCAGGGCCGGGCGACCTTCTCCAGCCTCACGATCACGGGGCCGTCAGGCACGTACCAGCTGTCCTTCGAGGCCGACAACGTCACCGGCGTCACGTCGAACGACATCGTCATCGGCTCCGGCGCGGCCACTCGCCTGGACTTCGCCACGGCGCCTTCGCTGGCCGTCCAGAGCGGGGTCGACTTCCCGGTACAGCCGGTGGTGCGCCTCGAGGACAACAGCGGCAATCCGGTGGGCACGTCCGGTGTGACGGTGACAGTCACAACCCAGTCGTGCAGCGGGAAGTCGCTCAGTGGCAACAACTCGGTCGAGACCAACAGCGCCGGCGAGGCGGTATTCACCGATCTTCGGCTTACGGGCACGGTGGGCAATTGCACCCTCCTGTTTGGCGCGGCGGGGTTGTCCGGGCTCTCGACTGGACCTATCGCCGTCAGCCCGGGAGCGCCCTCTGCGACCACCTCCTCATTGACAGTCGATCCGTCGGCGGTGACGGCTGGCTCGCCGGCGACGGTAACGATCTCCGTCCAGGATGCGTCCGGGAATGCGGTAAGTGGCGTGAACGTCGGCCTGACTACAGACGCTGATGGCACGTTCGGCAGCAGCAGCATTGTCACGGGCGCCGGTGGGACGGCCAGCACGTCGTATACGCCTAACACCACCGGGCCTCACAACCTCGAAGCCGCCGTTGGCGCCTTCACGGAGACGGCGCAGCTCACAGTGACAGCAGGCGCAGTGAGCGGTGCCACGTCATCGCTGACCGTTGCAAGCCCGAGCGCCTTCGTGGCGGGCAACGGAACCACGGTAACGGTGGTGGCTCGCGACGCGGCGAACAACGTCGTGCCAGGTGCGACTGTAACCCTGCAACTGATCCCGTCCGGCGGCTTCACCATTGATCAAAACCCGCGAACGACGGACGCGGCGGGCATGGCGGCGTTCGGGGTGACAGTGACGCACGCAGAGGTGAAGACCGTATCTGCCACCATAGGCGCGACCACCGTCGCGGAGACCGACGAGATCACCGTATCGGCCGCCGCCCCCGACGCAGCGCAGAGTTCGGTGGTCGCCGAGTCACCGCGCGCCCCGGACGAGGCCTCGCCCGTAACCGTGACGGTGCGGGATCAATTCGGCAATCCGGTGGCGGGAATCACCGTCACCCTCTCCGAGTCGGGCGGCGGCGGCAGCATCGTGCAACCAGTTGCAGCAACCGATCCATCGGGAGTCACGACCGGCAGCTTCAGTGCGACCCTGCCGGCCAGCTACGTCATCGAGGCTGATGTGGGAGGAGTGGCGGTAGCGCAGACAGCGGCGATTGTGGTCCAGTAGTGACCGGCTTTGTGACGCAGCGCGCTGCGAGCGCCGCGCCGGGCCGTTAAGGATAGAGCATCATGCGAACTTGCCCCCTCAGACTCACCGCCACGCTGGCCGCGGCCAGCTTCGCTGCCGCCTGCGGCGGCGACGGCCTCACTCTTCCCGACCCGGGCGAACCCGCCCGCATCGAGGCGATATCCGGCTCCAACCAGGCCGGCGCTGTGGGCAGCCTGCTCGCCGAGCCGCTCGTGGTTCGCGTCTTCGATTCCGACGACCAGCCGGTAGCCGATCGCCAGGTCGCGTTCCTCCTGGGGAGCAATGCCGACGGCGGCACGCTCCAGCCCGATACCGTTACCACCGATGCCGACGGCCTGGCATCTTCGCGTTGGGCCCTCGGTTCCGCCGAGGGAACCCAGCAGGTACGCGCTCAGGTTGTGGGCATCGACGTGCTCAACGTCGCCTTCAGCGCGACCGCCGGTGAGGGCGTCGCCGACCGCATCGAGCTCGTGAGCGGAAACAACCAGACCGCCACCGCTGGCAGCACGCTGCCCGACTCGCTCGTCGTGCGTGCGCTCGATGCCGCCGATCGGCCGGTCGCTGGTGTCAGCATCACCTGGCAAGCGGTCGGCGACGGCAGCGTCAGCTCGGCAACTACCGTTACCGGCGCCGACGGACGGACTGGCGTGCGGTACACCCTGGGCCCGGCCGCAGGCGAACAATCGGCCACGGCCAGCGTCGAGGGCGTGACCGGCTCGCCGGTGACGTTCCTCGCCACCGCCGCAGTTGGACAGGCGGGCCGGCTCACCATCCAGGTGCAGCCCGCCGCCGCTGCGGTCAGCGGCCAGCCGTTCTCCCGTCAGCCCCAGATCCAGCTGGTTGATGCCAACAACAATCCGGTCAGCACCGGCGGTATAGCGGTCATCGCCACCATTGTGTCGGGTCCGGGGGGCGCTACCCTCGTGGGCTCCGCCACCGGCGCCACCAACAGCCAGGGCCTCGCAGTATTCACCAACCTGGGGATCAGCGGAGGCTCAGGCAGCTATCGTATCAACTTCGGCGGGACCGGCGTAGAAGGTGTCACCTCAGAGCCCATCGGGGTGAGCGCCGGCGCAGCGGCCGCGCTTGCCATGGTGCGGCAGCCGCCGACATCGGTGAAGCCGGGCGATGTGCTGAGCCCCGGTCCCCAGGTGCGACTGGAAGACGCCTCCGGCAATCCGGTGTTGCGGGGAGGCGTGGCGGTCACCGTCAGTCTCTCGCAGGGAGCGGGCACCCTCGCCGGCTCGCTCACCGAGGCTACCGACGCGTCCGGCATTGCCACCTTTGACGACCTCGCCATCGCCGGCGCCAGCGGCAGCCACACGCTCCTGTTCGCGTCGGCCGGACTCACCAGTGCCAGCTCCGCAGCTATTATGGTGGTGGATCCCACTGCGGATCCATCTCGATCGTCCATCGCCGCCCCAGCTACAGTGGCCGCCGGCGAGGACGCGGTGGTGACGGTGACATTGCGCGACGCCGCAGGCAACGCTCTGCCTGGCATCGACGTGTCCCTTGAGGCCTCCGGCGAATCCAATTCCATCCAGCCGTCGTCGGCGGAGACGAATGCCAGCGGTGCAGTCACGTTCACGTTCGCGTCGCCCACCGTTGAGTCGAAGTCACTTGCGGCCAAGGCGGGCGACGTCACCATCGGGCCGATCACCCTCGAGGTGACGCCCGGTCCACCGTCGGCGGATAACACCACCGCCGAGGTCCCGGACGGACGGATCTTCCGCGTGACCCTCATCCGAGTCACGTCCCGCGATCGGTTCGGCAACGCCGTTCAGGTTGGCGGTGCGACGGTCGAAGGTGAAGTTGTGGAGGGTCCGAACACCGGTACCACACTCAGCACCACCGACCTGGGCAATGGTGAGTACGAACTCCGGTACACGCCCGGGCTTTTTTCCGGCTACGATGAGATTGAGATTTTGCTGAATGGCGGCGCGATCTCCGGCAGCCCCTTCGAATCACGGGTGCGGAACTGACGGTAGACTCCCGGCGGGCAACGACTTACGCGGGCTTGCCGCGTGCCGTCGCAGGGGCTATCTTCGGCCCCGCGCCCTGGTGGTGAAACTGGTAGACACGCTATCTTGAGGGGGTAGTGCCGCAAGGCGTCGCGGTTCGAATCCGCGCCAGGGCATCGCGCAGTTACAGCATCGCGCAGCAGGTCCGTCTCCCGGTTCTCCCAGCCACTGTAGCTCAGGGGTAGAGCTCTCGATTCGTAATCGAGCGGTCGTCGGTTCAAATCCGACCAGTGGCTCTCCACTTCCCACTTCCCACTTCCCACTTCTCACTTCTCACTTAGGCATAGTGCCCCACCGGCACCGTCCCCTGCCGCATCAGCCACTCGTGAAATGCCCGCGCATCAAAACCGGCACCGGCTTTCGCTCGCTCCGCTTCCCGTAGCGCCACTATCTCGTTCTTCCCCAGGTTGTACGTGATCGCCTGGGTCGGCCACTTCGAATAGCGGTAGATCGCGCGGTCTGCCGTCTCGTACGCGGCGTTCGCCACCGGATCCGACGCCCGCCGGGTCGACGCCTCCGGCACGAACTCCACCCGCGCCGCGAAGTAGTCCACCGCCTCGTCGAACGTCATCCGTCCGGTGTGGATGCCCACATCCACCCGCACCCGCACTGCCCGCATCAGCTGGCCCTGCAGCATGTACAGGTACTCCGCCGGCTGGTAGAACCCGAACGGTTCCCCCTGGCCCCCCTCGGCCATCAATTCCTCCGCATACAGGCCCCAGCCTTCCGCAGCCATCGAGTCCTCCCACATCGACGAGGAATCCTCCACCGCGCCCGGCGTGAGCCAGCGGATGTTGGCGATCTCGTCCGCGTGCTGGTTCATGTACTTGTAGTGCCAGTCGTGCCCCGGAAAGCCCTCGTGCACAGCGGTCGTGGCGACCGACGCCCGGTTGTTCTGCGCCAGCGCCGCCGGGTCGTTGCCGGTGGGCGAGAGGTAGAACCGCCCCACACCCGTCTCCTTGAAGGGCGGGGCAGGATAGTACGCGGCGTCGATCGCACTGCGCAGCACCGGAGGCGTCGCAACCACATCCAGCTGGTAGTCGGTCGGTACGTCGAAGAGTTCCTTCCGCCGGCCGTATTCCACCGCGCGCTTGCCGGTGTCCACGTACCACTGGAGCAACTCGTCGTCGTTCCGGGGTGAGTCCTGGCCCAGGTGCGCCAGGACCTGCCGCATGCTGGCCCTTCGCTCGGCATCGGTCCCGAACGGAAGCGACAGGCCTGCAGCCTCGGCCACCTGGGCCGCGACCGCGAAGATCTTCTCCTCGTAGAGCGCCACCTGCTGGGCGCCATAGTCCCACAGTTCTGCCGGGGTGCGGTCCACCGCCAGGCAGTTGCGAACCCGCCAGCCATAGTCATCCTCGCCTGCAGCGTAGTGGTCGGTGCCCGCGGCCGCGGCATAGGCGCCCGACAGGAACTCGGCGAAGGACTCGAAGGCCGCTGCCGCTGCTTCTCCGGCCTCGCCAATGCTGGTGAATGCACTCTCGGCGAACGGCCGCTGGCCGAGGTGACGTGCTGCCTCAGCGGGCAGGGTCTCGCGGAAGTAGCGGGCATTGGCGGTGCTGCCGGCGATGCCGTCCCGCTGCACCATCCGCCGGTCGGGCACGTTGCCGGCGGCAATGCCGGCCTCGAGATTCGCGCGCGCCGTTGCCAGGTACGCCGGCACCGCGGCCACCCGCCGCGCCACCAGCTGCCATTCCGCTTCGCTGCCGAGGTCGTCGCCCGCCGGCGTCATCTGCTGGATCTGCCAGTCCACCCCTCGGAACGGCTCGGCCACGTAGGTGTCCACCGCCCGCTCCTGGTGGCGCCGGTCGCCGTATTGGCGGAGCAGGAACGCGATCTGGGCCGCCATCACCGAGCGATCTACCCGCTCGGCGCTCCCCTCAGTGGCCGGGTCCAGTCCGGCCATCGCCTGCTCGATCTCGCGAAAGTACGCCAGCTCAGCCGCGATGGCCGCGGGAGCGAAGTCGCGCAACTTGCCGTTGATTTCGGCCAGCGAGGGGTCGTAGCCGTCCCCACCGAGGTACGTCGCGGTGACCGGGTTGAGTTCCAGCACCCGCAGGAAGTAGCGGTCGCGCACCTGGGCGAAGGCGTCGCTGTAGCCAGCCGGCTCCGCATCCGGCGACCGGCAGGCTGACACATGGCGGAGGATGCCCAGCATCGCGGCGGAGCGGATGCCCAGCGACAGCACTTCTCGGCGCGGCAGCAGCATGACAGTCTCACGGAATGAGAATCAATCCAAGCTACGGGCCGAAGCCCCAACCCCCAACCCCCAATCCCCAGCCCCCAACCCCCAGCCACTTCCCACTTCCCACTCCCCACTTCCAAGACATGCCTTCACCCCCTAGCTTTAGCCCGGCTTCACCCGGGACGTAGCGCAGTCCGGTAGCGCACTGCAATGGGGTTGCAGGGGTCGCGGGTTCAAATCCCGCCGTCCCGATCGATCGAGGAGCCGGCCGCTGTGCCGGCTCTTCGCATGTCTGACCTGTACGCGGAGACACCTGTGCGCATCGCCTTGCCACTCGCTGTCGCACTCCTGCTGGCCGCCTGCTCGCTCGATGACTTGCGCAGCCGCCCCCTCAATCCGCCAATCGCCAGGGAGCTCGCCGTGAACGACGACGATCTGAACACCACCCCCTCGGGGCTTCGCTATCAGGACCTGACCGAAGGTGACGGTGCCGCGGCACGCGCCGGCGACTCCGTGTCGGTGCACTACACCGGCTGGCTCACCGATGGTTCCAAGTTCGACAGCAGCCGCGATCGCGGGACCCCGTTCACGTTCCAGCTTGGAGCGGGACGGGTCATCGCGGGCTGGGATGAGGGCGTGGCCGGCATGAAAGTGGGCGGCAGCCGGAAGCTCGTCATCCCCGCGCAGCTCGGTTACGGTGCTCGCGGAGCCCCTCCCGTGATCCCTCCCAACGCCACTCTCGTCTTCGACGTGGAGCTGCTCTCGGTCAACTGAACCACTTCCCACTTCCCACTTCCCACTGGTGGGGGGGGGACGGGGGGTGACGCCCCTCACAGCACCTTGCTCCTCCGTTCGGCATGTTCGGGCACGTGCGTAACGCCGTCCGTACAAGTCGGATCGGCGCCTGACTTCCGATGGTCCCGAGGAGGATGTATGCGGACGATGCCGCGTGGTGCGATGCTGGGAGCACTGACGCTTGTGATCGGGCTGGGTGCGTGCGCACCCAAGGTGACGCGTGAGGAGTTCCAGAGCGAGGTCACGAAGATTCGCGACGAGATGACAACGGGTGATCGCCAGCTGGCCACTCGCATCGACTCGCTGAACACTCGCATGACCACCCTCGAGAGTGATCTCGCGGCGTTCCGGAGCGAATACAATGTGAGTCTGGAGGAGATGCAGGGAGCGCTGAAGTTCAATGTTCCGGTGCATTTCGAGTTTGCCAGTGCCGAGCTGCGCGAGGCTGACCGGCCGGTGCTTGACCGGTTCGCGGGCGTGGTCCGGGAACACTATCCCAATGCGGTGATCACTATCGAGGGCTTCGCGGATCCGGCCGGATCCCGCGCCTTCAATGAGCGCTTGGGCATGGATCGCGCCGAGAGCGTCATGGGCTACCTCTCTGCCAGCGGCGCGCTCGCCGATGCCAGTCTCAAGGCCGTGAGCTACGGCGAGTCCAACGAGCGCCAGGTCGTGCCCGGCGCCCAGGGCCCTGGCCCCGAGGGCATGGAGAATCGGCGGGTCGCGCTGGTGATCGATTATTCCTCGCCCGACGCTGCGCCGATGACCGAAACCGAAGGGGTTTCGCTGCGCTAGGGTCTGGATGGATGCAGCAACACGAACGCCCCGCGATCCGCGGGGCGTTTGTGTTTTTGTCAGTCGGCACCGAACCAACGCCGCTTCAGCGGCAGAGCCGAGCCGCCGCTTCAGCCGTGGGCCGTGCCGCGGTTTCAGCCGTGGGCCGTGCTCACGGAAACACGATACTCACCCGGGTCCGGTCCGCCACTCCCCCGGGCCGCGATCGAGTCTTGTCCCGGATGCTGTCGATCACCACCAGAACAGGCTGCCCCGGGCCTGGCTGGCGGGCCTGAAGGGTAGCACTCTCAGCGCCGCGCAGCGCAAACACTTCAGCTGCGGCTGCCCACGCGGCGCGGGCCGGTTCCATCGAGGTGACCTGCACCCGAACGCCAATCGAACCCGCGGATTGCGAGTGCCCAACGGCAGTAACGCCGACCTGGGCCAGCAACGCGCCTGTCACGATTGCGCCTGTTCGACTCCAGCTTCGAGCACCCACGTGCAGATCCTGTCGTTATCTGTCCGTCCACACTACAGCAAGGATCGTGAACAAAGGTGCAATCGGCAACCGGAGCCGCAAGTCCCTGATATCACGGCGCTTGTAACTATTACTGAAACAACAGTCGGATTTTCATAAATCGCCTTGATTCTTGACAGTCAGTGTTCAAGTATGAGACATTGCCTCCCAAGTGCTTGGGCCTCAACGGTCTGATGTGGAAAAGTCAAAATCTTGACAGTTGTCGAATTCGTTACAGAGTTGGCACTCCGGTTGCCTTGCTGCTGCCCCGATCCGCGCAGTCATCCTTTTCTCTCGCACAGGACCGGGCACATGCGCACCACCCTCTCGATCGCGCTGGCACTTGTGGTTGCCGGCTCGCTGGCTTCGCCGGCTCAGGCGCAGAACAGCGGTAACATCTTCGCCACTGCCACCGTGTTGAGTTCGATCTCGGTAACCGGCAACAACCTCGACTTCGGCAACGTGGCCCAGGGTCAGGTCAAGACCGTGGCGCCCGACGCCGCAGGTGCCGGCAACTTCACCGTGCTCGGCCAGTCGGCCACGCCGGTGGTGCTCTCATTCACCTCGCTGCCGGCCGACGTGAACCACGCGGGCCTGCCGCTCTCGGCCTGGCAGTACATGCATGCCGATGTCAATTCGACCGGTGGCCTGAGCGCCGCGGCAATCGCCGTCGGCAGCACCTTCACCGGCACCCTCGACGCCAGCGGCAACTACTACGTCTGGGTGGGCGCGACGCTCTCCGCGGGCGCCGCGGTGCCCGCCGGCTCGTACACCAGCACGACTCCGATCACCCTCCAGGTGGTCTACCAGTAGATCTCGACGACCGGGTCGCCGGAGGTGGTGGTGACAACTGCCCCTCCGGCGCCAGTCCCCCCGTGAGATGCTGCTTCGGTCGATCGCCGCGCTGATGGTACTCATCGCCACGCCGGCAGGTGGTTCCGCCGAGGCCCAGAGTTCCGGATCAACCCTCGTGCAACTGACCCTGCTCCCATCGCTCGCGGTCACCGGCACCCAGGACCTGGCCTTCGGCACGGTGGCGTCATTCAGCTCCACCACGGTCCTCGCCCGTGACGGCGGCAGGTTCACTATCCAGGGACAGCCCAACGCACCGGTGGTGATCGAGATGACCCAGTTGCCTCCCAACCTGGCGCCCAACCTCTCGCTGGACGCGTGGACCGGGCTGCATGGCCGCGCGCCCGGTGCGGGCGGCGCCACTGCCTTCGCGCCGGTCCCGGGTGGGTCGCTGTTCGCCGTGCTTCACACCAACGGGCGCTATTTCATCTGGCTGGGCGCCACGCTGACGGCGACCGGAGCGCCTCCAGGCGCCCACAGCGCCCCTCTCGTGATCACCGTCGGGTACAACTGACGTGCGTCGTCACGTACATTGCTGGCGTTCCCAGTCCAATGTTGATCCGGAGCTTCATGCGAACCGCACCATTGCTGCTCGCGTTGGGCTGCCTGTGCCTCCTGGCGAGCCCCGCTGCCGCCCAGGGCCATGGCGGTCGCCAGATCCGGGTGCTTGGCGTCCGAGGACTCACCTTTGGGAGTCTCATCGCCGGCATGCCGTCGGCCGTGCTACGCACCGATCCTGCCCGCTCGGGACAGTTCGACATCACGGCGCAGAATGGTGAGGTGATCCTCGTGAGCTTTTCGTTGCCGTCGGCCATGACCGGCCCGGGTGGCGCGTCGTTGCCGCTGATGTTCGCCGGCACTGACGCCGGGTTCTCGCAGGAACAGACCATCAATGACCAGGTGGCGTTCGACCCCCGAACCACGCACCTGGGCACCACGTCCCAGCAGGGCAGGGCCTCGATCTTCCTTGGCGGCACCGCGATGCCTGCCTTCAACCAGCCGCCGGGCGACTACTCCGGCACCGTTACCCTGACGATCGCCTATCCGTGAAGAGTCTGCCCATTGCGCTGCTCCTGACCTTGCTTGGCTGCTCCGCGCTCCATGCGCAGGGCGTCCTGGTCGCGCCGACGTCGATCTTCATCGATGGGCGTTCCCGCTCTGCCACGGTGCTGCTGGTCAATCCCAACGACGAGCCGGCCGAAGTCGAACTTTCGGTCACCTACGGCTACACCGTCACCGACAGCGCCGGCAGCTTCTCGCTCTGGACCTCTGACGCGCCCGACTCGACCGCACCGTCGGCGGCCGCGTGGATTCGGGTCTTTCCCCGCCGGGTCGCCATCGAGCCGAGGGCGCAGCAGCTGGTGCGATTGCTGGTTTCGCCCCCTGCCGGCCTGGCCGATGGTGAGTACTGGGCCCGACTGGTGGTGCTGGCCCGCGGGGGCAAGCTCGCGGTCGAAGCCGCGACCGACTCCGGCAGCGTGAGCGTCGGGTTGGCGGTGGAAGTGCGCACCATACTGCCAGTGCTCTATCGCAACGGCGATATCCGGCCGGGCGCCGCGCTCGAGGCCCTGGCCGCCGACCCCTCCGGCGACTCGCTTGCGGTCCGTGCCCGGCTCAGTCGAACCGGCGGCGCGGCGGCGCTCGGCACCTTCAGGGCAGTCCTGGTGGATTCCACCGGGACCGCGCTCCGCCGGTCCGAGCTTCCGGTGTCGGTCTACGCCCCGATCGAGCCACGCCTCGCGCTGCCGGTGGACTCGCTCCCGCCCGGCCGGTACTCCGTACGGATGGAACTCGTGGCCGAACGCACCGACCTTCCACCGGAAGCGCTGTTGCGGTTCCCGGCCGTCCGCGACTCGCTCCCCGTTACGCTGCCCTGATCATGCAGTGGCCGGCGGCCTGGGCGCGATACGCACGCTTGGCCGTCGCATTGGCCGCGGTCGCCACCTCCGCGTCCGTGGTGCTCCACGCTCAGCAGGCTCCCGAACCCGCCATCGTCCAGCTCCAGATAGGGCGCCTCGCTGCTCGCACGGTGCCCGCCTACCGCGTCGGCAGCGTTGCGCTGATCCCTCTGGGGCAGTTCTTCGACCTCGCCGAGGTGCGGATCGTGCGATCGGCCCAGGGCTACCTCGCCGCCCAGCTGCCCCAGGGCACCGAGATCCAGGTGGACGCGCGCGCGCGCCAGGCCCGGGCTGGCAGCCGCATCGTCGCGCTCGACAGCACGACGTTCATCGTGGAGGGCGCTGAGCTCTATCTCGCCACCGGCGTGCTGGGCCAGCTGCTGGAGATCGAGTTCAGGGCCGACTGGAGCAGCCTCGAAGTCCTGGTCCGGAACCCCGACCGCCTGCCCGTGGCAGACCGGCTCCGGCGCGAGGCGGCCCATTCCGCGCTGCTGCGGGGCGGCGCGGCTATCGCGCCCGACGTGTTCATCCCGCCTGATCGTTCCCGCCTCGGCGGCTTTGTGCTGGACTACAGCTTTTTCTCCCCCAGCGACGCCCCCATCGAGGGAAGCTCCTACACCCTGGGCGCCGGCCTCGACCTGTTCGGCGGTTCCCTCGAACTCGGTGCGCGGAGCGACGGTCCGGCCTCCAGTGGTGACGTGCGGCTGGAAGCATCCTGGCTTGGCGTCTGGCGCCGCAATACGTACCTGCGGCAACTCCGGCTTGGCGACGGTTTGGGCACTGGTCCCCGCGCTCGTACCATTCGCGGCGGCAGCGTGACCAACGCCCCCTATGTGCGTCCATCGCTGCAGGCGGACGTGGTGTATGCCGGCCGATTGCCCGAAGGGTGGGAAGTCGAAGCCTGGCGCAATGGAATGTTGCTTGGCATCGATTCCACCGGCGTGGATGGCGGATTCGGGATCTCGCTCCCGGTGGTGTATGGCGAGAACCCGGTGGACTTCGTCGCCTACGGCCCCTTCGGTGAACGGCGGGAGTTCAGTCGCAAGTACCTCGTGCCGCTTGCGCTGTTGCCTGCACGCCAGGTGGAGTACGCCGTGGCTGCGGGTGAGTGCCGCCTCGACCCCTGTGACGCGACGCTCAATGCCGACCTCCGCTATGGCGTCTCCGAGCGCTGGACCTTCGGCGCCGGCCTCGATCGGTTCTGGCGCGACTCCCTGGCCGACCGGACCCACCCCTATCTGGATGTCGTCGGCATCCTCGGCAACGCGTGGACGGCCGAAGCGGGGGTCGTGGCCGATGGCTTTGTGCGCGGCAGATTGGGATACGAGCCGACCCTCGACCTGCGGCTGAGTGCGGAGGCGGTTCGGTTTTCCCGGACACCCGACAACCAGTTGCTCAATCCACTCGCGCGCGAGCACCAGCTGCAACTGGGAGCCTTCTGGCGCCCGGACCGCCGGCGAGGCTTTCTCTTTGTTGAGGGCAGGCTGGAGCATGCGGCCACGGCAGCCGGTTCGAGCTGGCGCGGTCGGGCCGGACTCTCCGCCCAGTTGGGACGAGTGCGTGCCGCCCCCTATGCCCGGCTCGAACGCCAGCAGGAAGCGGGTGGGAGCGTCACGCGCGGCTTCGGCGGGATCGAACTCTTCGCCACACCGGGCTCGGGCCTCGGTGGTGCGCTGCGGCACCTGTGGCTGCGCGGCGCCTATGAAGGCCGCAACCTGCTCACGCCCGAATTTGCGTCACTCACGGTGGCGCGCCCGTTGGGCGCCGGCGTCCGCGCCGAAGTCGGCGCGCTCTGGCTCAAGGGCAGCAGCCGGCCCACGTGGACCTTCTCGCTCGCCACGTCACTCTCGAGCCTGCGCGCACTGACGCTGGTGACCGCGCCGGCCGCCGGCCCGGCCGCTGCCACCCAGTACGTCCAGGGGTCGGTGCTCTATGACCGCGCCCGCGGAGGGCTGGCTTTCACGGCGGGGCCGTCGCTGCAGCGCGGCGGCATCGCGGGTCGGGTCTTCCTGGACGAGAACGGGAATGGTGTGCGCGACGAATCCGAGCCCGGTCTCCCCAACGTGCGGGTGCAGGTTGGCGTCGCCGCGTCCTACTCCGATTCGCTTGGCTGGTATCGCGTGCTGGATGTAGTGCCATTCGAAAGCGTGCTGGTGCGGGCTGACTCGCTCAGCTTCGACTCACCACTCTGGGTGGCGGAGTTCGACCTGGCCGTCGCGGTGCCCGCACCCAACCGGCTCACAGTCGTGGATGTACCTCTGCTGATGGGCGCGGTGCTGGAGGGCTCGGTGTCGTTCGCCGATGGGACCCCGGCCGCCGGCGTGTCGCTGGAACTCACCGATGGCGATCGGCGGCTCACCACCACCACGTTCACCGACGGCACCTTCTACCTGATGGGGGTGACCCAGGGTCGCTGGAAGATCAGCGTCGCCGGCCGCAGCGCCGACGCCCTCGCCGCCGACGCCGTGCCCGTCACCGTCGACGTCCCCCCGGGCGGCGGTGCCCTGCCCTCGGTTCAGCTCAACCTCGTCCCGCGCTGAACTAGGGATTAGGGGTTAGGGATCAGGGAAGAACCCCGGCCCTAGCCCCTAACCCCTAACCCCTAACCCCTAACCCCTGGCTCACGGCGCCAGCCAGTACGTCGCCTTGACGGCGAGGAAGTTGCTCCCCGGTGCGCTGAAGCTGTCGAACAGCGACCCGACGCTCGCATTGCCCAGCGACGGCACGCTCCCGCTCCGGTCCTGCTGCCATACCAGGAACAGCGTGCTGCCCGGCAGCCACTCCCAACGCATTACCAGGTTGCTGCGGAACGACAGCACGTTGAAGTCCGGATTCGGCAGCGTGAACGACTGGCCGTCAGCCGTGACCTCGTATCCGTCGTCCACCTCGGTGATCGTGGTGCCAGCCTGTCCGTACTCCCTGATCTCCCGGCTCCCCGCCGCCTCCAGCTCCCCGAACCTGTGAAACTCGCCGCTTGCCGTGAACGGCTCGGCGTACAACTCCAGCGTCAGGTCCGGCGTGAACGCGTACTCCAGCCGCATCTGCGCCGAGAGCGTGGTGCGGTCGGCGAAGGCGAAGACGTAACGGGTGCCGAAGGTCTCGTCCCGCCCGTCTGGCCGGGTAGTGACGAATTGCCGGGAGACCCGCTCGCGTCGGAACGTAGGCGTCACGCTGATCCGCCAGCGCGGCGCCGGCCGCGCCGCCACGTTGCCCCGCAGCGAAACGCGCCGCCCGCCCGCCTCGTCGAACTGGACGTTGACCGACCCGAACCAGTTGATCGGCTTGCCCTCATTGCCCGACAGTTCCACGTCAAAACCCTGCAGGTAGCTGGTGCCCATCAGCGGCCCGCCCCGCGTGAGGTCGTCGCTGGTGGCACGCGGCTCGATGTAGGTCCCCAGGAACATCCGCATGAAGTTGCGGAAGGTGAAGTTGTTGGCCAGTGAGGCGTACTGGCTGGTGGCGACGCCGCCGAAGTTCCACTCCCGGCCGACGTTCACGGTGTGCGAATGCCGCTGGAACGGCCCCCGCGGCTCGGTCTCGCGCCAGGTGACCTGCCCATAGCCATTGATGTCATTGGCACTGCCCAGCTGGCCCGCGTCATTGATGTCGAACAGCGGAGACTCCGCGCTGATCCCGACCTCCCCGACCCAGTGCCGGCCCGAGTTCTTCTCGGCGCTCGCCCCTGCGGACCAGCCGAGCATCGACGTCCGGGTGGGGTCGAGGGTGAACTCGGTCGCGTCAGGGCGCTGCATGAAGTGCGCGGGATGACGCTGGAGCAGCGCCATCGCGGCCGCGTCGCCGGACACATGGCTGAAGCCCACAAAGGCGTCGAACTCGTACTTGCTCTGCGCCGTGCGAAGGTTCAGGTCGGCGCCGCCGGCAATGGCGGTGCGGGGAAGCAGCGAGCCCAGTGCGGTGCCTGCGGCCATGTCCCGGTGCACCGCGGTGAACGACGCCCCCACCGTCGACGCATTCGCGCCGAACTCCTGCTGCAGCCGGCCCACGCCATACCCGGTGAGCGGTTCCACCTCCACCGACGTGCGCTCCCCCGACGCCACGTCAAACGTGCTGGCGTGCTCCCGCCCCGTCACCGCGCTCAAGGCGCCGACGCTCAGCCCGTTGCTGAGCCGGCCGGTAACCTTGGCCGCGCCCAGGATGGTGGTGTTCAGCGGCTGGTCGACGTAATCACCCTCGGCCCCGCCCCTCGGCGCCCGGCCGATCCGGCGGGAGTAGAAGTAGTTCTGGCCTCCGCCGCTCAGCAGGTCGCTGCCCTCGGTGAAGAAGGGCCGCCGCTCGTCGAAGAAGGTCTCGAAACCGCTGAGGTTCACCTCGGCCGGGTCCGCTTCGACCTGCCCGAAGTCGGGATTCACCGTCGCATCCAGCGTCAGGTTGGTGCCCAGGCCCAGCTTGACGTCGGCCCCGGTGCGGGCGCCATACCGGCTGCCATCATCGAATGGGTTGCCGGCCGCCGCATCGGCGTAGGTGGCGTTCGCGGCGACGTACGGCATGATCTCCAGTCGGCTCGACGGCTGGATGCCCTGGATTCCCCTCAGCAGCCCGAACCGCGACGACCATCCGGTTTCGCGCGCCGGGATCACTACCCAGTACACGTCTTCGTCCGCCGCCGGCATCCAGCGGTTGATCTGCACTCCCCATTCCTGCACCGCGCGGTCGGTGAAGCGGAGCTGCGAGAAGGGAATCCGCATCTCGGCGTACCATCCCGTGGAATCATGCGAGACCCGGCCTTCCCAGACCGGGTTCCAGGCGAACTCCCGCGAGCCCTCGGCATCGCTCGGGTGAAAGAAGTCGCCCCGCACTCCGCCGCTCGAGAGCGAGAAGGTGTAGGCCGTCCGGCGGTCGTGATAGGTATCGAGGGCCACGAGAAAGTGCTCGGCATTGCTGAACTGGTCGCGCCGGGTCACGACCGTGGGCACCTCGCTCGGCTTGGCGCTGGCCATCCTGGCCGCCACGTACAACGCTTCGGCGTCGTAGAGAAACGCCACTGAGGTAGGTGCGGAGGGAGTGCCCCCCTCGATGGGCACCTTCTGGAGGAAGTCGGTGCGCCAATCCGCCGACTGCCAGGCGGCGTCATTCAGGTTCCCGTCCACACTGGGCTGGCCACCCTCGGCAATCGACGTCGCCGTGAACACCTTGGCGTCGACCGCATCGCCCGCCTGCGCCATCAGCCTCGGAACTGCCACCATCAGGAGCGCCGCCACGAACAGGCAAGTGCGGAACACGCAGGGCCTCCGGCGCCGGGCGCCGTGGTCAGGTAAAAAAGGAGTGCTCGCAATGTTTGACACCGCAAGCACTCCCGACGTTGCTATCGATTTGCCGGTTTCATCCGCCCACTCCCCACTCACCGCTTCCCACTTGCTACTTTCTCTTGAGGGCGACGCGCCCATTCACGCTGGACATCTCGATCACCGGGCCGCCGGAACCGATAGTGCCGCGCATGTTGCGCGGGCCGAACCGGCCGGTCACCGTGAGGGGGAAGTCGGTCTCGATGTCCCCGTTCACGGTGGACGCGCGC
>DASTUF010000107.1:0-17152 GCA_035759745.1 Gemmatimonadales bacterium
AGCAGCATCGCCACGGCCAGGCCCTCGGCTGCGCGCACCACGAAGGTTCCGGATTCGACCCGCTCGACACCATGGCGCTGTTCCTGGCGCGCCTTCTCGATCCGGCGGTCGAGTGCCACAACCTCCGAGACCGGGAGACGCTCGGCGTCGATGACGCGCTCGTTGGAGGGGCCTTCCTCGTCCTCCTCCGCCAGCCACACGCCCAGCGCGGAATGTGCCCGCAACAGCCACCGCAGCGCCGGCTCCGGCAGCAATGCCGGCGACGCGTCGCCCCGGGTGGCAAGTCCCGGGCGCTCGCCCCTGCCCTGGCTGCCGCGCCACCACCATCCCACGGCGAGCCCTACCACCAGCGCGAGCAGGAAGGTGGTCATTCGCGGAGCCAGCCCCTGCCCCGGAACCAGAGATAGATGCCCAGCGTCACCAGCAGCATCACGACCCACACGCCGATGTAACCGTAGGGCGAGGCCAGCTCCGGCATGTGTACGAAATTCATCCCGTAGATGCCGACGATGAACGTGAGCGGGAGGAAGAACACCGAGAACACCGTCAGCACCCGCATGATGACGTTGGTGCGGTTGGCCGAGAGCCCGAGGAAAATGTGCATCAGGTTGGCGGCGGCGTCGGTGAGCTCGTCGGCGTAGCTGAACATGCTTTCGACCGATTCACGGGCGTCCTGGTAGAGCGACTGGCTGGGCGAATTGATGGGCGTCAGCTTGGCCACCGATGACTGGGTGTGCCACAGCATGCGCCGCATCAGCGTGCCGCGTCGTTTGAGCTGGTGCAGCTCACGCAGCAGCTCGGCGCCGCGCAGGTCCTGGAAGATCTCGTCCTCGATCTCGTCCAGCCGGTGTTCTATCTGCTCCAGCGGGGCCTCGTAGGTATCCACCGCGGCGTTGACCATGCCCAGCAGCAGCCGCACCGGCCAGCTCTGACGGCGCTCCGCCCTGGGCGGCGTCCGCTTCGCCCTGGCAACGGCATCATCGCGGAATCGGGTGAGCCAGGGCTGCTCCTTGCGATGGATGGTGATGAGGCAGCGGTCACTGGCGAAGATCGCCACCTTGCGGGTGAGCGCCTGCACCGTGGCACCGTCGGCGGGCGCCTGCTCGTCGAAGGCGCGCACGATGACGAAGGTCACGTCGCCCACGCGCTCGTACTTGGGGAGATGGTCGGGCTCGAGACTGTCCGCGACCAGCGTGGGGAACAGCCCGTACTCGGAGGCGGCCGCCTGCAGCTCGTCCGGCGATGGTTCGACCAGGTCGATCCAGCGGAACGGGGGCTCGGCGATGTCGAGCACCGTGGTGGTGCTCATGGGCGCTGGAGCAGGCGGTGCGCCGCAGCGGCGGCGCCGAAGCCGTTGTCGATGTTCACGACGGTGACCCCCGCAGCGCAGGAGTTGAGCATGCCCAGCAGGGCGGCGAGCCCGTGGAAGGAAGCACCGTAACCTACGCTCGTGGGCACGGCGATGACCGGCATCGGCACCAGCCCGGCGACGACGCTGGGCAGCGCCCCCTCCATGCCGGCAACCACGATGATGACATCCGCCTCATGCAGCTTCGCGCTCTGGCCCAGCAGCCGATGCAGCCCGGCGACCCCGACATCGACCATGCGCTCCACCCCGACGCCGAAGGCCGCCAGGACCACTGCGGCTTCTTCGGCCACGGGCAGGTCGCTGGTGCCGGCGCACACCACCAGCACCTTGCCCCTTGGCTCTGGCCGATCGCTACCCGCCAGATGCGCCACCCTGGCAAGCGGGTGCCACTCGAGCGCGGCGAACTCGGCCCTGAGTGCTTCGGCCTGACTCTCGGTGACACGAGTGGCCAGGAACCGGCCCGAGCGCTCGGCCAGGCGGGCGCAGATCTGCACCACCTGGTCGACGGTCTTGCGATCACACAACACGACTTCAGGCTGGCCCTGCCGCAGTTGACGATGATGGTCCAGGGTGGCGAAGTCGAGCGATTCGGAGGGAAAGTGCCGCAGCCGCTGCAGTGCGTCGGAGGGCGCGAGCTGGCCTGCCGCTACTGCTTCCAGCAGCTGTTGCAGCGCATCGGGCGTCACGCGACCCGGGCGATCGGCTCGAGTCGCCGCTCCAGGTACTCGCTGAATATGAGCTCCGCCTCCGCCATGGTCTCGACCTGGAAGAGCCGCTGGCGCAGCTCGCTCGCGCCGTGCAGCCCCCTCGTGTACCAGCCCAGGTGCTTCCGGAATTCGATAACGGTCTTGCGGGTGTCACCCTGCAGCCGCACCGCCAGCCGTGCATGATCCAGCGCCACGCGAAAGCGCTCGTTGGCATCAGGCGCGTCGGGACGAGGTTCGCCCTCGAGCAGGGCCCGCGCGTCGCGGAAGAGCCACGGGTTGCCGAACACACCCCGGCCGAGCATCACCCCGGCGCATCCGGTGTGGTCGCGCATCCGGACGACATCCTCGGGCGTGTTGAGGTCGCCGTTGCCGATCACCGGAATGTCCAGCGCCTCCACCACCCGCGCGATCTCGTCCCAGTTGGCGTGGCCGGTGAACATCTGGGTGCGAGTCCTGGCATGCAGCGTGAACGCCTGGACGCCCGCGTCCTGCATTCGGAGCGCGATGCCGACTGGGTCGCGCTGCTCCTCATTCCATCCGCTTCGGGTCTTGACCGTGACCGGAAGGTGGGTGGAACCGATGACCGCCTTGATGATGCGCTCCACCAGGCCAAGATCCTGGAGGCATCCCGACCCACCGTTCCGCCGCACCACCTTCTTCACCGGGCAGCCGAAGTTGATGTCGATGAACTCGGGCCCGTAGTGGGCGGTGATGAGTGCGGCGGCCTCCGCCATCGCGTCAGGATCGGCGCCATAGATCTGAATACCGATGGGCCGCTCACAGGGCTCGAAGTCCGCGCCCTCGAGGGTGGCGCGAATGCGGCGGCGGATGGCCTCGGAGGAGAGGAACTCGGACAGCACAACGTCCGCCCCCAACGCGCGGCAGATCTGCCGGAAGGGAGGCTCGGACACCCCTGCCATCGGTGCCAGCAGCAGGGGGAACGAGTGGGCGGACGGATAGGGCAACCTCATGCGACCAAAATACTTGCGGGGGCCAGCTCGAGCAATGCTGCCCCTTTGACAGCGGTTCCCGGGCAGTGCTAGCTTGGCGCATGCTGACAGAACTGTTCGGACCTGATTCGGTGTCCCTCGCTCTCGCGGGTTCCACCCGCGACGAGGTCCTTGGCGAGCTGGTGGAGCTGGTGCAGCTGGATCCGCGCGGTCGCTCGACGCTGCAGAAGCTGCTGCGGAGGCGGGAGGCGCTGGGCTCGACTGCGGTGGGACGGGGAGTCGCCATTCCGCATTCGCGGTCATTGGTGGTGAACCGGCTCCATCTGGCCTACGGCCATCACGCCGAGGGCATCGCATACGATGCGCTCGACGGCAAGCCGGTGCACCATTTCTTCCTGATCGTGGCGCCGCCGATGGAGATCTCCAACCAGTATCTCCCGGTGCTGGGCCGAGTGGCGCAGCTGGTGAAGGAGCCGGACGTCCCCGAACGGCTCGCGTCTCTCACCAGTCGCGAAGAGTTCTTTGCGCTGTTGCGGGAAAAAGGCGCGTAGCGGCCTTCACTCCCACTCAATCGTCGCCGGCGGCTTGGACGAGACGTCGTAGACCACGCGGTTGACGCCGTTCACTTCGTTGGCGATGCGATTGGAGATGTGCGCCAGCACATCCGGCGGGAACGGGTACCAGTCGGCGGTCATGCCGTCCCGGCTGGTCACCGCACGCAGGGCGATGACCTGGTCATAGCTGCGCTCATCGCCCTGCACGCCCACCGAGCGGATCGGCAGCAGCACCGCAAACGCCTGCCAGATGTCATCGTACAGGCCGGCGCTCCGGATCTCATCGGTGTAGATCGCATCAGCCTGCCGCAGGGTGTCCAGTGCTTCGGGCGTCACCTCGCCCAGGATCCGGATGGCGAGGCCGGGCCCGGGGAACGGGTGCCGTCCCACCATCTCCTCCGGCAGTCCGAGTTCGCGGCCCACCTGGCGCACCTCGTCCTTGAACAATTCCCGCAGCGGCTCGATCAGCTTGAACGGCAGCCGTTCCGGCAACCCGCCCACGTTGTGATGGCTCTTGATGGTGACTGACGGTCCGCCCGTCGGGGAGAGCGACTCGATCACGTCGGGGTACAGCGTGCCCTGCACCAGGAACCCGACGTCACTGCCCACGGCACGCGCCTCGACCTCGAACACATCGATAAACGTGTGCCCGATACGCTTGCGCTTGGTTTCGGGATCGGTGACCTCCGCGAGCGCACCGAGGAACTGCCGGGTCGCGTCCACCACCCGCAAGTCGATGCCGAGATGCCGCCGGAAGGTCTGCTCCACCTGCTCGCGCTCGTGCAACCGCAGCAGGCCATGGTCCACGAAGATGCAGGTGAGCCGGTCGCCCACCGCACGATGCACCAGCGCCGCCGCGACCGACGAATCGACCCCGCCCGAGAGGCCGCAGATCACTCGCGCGGTCAGCCCCACCGTCTCCTGGATCCGCGCGACTTCGCGGTCCACGAAATGGCCCGGGGTCCAGTCAGGATGGGCGTGGCAGATGCTGAAGACGAAATTGGAGAGGACCTCGCCTCCCCGCGCCGTATGGGCGACTTCGGGATGGAACTGCACGCCGTAGAGCGGCTTCGACTCGTGCTCGATGGCCGCGACCGGGGTATTGGTGCTCCGGGCGACGACCCGATACCCGGGCGGCGCCACGTCCACGTGGTCGCCGTGGCTCATCCACACCGGCGTTTCCTCGCCGGCTTCGAATCCCTCGAAAAGCGCACCACCGTCCACCCGCACCACCGCGCGGCCGTACTCACGCCGTGCAGCCCGCACCACGTTCCCTCCGCTCAACTGGGCCAGCAGCTGCATGCCATAGCACACGCCCAGCACCGGGATGCCCAGGTCCAGGAGCGCGGGGTCCGCGGTGGGGATGTTCTCGCCGTACACCGAGTTTGGCCCGCCGGAGAGGATGATCCCCACCGGCGCCCAGGCCCGGATCCACTCGATGGATCGATTGGGAGGATGGATCTCGCAGTAGACGTGGGCTTCGCGCACCCGGCGCGCGATCAGCTTGGTATACTGGGAACCGAAGTCGATGATGAGGATGCCAGGGTCGTGGGCCACCTTATTTTTCCCCGCGGATCAGGTCGTCGAAGGTCTCCCGCCTGCGGGCGATGGAGTAGCTGTCCCCATCAACCATGACCTCGGCCGCGCGCGGCCGGCTGTTGTAGTTGGAACTCATCACGAATCCGTACGCCCCGGCTCCCAGCACCGCGAGATGCTCGCCGCCCTCTACCACCGGCAGCGGACGGTCCAGCGCCAGGAAGTCGCCGGTCTCGCACACCGGCCCGACCACATCCGCCGTGCGCTCGGGTCGGCCCGCGGCTTCTACTTCGACGATGTCGTGGTACGCGTGGTAGTGGCTGGGCCGCACCAGGTCGTTCATGCCGGCGTCGACGATCACGAATTCCTTCCCGCCCGAATGCTTGCGCGCGAGTACCGTCGTCAGCAGCACGCCCGCCGGCCCGGTGAGGTAGCGCCCCGGCTCCATGACCACGGTCTTGCCGCTGGCGGCCAGCTGGGGCAGCACCGCGGCAGCGAGGTCCGCCGGTGTCAGCGGCGTCTCGCTGCGATAGCGAATGCCCAGCCCCCCGCCGATGTCCAGGGAGGAGACCGAGTCGATCCCGGCGCGCTCGAGCTCCGCGAGCAGGGCGAGCAACCGTGCAATGCCCTGCTGGTACGGCGCGGGGTTCAGCAGCTGGCTGCCCAGGTGCATCGCGATGGTATCGAGCTCCAGCCATTCGGCGTCGGCCACCTCGCGCGCGAGCGGGACCACCTGATCGAAAGGCACGCCGAACTTGATGCCGCCCTGGCCGGTCGAGATGTATGGGTGGGTGTCGGCGGTGATATCGGGATTGACCCGGATGCCGACCCGCACCGTCCGGCGATGCCGAGCCGCCACGGCCGCGAGAGCGTCGAGCTCTGTCGTGCTCTCGAGATGCACGTGGCCCACGCCGGCGGCCACCGCTGCATCGAGCTCGGGCTCGGTCTTGCCCACGCCGCTGAAGACGATGCGCTCGGCCGGAAAGCCGGCCGCGAGTGCGCGCCGCATCTCGCCGCCCGACACGATATCCGCTCCGGCGCCCAGCTCGCGGAACACCCGCAGCACGGCCAGCGAGGAATTGGCCTTGACCGCGAACGCGATGCGATGCGGCACCGGCGCCAGCGCGGCATCGAGCTCGGCGTAACGGCGCCGGATCACCGCTGCGCTGTACACGTAGGTGGGCGTGCCCACCGTGGCGGCGATCTCCGCGAGTGGTACGCCGTCGAGCACCAGGGCGCCGTCACGGCGCACCAGTCCGGCGTCTTCCAGCAGCGCTGCCCGCTCCGAACTCAATATGCCTTGGCCCACACGGCCTCCGCGATGCTGGGTGCGTCACACCACATGCACCGGGCGGGAGGCTCGGGTGAGCGAAACTCGGCGTCCGGCAGCACGCGGATCGTGGCCTTGGTCTGCTCCTTGATCTCGGCCTCGCACGCCGCCGAGCCGCAGAAGCCCCCATACACGAAGCCGCCAACCGTCGCCATCCGGGCGATGAACTCGTCCTTGCTGATGCCGCGCACCGTTGCCGCCTCGCGCCGTTCGAGGGCGGCGGCGAGCAGCGCCTGCTGCATTGCGTCCATCTCGGCCTCGATGCGCTTCGGCAGGCCCACCAGCGAGACCGGCTCCTTCTTGCCGCCGGTACGCCGCGCCAGCATCACCGAGCCAGCGGCGACGTCGCGCGGGCCGATCTCCAACCGCAGCGGGACACCGCGCGCTTCCCACTCGAAGTACTTGGCGCCGGGCTTCATGCCTTCGCGGGCGTCAAGGTGGGTGCGGATGCCGGCCTGGCGGAGCTCCTTCATGACCGTCGTGCCTGCCTCGTGCACCGCAGCACGGTCTTCATCGGTCTTCCAGATCGGCACGATGACCACCTGCCACTGCGCCAGCCTTGGCGGGCACACCAGCCCGTTGTCGTCGCTGTGGGTCATGATCAGCGCGCCCACCAGCCGGGTGGAGACGCCCCACGAGGTGTTCCAGACGTGGTCCAGGGTGCCTTCGGCGGTCTGGTAGGTCACGTCGAACGCGCGGGCAAAGTTCTGCCCCAGGTTATGGCTGGTGCCGGCCTGGAGGGCCTTGTTGTCCTGCATCAGCGCCTCGACGGCGTAGGTGCGGAGCGCGCCGGCGAACTTCTCGCTGTCGGTCTTCCGCCCGGTGAGCACCGGCATCGCCATCCACTCTTCGGCGAACGTCCGGTACAGCCCGAGGATCATCAGCGTCTCTTCCTCGGCCTCGGCCTCGCTGGCGTGCGCCGTATGGCCTTCCTGCCACAGAAACTCGGTGGTGCGGAGGAACAATCGGGTGCGCATCTCCCAGCGCACCACGTTGGCCCACTGGTTGATGAGCAGCGGCAGGTCGCGATAGCTCTGAATCCACTTCGAGTACATCGCGTAGATGATGGTCTCGGAGGTGGGGCGCACCACCAGCGGCTCCTCGAGCTCCTTGCCGCCGGCGTGGGTCACCACCGCGGTCTCCGGTGCGAAACCCTCGACGTGCTCGGCCTCGCGGGCGAGGAAGCTCTGGGGAATGAACAGCGGGAAGTACGCGTTCTGGTGCCCGGTGGCCTTGAACATGTCGTCCAGGGCGCGCTGCATCTGCTCCCAGATGGCATAGCCATTGGGGCGGATCACCATGCAGCCCCGCACCGGGCTGTAGTCCGCCAGTTCCGCGCGCTGGATCACCTCGTTGTACCAGGCGCTGAAATCTGCTTCCCGCGTCACCATCGCCTTCGAATCAGCCATGCCCCTGCTCCACCCTCGAGATCACAGGGCGGCGGCGATCGTCGCCGCCACCACTTCCCGCTTCACCGATTGCTGGCCATCGCCCAGCAGGTCCTTGAGCACCACTTCGCCCCTCGCCCTGTCGTCCGGCCCGATCACCGCGGCCCAGCGCGCGCCCCGCGCATCGGCCAGCTTGAGCTGCTTGCCCACCGCCTGCCCCGCCATCGCGAACTCGACGCTGCACCCCGATTCGCGAAGTTCATGCACCAGGGCGAGCGCGTCGGCCTCGTCCTCGGGCGTGATGCTGGCGACGAACACGTCGAGCCGGGTCGTGCCAGCCGGAAGCAGCCCGCGCTCGTTCAGCAGCTCACCCAGCACCACGTCGCCCATGCCGAACCCCGCGGCCGGGAGGTTCACGCCGCCCAGCGAGCCGAGCAAGTCGTCGTAACGGCCGCCACCGCAGATGGCGCGGAGGGTGCGCCCGGCATCGAACAACTCGAACACGGTACCGGTGTAGTAGGCCAGCCCGCGCACGATGCTCAGGTCCAGGTCCACGAACTCCGCCAGACCCTGCGCCTCGAGCGCCGCAATGGTGCGCATCAACGGTGCACCCGCGTCCTCGCCACCCGGGACGGCCGCCAGCGCACGCTGCACGGACTCCCTCCCCTTCAGCGCGGCCACTTCGAACACCCGGTCCGAAGCCTGCGCCGAAAGCCCGGCCGCGGAAAGGCGAGAAGCAAGCTCCGCCCGGGGCGTGCGTTCCGACTTGTCGATCACCTGGAATGCCGGCTGCAGCAATTCCTCCGGCACGCCGCCGCCCACCAGCAGGGCGGTCAGCACGCGTCGGTCAGACAGGCGCACGCGCACGGCGTCGGGCCCCAGTCCGAAGGCGCGCATCACGTCGATGGCCAGCGCGATGACCTCGGCGTCCGCCAGCGGGCCGGGCTCGCCGATCAGGTCGCAGTTGAGCTGGAAGTGTTCGCGCAACCGGCCGCGCTGCTGTCGCTCGTAGCGGAAGAGCTGCGGGATCGAGAACCACCGGATCGGCTTCTTGAGGCCGTTGGCCCGGGCGGAGACCATGCGCGCCAGCGTGGGCGTCATCTCCGGCCGCAGCGCCACCTGGCGGTCGCCCTTGTCGGTGAAGTTGTAGAGCTGGCCCACGATCTCATCGCCGCTCTTGGCGGTGTACAGCTCCAGCGGCTCCAGCGGCGGCCCGTCGTACTCCTCAAAGCCGTACCGGCGCGCCACCTCACGCCACACCCCCTGGATGTGGGCCCGGCGGGCGTATGACGCCGGATCGAAGTCGCGAAACCCCGGCAGCGGCTGGACTTGCATGGGCGGGAAACTAATGGGCATAGGGCGTAGGGCGTAGGGTATGAGGCGTGCGGCCTGAGGCGTGGGGCGTGGGTTTTTCTCGCCTCACGCCTCACGCCTCACGCCCCACGCCTCACGCCTCAAGGCCAACGCGCTTCATCACATCTCCCACAGTATGAAAACTCCCCGTCACCAATACCGTTCCGGCGCCTTCCGCCACCTCGGAGAGTGCCTGCTGGAAGTCGGGAACCAGCTTCCACTCGGCATGAGCTGGCGGACGGTCCGGCCGCTCCAGCCAGCGCGACAGCCACTCGAGGTCCCAGCGGCGGCCCTCGGCCGACGGTGCGATGGTCAGGATTCCCCGATCCACGACCTGGTCCAGCGCCACCAGCATCGCCGGCCATTCCTTGTCGCCCAGGATCGAAACCAGGGCGTGCACCGGACCGGCCGGTGGGTCGGCGCGGATAGCAGCGACCAGCGCCTCGACACCGTCGGGATTATGCGCCACGTCGAACAGCCAGCGGCCGCGGCGATCCAGCCGGCCCGGGAGCCGGGCGTCCTCGAACGCCGCTGCCGTGTGCTCCGGCGAGGGGCGCCACCGCGGCGGCAGTGCGTCGAGCACCGCTTCCGCCACGGCCGCGTTGCGGCGCTGGTGCGGCCCTGCCAACCCCAGCGGTTCCTCCCAACGGCGGCCAGGCTCAACCAGCCGGGTCTCGACTGTGCCTCCGGGCTGCTGCTCGGCCACGGCGTCCTGAGCCGCGTCGGCCAGGAGCGCCGCCAGGGCCGGATCGGATTCGCCAATCACGAACGGCACGCCGGGCTTGGCGATCCCGGCCTTCTCCCGGGCGATCTGCTCCAGTGAGTCGCCGAGATACTTCATGTGGTCAAGTGCGATGTGGGTGACGCCGCTGACGAGTGGCGTGATGACGTTGGTGCTGTCAAGCCTCCCGCCGAGCCCTACCTCGACCACGGCGATTTCGGCGCCCCGCGCGGCGAAGTCGGCGAATGCGATCGCCGTGGTCATCTCGAAGAAAGTAGCGCCGGTTTCCTCCGCCAGCGGGCGCAAGTGCTCGGTCCAGGTGGCCACCGCGTCCCGGGTGATGGGGGCACCGCTCACCCGGATGCGCTCCCGAAACGACACCAGGTGAGGCGAGGTGTAGAGTCCTACGCGGAACCCCTGCCGGGCGAGCGCGTCCGCGACCAGGGTCGCGACGCTCCCCTTGCCGTTGGTACCGCCGATGTGCACCGTGGCGAAGACCTCGTGCGGATTGCCCAGCGCCGAGAGCAGGCGCCGGGTAGTGTCGAGGCCGAACTTGATGGTGGTGAGGCGGGGGTAGAGGTACTCCAGGGCGCGCTGGTAGCGCTGGGCCACGCCGATGTCAGGAACCGTGGTCAGGTCGCCTCGGCGTCGGGCTGGGCCTTGTGGCGCTGCATGTGCCGCAGCAGGCGCGCGGTGGTTTCGCGCAGCGACGTCCGCGGTACGACCTCGTCGATCTGGCCATGCTCCAGCAGGAATTCCGCGGTCTGGAATCCCTCGGGCAGATCCTGCCCGATGGTCTGCTTGATGACCCGCTGACCGGCGAAGCCGATCAGCGCGCCGGGCTCGGCGAGGATCACGTCACCCTGCATCGCGAACGACGCCGACACGCCACCGGTGGTGGGATCGGTGAGCACCGTGATGAACGGCACGCCCTCACGGTACATCCCGGCGATGGCGGCGGACGCCTTGGCCATCTGCATGAGCGAGAGCGTCCCTTCCTGCATGCGGGCGCCACCCGACGCACATACAATCACGAGGGGCAGCTTCTTCTCGGCAGAGCGGCGCGCCAGCCGGGCGACTTTCTCGCCCACCACCGAGCCCATGGATCCACCCATGAAGGCGAAGTTCATCACGCCCAGGTGATAGGGCACGCCCTCCAGCCGGCCGGTGCCCGCGTACATCGCGTCGGAGTCGCCCGCCTTCTTCCATGCCCGCTGCAGGCGTTCCGGGTAGTGCTCGAAGTTGAGGGGATCGACCGACTTGAGGCTGGGCCAGAGTTCCCGCCAGCTGTCCGCATCGGTCAGCAGCTCGACGTATTCCTCGGCGGTGAACCGCTTGTGGCGGCCGCACTCGGGGCAGACGTTGAACGCTTTCTCGAACTTCTCGCGCAGGTCGACGTGCCCGCACTGCTCGCACTTCTCCCAGGCGTCCGCGGGGATTTCCAGCCGCTCACGCTGCGAGGCGCGGGGCTTGCGCTCCTTCTTGAACCAGGCCATCCGGGAAATCTCGCAGCCCGCGGCGTGCGGCGCCAGAGGCAGCCGGCCGAGTCATGAGTTGAGAGTTGAGAGTTGAGAGTTGAGTGCCAGGAGTTAGGAATCGAGAGCCGAGGCGGGTAGGGGGACCCAACTCTCGACTCTTGACTCTCAACTCTCAACTCGACACTCAGATATCCGTGTATCCGGCGAGCCGTGCATCCCAGGAGGCCCGCAGCGCCAGGCCCAGACAGATGGAGCAGATGATGAAGAACGACCCGCCATAGGAGAAGAACGGCAGCGGGATACCGGTGATCGGCATGAGGTTGACGGTCATGCCCACGTTCTCGAAGACGTGAGTGATCCACAGCCCCAGAATCCCGAACACCACGAGGCTGCTGAACGGATCCGCGGCCCGCCGGGCGACCCGCACCAGGATCAGGAACAGCGAGAGGAAAAGCAGCAGCGCGATCAGCACTCCGACGAAGCCGAGCTCCTCCCCCACCACCGAGAACACGAAGTCGGTGTGCTGCTCCGGCAGGAAGGCGAGCCGTTTCTGGGGGCCGTCGGTGTAGCCGGCGCCGAACCATCCGCCCGAACCGATCGCGGTCTTCGACTGGATGAGGTGATAGCCGGCGCCCCGCGGATCGGCCTCCGGATTGAGGAACGAGATCAGCCGATTCTGCTGGTAGACCGCCAGCCGGTTCCACAGCACCAGCGCACCGACGCCGGTGGCGAAGTTGAGCCCGATGACCGCAACCGACTCCCAGATGTAGGGCCGCCAGACTACCATCAACGCCACCACAAGCACGATCCACACCAGCCAGGACCAGGTCGCGGCGGCGGCGATCAGGCTCACGGCCGGCGAGACGACCATGAAGAGCAGCCGGGGCCGCACCCCGGCCCAGAACAGCATCGCGAAGAAGATGCCGACGAACACCAGCGCGCTGCCAAGATCGGGCTGCGCCATCACCAGCAGGAACGGAAGCCCGATGATCAGGCCCGAGGGCCAGAGGTCGCGCAGCGTCCTCGGTGGCTCCTTGAGCGACGAAAGATGGCGCGCGAGCATGAGCACCGTGACCAGCTTGGCGAATTCCGCCGGCTGGCCGATGCGCATCCCGCCGATGGCCAGCCAGCTCTTGGTGCCGGCCGCGGTACCGGCGCCGGTGCCGATGAACAGCACCGCCACCAGCAGCAGGATGCCCAGCACATAGGCCGCTGGCGCCAGCCACTCGATGAAGCGGAACGACGTCTTGAAGGCCGCGAACCCCGCCACCAGCCCTACGCCAATCCAGACGAACTGCCGGGTCCAGACGCCCTCGGCATCGGTCACGACGTCGGTTTGCCCGGCGCTGTAGAGGGTCAGCATGCCGTACACGATCAGGAGGAGCGCCACGCCGAGCAGCGCCCGGTCCAGGCGTCCCGGCGTCATCGAGGCGGCACAGGCTGGATCGAACTGGAGTCGGGAGTTGCGGGCGGAATCGGCCGCGGACCGGAATCGGTGGTCTCGATGGCGCGCGGGGCGCTGTCACGCACCGTTGGCGTGAGTGGCAGGTAGGGCCTGACGCCGGACGTGTCGGGACCCAGCACGTAGCGCGAGAGCGCCTGGGCCACGTAGGGCGCGACCCAAGACCCGTGCTCGGCTGCCTCCATAATGGAGCCAACCACCAGCACCGGGTGGTCGGCCGGGGCGAACCCGATGAACCAGCCATGGTCGGCTCCGTGGGCGTTCTGGGCGGTACCCGTTTTCCCCCCCATGCTCAGCGCGCGCTGGCGCGACGCTGCCGCGGTGCCCGCCTGGACCACCTCGATCAGTGAGCGGCGGAGTCCGAGCAACTGCTCCTCGTTGAGGCCAAGACTGTGCTGGGTGGCATCGCGCTGGGCCACGACGTAGGGGGCGACCTCGACGCCGTCGCCCGCCATCGCCGCATAGAACTGCACCATATTCATCAGCGTCTGGGTGTTCTCGCCCTGCCCGATGGAAAAATTGAGCGTGGTGGCGGGAGCGCTCCAGTTGCGGGGACCGTAGCGGTCGTCGAAATACTCGAGCGTGCCGGGGTAGAACGAGGCCCACTCGCTGGGCAGGTCCACGCCGCTGCGGCCGGAGAAGCCCATCGAAACGCCGTCTTCCAGCATGTTGGCGAGCCCGATCCGGAGCCCCAGCTGGTAGAAATAGACGTCGCAGCTCTGGGCCACGGCGCCCATCAGGTCGAGGTTTCCGTGGCCCTCCTTCTTCCAGCAGCGGAAGTAGCGGTTGCCCAGCTGGTAGCCCCCGGTGCACGGCAGCGGCATGCGGGTGCGCATCCCGACGAGGCCGCGCTTGAGGCCCATGGCGGCGGTGGCCAGCTTGAAGGGCGACGCAGGCGGATAGCCGCCATTGATCGCACGATTGAGCAGCGGCTTGTTCTCATCTTCGTTGAGCCCACGCCAGTCCCTCGACGAGATGCCGCCCACGAACAGGTTGGGATCGTACGACGGCGCCGAGTAGAGCGCGCGGATCTCACCCTTGGGCGTCATGGCGATCATGGCCCCGCGCACGCCCGGCGGCCAGATGCTGTCGATGAAGCGCTGCAGGTCGAGATCGATGGTAGTCTGGAGGGGAGCGCCCTGCACCGGCGGCAATCGTCCCGTGGGAACATCATCCCGCACCAGCCGTCCGCGTGCGTTCACTTCGACATACCGCACGCCCGTCTCACCCCGTACCACGCTGTCATACGACCGCTCGAGCCCCGCCTTCCCGACGATCGAACCCGCGACGGCGCCGGGGTAACGGTCGTTCTCCAGGTCGCGCTCGTTCACCTCGCCCACATACCCCACGAGGTGGGCCACCGCCCTGCCCTGGGGATAGAACCGCTTCGGCTCTGACTGGATGATCAACCCCGGCAGAACCGGGCGGTGTTCCTCCACCCTCGACATCGTCGCGAACGATGCATCACCCAGCACCAGCACCGGCTGGTAGCGCGCGGTGGCCCAGCGCTCGGCGATGTCCTCGCGGTCGGCGCTGTCGATGGGGACCACCGCCGAGAAGCGCTCCAGCACCGCGCGCAGGCTGTCACGCGAGGGCGCGAACAGCTTGATGGCAAAGCCCGGCAGGTTCTCGGCAATGATCTCGCCCTTGCGGTCGAGGATCGGGCCCCGGGGCGGTTCCAGCGGAATTGGCCGCAGGCGATTGGTTTCGGCGCGGAGCTGGTAACGGTCGTGCTGCAGGATCTGGGTCCGGAAGAAGGCCCCGATGAGTACGATAAAGACGAACGAGAGCAGCAATCGTGCGGCCGTGGCGCGCTGGCGCAACTGATAGGAATCGAAGCCGTTCATGCTATGCCTCGAGCCGGACGCCCATCCACTCGCGCACGACGAAGACGACGACCACCCCGGCAATCGCGGTCGTCAGCCCCTGCAGCAACCCGCCGACGAGGGCTTCGTACTGCACTGCGCCCCGTCCCAGGCCGCCCAGCAGAGCCACGAGCACATTGCGGACCCAGCAGGCCCCCAGGAACAGGCCCAGGTGCACCAGATAGTTCTCCCCGAAGAATACCACCCGCGACCATGCCGCCAGATACCCCACCAGCGCGTGCGCCAGCATCCCCGCGCCGATGTTTACCGGCGTGAGCGCATCGGAGAGCAGCCCCACCACCAGTCCGGCGATCGCCGCCATTCCGGGGCGGGTCACCATCGCGATGACCAGCAGCAGGATGAGCAGAAAGTCCGGCGCGAACCGGGTGTCCCACAGTCGCGGCCGAACATAGAACTGCAGCAGGATCAGGAGCGCGGTCATGATGGCCAGGCTCAGGCGGCTGCCGCGGGGGAGCATCATGGGACCGCCCTCAGCGCCGAGTCCCGCATCACCGCCGCCCGCGCGATCGAGTCGCGCACCCACGCCTTGACTGAGTCGCCGAGCCGAACCCGCAGCACACTGTCGGTACGGGCCACTGCCGCGAGCGAATCCTCCCGCGCGGCCTCGAGGATCGAATCTCCCGGAAACGCTTCCTGCAGAATGCTGTCCGTTCCGGTGAGGATCATCACGTGGGCCGCCACCCCCGGGCGGGCGGCGGGCTCGAGCGCATAGACTCGTTCCCAGCCCTGCTGTTCACGGGCCACGCCGCGCACGACGCCGACCGGTATCCCCTTGGGATAGACGCCGCCGAGGCCGGACGAGAGCACCAGGGTGCCGGGCAGCAGCGTATCGCGGTAGCTGGCGGCCCTGAACTCGAGCCCAGCCTCGCTCGCGGTGGTCGCCAGCGACGGCGCCACGACCCCCGCCACCCGGCCGTCCTCGGTGAACGCGCTCACCCGGAAATCGGGGTGGGCCCACGTCATCACCGTGGACGACGACGGCCCGACGCTCGCCACCGCACCGATCAGCCCTTCGGGGGCCACCACCGGCTGGAACGATGCCACGCCCCGCGCCTGGCCCGCATTCACCAGCAGCATCCGCCCATCGCTGGCCTGGCTCTGGTGCAGCACCTCGGCCGCGACAAAGCCCGGCGGCAGCCGGCGCGAGAGCGTCAACAGCTGGCGCAAACGCCCGTTCTCGGCGCGGAGCACCGGCAGTCCCTGCGCGGCCAGCGCCGCGCTGTCGCGCTCCGCGGTGACCTCGTGGAAGCGCGACCGGCTGGTGCGGCCGAGTTCGGCCTCGGTCTGGAGCCAGACGAGCGGCGCCAGCACCGTGGACCGGAGCGCACCGGCGACCTGCTGGCCGGCGCTATCGGGAAGCAAGAGAAAGAGGAGGGATACGGCGACGCACCCAAGGAGCATCACCGTGTCGCGCCGGGAATCCGAACGATCCGACGCTCGCAACATCACTCAGACCTGGAGAACGCTCTTGTACTTCTCGTAGTCGTCCAGGATGTGGCCGGTGCCGCGGACGACACAGGTGAGCGGATCGTCGTCCACGTGGATCGGCAGCCCGGTTTCCTGCGCCAGCAGGATGTCGAGCCCCCGGATCAGCGCGCCACCGCCGGTCATGACGATGCCGCGGTCCACGATGTCGCTGGCGAGCTCGGGCGGCGTGATCTCGAGGGCGCGGCGCACCGCGTCGACGATCTGCTGCACCGGCTCCTGCACCGCCTCGCGAATCTCCGACGAGTGCACCCGGACGGTCTTGGGAATGCCGGACACGAGATCGCGACCCTTCACTTCCATCTCGCGCTCGTCGCCGGTGGGTGCGGCCGACCCGATCTTGATCTTGATCTGCTCGGCGGTCGACTCGCCGACCAGCAGGTTGTAGTTCTTCCGCATGAACTGCACGATGGCCTGGTCGAGCTCATCGCCGCCCACCCGGATCGACGTGTCGGACACGATACCGCTCAGTGCGATGACCGCGATCTCGGTGGTGCCGCCCCCGATATCGATCACCATGTTGCCGGTGGGCGTCTCCACCGGTAGCCGCACGCCGATCGCCGCCGCCATCGGCTCCGCCACCATCAACACCTGCTTGGCGCCCGCGGTCTCTGCGGAGTCGCGCACTGCGCGCCGCTCGACCTCGGTGATGCCCGACGGCACGCACACGATCACCTTCGGCTTCACCCGGAAGAAGTGCTTGTCGATGATGGTCTTGAGGAAATAGCGCAGCATCTTCTCGGTGACATCGAAATCGGCGATGACACCATCCTTGAGCGGACGGACCGCCATGATGCCTTCCGGCGTGCGACCCAGCATCCGCTTGGCTTCGAGGCCGATGCCCTTGATGCGGCCGGTCGCCTTTTCCAGCGCCACCACCGACGGCTCGTTCAGCACAATGCCTTCGCCCTTGACGTAGATGAGGGTGTTGGC
>DASTUF010000108.1:0-62435 GCA_035759745.1 Gemmatimonadales bacterium
GATGCCTTCCGGCGTGCGACCCAGCATCCGCTTGGCTTCGAGGCCGATGCCCTTGATGCGGCCGGTCGCCTTTTCCAGCGCCACCACCGACGGCTCGTTCAGCACAATGCCTTCGCCCTTGACGTAGATGAGGGTGTTGGCAGTGCCAAGATCGACCGCAATCTCATTGGCAGGCATGAGCGATGACAGCTTCAACGACGGCAATTTCATCGGGGAACCACGAGCGAGAGGGCCACGGGGGAACGGACCGAGCCTAACCTAAACCGGTACTGCCGAAGCCGCCAACGCCCCGCTCGGTGGCGGGAAGCTCGGCCACGGTCTCGAATTCAGCCGGCAGCACCTGCGCCACCACCAGCTGGGCGATCCGCATCCCCCGGGTGACCCGGAAGGGCTCGTCACCCAGGTTGATGAGCGCCACCTTGAGCTCGCCCCGGTAATCGGAGTCGATGGTGGCGGGGGTGTTGGGAAGGGTGATCCCGTGCTTCAGGGCCAGCCCCGAACGGGGCCGGATCTGGGCCTCGTGGTGCTCCGGCAGGGCCAGCGCGAAGCCGGTGGCGAAGAGCCGCCGCTCGGAGGGGGCGAGGGTGCCCTCCTCCGCGCTGGCCAGGTCGAAGCCGGCCGAGCCGGGGGTGGCTCGCGCCGGCACCGGCAGCCCCTCGCCGTGGGGCAGTCGCTGGATAGCGACGCGAATCGGCTTCAGAGGACCTGCTCCACCGGCACCAGCGGCAGGCCGAACGCCTCCGCCACCCCGGGGTAGACCGTCTTGCCGCCGACGATGTTGAGGCCGAGGGCCAGCGCCCGGTCATCGGAGCAGGCCTTCTTCCATCCATCCCGTGCCAGCCGCAGCCCGTAGGAGAGGGTTGCGTTGGTGAGAGCCAGTGTGGAGGTGCGCGGCACGCCGCCGGGCATGTTGGCCACGGCGTAGTGCAGGATGCCGTCGACGAAGTAGGTGGGCTGTTCGTGGGTGGTGGGCTTGATGGTCTCCACGCAGCCACCCTGGTCCACTGCCACGTCCACGATCACGGAGCCGGGCTTCATCAGCTTGAGGTCGGCGCGGGTCACGAGGTTGGGTGCCTTGGCGCCAGGCAGCAGCACCGCACCCACCACCAGGTCCGCCTTGCGGAGGCAGTCGAGGATGTTTCCCCGGTTGGAGTACAGCGTGTCCACGTTGGCCGGCAGCACGTCGTCGAGGTAGCGAAGGCGATTGAGCGACACGTCGAGAATGGTCACGTGCGCACCCAGGCCCGCGGCCATCTTGGCCGAGTTGATGCCCACGACACCGCCGCCGATGATCATGACCTCGGCCGGCGCCACGCCGGGCACGCCGCCCAGCAGCACGCCGCTGCCGCCGAAGTGCTTCTCGAGGTATTTCGCGCCTTCCTGGACTGCCATCCGGCCGGCCACCTCGGACATCGGCGTGAGTAGCGGCAGTTCCCCACTGGACAGCTCCACCGTCTCGTAGGCCAGCGCGACCGACTTCGAGTCAATCACCGCGCGGGTCAGCCCTTCATCGGCCGCGAAGTGGAAGTAGGTGTAGATCAGCTGGTCCTTCCGCATCCGGGGCCACTCGACCGCGATCGGCTCCTTGACCTTCATGATCATGTCGGCCTTCTGCCAGACCTCGTCCGCCGTGGGCAGGATCCTGGCCCCTACCGCGGTGTAGGCCTCATCCGGAAAACCGCTGCCGACGCCGGCTGTGGTTTCGACATACACCGTGTGGCCGCCGGCCACGAACGACTCCGCGCCGGCTGGTACCAGTGCCACGCGGTTCTCGTTGGTCTTGATCTCCTTCGGAACGCCGATGATCATGATTCTGCTATCTGCCTGGTTAATGGTGTCGATTGGCGGGCGCACGAGCCGTGCGCCCGTCCCTGCTCCAGCTCAGCCGGGGCCCAGCCGCAGCACGGTCTGGCGCTCGCTGGGGAAGAATTCGGCCGCGACGGCTCGGGTGTCGTCGAGGGTCACACCATCGATCTCGGCCAGGATGTCGTCCAGCGGACGATAGCGGCCCTCCAGCAGCTCCGCGGCGGCCAGCCGGCCCATCCGGCTCAGCGGGTTCTCCAGCGCGAGCATCAGCTGGCCCTTGAGCTGGCGCTTGCCGTCTTCCAGTTCTGTGGGACTCAGCCCTTCGGTCGCAAGTCGGTCATACTCGGCGCGGATCGCGGCTTCAGCGGCGTCGGCCGTGGCCGGCTGGGTTCCCACGTACACGCCCATCTGCCCGGCGCTCTGGTAAAAGTGCTGGTAGGAGTAGATGGCGTAGGCCAGGCCCAGCTGCTCGCGCACCCGCTGGAACAGCCGGCTCGACATCCCCCCACCGAAGGCACTGGTGAGAATTGCGATGGGAAAACGCCGTGGATCGCGCGTCGGGAAGGTGTCGGTGCCGAACACGATATGCGACTGCGCCGTGGCGCGAGGCTCCCGCCGAGCCACGCCGTGCGTGGCAGGCATCACCGGCAACGGCGGACGGGCGGGCCGGGCCGCATCACCCTCGAACCACCCCTCAGCATCCATCGACGTGAGCAGCTCGTCGTGCTCGAAGTTGCCCGCGGCCGCGACCACGCAGTTGGCGGGGTAGTACCCCGCGGCATGCGCAGCGGCGAGGTCGTTCGCCTGCAGCGCGCTCACGGAATCGCGGGTGCCCAGGATGGAGTAGCCGTAGGGGTGCGACTGCCAGAGCGCTTCGGAATGGAGCTCAAAGACGAGATCGTCGGGGGTGTCCTCGACCCCGCTGATTTCCTCGATCACTACCCGGCGCTCGGACTCGAGGTCCTCGGGCCGGAGCAGCGGGCGCCGGACGAGGTCGGTGATGAGGTCCACCGCCAGCGGAAGGTCGGCGTCGAGGGTATGGGCCTGGAAACTGGTGTGGTCGCGACCGGTCCAGGCATCGAGACTGCCCCCCCGGACTTCGAGCGCCAGCGCGATTTCGTGCGCGCTGCGCCGCTCGGTACCCTTGAACACCATGTGCTCGAGCAGGTGGGACACGCCCATCTTGGCGCGCGCTTCGTGGGCACTCGCTGAGCGGACCCAGACGCCAAGTGCGGCCGAGCGGAGCCACGGGAGCCGCTCCGAGAGCACCACGAGCCCGTTGGGCAGGGTGCTCCGGAACAGCCCCTCGTCGAGGCGGACCGTCTCCACCGGGCTGCTACTCCTTGGGGAGGAGCGCCTTGCGGGACAGCTTCATGCGGCCGCGTTCGTCCACCGAGAGCAGCTTCACCTGGACCACATCGCCCGGCTTCACCACGTCCTCGGTCTTCTCGGTGCGCCCATGCTGCAGCTCGCTGATGTGCAGCAGCCCTTCGACGCCGGGCATGATCTCGACGAACGCGCCGAACGGGGTCGTGCTCTTGACCGGACCCTCGTAGACCCGGCCGATCTCCGGCTCCGCGGTGATGGCCGCGATCATTTCCTTGGCCTTGGCCAGCGCCTCGCCGCCCACCGCGGAGATGGTGATGATGCCGGTGTCCTCGATGCTGATCCGGGCGCCGGTGGCGTCCTGGATGCCCCGCACCGTCTTGCCCTTGGGCCCGATCACGTCGCCGATCTTGTCCGGCTTGATCTGGACCGTCTCGATCCGCGGCGCGTAAGGCGAGAGCTCCTCGCGGGGAGCGGCCAGCGCCTTCTTCATCTCGCCCAGGATGTGCAGTCGGCCCGCCTTCGCCTTGTCGAGCGCCTTGGCCATGATGTCGAGGTCCAGTCCGTCGATCTTGATGTCCATCTGGATCGACGTGATGCCCGCCTCGGTGCCGGCGACCTTGAAATCCATGTCGCCGAGATGATCCTCGGAACCCAGGATATCGGTGAGGATGGCGACCTTCTTGCCTTCCTTGATGAGGCCCATCGCGACGCCGGCGCAGGGCGCCTTCATCGGTACGCCCGCGTCCATGAGCGCCAGCGAGCCGCCGCAGACGGTCGCCATCGACGACGAGCCGTTGGACTCGAGGATCTCGGAGACCACCCGCAGGGTGTACGGGAAGGTGTCGTAGTTGGGGAGCAGCGGCTGGAGTGCCCGCTCGGCCAGTGCACCGTGGCCGATCTCGCGACGGCTGGTGCCGCGGATCATCTTGACTTCGCCGGTCGAGAAGGGCGGGAAGTTGTAGTGGAGCATGAACGACTTGGTGGTCTCGCCCGCCACGTCGATGCTGTCGAGCCGCTGCTCGTCGTCAGCCGTGCCCAGCGTGGCGCTCACCAGTGCCTGGGTCTCGCCCCGGGTGAAGAGCGCGGAGCCGTGGGTCCGGGGCAGCACCTTGGTATCGATGCTGATGGGCCGCACGGTGTCGGGGTCACGCCCGTCCACCCGCTCGCCCTTCTCCAGCACCTGCTTGCGCATCGCGTGGTACTCGATGTCCTCGAGTACGTTCGCGATGTCCTTGCCCCGGTCGGGGTAGGTCTCGGCCAGCGCGACAAGCACCTCGTCACGCACCGTCTTGACGCCGGCGGCGCGCGCATGCTTGTCCCTGGCGTTGATGGCGGCCGCGATCCGGTCGCCCACGTTCTCGCGCACGGCAGCCAGCAGCACGTCGTCGGTGGGCGCCTTGGTCCACGCCATCTTGTCCTTGCCCGACTTCTTCAGCATCTGGCCCTGGATCTTGAGCAGCTCGGTGATGCCCTTCTGCGCCACCTTGAGCCCCTCGAGGATCTCGGCTTCGGAAACTTCCAGCGCGCCGCCCTCGACCATCATGATGGAGTCGGCCGAGCCGCTGACCACCAGGTCCAGGGTCGAGAACTCGAGCTGCTGCAGCGTCGGATTGAGGATCCAGTTGTTGTCCACCCGCCCGACCCGCACCGCCGCGAGGGGACCGTTCCACGGCACCGTCGAGAGCGAGAGGGCGGTCGCGGCCGCGAGCATCGCGGGCACGTCGGCGTCGTTCTCCTGGTCGGCCGACATCACCGTCACGAACACCTGGACCTCGTTCTTGAAGCCCTCGGGAAAGAGCGGCCGGATCGAGCGATCGATCAGGCGGGCCGCCAGGATTTCGTCGTCCGAGGGACGCCCCTCACGCTTGAGGAAGCCACCAGGGATCTTGCCGGCGGCGTAGGTCTTCTCGCGGTATTCGACGGTCAGCGGAAAGAACGGCAGGGTGGAGATGTTGGGGGAGACGGTCACGGCGGCCAGCACCAGCGTCTCACCGAACTGCAACATCACGGATCCGGCGGCCTGCTTGGCCATGCGTCCGGTCTCGAGGACCAGGGGACGTCCGGCGAACTGCGTTTCGATTCTCTGCACGGTCACGGTGCTCTCTCTTCTCTCTCTGTCTCGGCATCCCCGCGGGATGCGTGGCCGCAATGCACAGAGGGCGCCCCGGTAGTCATGTCCGGAGCGCCCTGGCGCATGCGTGGGGCCTAGTGTCGGAGGCCCAGCTCTTCGATGAGGGCGCGGTAGTTCGCGAGGTCGGTGCGCTTGAGGTACGTCAGCAAGCGGCGCCGGGTGCCGACCATCTTGAGCAGTCCCCGGCGGCTGTGATGATCCTTGGGGTGGGTGCGGAAGTGGTCGGTGAGGTCGTTGATGCGCTCGGTCAGGAGCGCCACCTGCAGCCGGGTCGAACCGGTGTCGGTTTCATGGCTGCGGTACTTCTCCACCACCGCCTGCGTGTCGAACGTCATCGCGTCTCTCGTCCTCGGTGCGGGGCCACACCGGCCCTTGTGTCCAAGTCTGTAAACGGCGTAAGCACAGAAAGATAACCTCGAAGAGGGGTTAGGGGCTAGGGGTTAGGCCCTCATCCCTAATCCCTGACCCCTAATCCCTGATCCCTACCCCGCCCACGCCTCGAACAGCCGCCGGAAGTCGTTGCCGAAGGCCAGCAGCATGATCAGGATCAGCACCACGAACCCGACCGTGGCCAGCCGCTCCCGCAGCTTGAGCGACAAGGGCCGCCGCATGATGCCTTCCGCCAGCAGGAACAGGAACTGCCCCCCGTCCAGCAGGGGAATCGGCAGCAGGTTGAGCACCGCCAGGTTGACCGAGATCAGGGCCATGAATCCGAGGAAGGCGTCCAACCCCATGCGCGCGGTCTGGCCCGCCAGCTGCCCGATGAGGATCGGCCCGCCCAGTTCCCTGCCCGCGACCCGCCCGCTCAGGAGCCCCTTCACGGTACGCCAGATCATCCCGGTCGACTCCACCGTGGCGTCCCAGCCCGCTCCCAGCGCACCTGCCAGGCTGTACCTCTCGTGCACAAAGTCGCTCCGCCGGGTCACGCCCAGCATCCCGATGACCCGTCGGGTGCCGCCGGTATCCGCCACGCTCTGGGTGTCGGTGGTGACCTCGAGCTCGATCAGCTCACCGCCGCGCAGCAGGGAGACAGGAATCGTCGCATTGGGACGGGGCTCCACCTGCGCCACCATGTCTCCCCAGCTCAACACTGGCTGGCCCGCGACCGCGACGATCGAGTCACCCGGCAGGATCCCCGCGCGTGCCGCCGGCATGCCCTCGGGCGTGGAATCCACCACTGCCGGCCGCCACGGCACCAGAGAGTTGATCGCGCCCACCCGCTCGGCGATGGCATCGGGATGGATCTCGAGCGCAATGTCCCGGCCATCAGCCAGCGTGATGACCACGGTCGTGGCCGGGGAGTTCTGAATCGCGCCGACGATGGCGTTCCACGACGGCATCGTGTCGCCGTCCACCCGCACGATCCGGTCACCCGGCTGGATGGTGCGGAGCGCCTCGCCGCCATCGGGAATCGCCTCGGTGACGACCCGCCCGACCCGGGTCTCCGGGTCGATGATCCGGCCCTTCCACAGCGCGAGCCCGGCGAATACCAGGTACGCGAACAGGAAGTTCATCGTGACCCCGGCGAGGATCACGATCATCCGCTTCCAGACCGGCTTGGCCTCGAACACCCGATCGGGCGGCACCGGCTCCACCGGTGCGGCGCCTTCGAGTGACGAGCTGAGTGCCTCCTCCTCCCGGCTCGCCATCTTGACGTAACCGCCCAGCGGAAGCCACGAGACCGCATACTCGGTCTCTCCCCGCTTGAAGGAGAGCGCCTTGATGGGCGCGCCCATCCCCAGCGAGAAGCGGTGGACCCAGATGCCGGCCCACTTGGCCGCCATGAAGTGGCCCAGCTCGTGAATGAAGACGAGCACGCCCAGGACCACGAGAAACGCAAGGATCGTCAGGAACACGGCTACCTCAGGACGGGTGCTGCATGAAGGACTGTGCGGCCCGGCGCGCGTCACTATCGGCCGCGCGCACCGCGGCCAGGCTGTCGGCAGGAACGCGCTGGTGCTGCCCGAGCACGTGGTCGATAACGGATGCGATTTGGCCGAAGGGAATCCGCCGGGCAAGGAACGCCGCGACGGCTTCCTCGTTGGCGGCGTTGAAGGCGGCGGGCAATGTGCCCCCGCCCTTCCCGGCTTCGACGCCAAGATGGAAAGTCGGAAATGCCTCGTACCGCACCGGCTCGAAAGTCAGCGGCCCGGCCGCCACCGGGTCGAACCGCCGCACTCCGCTGTCGGGCAGCCGCGCCGGATGGGTGAGCGCGTAGAGGATCGGCAATTCCATGCTGGGAAAGCCCAGCTGCGCCAGCACGCTGCCGTCGGCAAACTCGGCAAAGGCGTGCACGATGCTCTGCGGATGCACCACCGCATCGAGCGCGTCGTACGGCAGGCCGAAGAGATGATGCGCCTCGATCAGCTCCAGCGCCTTGTTGGCCAGGGTGGCGCTGTCCACCGTGATTTTCCGCCCCATCTGCCAGGTGGGATGTGCCAGCGCCTCGTCCACCGTCGCCGCCGCCACCCGCTCGGCGGGCCACTCACGAAACGGCCCGCCCGAAGCCGTGAGGGTGAGCTTGGCCAGCGGCTGGGAGCAGCCAGTGATGCACTGCAGCACGGCAGAGTGCTCGCTGTCCACCGGAATGATCTCGCCGCCGCCTTCGCGCGCAGCGGCGGCCACGAGTTCCCCCGCCATCACCAGCGATTCCTTGTTGGCCAGCGCGACGCGCTTGCCGGCACGGAGTGCGGCCAGCGTGGCTTCCAGCCCGGCGGCGCCGACCACGGCGTTGAGCACGATGTCCGCGTCGGGATGGGTGGCGGCACTCACCAGCACCTCGGCACCGGTCGGCACTGTGCTGCCACCGTTGCCGTTGGCGAGGCCGACGTAGGCCGGTTTCCACTCCGCCGCCTGCTCGGCCAGGAGCTCCGCATTCCCGCCGCCGGTGAGCGCCACCAGCCGGAAGTGCGCGCGCTGCCGCCGGAGTACCTCGAGGGTGCTCCGTCCGATCGACCCGGTCGATCCCAGCAGTGCGATGCCCCGCACCTCAGCCAATCCCGAAGAAGCGGTAGAGCGCGGCGGTGACGGGGATCGCGAAGTAGAGTGAATCCATGCGGTCAAGCACACCACCGTGCCCGGGAATCAGCGTCCCCGAGTCCTTCACGCCCACCTCCCGCTTGAACGCCGACTCCACCAGGTCTCCCACCTGCCCCACCACCGAGAGCAGCGCAGCGATGACGAGCACGCTGCCGGCGCTGGCCGCGATGCCCAAGCGGGGAAACACCATCCACCCGAAGAGCGCACCCACGAGCAACCCGCCCACGACGCCAGCAGCGCCCCCGGAGCGGGTCTTGCCCGGGCTCACCGCGGGCCACAGCTTGGGTCCGCCCATCAGCATGCCGCCGAACATGGCGAACGTGTCGCACACCCAGATCACCACCAGCGGGAAGAACACCAGCATCGCGGCTGGCCACGACTTCAGACCGAACGTCGCATGCCGGATGACGATCAGAAACGCCGGAAGCGCGCCCGCATAGAGCACCGCGAGCACCGTGGTCGCCGCCGCACCGAGCGGCCGTGCTGCGGGCAGCCGGGTGAACAGGATCCACGCGAGCAGCGCCACCAGCCAGATTGCACCCGCGAAGGGCCACCATGCTGCCACGCCTTCGGCGGTACCGGGCCGGGTCAGCGCCAGGAACGTCATGGGAGCGACCAGCGCCGCCGTGCCATAACCGAAGGTGCGCGACGGCCGCAGGTCCACCCGCTCGGCGAAGCCGTAGGTCTCGCGCACGCCCAGCACAGACGCGGCCGACACCAGCAGCACCAGCGGCCACCCGCCGAGGTACACCAGGCCGAGCGCGACCGGAATGGCGACGGCCGCGAAGGCGACACGCCGAAACAGGTTGGAGGACATCAGGCGGTAACGCGACCGAACCGGCGATCCCGGCGCTGGAACTCGAGGATGGCGTCGTACAGGTGCTCGCGGGAGAAGTCGGGCCAGAGCACCGGAGTCACATACAGCTCGGCATAGGCCAGCTGCCAGAGCAGGAAGTTTGAAATGCGCATTTCGCCCGAGGTCCGGATCAGCAGGTCGGGATCGGGAAGGTCCGCGGTATAGAGCCGGCGTCCCAGTGCTTCTTCGGTCACCTCGGCCGGAGTGAGGGTCCCGGCCGCCACTTCCTCGGCCAGCTGACGCGCCGCCCGTGCGATCTCGCCGCGGGAGCTGTAGGAAATGCAGAGGTTGAGGAGGAGGTTGCTGCCGTTGCCGGTGCGCTGGCTGACATTGTCCACCGCCTGGCGGCTGCTCTCTCCCAGGCGGCCCAGCTCACCCACCACCCGCACCTTGACGCCGCGCTCGGCGAGCTCCGCCGTCTCCTTCGCGACGTACTCCTCCAGCAACGACATCAGCGCGCTGATCTCGCTGGCGGGCCGCTGCCAGTTTTCGGTGCTGAAGGCGAACAGGGTGAGCACTTCCACGCCCGCGTCAAGACAGCCTGCGACCACCTCGCGCACCGCCTGCATGCCGGCGAGGTGACCGTGCGGACGCGGGAGGGCACGACCGGTGGCCCACCGCCCGTTGCCATCCATGATGATGGCTATGTGCTGCGGAACCGCCCCGTGCAGGCGAATGCGCTCGAGCCGGTCGCTCATCGGTCAGACTTCGAGGATTTCGGCTTCCTTGGCGGACACGATCTGGTCCACGAGCTTCACGTGGTCGTCGGTCAGCTTCTGGATTTCCTTCTCCGCCCGGGACTTGTCGTCCTCGGACACGTGCTCGAGCTTCTTGATCTTCGACAGCGTGTCGGTGCGGGCGTGGCGAATGGCGACCTTGCCCTCCTCGGCCAGTTTCCGCACCACCTTGGTGAGTTCCTTGCGGCGCTCCTCCGACAGCATCGGCAGCGGCACCCGGATCAGCGTGCCCTGCGTGGCCGGATTGAGGCCGAGTCCGGAATCGCGGATGGCCTTCTCCACCGCCTGGGTCAGTCCCTTGTCGAAGGGCTGGACCGTGAGCATCCGCGGCTCCGGTGCCGACACCATCGCGACCTGGGAGATCGGCACCTGGGCGCCGTAGGCCTCGACCCGCACCACATCGAGCAGCTGGGGCGAGGCCTTGCCGCTCCGGATTCCGCTCAGTTCGCGGCGGGTGGAATCGATCGCCTTGACCATCAGGTCGCGGGCGTGCCGGCTGAACTCGGGAATGGTCTTCATTTGACGATGGTCCCCACGCGTTCGCCCTGCAGCACACGCGAAATGGCGCCGGGCTTGTTCATGTTGAAGACGACGATCGGCAGTTCATTGGCCTTGCAGAGCCCGAAGGCGTTGGCGTCCATCACGGCGTAGTTGCGGATGATCGCCTCCTGGAACGACAGCTCGGGAATGAACTCGGCATCGGGGTTGGTGCGCGGATCGCTGGTGAAGATGCCGTCGACGTTGGTGGCCTTGAGGATGACCTCCGCCTCGATCTCGAGGGCGCGCAGCACCCCGGCGGTGTCAGTGGAGAAGAACGGATTGCCGGTGCCACCGGCGAAGATCACCAGGCGGCCCTTCTCCAGGTGGCGGATGGCCCGCCGCCGGATGTACGGCTCGGCCAGGGACTCCATCCGGATGGCGGTCATCACCCTGGTATCGACGCCCACCTTCTCCAGCACATCCTGCAGCGCCAGCGCGTTGATGACCGTGGCCAGCATCCCCATGTAGTCGGCCGAGACGCGATCCAGTCCGTCGCGGCTGGCGGTGGCACCGCGGATGATGTTGCCGCCACCCACCACCAGCCCAAGGTGCACGCCAAGGGCGTGCACCGTCTTGATCTCCTCGGCCAGCGCCTCGACAATTGCGTAGTCGAGGCCCTGGCCCTTTTCGCCCGCCAGCGCTTCGCCCGAAACCTTGAGCAGGGCTCGGCGGTAGGCGAGTGACATCAGTCCTGCCCGACCTGGAAGCGTGCGAACCGCACCACGCTCAGCCCGGCGCCGGCCTTGGTGACCAGCTGGCCGACCGTGGCGGTGTCGTCCTTCACGAACGGCTGCTCCAGCAGGGTCCGCTCGGCCACGAACTTCCGCAGCTTGCCCTCGACGATCTTGGCGCGGATCTGCTCCGGCTTGCCCTCCTGGGCAACCTGCTCCTCCGCGATCCGGCGCTCACGATCGAGCAGCTCAGCGGGGATGTCCTCGGGCCGCACGCCCAGCGGATCGGCCGACGCTATGTGGAGCGCTACATCGCGCGCCAGCTGGGCCGGCGCTTCACCCTGACCGCCCTCAAGCTCGACCAGGACGCCGACCATGCCGTTGTGGTGGAGATAGTGTCCCACCACCCCGTCGGGCCGCGCGAAGTGGGCCCAGCGCCGGAACGTGGTCGCCTCGCCGGTCCTGGCCGCCGAGGCCTTCACGAACTCGGCCACGGTGCCGCCGCCCTCGCCAGACCACGCCTGGCCATCGAGCGCGGTGCCTTCGCCGGCGCCCTGCGGCGCGTTGGCCAGCACGTGGCGGGCAAGCGCGCGCGCCATGTTCTGGAAGTCCTCGGTCCGGGCCACGAAGTCGGTCTCGCAGTTGACCTCGGCCATCGCGCCGGCGGTGCCGTCCGCGGCAAGCTCGACCACGATCACGCCCTGCGAGGCGCTGCGGCCGGCCCGTTTCTCGGCCTTGGCGATGCCCCTGGCACGGAGCAGCTCGACGGCCTTCTCCATGTCGCCACCCGCCTCCTCGAGGGCCTTCTTGCAATCCAGCATGCCCGCCCCGGTTCTCCGGCGGAGCTCGGCAACGTCCTTCGCGGAAATGGTCACACTCGTCATGGCTTCATCCTGCTTTGCGTGCGTTAGGGTTGAATTCTAACCAAAAACCGCCGCTCGGGGCCGTTCGGGCCCGGAGCGGCGGTCGGGCGTCGGGCGACGACGCGGTCAGCTGTCGCCGCTGCTCGCCGCGCCTGCGTCCGGCGTGCCTTCGCCGTCGGACTTCATCCGGGCGGCGATGGCTTCGGGCTTCGGACGCCGCTTGCGGCGGCCGGGACGGCGCCGGCGGCGCTCCTCGCTGCCGTCGTCGGCCGCGAGATCACTGGTGTACACCTCGCCCTCGGCGTCCTCGGAGGCGTCCCGCACGGGGGCCTGCACCCGCGCTTCTCGGATCTCGTTCGCCAGCGCCGCGGTGATAAGCGAGACTGAGCGGATCGCGTCATCGTTGCCGGGAATCGGCACGGTAATGACGTCGGGATCCGCATTGGTGTCCACGATGGCCACGACCGGAATGCCCAGCTTGATAGCTTCGGCGATGGCGATGCGTTCCTTCCGGGAATCGACCACGAACAGCGCGCCGGGCAGCCGGTTCATGTTCTTCACGCCGTCGAGGTTGCGGGCCAGCTTCACCCGCTCGCGCTCGAACAGCAGCTTTTCCTTCTTGGTGTAGTTGCCGACCTCGCCCTCGGACGCGCCCTGCTCCAGCTCGCGCAGCCGCCGGATCTGCTTCTTCACCGTCTGGAAGTTGGTGAGCATCCCGCCCAGCCACCGCTCGGTGACATGGAATGCGCCGCACTCGGCGGCCTCGGCCTGGACCACGCCCTTCAGCTGCTTCTTGGTGCAGAGGAAGAGGACGTTCTCGCCCCGGCCCACCACGCCCCGGAGCAGTTCCTGGGCCTTGGTGATCTGCCGGAGGGTCTTCTGGAGATCGATGATGTAGATGCCCGAGCGCTCCGCAAAAATGAAGCGGCGCATCTTGGGGTTCCACCGTCGGGTCTGATGCCCGAAGTGAACACCGGCTTCGAGGAGTTCCTGGAGCTGAGGCTGCGGCATGCGGGTCCTGCGTTCCTTTCCTGTGGGGTTATACGTCCGCCGCATTCATCTTCCGGCCCGACCCGAAGGCACCCAGGCGCGGAATCCTGCGGCGTGCGAGATGGGGCGGGCCCAGACGGCCCGCCCGGTACAGCGTCCTACCGCTTCGAGAACTGGAAGCGCTTCCGCGCTCCGGGCCGGCCCGGCTTCTTGCGCTCGACCGCCCGCGGGTCGCGGGTCAGGAGGCCGTTGGCGCGCAGCTTGGAGCGGTGCTGCTCATCGGCCGACACCAGCGCCCGGGCAATGGCGAGGCGCATCGCGCCGGCCTGGCCGGTCTGTCCGCCACCCGCCACGTGCGCCTTCACGTCGAACGCGCCCAGCGTGTCGGTGGCGGTGAACGACTGCTGGATGTGCTGCACCAGCGAAGGCCGCGGGAAGTAGTCGCCCAGGGTCCGCCCGTTCACGTCCCACTTGCCGGTGCCCGGGGTGAGATAGACGCGTGCGACGCTGGTCTTGCGGCGGCCAGTGGCCTGCCAACGAAACTCGGGAATGGTGGAGGTCATGCGCTGGTGGTCTCGGTGATGGCGTAAGGCCGGGGCGACTGCGCGGCATGCGGATGCTCGGCGCCGCCGTACACCTTGAGCTTGGTCCGGAGCTTCTGCTTGGCGAGCGACGACTTGGGCAGCATCCCGAACACCGCCTTCTCGATGACCCGGTCCGGATGCTTGGCAAGGAGATCGCGCGCCGGCGTGTGGCTCTCATGGCCCATGTAGCCGGTGTGCTTGAAGTAGGTCTTCTGGTCCAGCTTGTTGCCGGTGAGCTTCACCTTGGACGCATTGACCACAATCACGAAATCGCCGCCATCCATATGGGGCGTGTAGGTCGGCTTGTGCTTGCCACGGATGAGCTGCGCGACGTGGCTGGCCAGCCGGCCCAACGAAACGCCGGCGGCGTCCACGACGTGCCAGTCGTGGGAGATATCGCTCGGCTTGGCGGAAAAAGTCTTCATGAACCCGGCGCCCAAGGTTGATTCCATGGTTGATTGCCGCCCGGATCCTTGATCCGGGCCAGACTTCTAAAATAGCGCCCAGCAACGGTTAAGGTCAAGTGGAGACGATCTCCACCAGCACGGCTCCCTTCTCCACCGTTGCCCCCGGCTGGACCCGGACGGCAGTCACCGTCCCCGCAGCCGGGGCCGCCAGCTGGTTCTCCATCTTCATCGCCTCCAGCACCACCAGCGGCGCGCCGGCCGTAACCTGCTGGCCCGGTTCGACCTCGACCCGCACCACCAGCCCCGGCATTGGGGCCTTGAGGATTCCGCCGGCGCCCTGGCGGGCACCGACTCCGGTCAGCGAACGGATGTGCCGGAGCCGCTCGTCCAGCACCTCGACCTCGGGCGCCAGCCCGCCCCGGCCCACCCGCCAGCGGCCTGGGCCCAGCCGCTCGACCGTGAGGGTGATCGGGTTGCCGTCCAGCACCAGTTGGCGCATGGGAGTCCCGGGGACGGGCTCCAGCCGGGCGGTGACTGAGGCTCCGTCGAGCGTCACCTGGTCGCCAGCCACCTCGACCACGCGTTCCCGGCCATCAATCGTCACGAAGTACTTCATCGCGGCTCCAGCAGGGCCACCGATTCCACGTGGCCGGTCTGGGGAAACTGATCGAACGCCCGCCAGCCGGTCAGGGTCCACGACGCGCCCAGCCGGGCAATGTCACGCGCCAGCGTGGCCGGGTCGCAGGAGATATAGGCCATTCGGCGCGGTGCCCGGCGCGCTATCTCGTCCACCACGCCACCATCCATGCCGGTGCGGGGCGGGTTGGTGATGACCAGGTCCGGATCGGGCAGCGACTGCACCTCCCGCTCCGCACGGCCGGTCCGGCGCTGGATGGCCAACCCGTCATCGCCATGGTGCTCGGCCCACGCCACCGCGTCGGGATCGGACTCGACACTGGTCACGGTGGCCCCCGACTTGGCGAGCGCCCGGGAGGTATCTCCCAGCCCGGCATACAGGTCCCACACCACGTCGCCTTCCCCAGCGGACAACCGGTCGAGCGCGAACGCACGCGCCATCCACGCCACCGCAGGATGCACCTGCTCGAACGCCGCCGCCGCCACCCCGGAGTCCGGCCCCGCTACGTGCGCAGGGGAACTGCCCGAGCGAAGCCAGAGCGAGGCCGGTGCAGCTTCGGCCTCGAGCACTTCGGCCAGCCCCGGCGCGTCACGCCAAGTGGTACCGTCATCCGCCTCGAGTATCAGGTGCCGGTGACCCTCACGGTCCAGCCGAAGCACGAGCCGGTTCCAGTCAGCCGGCAGCAGCTCACGATGCGCGCGAACCACTCTCCAGGCATCCATCAGCGATGTGCTGGTGATGAAACAGTGCTCGAGGTCAAACGCACGAGTCGGCTGGTCCAGCGGGCGGAGTCCGATTCGCTTGCCGTCACGATGGAGCGTGATCCGGGTGCGATAGTGCCAGTCGTCGGGCGCCGGCTCGATCGGCGGATCGGCAACGTCGAGCTTTCCCAGGCGACGCAGCGCGTCACCGGCGATCCGCTGCCGCACCACCCGCTGCGCCTCGGGCGCGAGGTGCTGCAGCTGGCAACCGCCGCAACGGTCGCGCACATAGTGGGGACACCGCGGTTCGACCCGGTCCGGCCCCGGCTGGAGCAGCAGGCCGACCGTCGCGCGGGCGAATCGCTTGTGCAACACCACGGCGGCGGGCTCGATGAGGTCGCCGGGTGCGGTGCGAGCCACGAACACGGTGCGTCCGTCTGCCAGGCGACCGACGCCATCGCCACCGGCAGCGATGCGCTCGATTCGAACCGGCGCTGCCGGCGCCGGATTATCGGAGGCCATCGCGTCGCGCTTCGGTGGCCCAGCGCGACGGTGGCGCGCCGGTCGATCCCGCCGCTGTTACTGCCGGCTTTCGCGATCCGCGCGCGCCGTCCTCGGCCAGCGCGGCCGCGATCGCAAGTGCCGTGGCTTCCGTGTCGGGGATGGCAGCATCCAGGAGATCGCCCCGGCGCTCGAGGAACTGGATATCGATCTCGCCGGCTGCAAACGCCGGATCCTCCAGCAGCCGCCGATGGAACGCCTGATTGGTGGCGACGCCGGTGATGACCAGTTCATTGAGTGCCCGGCGCATCCGGCGAATGGCGGACGGACGGTCCTCGGCCCACACAATGAGCTTGGCCAGCATCGGATCGTAGTGCAGCGTGATCTCGTTGCCGGGCTCGATGCCGGCGTCCCAGCGCACACCCGGACCGGACGGCGCGCGGAGAAACTCCACCCGCCCGGTGTCCGGCAGGAAGCCGTTGGCGGGGTCTTCACTGGTGATACGACACTCGATCGACCAGCCCGACGGCTCCAGCTCGCCCTCCGGCACCCGCATTGTTCCGCCGCCGGCAATTCGCAGTTGCTCGCGGACCAGGTCCACGCCATACACCAGTTCGGTCACCGGGTGCTCGACCTGTATCCGGGTGTTCATCTCCAGGAAGTAGAACGCACCGTCATCCGCGACGAGAAACTCGCAGGTGCCGGCGCCGAGATAGTGCACGGCTTCGGCGGCGGCGACGGCGGCGGCGCCAATCCTCCTCCTGAGATCTCGATCAACCGCGATGGAGGGCGCCTCCTCCACCAGCTTCTGGTGCCGCCGCTGGATCGAGCACTCGCGCTCGCCCAGGTGCACCGTGCGATGTGCGTCGGCAAGGATCTGGATCTCTATGTGCCGCGGGCGTTCGACCAGCTTCTCGAGGTAGACGCTCGAGTCGCCGAAGGCCTTGGCTGCCTCTCGACCCGCGGCCTCGAGCGCGGGCCCCAGCTCGGCCTCGGTGCGCACCACCCGCATGCCCTTTCCGCCCCCGCCCGCTGCCGCCTTGACCATCACCGGATAGCCGAGCTCCTGCGCCAGCGGGGCCGCCTGAACCAGGCCATCCAGCGGTTCTGCTCCGCCGGGCACGATCGGCACACCCGCCGCGCGCATCCGCTGCCGCGCTTCGGTCTTGTCGCCCATGGCCCGAATCGCGTCTGCGGGAGGACCGATCCAGGTCAATCCTGCCTTCACCACCGCATCGGCAAATGCCGCGCGTTCAGCGAGGAAGCCGTACCCGGGGTGAATGGCATCAGCGCCAGACTGCTTCGCGGCGGCGATCAGCTTCTCGATGTCGAGATAGTTCTCGGCCGGCGCCACGCCGCCGAGCGCCACCGCGTGATCGGCGGCTCGCACGTGCGGACTGCCCCGGTCGGGCAGGCTGTGGACCGCCACGGCCTCGAGCCCTTCCTCATGGCAGGCCCGGATGACGCGCAAGGCGATTTCACCGCGGTTGGCGATCAGGACTCTACGCAACGCGACGGGGGAATGGGTGGGTGTTACGGGCGGCAGGCGCCGCCGGGCAGGACGCCGGCGACCGACGCGAGACTACGGCAGAGCAGCGGGTTGCGCCTCGAGGCGACGCCATAGACCGAGAGCACGTCCCGCGACCAGACGCTGGAGCCGGTCTCCTGGTCCAGCACCAGCTGGGTGAAGCCGAGGCCGGCGTTGGCCGGTACGTCGCCAGGCCCGATGATGCGGACCAGTCGCTCTATGCGAGGCTGCTCGTCGGGCACCAGAGTGGAATCGGCGTTGGGCGTCAGACAGACGGCGCGCGCAGCGGAGGCGGCGGCGAGGGCAGGACGAATCCCCAGCGAATCGCTTACGCCCAGTGCCCGCGCGGTCTGAGAGCGATAGCGGCCATCAATAGCATAGAGATCAGGGCGGACTGGCAGCAGGTCCGAGCGGCCGCCGGGACCCATCACACCGTACCAGACCGCCACACCCTCGAGCTCGGAGCCGGCGAGGATCACACCACCGCTGGGACAATTGGCGACGAGGTTTCGGCCCAGCTCGAGGACCATGGGGGGAAGCGGCGGCAGTACATCGGACCCGGCGAGGTGGGACCAGCCCTGCTCCTCTATGGTGACCAGTGCGCGGTCCACGGCGACGAGCGCGCCATAGAGCGGCGCGGAGTCCACCTCCAGCTTGACCGCTTCCTCGATCGCCACGTCGGACAACGCGAGGTACAGCTCGGCATCGGGCGAGGTACGGTGGCCACTGCGGTGCCAGTCGCGAGCATCCAGGCGATAGAAGCGCGCCAGGAGGAACCAGGCCCGGCCATCGCTCTGTGCCACGGCGAGGTAGCGGCCCAGCATCTCGGTGCCCAGTTGCCGTTCGCCGATCCGCTCCAGCTCGGCAGCGCGGGGCGCGACGTTGGGATCCACCGCGCCCTGGGCGCCAAGGGGCGCAGCAAGGCCCAGCAGCAGCGTCGCAGCGGCGGCTGCGTTCAGGGCTCGGACAGTTGGAGAGAGGCGCGGGTGCATCGCATTCAACATGATGCAGGCAGCGGATTTCCGCCAGCCTTGGCCACTGGCTACAGGGGCAGGTTGCCGTGCTTCCGTGGCGGGTTGCGGTCGCGCTTCCCGACGAGCGTGCGTAGCGCGCTGATGAGCCGAGGCCGGGTGTCGCGGGGATCAATGATGTCGTCCACGAACCCGCGTGCCGCCGCGGCATAGGGATTGGCGAACTTCTCCGTATACTCGTCGGCCAGGCGCCCGGCTGTGGCGCCCGGGTCCTTGCTCTTCGAGAGTTCGTCCTTGAAGAGAATCTCGACCGCCCCCTTGGGACCCATCACCGCGATCTCCGCGGTGGGCCACGCGAGGTTGACGTCTCCCCGGATGTGCTTTGAGCTCATGACATCGTAGGCGCCGCCGTAAGCCTTGCGGGTGATGACGGTCAGCTTGGGCACTGTCGCCTCGCAGTAGGCGTAGAGCAGCTTGGCGCCATGCTTGATGATGCCACCGTGCTCCTGGGTCACGCCGGGGAGGAACCCGGGCACGTCAACCAGGGTGACGAGCGGGATGTTGAAGCAGTCACAGAACCGGATGAACCGGGCCGCCTTGGTCGAAGCATTGATGTCGAGCACCCCGGCGAGCACCGCCGGCTGGTTGGCGATGACGCCCACGGGCCGGCCGCCCAGTCGGGCGAACCCGACCAGGATGTTGCCGGCAAAATCCGGCTGGACCTCGAGGAAGGCGCCGTCATCCACGACCCGGCGAATCACCTCATGCATGTCGTACGGGCGGGACGGGCTGTCGGGCACTACGTCGAGCAGGGCTTCGTCGCGCCGGTCGTCGGGATCCTCCGATGGCCGCTGCGGCGGCTCGTCGAGGTTGTTGCCCGGGATGAACGACACCAGCTCGCGAATCGCCGCCAGGCACTCGGGCTCGGATTCGTGGGTGAAATGTGACACGCCCGAGGTGCTGCCGTGCACGTCGGCGCCACCCAGCTGGTCGAAGTCCACCTCTTCGTGGGTGACCGTCTTCACCACGCTGGGGCCGGTGACGAACATGTAGCTGACGCCCCGCACCATGAAAATGAAATCGGTGATGGCGGGACTGTATACCGCACCGCCGGCGCAGGGACCGAGGATGGCGCTGATCTGGGGAACGACCCCGGATGCCAGGGTATTGCGGAGGAAGATGTCGGCGTAGCCGCCGAGCGAGACCACGCCCTCCTGGATGCGGGCCCCGCCGGAATCATTGAGTCCGATCACCGGCGCGCCATTGCGCATCGCCAGGTCCATCACCTTGCAGATTTTCTCGGCGTGGGCCTCGGAGAGCGACCCGCCGAACACCGTGAAGTCCTGGGAGAAGACGTACACCAGCCGGCCGTCGATGCTTCCGTGACCGGTGACGACGCCGTCGCCAGGGTAGACCTGGTCGGCGAGACCGAAATCGCTGGAGCGATGGGTGACGAAACGATCGAGCTCGACGAAGGAACCGGGATCGAGCAGGAGGTCGAGCCGTTCGCGGGCGGTGAGCTTGCCCTTCTTGTGCTGGGCGGCCACCCGCGCCGCGCCCCCGCCCTGTTCCGCGAGCGCCTGGCGGTGGTGGAGTTCTTCGAGCAGCTGTCGCGGGTCGGGCATGAGTTAAGAGTCGAGAGTCGAGAGTTGAGAGTCAAGAGTACCTGCAACCCCCAACTCTCGACTCTCGACTCTCAGTCGTTAACTCTCGACTCTCGACTCTTGACTCTCAACTGCCGGCTCGGCACCCGGCTCGTCACTCGAGTCCGGCGCGTCGTCGTCAGCCGGAATCTCCCGCTTGGGCAGCGGCTCGAACGGGATATCGGGGTAGCCGACCACCGCGAGCACGATGCGGTGGTGAATCGGGTCCACCTCGATGACGCTCAGGTCGACCGGCTGGCCTTCCTGGGCCGCATCGGCCGGGTTCTCGATGTCCGGCTTGCCCAGCTGCGACACCGGCACGAAGCCCTCGATGTCGTTGCCTACATCGACCACGAGGCCCTTGTCCATCAGGCGGAGCACGGTGCCGCGGAGCTCGAGCCCAATGGGATAGGTCTCGCCGATCTTGAGCCACGGATCTTCCTGTGCCTGCTTGAGGCCCAGGCTGATGCGCTTGTTGTCGGCGTCGATGTTGAGGATCAGCACCTCGACGGCGTCGCCCTTCTTGACGACTTCCGACGGATGCTGCACCCGCTTGGTCCACGACATGTCGCTGATGTGGATCAGGCCATCGATGCCGGGCTCGATCTCCACGAACGCGCCGAAGCTGGTGAGGTTGCGCACCTTGCCCTGGATCCGGGTGCTCACCGGGTACTTGAGGGGCAGCACCATCCAGGGATCCTGCTCGGTCTGCTTCATGCCGAGCGAGATCTTCTCGTCGCTCTCGTCCACCTTGAGCACCACCGCCTCGATGGTCTCGCCGATGGAGACGATCTTGGAGGGGTGGCGCACATTGCGGGTCCAGCTCATCTCGCTGATGTGCACCAGGCCCTCGATGCCCGGCTCGAGCTCGACGAACGCGCCGTAGTTGGTGATCGAGACGACCTTGCCCTGCACCCGGGTACCGACCGGGTACTTGGCCGCCACGTCCTTCCACGGGTAGTCCTGCAGCTGCTTCATGCCCAGCGAAATCCGCTCCCGCTGCCAGTCGATGTCGAGGATCTTGACCTCGACTTCCTGGCCGATCGCCACCATCTCGCTCGGGTGGGAGACCCGCCCGTACGACATGTCGGTGATGTGGAGCAGGCCGTCCACGCCGCCCAGGTCGATGAAGGCGCCGAAGTCGGTGATGTTCTTGACCACGCCCTTCCGGACCTGGCCGGTCTCGAGCTCCTTCATCAGGTGCTCGCGCTTGTGCGCCCGCTCGTTCTCGAGGATCACGCGGCGCGACACGACGATGTTCCGCCGGCGCTTGTTGAGCTTGATGATCTTGAACTCGTAGGTCTGGCCCAGCAGCTCGTCGATGTTGGGCACCCGGCGGAGCGCGATCTGGGACCCGGGCAGGAACGCATCCACGCCCATGAGATTCACCACCACGCCACCCTTGATCTTCTTGGTCAGGGTGCCTTCGACCGGCTGGTCGCTCTCGTGAGCCACGCGGATCTTCTCCCAGACCCGCATGAAGTCGGCCTTCTTCTTCGACAGGACGACCGCGCCCTCGTGGTCCTCGAGGTGCTCGAGGAACACTTCCACTTCATCGCCCACCTTGAGCTCGCCCGGCTCCTTGAACTCGTCGAGCGGCACCGAGCCTTCGGACTTGAAGCCGACATCGAGGATGACGGCGTTATCGGTGATGCGAAGCACCTTCGACTTGACGATCTCGCCTTCCACGATCTGCGACATGGTGCCCTCGTACATGGAGAGCATCTCGTCGTATTCCGCGTCCGAGTAATCCTCGTCGTAGAGGTCGGAGCGAACCTTGAGACCGGTGGCGGGGATGAACTTGTCGAGCGCGGGAATGACCTGTTCGGGCATGCAGGAGAGTCACTCATGATACCGCAGCCAAAAGCTGCTGCGGGAAAAGGTAAAGCCCGGGTCCGGGCAGTCCCTCGGCAGGGTGCCGGGGGAAGCCTGCAAATCTAGTGTGGGGTTGGCGTTCCGTCTACCTCCCCCGGCTCCTCCAGGCGAACCCCGTCCTCGCCGAACCAGTGGGCCCGGCCCAACTCCGGCACCAGTCCCACCGATTCGCCCGCCCGGGGCAGGCCCTCGCCGGTAAACCGCGCCACGATCGTGGTTTGCCCGACCTCGGTGTGAACCAGCGTCTCGCTCCCGAGCGGCTCCACCAGCTCCACCCGCCCCCGAAGCGGGGCGTCCTCGCCGCCCACCCGGAGCGCTTCGGGCCGAAGCCCCAGCGTACAGGGCGCGCCGTCGGCCAGTGCCGGCACCTCGGATCCCAGCGGCAGGGAGACGCCGCCGGTGGTGGAACGGAACACCCGACCGCCTTGGCCGCCATGTCCGCCCTCCCCGCCTGCCACGGTGCCCGCAATGAGGTTCATCGGCGGGCTCCCGATGAACCCTGCCACGAACAGGTTGGCCGGCCGCTGATAGAGCCCGAGCGGGGTGTCCACCTGCTGCAACCGCCCGGCGGACATCACCGCTATCCGGTCGCCCAGGGTCATCGCTTCCACCTGGTCGTGGGTCACGTAGATCATGGTGGTGGCCAGTTCGCGATGCAGCCGGCCGATCTCCCTGCGCATGTGGACCCGAAGCTTGGCGTCGAGGTTGGAGAGCGGCTCGTCGAACAGGAACACCTGCGGCTGGCGGACGATGGCCCGGCCCAGCGCCACCCGCTGGCGCTCGCCGCCGGAGAGCTGCTTGGGCTTGCGGTCCAGCATCTGGTCCAGTCCCAGCGCCGCCGCCGCTTCGCCCACCCGCCGGTCGATTTCCGTCTCCGGCAGCTTCCGGAGCTTGAGCGCAAAGGCGAGGTTCTGCCGCACCGACATGTGCGGATACAGCGCGTAGCTCTGGAACACCATGGCTATATCGCGGTCGCGGGAGGGGATGTCATTGGCGAGGCGATCGCCGATCAGCAGCTGCCCCGACGAGATGCTCTCCAGCCCCGCGATCATCCTGAGCGTAGTGCTCTTGCCGCAGCCCGACGGCCCCACCAGCACCAGGAACTCGCCATCGGCGATGCCCAGGTCGAGCCCGTGCACCGCGACGTGCTCCCCGCCCCGGTCAGGGTATATTTTGCGGACCTGCTGCAGTGTCACGCTTGCCATGGATCTCCGTGGATCAATGACCCATCAATTCGAGTTTCCTGCCGGCTTCCTCTGGGGTACCGCCACCGCCGCCTACCAGATCGAAGGCTCACCCCTCGCTGATGGCGCGGGACCGAGCATCTGGCATCGCTTTTCCCATACGCCGGGCCGCACCGCGCGGGGCGAGACCGGCGACATCGCCTGCGATCACTACAACCGCTACCGGGACGACGTCGCGCTGATGCGGTCGCTGGGGCTCAACGCCTACCGCTTCAGCCTCTCGTGGAGCCGCCTGCTTCCCGAGGGCACCGGCCGTCCCAATCCGGGCGGCATCGCCTTCTACGACCGGCTGGTCGATGCGCTGCTGGAAGCGGGCATCGCCCCGCTGGTGACCCTGTATCACTGGGACCTCCCCGCCGCGCTCGACGACCGGGGCGGCTGGCTCAACCGCGACATCGCCGGGTGGTTCGCCGAGTACGCCGAGGTTGCGGTAAAGGCGCTGGGCGACCGGGTGACCGCGTGGGCCACGCTCAATGAACCCTGGGTGGTGACCGACGGCGGCTACCTCCACGGCGCGCTGGCCCCGGGCCATAGCAACCGCTATGAAGCGCCCATCGCTTCTCATAACCTGATGCGGGCCCACGGCAGCGGCATCCTGGCATTGCGCGCGGGTGGCGCGCGCCAGGCCGGCCTGGTGGTGAACCTCGAACCCAAGTATCCCGCGTCGGACTCGGCCGAGGACCTCGCCGCGGTCCGGCGTGCCGACGCCTACATGAACCGGCAGTATCTCGACCCGGCGCTGCTGGGCAGCTATCCCGACGAGATGCAGGAGATCTTCGGCGATGCGTGGCCCTCTCATTCCGCCGACGATTTCACTCTCATCCGCCAGCCGCTCGACTTCCTCGGCATCAACTACTACACCCGCAGCGTCACTCGGCATGACGACGCCGCGTGGCCGGTGCGGGCCAGCGGTGTCACGCAGCCCGGTGCGCGGTACACCGAGACCGGCTGGGAAGTGCACCCGGAATCATTGACCAGAGTGCTGCTCTGGGTGACGGAGCGATATGGCCGGCTCCCACTCTACATCACCGAGAACGGTGCCGCCTTCCCCGACCCACCGACCGTCGAGGGCGACACCCACGATGATCCGCTGCGGGTCGACTATTACCGCACCCACCTGCGGGCCGCGTGGGACGCCACCCAGCAGGGCGTGAACCTTCGCGGCTACTGCGCCTGGTCTCTGCTCGACAACTTCGAATGGAGCCTGGGCTATGCCAAGCGGTTCGGGATCGTGCACGTGGACTACGCCACTCAGCGGCGCACGCCCAAGGCCAGCGCCCGTTTCTATGCCGATGTCATTCGCACCAACGGCCGCGCGCTGGGCTGACCGCATCACCCCTTCACGCTCCCCAGCATGATGCCCCGCAGGTAGTAGCGCTGCAGGAAGAGGAACACCAGCATCACCGGCAGCACCGTGACCACCGCCCCGGCCATCATCAGCTCGATGTCCTGTACGTGCTCGCCCGAGAGGTTGGCCAGCGCCACCGGGAGGGTGTAGCGGCTGTCGTCGCTCAGCACGATCAGGGGCCAGAGGAAGTCGTTCCAGGTGCCCATGAAGGTGAAGATCCCGAGTGTCACCAGAATCGGCAGCAGCACCGGCAACACCACCGACCAGTAGATCCGGAACTCGCCCGCGCCATCCATCCGCGCCGCATCGAGCAGTTCATCGGGGATGCTCAGCGCGTACTGGCGGATGAGGAAGATCCCGAACACGCTGGCCAGCCCCGGAATCGCCACGCCGAGATAGGTGTTGATCAGCCCCATCTCCCGCAGCAGCAGGAAGAGCGGCAGCATGGTGATCTGGGCTGGAATGACCAGCAGCGCCAGCAGCGCACCGAACAGACGCTCGCGGCCCCGGAACCGCAGCTTGGCAAAGGCGTAGCCGGCCAGGGAGTTGACCAGCAGCGACACGGTGGTGACCAGCAGCGCCACGAAGATGCTGTTGGCGAGGTACCGGCCCATCGAGAGCCGGGAGAAGAGCGTCCGGTACTGGTCGAGCGTCGCGGGGCTGGGGAGCACTTCCGGCGGCAGCGAGGTGGCCTGGCCATCGGCCATGAAGCTGGCCGACAGCATCCAGAGGAGGGGCCCGAGCGCCAGCAGGGCGCCCAGCACCAGCACCGCATGCAGCAGGAACGAGCGCGGCTTCACTCAGTCCTCCCGCGGCCGGATGCGGAACTGCAGCAGGGTCAGCGCCAGCATGATCACGAACAGCACGAAGGCGATCGCCGCCGCGTTGCCGATCCGCCACCAGCGGAATCCCTCCTCGTACATCAGCAGCACCACGCTCAGCGTGCTCTTGAGCGGGCCGCCCTGGGTCATGACGTAGGGCTCGGCGAAGAGCTGGAAGTAGCCGATCATGGTCACCACCCCGACGAACAGGAACGTCGGGCCCAGCATCGGCAGTGTCACGTGGCGGAAACGGTGCCACCAGTTGGCCCCATCCAGATCCGCGGCGTCGTAGAGGTCGTCGGGAATGTTCTGCAGCCCGGCGATGAAGATCAGCATGTTGTAGCCGAAGTTCTTCCACACCGCCAGGATGATGATCGCCGGCATGGCCCAGGCGGGATCGCCCAGCCAGTCGATCGGCCCGATCCCCACCTTGCCAAGGAAGTAGTTGATGGGGCCGTAGGTGGGGTGATAGAGGTACCGCCATACCAGGGCGACAGCGACCAGCGTCGTGACCACCGGCGCGAAGTAGGCGGTCCGGAAGAAGCTCTTCCATCGGGCCAGCCGCGCGTTCAGCAGCAGTGCGGCGCCCAGCGACACCACCACGGAGAGTGGCCCGCCCACCAGCACGAAGTAGAAGGTGTTCCTGAGTGCGGCCCAGAAGAGCGGATTGCGCGCCAGTTCGATGTAGTTGCCGAACCCGACGAACCGTACGTTCGACGCGTCTGCGATGGCGTAGATGTCGAAGTCGGTCAGGCTCAGCACGAAGGCGGCCAGCACCGGCAGAGCGAAGAAGACGCTGATGAGCCCCACCGCCGGGGTCACGAACCACCGGGCCGCCCGCGCTTGCCGCCCTTCTGCGCTCATCGCTGCGCCGCCGCCCGCTGGTCCAGCACCCAGCGCCGCTTCTCGAGGATCCGGTCCACCTGGTTGTCGAGGGCAGTGAGGACTACGGGCACCGGGACGTTGCCCCGGATAGCGCGTTCCGATTGCTCGTACAGCCGGGTCAGGATCAGCTCGATCTCGGGCACGTGGGGCAGCGAGGCGACGCGCTCGAGCTGCTGGCGAAAGGCCTGGACCTTCGGATCATTGGCCAGCGCCGAGTCCTGCCAGGCGTCTCGGCGGGGCGGCAGGTTGCCGCTCAGGTGAAAGAATCGCGACTGTGACTCCGGCAGCGAAAGGAACTCGACCAGAGCCATCGCCTCTTGAGGGTGTTCGCTGCTGCGGAACACCACCAGGCTGGAGCCGCCGGCGAACGACACGCCCGGCCCATCGGGCCCCGGGAGCGGTGTCGTGGCCCACTTGTCCTGCAGGCTGTCGGGAAGCCGGCGCCGGAACTCGCCCAGGTTCCACGGGCCGGTGATGTACATGGCGAAGGTGCCGCGGGCGAACTCCTGCCACACGTTGGCCACATCGGCGTTGCCCATCGGCGGCGCCAGATCGTCCTTGAAGAGGCTGATGTAGAAATCAAAGGCCTCGCGGAACGCCGGCTGACTGAAGGCACCCAGCCGCCCCGCCGAATCGGTAAGGGTCGAGCCATTCTGGAGCCCGAGGATCGCCGGTTGCATCCATTCGTTGGTGGGCAGGAACATCGCCCACTGGCGCGGGCCCGATGCTTCCTGAACTTGCACCATCGCCGCGCGCCACTCCGCCCAGGTGTCGGGCATCTGATCGACGCCGGCCCGTTGCAGCAAGTCGGTCCGGTAGAACAACACCCGGGTGTCCACGTACCAGGGAACGCCGAACTGGGTGTCGCCCACGAAGTTGGTGGACCAGATGCCGGGGAAATACGCTTCGGCACGAATGGGCGAGCCAGGATCGAGCAGCGAGTCGAGCGGCTGGATCGCGCCCAGCATCGCGAGCTCGTAGATCCAGGTATTGCCCAGCTGGGATATATCGGGCGAGGTGCCGCCCACGTGCGCGGTGAGCAGCTTCTCGTGCGCGGCGGTCCACGGCATCTGCTGGATATCGACGCGGACGCCGGGATGAAGCCGCTCGAACTCGCGCACCAGCGGCGCCACCACTTCACCCTCGCGTCCCATGGTCCAGAAGCGGAGGTGGATGGTCTCGTCGGACGGCCGGGGCGTGCAGGCCGTCAAGGCGGTCAGGGCGGTCAGGGCGGTCAGGGCGGTCAGCCGCCTGGCCGCCCAGCCGTCCAGCCGACTAGTCGTCCTGTTCACAGCCAACCCCCGGTGAACCCGGCCCGCTCGAGTCCGCGGCGGATGACGGGGTGCTCGCGCAGCAGCTCCCACACCAGTCCGGACCGGTAGTTCTCGATCATCAGCAGGGTCGGCCCCACGTCGATGCCGAGATAGTCGCCGTCGAACCAGCCGACCCCGGGCACGATGGTGCCATGCTGCAGCGCGGCGTCGAAGGTGAAGGTCTCGTTGTACGAGTCGAGGAAGCCGTACTGCTGGAACAAGTGGTCGCCGAAGCGCTCGCGCATGTTGACCAGCGCCGGCACGGTGATCTCGGGTGCGAACGCTATCGATCCGCCGGCGGCGTGGGGTGTGATGGTGCCGTCGTCGCGCACCTCGGTGAATGAAGCCCCCCGCGCGGCATAGCTGAAGAACCGCCGGTCGCTCCCCTGCCACGGCAGCGTCGCATCGGCGGGCCCGTCGCAGGCGGTGAGCCCCCAGCTCAGCTCGCCATAGCCCTTCCAGCCATTGGGATTGTCGATGGCGTACGCCTGCTGGGCATAGGTGGCCCGGCGGGAGTTCTCGAAGTAGTCGATGCCCCTGCCCCGCATGTAGCCATCCTGAATCCCCCGGAAGTCGATCCATGCGTGCGAGAACTGGTGGCCGAAGAGCGGCGCAAAACCGATGTGGGTCTGGCCGTAGTACTCGCCCCATTGATAGGTGGATGTCCATGCAGTCCAGGCCTCTGGCTCGACCGGATGGGTGGGAGACCCCAGGGCCAGCACATAGAGCAGCATGGACTCCACGTAACCGTGCCAGTCGTGGCTGAGGAAGCCCTCGCCCGGTTTCCACCCCATCGTCACCAGCGGCGCACGCGGCTGCGCCCAGACCCAGTCGACCCGCTGGTACAGCGAGTCGGCCAGCGCCCGGATCTCCCGCTCAGCGGAGTCGTCGCCGTCGAAGTACTGCTGGCAGGTGAGAATCCCCATCAGCATGATGGATGTGTCGATGGTGGAGAGCTCGACATTCTCGAAGCGGAGGCCGTCGCCGTAATTCAGGAAGTGATAGAAGAAGCCCTTGTAGCCGGCGGTGCCGGTAGGCTCCGGCCCCTGCGGCAGTTGCCAGAAGAACCGCAGCGTGGCGAGCGTGCGATCCCGCGCCTCCGCCCGGCTGACGTACCCCCGCTCGGAGCCGATCACGTAGGCCGTGAGGCCGAAGCCGACGGCGGCGATGCTGGAGAAAGTGCGGGTGGGCCATCGGTCGGGGGTGAGACCGGTGGCGGGATCGGTGGTTTCCCAGAAGAAGTTGAAGCTGCGGCGGGAGAGGGTGTCGAGAAAGGCGTTCTCGCGCGGGGTCAGCGGCCGTTCACCCTGCTCCGGTGCTGATGGAGGCGAACAGGCAGCGAGGGCCAGCGTGCCCGCAACGAGGAGAATGATGCCAGTGCCTCGCATGCCATGGTCCTCCAGCGGTAAGGATGCGAAACCCCGCCCGCCAGGCGGCGGACGGGGCTCGCGATACCTTCATCAGAAATCGTATTCCAGCCCCAGCTGCAACCGCCGGGGGTCGGTGATGATGCAGCCGGCCTTGCCGTAGTCGGGATTCACGCTGCCATCGCCGTTGATGGCGGTGGTATTGTAGCACCCGAGGTTGGTGGAATTGAACGCGTTGAACAGATCCGCGATCACACCGAACCGCGCGCCGCCCATCCCTCCCGGGAAGTCCTTCCGGAACCGGAGGTCGATGCGCTGGTAGAACTCGCCCCGGGTGAAGCCGAGGCGCGCCCGCTCACCGCCAGCGAAGGAAACGCTGTCCACCGGCGTCCCCGTCGCGAGCGTGGCGAGTCCGCTGAACTGGACGCCCCACACCCAGGGCAGGTCCAGGATCCAGTTGGCCACGACCTTGTGGGTCTGATCGGCGCCGGTTGGATGACGCGGTTGCAGCGCCACCTGCGGGAAGCTGAACAGGTCATTGCCTTCCTGCTCGGCCCAGGACAGAGTATAGGCCACGCCGGCACCCCAGCCGATCTCGCCGTCCATGCCGGAACGGTAGGGCCGGTCCACCTGCACCGCCACCGCATCGTACCAGGTCCGCACGTCGTTGTTGGCCACCAGGATGTTCCGGTAGGCGTCCTGGTCGATCGAGACGCAGCAGTCGTTGGTGGCAGGGTTGAAGCTCAGGTTGGCCCACTCGAACGAGAACCCGTTCCTGCCCCGCACCCCATTGTAGCTCACCGATCCGTTCCAGCCGCCGAAGTCGTGCCGGATCCCGCCCGAGAACTGGTACGACTTGGGCGGCTTGACCTCATTGGGCAGCAGGAAGATCTCTTCCGGCGGCACTGTGCCGTCGGCCAGGATTCCTTCCAGTCCTTCACGGCTCATGTAGGAGTCGTCCCACGCGATGTCGTCAGGGAAGCGGAAGATGTATGTCGGATGCTGCGCCCGGAACGACTCGTCGATGAAGGAGTTGAAGTTTATCCGGTCGTAGAAGATGCCCGCGCTGCCGAAGATGACGGTCGTGCCGGCGTCGCCCAGGGCGTAGGAGAATCCGAGGCGAGGCTGGATGGCGCCCTTGAAGGCGGAGCGCTGGGTGCCATCGGTGAAGTACTCCGCAGGATCCACGTCCACGAACAGCGAGTCCCGGAACAGCGTGACCGAATCCACGATGTTTTGTGGCGTCACGAAGTCCAGGTTGTTGGGTCCGGTCTCGAGGTCGTAGCGCACGCCGGCGTTGATGGTGAGCCGGGAGGAGGGCGACCAGTCGTCCTGGGCGTAGATGCCCCACTGGGTGTTGGACCCTTCGACCAGCGGGTCGCCGAACCCGAAGCGGGCCTCGATCGGGTCCCCACCACCACCCGGAATGACGAACAGCGGATTCTCGTTGAGTTGCTTGTTCAACCTGTAATCGGTGAAGTCCACGTTGAGTCCCATCTTGACCACGTGGTCGCCACTCATCCTGAGGCCGGTGAACGTGATATCGTCCCGGATCGAGAGCCGCTTCTGGGAGATGTCCTGGCGGGAGTCACGGCCGCCAATCCGGCCGACGCCCTGATACTCGCGGCCGACGGTGGTGAAATCGGTCGGCTCGGGGTTCCAGTTGTAGTACTGATAGGCGACGAATGCCTCGTTGACCCAGTTGTTTCCGAGGAAGGTGTGCTTCACCCGGCCGGTGGCGATGTCCTGCTTGAGATTCTCCGACGCCGAGAACGACCGATCCGCGCCGGAGAACTGGCTGCCGAAGCCGCGGACATCGGTTTCGTGGCGCCAATCGCCGGTGAATTCCAGCAGCTGGTTCTCGCTCATGTTGTAGGTCAACTTGCCGAGGAAGAGGTTGGACCGGAAGTTGGCCGGATTGGTCTCGCCCTCGAGCGCGGAAATCTCGGCGGGCCAGTCTGCCGAGTTGCCACCGAAGTGCACCACGCCATCACGATTCTGGAAATTGCCCTCCCACGACCCGAAGAAGAACAGCTTGTCCCGAATGATCGGGCCTCCGGCGCTCAACCCGGCCAGGTACCGGCTGAAGGCCGGCTCCTCGAAGTTCGCGTCGGCCGTGTCCCTGATCTGGTTGATCGAGTCGAGCGCCACCAGGCCCTCATTCTGCAGCGTGACGAAGGCGCCACCTTCCCAGGTGTTGGTGCCTGACTTGGTCACGGTAGTGATGATGGCGCTGGAGGCCTTCTGGTACTCGGCCTTGAAGTTGTTGGTGATGACCCGGTATTCCTGCACCGCGTTCCGCGGGAAGGGATTGCCGCGGCTGGCGTCCTGCCCCACCACCCCGCCGTTGATCACGTCGTTCTTGTAGCTGGCGCCGTCCACGAAGACGTTGATGTTGTTGGCCGGCAGCGCACCCGACTGGAAGGTCTTGCCGGTGCCGTTGATCCGGTCTTCCGAGACGTTGACGCCCGGTGCCAGCGCCGCCAGGTCGAGGAAGTTCCGGCTGGCGGTGGGGAGGTTCTCGATCTGGGCCTGGCTTACGTTGGTCGCCGCCTCACTGGTGCGCAGCTCGACCGTTGGCTCCGAGATAATGGCAATGTCCTCCAACTGCACGATCGACTGGCCCAGCTGGAAGTTGGCCGAGATCACCTGGCCAATGCCGACGGTGACGAGCCGCGCCTGAGGCCCGAACCCAATCCGGCGCACCTCGACCCGGTACTGGGCCGGCGACAGCGCAGGAAGAGTGTAAGACCCGGACGCATCCGTCCGCGCGGTGCGGCGGATACCGGTCGAGGTCGAGATGGCCAGCACGTCGGCTTCGCCGACTGGAGCGCCGGCCGAGTCGGTCACGACGCCGGTGACTCGGCCCGTGGTCGTCTGCGCCAGCGCCGACCCCGGCAGGAGCGCCAGGAGCGCGAGGGCCGCGAGCGCGGCGACGGGCGCGGGCAGCCGGACCCAAACAGGGATTCTCATGAAAGACTCTCCGGAATGGTGGGAGACCACGCCCCTGGATTGCCGCAGGAGCGGCGCACCATCAGCGTGGTGGGAACAATCTCGACGCCGGAGCCGGATGGCCCGTTGCCGAGATGGGAAAGCACTCGGGTTGCGGCGCGCGCGCCCATGGCGCTGATATCGACGCGCACCGTCGTGAGGGGAGGATCGAGGAACTGGGCCATGGGGATGTCATCGAAGCCGGCGACGGCGATGTCCGACGGGACCCGTACGCCTTCGGCCCTGAGCGCCGAGAGTGCGCCGATGGCCATGGCATCATTGAGGGCGAAGATCGCCGTCGGTCGCGGATTCGCGCGGAGCATCTCGCGCGCGGCGCGGAAGCCGGATGCCTCGCTGAAGTCGCCGGCCGCACGCAGCAGGGCGTCCTCGCCGAGACCGGCATCGGACAGGCCGTCGCGCACACCCGACATCCGTTCTTCGGCGTCGGAGTTGCCAGCCGCGCCGGAGATGACCCCTATGTGCTTGTGGCCGAGGGACACGAGATGGCGAACCATCGCGCGGGCGCCCTCGCGATTGGCGACAACGATGGCATCCGCGTCGCCGTTGTGGGGGGCCCCACCCAGCCGGACCAGAGGCAATCGCCCGGATATCAGGGGGGTCTGCTCCTGCTGCCGCTCCGGCAGCATCACCACCAGGCCATCCACCCGGCCCCGCATCAGGGCCATCGCCGAGTCGACTTCGGCCCGGTCGGCGTGGGAACTCGACACCAGCAGGTGGTAGCCCTTGGCCCGGACCGCGTGGTCGACCCCTCGAATGAGCTCCGAGAAGAACTCACCATAGAGATCAGGCAGAATCAGGCCGATGGTGGCGGTGCGGCGGGTGATGAGGCTGCGGGCAGCGCCATGAGGGGAATAGCCCAGCCTGGTCGCCACCGCCCGGACTTCCCGGCGGGTATCAGTGGCGACAGCCTCCGCGTTGTTGAAAACACGGGAGACGGTGGCGATCGAGACACCCGCCTCGCGGGCTACATCCCGGATGGTGATCATGCTGCGGTCCCGCCCATCGGACGGAGTTACTGTAAACGTTTACAGTAACGGGGAATCTGTCAAGAGACTGGGCGTAGGGCGTAGGGCGTGGGGCGTGGGAAGTGGGAAGTGGGAAGTGGGAAGTGGGAAGTGGGGAGTGGAAGGTGGCGGTCGGGGGTCAGGGCTTGGGGCGGATGGACCGGGCTTGGTCGACGATCCAGGCCACCTGCTCCGCGAAGCCCATGGCGCTGGTGTCGAGCGGGAGTGCGTCCGGGGCCTGGTGAAGCGGTGCCACCGGCCGAGAGGAGTCCGCAGCGTCGCGGGCCGCCAGGAGGCGGGCCTCGCGGTCGGTGGCGGCGGGGTCCACAGGGTCGCCCCGCTGGGCCAGGCGACGACGGGCGCGGGCCTCGGGGGTCGCGGTGAGGAAGATCTTGAGCTCGGCGTCGGGGAACACCACGGTGCCGATGTCCCGGCCATCCACGACGACGTTCATGCCGGCCCGGACCATTTCGCGCAGCCGAGCGTTGACCCACTCGCGCACCACCGGAAGCGCGCTCACCGCGCTGACGTGGCTGGTAACCCGTTCGCCCCGGATCTCGACGTCCGCTGGCTCGCCGCCGAGGTAGGCCGCGAACCCGACCCCATCAGGATGGAGCGCCAAACCGAGATCCTCGGCCGACCGCAGCATGACCTCCGGGTCGAGCGACAGCGGATCGCCGCCGGCTTCGTTCCGGCGGGCCAGTTCCCGCAGCGCCGCCAGGGTGACTCCCCGGTAGAGCGCCCCCGAATCCAGGTGGAAATAGCCCAGCGCCTCGGCCACCGCCCGCGCGGTGCTCGACTTGCCTGAAGCCGACGGGCCGTCGATGGCGAGCACGATGCCGCCGACTTCACTCATCGACGGATGCTCCGCAGCGTTTCCGCGAAGCCCGGGAAACTCACCTCGGCGCAGTCGGGATCATCGACCACGACTCGCGCGCCGCGAACGGTGCCCAGCACGGAGAAGGCCATGGCGATCCTGTGATCGCCCTCGGTGACCACCCTGCCCCGTGGCGGACGCTCGCTGCCTTCCACCAGCAAGTCGTCGCCCTGAACCTCGGCGCGGCCGCCCACCGCGCGGATGTTCTCCGCCAGCAGCGTCAGCCGGTCGCTCTCCTTCACCCGCAGTTCCCCCACCTCCCGAAAGGCGGTGACCCCGGCGGCTCGCGACGCCAGCACCGCGAGCATGGGCACTTCATCTACCAGTGACGGGATCTCGTCGGCCTCGACCTCGGTGCCGCTCAACGCCCCGGCCCGCACCACCACCGTGCCGGTGGGTTCCCCCCACGACTCGGCCAGGTCCTGAAGGCCCAGCGCCGCACCCATGCGCTCGAGCACCGAGAAGAAGCCGACGCGGGTGGGATTGATGCCGACAGCAGGCAAAACCAGCTCGCCCTTGTCGGCCAGCAAAGCTGCACCAATGAGGAATGCCGCAGAGGACGGATCGGCGGGGACATCGGCCTCGAAGGGCGCGAGCCGGCCGTCGGGCTCGAACTCGACCCGCCCGCGCCGCTCGGCCACGGTGTACCCCATCGAGCGGAACAGTCGTTCGGTGTGGTCACGCGAACGGCCATGCGGCTCGCGAAGCGACACTTCGACACCGCCCGCGAGCCCGGCGAACAGCAGGCACGTCTTGATCTGGGCACTCGAGACCGGCAGGTCCCATCGAAGCGGCGAGAGCGCTCCACCTCGAATGGCGAACGGCAGCGTGTCCGCCTCGATCGGATCGGTTCGGGCGCCCATCAGGGACAGCGGCTGGGTGACGCGTCGCATCGGCCGGCGGCGCAGTGAGGCATCACCCGTGAGTTCGGTGGTGAAGCGATGGGCGGCGAGGAGCCCCACGAGAAGCCGTGCGGTGGTGCCAGCATTGCCGCAATCCAGGCTGGCGCTGGGCCGCTGCAGCCGTCCCCGCCCCGCGACCGTGACAGTGCCATCCGCGCGGAGGGCGGTGACGCCGACGCCGAGCTGGCGCAGCACCCGCGCGGTCGAGCGCGCATCGAGCGACGTGAGCGGCCTCCGGATGTGGCTCACGCCGCGCGCCATGGCCGCGAGCATCAGGAGCCGATGCGTGATGCTCTTGTCGCCAGGCACTCGCACCGATCCGCCCACGATCATCCCGGCTCTCCCGAAAATCGCCGCCTGCATTGCCCTGAAGGTCGCAGGATTGTAGTTATTGACCACCGCCATCACAACGGAGCCCATGTGGCGACGATTCTCATCGTCGAGGACAGTCCGGACAACATGAAGCTGTTCCGGACGGTGCTGTCCCTGCGGGGACACACCGTAGTGCCGCTGCCGGGTGGCGACAACCTGCTGGAGGCACTGGACCTGCACCAACCCGACCTGATCCTGATGGACATCCAGCTTCCGGGCCGGGATGGCTTCGCGCTGCTGGACGACGTGCGCGCCTCGGCGCATCGCTCCCGCCGGGTACTGGCGCTCACCGCGCACGCCATGGCGGGGGACCGGGAGAAGGCCGAAGCCGCCGGGTTCGACGGCTACATTACCAAGCCAATCGACGTACGCACCTTTGCCGGAGAGATCGAGGCGGCGTTGCCGCCAACTTCCTCATGACAACCCCGCCGCCATCCGGACCCCCGACGCCCGAGAAAAAAGCGCTGCTGGACGCGTACGAGCAGGCGCTCAAGTCGCCCCAGGCGCCTGAGCCGTCGCCCCGACGCCCGCGCAGCGACGGCGGACTGCATCCGCTCACCCTGGTCGCGATCGCGGCGCTGATCGCCCTGGCCGCGTGGCTGGCGATCGCACGGCCGGGATTCGTGTTTGATCGTGGAGCGCCGGACGAGCCGCGCTCGGTCCGCGATGCCAGCCTTCGCCTCGCCATGGCCATGCAGTACCAGCGAGTGCTGCGCTACCGGGATAGCGCCGGTGGCTTGCCGGACCGGCTCACCGACGTGGGCCCGGTGGTGTCAGGGATCCGGTTCGAGCCGATCCCTCCCGATCAGTTCACGCTGGTCGGGGAGAACGGCGACGTGGTCCTTACCCTGCGGTCGACCGACCAGCTGCGCGACTTTGTGGGCGGCGCGTACCAGGTTCTGGAAAGTCGAGGGACGCGATGAATCGCCGAGGATTCACCATTGTCGAGCTGTTGGTGGTGTTCGTGGTGCTGGCGATTCTCGCCAGCATCGCGGTGCTCAAGTACATCGACGTCCGCAACCACGCCATTGTGGCCGGCGTCCAGTCCGAACTGAATTCGGTGCGGCTGGCGGCGTACAATTACTGGGCGGACAAGAACGCCTTCCCGCCCGATGCCGGACCCGGGGTGATGCCCGCGGGGATGGCTCCCTACCTCCAGAGCGGCACCTTCGACAGCCCGCAGTACACCTTCGACTGGGAAAACTTCCAGGGCGCGGGTCCCAGCGGCGGCATGCAGGTGGGCATCGTGGTGACGTCCCCCGATGACGGGCTCATGACGCTGCTCACCCGCCGAGCCGCCGGGGGCCTGCCCTACTTCGCGGTGGGCAACACTGTGGTGTTCATGATCGTGGGGCCGAACGGGGTGATGTAAGCCAGGGGCCAGGGGCCAGGGGCCAGGGGCCAGGGATCAGGGGTCAGGGATCAGGGCGCGCAGATTGTCGCGCCAGGTGTAGAGCACCGCGCAGTGCGGCGGCAGTTCGGGCGAGTCGCTCGCTACAGGCACCGCATCGACGCTCTCGCGCGCCGCATGCAGCGTCTCTTCCCACCACCCCTGTTCGTGAGGCGTGGGCAGCTTCACGGTGAGCGGTGCGTCTCCGTTGTTCAGCGCCAGCAACGCAGTGTCCGCCGGGCCATCGTCCGCGCCTTCGTGATGCAGCAGCACCACCAGCGCCTTGCCGGCAGGATCCTGCCACTCGCTCTCCGTCATGGGACTCCCGTCCGGCCGCAGCCAGGAGAACGGCATGGTGTCGTGTGCCTCAGGCTCTGCCGGCTCCACCTCAGCGGCGTGGTGCCGGTGCGGCGGGTCGAACCGGGTGCGCCGGAACACCGCGTTACCCGCGCGAACGGCCATCGCCCGGCGAACGAATTGCAGGATTGCGTGATCCTCCTCCGACGCCTCCCAGTCCACCCACGACAGCGGCCCGTCATGGCAGTAGGCGTTGTTGTTGCCCAGCTGGGTGCGACCCAGCTCGTCGCCATGGGCGAGCATCGGGACACCCTGGGAGCAGGCCAGGCTCAACAGCATGGACCGGCGCACCCGGTCGCGAAGGCTCCTGATGCCGGGGTCGTCGCTCGGCCCCTCGACGCCCCAGTTCCGGCTCCAGTTCTGGTCGGTCCCGTCGCGGTTGTGTTCGCCGTTGGCCTCGTTGTGCTTGTGCTCGTAGCTCACCAGGTCGGCCAGGGTGAACCCGTCGTGGCAGGTGATGAAATTGATGCTGGCCTGCGGGGGCCGCGGATCGGACTGGAACAGGTCCGCGCTGCCGGCCAGCCGGGATGCGAACTCATCGCCCTGCCCTCCGATGCCCTGCCAGAATCGGCGGATCGTGTCGCGATAGGCGCCGTTCCATTCGCTCCAGTTCAGCGGAAACTCGCCCAGCCGGTAGCCACCGGGGCCGAGGTCCCACGGCTCGGCGATCAGCTTGCATCCGCGGAGCACGGGATCGTGCCGCACCGCCTCGAAGAATCCGGCGGCAGGATCGAAGTCGCCTGACGCGGACCGGCCCAGCGTCACGGCGAGGTCGAACCGGAACCCATCCACGTGCATCTCGGTGGCCCAGTAGCGCAGGCTGTCGAGCACCAGCTCGAGGCTCAGCGGATTCGAGAGATCGAACGTGTTGCCGGTGCCGGTGAAGTCGATGTAGTGGCCGGCGTGCTCCAGGCCCAGGCGGTAGAAGGCGGCGTTGTCGATCCCGCGGAAGGACATCACGCCACCGCGGTCGCCGCCTTCCGCTGTGTGGTTGTACACCACGTCGAGGTAGACCTCGAACCCCCGCGCGTGGCAACGGCGCACCATCTCCTTGAACTCGGCCACCTGCCGGCCGTCGGCGCCGGTCGCCAGGCGGGAGTCCGGCGCGAAGAATCCGATGGTGCTGTAGCCCCAGTAGTTGGGCAGCCCGAGGTCGACGAGGTGATGCTCAACACCCATGTGGTGCACCGGCAGCAGCTGCACGGCGGTGACACCCAGCCCTTGCAGGTGCTCCAGCACGGGCTCCGACGCGAGACCCAGGTAGGTGCCCCGTTCGGCCTCCGGAACATGGGGATGCTGGATGCTCATGCCGCGCACGTGGCATTCGTAGATCACCGTGTCGGACCAGGCGCGATCGGGCCGCCGGTCGTCGCGCCAATCGAACGCCGGGTCGACCACGATGCTGCGGGGCAGGTGCGGGGCGGAATCTGCCTCGCTGGGCGCCGGCGTTCCGTCCTCGCCACGCACGGTATCGGCCAGCGACGCGTGCCAGCTGACCGGCCCGCTGATGGCCCGCGCGGCAGGATCGATCAGCAACTTCGCCGGATTGCAGCGGTGCCCGGCCCCCGGATCGAAGTCGCCGTGCACCCGGTAACCGTAGTGCTGCCCGGCAGGTATGCCGGGAATGGCCGCGGTCCATCGACCTTCACTCGAGCGCTCCAGGTCCTGCCGCCGCAGTTCCCGGCCGCGTTCGCCGGGTTCGAAGAAGATCAACTCGACCCGGGTCGCCCGGGGCGCGTCCAGCACAAACGTCGTGGCGTCGGGTGTCCACAGTGCGCCGGGAGACAGCGCGGCCTGGGGCGTCGGAGAACGAGGAGTCAGTGCCGGGTCGGTCATGGCGCTCAGCGAAGGGGAAACCGGGAAAGTAGTCACCCCTCCGGCAAGGGTTGCATCCAGCCACGTCGCTAGGTAGCCGTACTTCCATGAATGAGCCATCAAATCACCAGACGCTCAATCACGCGGCCTATGGCAACGGGCGCATCCTGGGCCTCGTTGCACCGACCAGCGCGATAGAGTGGCTCTGCATGCCGCGCTTCGACTCGCCATCGGTGTTCGCGCGACTGCTTGACACCGAGAAGGGTGGCACGTTCCGGATCGACCACGTCTCGGGGACCTGCACCGGGCAGATGGGCTACATCGCCAACACCAATGTGGTCCGGACCGTATTCGAGCGGGGCGAGGAGAAGTGGGAAGTCATCGACTTCGCGCCCCGCATTCCCGCCGGGCTGGGGGTCCGGGTGCCGATCGAGATCGCCAGGCTGATCCGCCCGCTGGCGGGCGAGCCCCGGCTGGTGGTGGATTTCGATCCCCGGCCGGATTACGGCCGGGCGGTGCCCCGCATCCGGCAAACCACCAACGGCCTCTCGGTGGCGGGGTTCGGCACTCCGCTGCATCTCGCGACCAGCGTGCCAACGGCATACATCACGAGCCGGACCCCGTTCGTGCTCACCCGTCCCCACTGGTTCGTGCTGTCGTACGGCACTCGCGACTCCCTCCCTACCCTGGCGAGCGTCAATCACGACCTCGAGCGGACCGTCGCAGGCTGGCGGCAATGGGCCCGGTCCTGCGCCCTGCCGTTCTTCGCGCCCGAACTGGTACTCCGCTCGGCGCTGTGCCTCAAGCTGCACGCGTACCATGACACCGGCGCCATCGTCGCAGCCACGACCACCAGCATTCCCGAGGCGATGGGCACGCCCCGCACCTGGGACTACCGCTTCTGCTGGCTGCGTGACTCCGCTTTCATCGTGGAGGCGCTGCGCCGGCTGGCCCAGCTCTGGGAGGGCGAGCAGTTCATCCGCTACCTGCGTGACGTCGCGGAAGTCGGGCCGCTGCAGCCGTGTTACGGTATTGGCGGAGAGCGAGACCTGCAGGAAGTGATGCTGCCGCACCTGGCCGGATTCAACGGCAACGGCTTCGTGCGGATCGGCAACGCCGCCTTCGTCCAGCGCCAGCACGACCTCTGGGGTGAACTCATCCTCTGCCTGGAGACCCTGCTCACCGACCAGCGCATCGTGCATGATGAGGCCGATGGCTACTACCCGCTCATCAAGCGGCTGGTGGAGGAAGCGATCGCGGCGGCACCGCTCCCCGACACCAGCATCTGGGAGTTCCGCAGCATCCTCAAGAACTACACCTTCTCCCGGGCGATGTGCTGGGTGGCGATCCAGCGGGGAGCGACGCTCGCCGAGCGCTTTGGCGACTGGGAGACCGCCCACCGCTGGCACGGCATTGCCAATCAGGAGCAGCAAACCATTCTCAAGCACGGTTACAGCACCGAGAGGGGCTATTTCACCCAGGCACTCGACGGTGTCCACCCTGATGCCTCGGCGCTGCTGCTGTCCACCATCGGCCTGGTGGATGCCAAGGATCCCCGCTTCACGTCCACGGTCGAGGCCTACCAGCGGCTGCTGGTGAGCAACGGCCTGATGCTGCGCTACAAGAACGAGGACGATTTCGGCGATACCACCAGCGCATTCACTATCTGCTCCTTCTGGTGGGCCGAAGCGCTGGCGCTCGCGGGCCGGCTGGACGATGCGATTGCCGTCTTCGATCGGGTCGCGAAGTACGCCAACCCGGTCGGTCTCTTCTCGGAGGACATCGACCCGGCCTCCGGTACGCTGCTGGGGAACTTTCCCCAGGCGTACACCCATGTCGGGCTGATCCACGCGGCGATGACGATCAGCGAATTCCTCGAGGTCCGGGACGGTCGCGTCCGGGCGTGGACGTGAGCCCACCGCGGACCATCCTGGTCTCCAACCGGCTGCCCATCACGGCCAGTGTCGAGGCGGGCGAACTGGAAGTGCATCGCAGCGTGGGTGGTCTCGCCACCGCGCTCGAGGCGGTGAGCCGGCGCTCGCACACGCTCTGGGTGGGGTGGCCCGGACCGGTGTCCGGGATCCCCCGCGCCGAGCGCGCCGAGCTGAACCAGCGGCTGACGGAACTCGACTGCATCCCGGTCACGCTCACGGCGAGGGAGGTGACGGAGTACTACGAGCGGGTGTCCAACGGGATGCTGTGGCCGCTGTTCCACTACTTCACCGACCGGATGCCGCTGGATCCGCCCAGCTGGGACGTGTACGAGGAGGTCAACGAGAAGTTTGCCGACGCCGCCGCCGCGATCTGGCGCGAGGGCGACGACATCTGGGTGCACGACTACCAGCTCCTGCTGGTGCCAGCGCTTCTCCGGCGACGGCTGCCCGGAGCCCGGATCGGGTTCTTCCTCCATACGCCGTTTCCGTCGAGCGAGATCCTGCGCATCCTGCCCGGCCGGCGGCAGGTGCTGGAAGGAATGCTGGGCGCGAACCTGGTCGGCTTCCATACCAGTCGCTACGCCGCGCATTTCCGCCATGCGGCACTGCGCATGACATCGGCGCGCGAGTCGGATGGGCCCCTGGAGTACGAGGGTCGTCGGGTTCGGATCGGAGCCTTTCCGATCGGGATCGACGCGAAGGAGTTCGCCGCGCGGGCCACGACCCCCAGGGTGCGGAGCCAGGCGGATCTGCTTCGCCCGGCGGAAGGGGTGCGGCTCATCGCCGGAGTGGACCGTCTGGACTACACCAAGGGCGTGCCGCAGCGTTTGCTCGCCTTCCGCCGGTTGCTGGAGCGCCATCCCGAGTACGTGGGCAAGGTGCGCTTCATCCAGGTCGTGGTGCCGTCGCGCACCGGAGTGGGCGAGTACCGCAGCCTCCGCCACGAGCTCGACGCGCAGGTGGGCCAGATCAACGGCACTTTCGGCACGCCGGCGTGGACGCCTGTGACCTACCAGTACCGCTCGATCCCCCCGGATGAACTGTCGGCGCTGTATGCAGCGGCCGACGTGATGCTGGTGACGCCGCTGCGTGATGGCATGAATCTCGTCGCCAAGGAGTTCGTGGCATCGCGGGAAGACGGCGCGGGTGTGCTGGTGATGTCCGAGTTCGCCGGCGCCGCGGAGGAGATGCCCGAAGCGCTGATCGTCAATCCCTATGACATCAACGCCACGGCGGAGGCGCTGGAAGAAGCGCTCTCGATGCCGGAGTCGGAGCAGGCGGTGCGGATGAAGGCGCTGCGCAAGCGGGTCTTCGACGGCACGGCGGAGCGCTGGTCGCGATCATTCCTGGCCTCGTTGCGCCAGGACCGTACCGTCGCGGCCGGCGCCGGCCGGGCACTGACGCCTCCGGACAAGATCCGGCAGCTGACCGACCGGATCCGGCAGGCCTCGAGCCGACTCCTCCTGCTCGACTATGACGGTACCCTCGCGCCCTACACCAGCATTCCGTCGCATGCGCGCCCTGATGCCGAACTGCTGGCGCTGCTCGCCAGGCTGGTCCGGATGCCCCGCACGGAGGTGCATATAGTGAGCGGCCGCGGGCGGGAGCAGCTGGATGAGTGGCTGGGGAAGCTGGAGGCGGGACTGCACGCGGAGCACGGCCTCTGGAGCCGGCCGAGAGGCGGACGCTGGGTGCGGCGGGAATTGACCCGGCTGCCGCCGTACGACCGGATCGCGGCGATCCTCGAGCGCCACGCCGAGCGCACCCCTGGCGCGCTGGTCGAACGCAAGTCGCTGGGGCTGGCGTGGCACTACCGGATGGCGGGCGACGGGGGACAGGCTGCGGCGGACAAGCTGGAGCAGGAACTGTTGCCGCTGGCGCGGCGCCATGAGCTGGAGTTGCTCCGGGGCAACAAGGTACTCGAGCTCAGGCCACGCGGCATTCACAAGGGCATCATCGCCGACGCCTTGGCGCGCGGGGTCCGGCCTCGGCCGCTGATGGTGGCCATGGGAGATGACCGCACCGACGAGGACCTCTTTGCCGCGTTGCCGGAAGGTGGCATCGCCATTCACATCGGGCCGACGCCGAGCGCCGCGCCGTGGCGCCTGGCGGATGTCGCCGCTGCGCGCGATTTCCTGGAGGAGCTGGTCGCGTCCGAACCGGATACCGCACCGGACGGGCGCAAGCCGGCCGGAGCAGTCAAGGGTCGGAAGCGCGCGACGTGAGGGTGCTGCGGGACTCGCCATTGGAGCCGCCGCGGAACTCGAAGTGGCGGGGATTGAGCGAACGCTGGGCGTAATCGTGGGTGCCACGACGGGTGCGCGCCCGGGCGATCAGCATCTCCGACACGCTCGCCGCTGAAAACCACACATCCGGCTGGAGCCCGGGGTATAGCGCGCCGTATTCCGGCCGGAGCCGCGCCTGGCGCTGGGAGTTCCCGGAAGCGATCACCCTCTCAAGTTCCGCCTTCCACCACTGCAGCGCAAGCGTGAGCGTGCCTGACCAACCCTGGTTGACCGCGACGCTCACAGCGTTTCGATGACGGTGCGCGCATCCGGCGCCTCCACGGGCGGTGATCCGGTCTGGCGCTCTATCATGCGCCGAACGCGAGGAGCTTCGGACCCCCGGTGCAGCGTGCGGAGGCGCTCCTGGATGCCGGCATCGTCCTGAGTCATCCGGGTGTTGTGACGGATGTAATCCAGCCAGGTGGGAGTTTCGTAGCGCTCGATCCAGAGCTGAGGGTCCGCCAGGTCGCGCAGCAGCCTCCACTTGAGCGCGCCGTCGCGACGCCGGATCCGTCGTCGCTCCCCCATCACGCCAAGGAAGGCGAGAATGTCCGCCTCATGGATGATGTAATCGATCGTGACGACGACAGGGCCGGTTCGTCGCTCAACCGGAACGGCGGTGCCTGGATGCTCCTTCCAGACTGGAAACGGCTCGAGATCGAGTTCCTCCACCTGCACCAGGGGCAGCCAACGCCCGAGGGCAGTGCCGAAAAGCAGGACGACCGTCGCTCCGAACAGCGCGGCGCCGATTCCTTGAGTGGAGGCCACCACGCCCCACAGCCAGCTTCCCACCGCCATGCCGCCGAACGTGGCCATTTGATAGAGCGAGAGCGCCCGCGCGACGACCCAGCGGGGGGCCGACAGCTGGACCGCGACATTGAACGTCGCCAGCGCCAGTACCCACCCGGCTCCGGCAAGCAGCAGCACGGCCATGGTTACCGCGAGCTGGGTGCTGACTGCGACTACCGCCCCGGAGAGCGCAAAGGCGATACTTGCCCAGCGCACGATGGCCTCGGTCGAGAGCCCCCGGCGCAGCGGTGCGCTCGCAATCGCACCCGCCACCGCACCCACGCCGAACGCCCCGAGCAGCAGGCCATAGGACTGCGGTCCACCGGAGAGCTGGTACCTCGCTACCAGCGGCAGGAGCGCCATGATCGCGCTCGCCCCGATCCCGAAGGCGAAGCATCGCGCCAGAACGGTGCGGATCGCCGGCGACATCGCGACATAGCGAAGACCGGCCGCCACGGCGATTCCCAGCGTCTCCCGGGGCAGCAGGCGCGGATGGGGAGGGGGGCGCCAGCGCGCCAGCACAACGATCAGGCCGGAACACGCCACCGCGTTCACCGCAAATGCGGCGGCGGCTCCGGCCGCCGCAACGATGGCTCCCCCGATTGCGGGTCCAACACTGCGGGCGATGTTGAACCCCATGCTGTTCAGCGCGACCGCGCTGGGCAACTCGGCACTCGGCACCATGTCCCGGACTGAAGCCTGCCACGCTGGAGCGTTGAATGCCACGCCACAGCCGACCAGGAAAGTGAAGACGAGCAGCAGCCATGGCGTGATCCAGCCGGCCCAGGTACAAGCCGCCAGTGAAACCGAGACAACGAACATGAACGTCTGCGCGGTGAGCATCATCTTGCGACGATCCAGATTGTCCGCCACTGCGCCGGCGATGAGCGACAACAGGACGATCGGGAGCGCGACCGACGCCTGCACCAGCGTCACCATCTCCGGCGACTCTGCTATCGAGGTCATCATCCAGGCGGCGCCGGTCGACTGGATCAGCGCGCCGACGTTGGACACCGTCGTGGCGGTCCATACCCCCCGAAATACCGGGAAGCGCAACGGCGCCAGCGCCGACGTCCGCTGCGACTCATTCATGAGCAGGTACGGGCGCCGTGCGCCTGCAGAGCCCAGAAGCTTCCTCATGCTGCCCTTTCGCTAACGCTCGCGCTTCATCCGCTCCTGTCGGGCGACCTCACGATCGCTCGGGGCGTCGAGGGCGGTGTCGCCAATCGCGATCTCGCCGTCTCGCTCGTAGTGGCCGACGATCAGGCCATTGGGAGAGACGCGGGACCTGGTCAGCTTGAATGAATGCGGCGCCGAGCCGTCGGCGAACAGCTTCTTGCCGCCGCCGAGCACGACCGGCAGGGTGAAGATGGTCATGGCGTCGACCAGGTCATCGGCCAGCAGCGCGTGGACCAGTTCGGTGCTGCCCTGGGTGACCAGGTTCGGGCCGTCTTCCTGCTTGAGGCGCTTCACTGCGGCGAGGTCGCGCAGCAGCACCGAGCCCGTCCAGCTGGTATCTACCTCTCCTGAGCGCGACACCGCGTATTTTCTGATGGCGTTGAACAGCCTGGCGATGCCGCCATCGGGGGCCGCTTCATCGTAGTAGGGCCAGAACGCGGCGAAGATCTCGTAGGTCTTGCGGCCGAGCAGGAGGTCGAACTTCTCCTGGAAGAGGCGGTCGATCTCTTCGCCGAACACTTCATCGAAATAGGGCATTACCCAGCCGCCGAACTTGAAGCCGCTGGTGGGGTCCTCGGTCGGCCCACCTGGCGCCTGCATGACGCCGTCCATGGAAACCATGGCACCGACGATAATCTTTCGCATCAGTCCCTCCCCTGGTTACCTCTGCGACGAACGGCGGGGCTCCGATTCGACATGCTCTCGCGGACCCGGGCCGCATGGGCGGGCCGCTCAGCGGTCAGAGGGCTCCGCGGTCCGGCGTGCCTGAGGTGCCTGCTCGTCGAGCGACTGGCGGTAGCGCAGGCAGCCGCGCAGAAACTCCGGCCAAGCCGGAACAACGGGCAGCGGGTCCGTCTGCTCCGGCAGCAGGCCCCAGAGCGCCGGATGATGCCAGCAGAGTGCGTGGCCCGTGCTATCGCGGTGGCGGCGAATGCCATCGCGAAGCTTGCGTACCTCCGCCATGAGCTCCTCGCGCGTCAGCACCGTCAGATCCTCGTCCATGGCCACCCTCCAGTGTCAGCGAACCACAAACGTACGGATCATGTCCACATCGCTGTGCCGCAGTGCCGAAGTCCGCTGCGACTCATTCATGAGCTGCGTATGTCCCCTATCCTGCCTGATACCGCGTTCATGCGCCGGTGCCTGCCCGTGCCGGCACTCCCGCGAACAGCACATTCAGCCCTTCGGCCATCGTCGGGTGGGTGAAGAGCGCGTCGCGCAGCGCCGGGTAGGGCAGGCCGGCGAGCATCGCCGTCTGCACGACCGCGATCACCTCACCCGCACCCACGCCCAGCATGGTGAACCCGAGGATCCGGTCGCTGGTGGTATCGAGGAGGACCTTCATCAGCCCGCGCGTCTCGCCGATCGCCCGGGCGCGCAGCACTGCCGACAGCGGCAGCGTCACGACCCGGACCTCGCGGCGCTGGTGCCGCGCCTCGGTCTCGGAGAGCCCGACTCGGCCGAGCTCGGGGTCGAGGAAGGTGCAGTGCGGAACCAGGCGATCACGCGTGGACCGAGCCGGCCAGCCGGCAGAGTCGAGCTGCGCTCGCACGATCCGGAAGTCATCGAAGGCGACGTGGGTGAACTGCGGGCTGCCGGCGCAATCTCCCATTGCCCAGACCTTCGGCACCGAGGTCCGCAGTTGCTCGTCGACTTTCACGTACCCCCGCGCGTCCACCTCGACACCGGCCGCGTCGAGGTCGATGCCACCGGTACTGGGGCTGCGCCCAGCGGCCACCAGCAGGTCGCTCGCTTCAATCCGGCGCTCGCCGGCCGGGGTCGCGACCCGCAGAGCGAGGTGCTCGCCCGAGCGTCCCTCTACCGCCAGCGTCTCGGCGCCGAGGACGACCTCGATCCCTTCATCCAGAAAGACGGCTCGGACCTCCTCGGCCAGGTCGGGATCCTCGCGGGGCAGCAACTGCGGTCCGCGCTGCAGGATCGTGACGAGCGCGCCAAATCGCCGGAAGGCCTGTGCCAGCTCGCAGCCCACGGGGCCGCCTCCGAGCACGACCAGGTGCTCGGGCAAGCGCCCGAGCTCCAGTGCCTCGACGTGGGTGAGCGGCGCCGCCGCTGCGAGACCCGGCACCGGCGGGATCGCCGCGTGCGTGCCGAGGTTCAGGAAGACGCGCTCGGCCGTGATACGTCGCGTGCCGCCACCAGCGAGCTTGACCTGGAGCGAGCGCGGCCCGGTGAAGACCCCTTCGCCGAGCACGAATTCGATTCCCGGTGCGGCGAACCGCTGCTCGTGGATCCGGATCATCCCGCTGACCATCGCGCGCTTGCGTGCGCGCACCCCGGCCATATCGACCTCGACCGCGCCGGCACGTGCTCCATAGCTCTCGAGGCGCCGCGCGAGGGCGGCGACGCGAGCGCTGGCGATGATGTTCTTGCTCGGCAGGCATGCGACGTTGGGGCAGGAGCCGCCAACCAGCGCGCGCTCGACGACGGTGACCGGGCGGCCTGCCTTTGCCAGCTCCCAGGCCACGTACTTGCCAGCTTCGCCGCCTCCCAGGACGAGGTTCTCGACCTTCTCGGCTTCCGCCATGCTCAAGTCCCCTTGACAGTGAGACTATAATCTCATATCTTGTCAGTGTGACTGGAATGGAACTTCTCGTAACTCATTGCAAACAAAGGCATTTTGATGACGATTCTGACAAGCCGTACCAGGGTCCAGGGAGCCTCCGTAGTAACGACCCTCCCGGCCGAAGTCGCTCGCCGCTTGTCGGTCCAGCCGGGTCAGGAGCTTGACTGGATTGAGGACGGGATGGGTGGGTTCCGTGTCGTGCCGCATACGACCGAGACAGCGGAAGCGCTCGAGGCCCACGGCCAGATCATGGCCGAATACGACAGTGTCTTCCGTGCGCTCGCGAAGTGAGCCAGCGGGCGCTTCCCGAGGAGCCACGCTGGCTCACGGCGCCCACCCTCCTGGCGATTCACGCCCAACAGATCGAGCGCTACGGCGGAACACACGGCATCCTGGACAATAATGTCGTGCTGTCCGCGCTCGCCCGGCCCATCAACCGATGGGCGTATGACGGCAACGCCGACTTGGCGGATCTGGCTGCCGCATATCTGGTCGGCTTTGCCCGGTCGCAGGGGTTCAACGATGGCAACAAGCGCACGGGCCTTGCATGTGCCCTGGTCTTCCTGGCGTTGAACAAGGCGCCCTTGCACGCTCCTCCCGCCGAACTCTACGCATTCACGATGGCGGTGGCGAACAACCAAGCCGATGATGCAGCGGTCGCCGCCTACATTCGCAATCGCCTGGAGCCTCGTGACTGAATTCGTGGGCATTGCGACTGCTCGCCTGACGGAGCCGCCGCCACCACCGCGCTCCGCCGTGCCTCGCACCGGCTAGTCGAGAAGCCGCTCGGCGGCCCACCAGCCCAGATAGAGGCCTGCGCCCGTGCCCACGGCGCTCACCAGCGCCGCCGTCATGATGCCGAGGCGGGCGCCCGCCCACCAGCCTATGGCGCTTCCGAGCGTCGCGCCTGTCAGGCCCAGCAGCTTCCTCATGCCGGCCTTTCGCTCACGCTCGCGCCTAGGGGATCGGGATGCATTGCAGATCCGCGGCGGTGATGATCGGACCCGAGAAGTGTTTACTGACTTCCGCTACCGCCTGGTCGAGATCGAACAAGCTGAACCACTCGGGAGTCGGGACTGCGGGAGGCGCCTTCATCAAATGACTCAGCACGAGCTGCTTGGCCGCCGCGGCCTGTGCGAGCCGCCCAATCGTTGCAGGCTTCGCGTGGAAACGGGTCACCGGTGGGGCAGCCTGTTCTGACAGTCCCAGGTGCATCACCAGCAGGTCGGCACCGCTGGCAAAGGCGCTGAACCTCGGACCACCGCCGGTCTGATCGCTGCCGAACACTATACTCCGGCCATCCACCTCGATGCGATAGGCGATTGACGGCACATTGCCGTGCGGCACGCCAATGGCACTTACCTGGACGTCGGTGTCGGACAAGACGCGCTGGGCCGTGGTGTCCGCGGCATCGACGACGACCACGTCCAGCGGGACACCCTGCCCGGCTTGGCCCAAGGTTCCACCGAGGACAGGAAAGGCGCCATCAGCGGCATCAAACAGCCTGGCGAGGAAGATATCAAAGGAGGGAAACGTGCCTCCACCTGATGGACCCGCAACCTTCAGCCGCTGCCGACGCGCGACTTCGCTGAGCCACAGCAGGGCTGGAAGGTCGGAGACGTGGTCCGGATGAAGATGACTGACGGCCAGCAAGGACAAATCCTGCAACTTCGCGCCCGCCTCGCCGAAACGCAGAAACGTCCCGCCGCCAGCGTCGACCATCACCACGGCCCGGCCGTCGCGCCAGATGAGATAGCCAGTGGAGGCGCGCGTGTCCCCCGCAGAAGGTCCGCCCGACCCCAGGACTTGCAGGGCCAGTGGCTCACTCGAGCAGCTCGCCTGCGCCGAGGCTCGAGCCGGAAGGGCAAGCATGACGCCGGCCCCAACCACCACGGCGACGTGCCAGCCAAGCGACTGACGCTCGGTCCTCATTTGTCCTTCCCAGGCGCCCGGTACTTGACTTGCTCGACTTTGCGCAGCGCGGCCAGGGTTTCGTCGACGCTCAGGAGGACTGTCGTTTCGAACGAGCTCAGCGCACCGCCGCCAGTAATCGCGAGCGCAACTGCGGCCATGGATACGTTGTCAGGGGCCTCCCACAGATTGTAGCCGTCGTGCGTGCCAAAGGCATACCAGAACCCATGGAGCTTCCCGCCGACCGACTCGATGTAAGCCTGAGCGGCCTTTCGGCGGTCCTCCGGGTTGCGGATGAGCCTGGTCCAGGTCTCTGGCGTGTAGCTGAACCTGGATAGATACAGTGGCATCGGCCTGCCCCCTTTCGTTACCTGCGTCACTCTCGACTCTCGACTCTCAGCTACGCCAATACCCGGGGCGGGATTCGAACCCGCATGGGGATACCCCAGGGGATTTTAAGTCCCCCGCGTCTACCCGTTTCGCCACCCGGGCTCGCCCTGTCTCACGGCTCCTTCCACGAGAACTTCGCTTTCCCATCCGGCGCTCCGCCTTCGAGCACCAGCACCACCCCGCCCCACCCTGCACCGGTGAGCCGGGCGCCTGACGCGCCCTCCTTCACTGCGCGCCGCACCATGGCGTCGGCCTCTGTGCACGACGACTCGTAGTCCCGCTGCAGCGAGCGATGGCCTTCCAGCAACAGCGCACCGAGTGCGCGCCACCTGCGCCGAGCCAGCAGGTCGGCTGCCGCGCGGGTGCGAGCCGTCTCGCGCACCACGTGGCGCACCCTGCGGCCGAGTCCCGCCGGAAGCAGCCGGAGTGCCTGGGCCAGTTGACGGGGTTCCAGCTGGGCAAGGTGCTCCAGCTCCGGCCACTTCCGCCGCAGCAGCCCCAGCGCTTCCTCGCATTCGGCGCGACGCACTTCCAGCGATCCACCCGTGAGACGATGCCGCACGCCGGTATCCCACAGGCCAATGGATGCGCCGGCCGGCACCTGCCGCATCTGGCCCGTTGCGGTCTCGAACAGGATGGCGTGTCCCGGGCGCCCATGCACCGCGGCCACCTGGTCCATCCGGCCGCACCTCACCCCAACATGATCATGCTCTGCGCGGAACGCCACGTCCACCAGCGTCGCGCGCGACAGCCGCTCGCCGGCCAGCAGGGCGAGCGCCCGCGCAGTCGCCACGGTCAGCGCCGCCGAGCTGGCGAGACCGGCGCCCGCCGGTATGTCGCTCGCAATCGCTACTCGCGCGGTTGGCACCAACACGCCTTCCTCACGCAGCGCGGCGACCACGCCGCTGATATACGCGGTGTAGCCGGCGCCGCTGAGTGGGCGCACCTCGGGCTCCAGTTCGGACACCACCGCGAAGCGCGCCGATCGGCTCACCGCGACGGTGGTCCGCCATGGCAGCGGAATGGGCAGCACGGGGCCGCCGTTGTAGTCGGTGTGTTCCCCGATGAGGTTGACCCGCCCCGGCGCCGACGCCATCCACTGCGAATCGGCGGCGAATGCGCGGCGATGCAGCGTCGCCGCGCGACGGCGGCTCATCGCCGGAGGCTCATCGGCGTCGGGCCGCTCGCGGCTCCGGAGAGAGTAACGCCTGCGCGTGGCGCCGGGCGGTCGCGGCGTCCGCGTCACCCAGCATCCGGGCGAGCTCCACGACGCGATCCTCGCCGTGCAGCACCTCCACGTCGCTGGTGGCCATCCCGGCCTTCGAGCGCTTGGCCACCGAGAGATGGCGGTCGGCTCGGGCGGCGATCTGGGGGAGGTGGGTGATGACCAGGACCTGCCGCCGTTCTGCGACGTCGGCCAGTGCCTCGCCGACCCGCGCACCCACTTCGCCGCCGATGCCCTGGTCAACTTCGTCGAACACCAGCGTCGGCACCCGGTCGTGGGCCGCAAGGACGGTCTTGAGTGCCAGCATCAGGCGGGACAGCTCGCCGCCGCTGGCGGTGCGTGCCAGCGGCCGAGCTTCGTGTCCCGCATTCAGGCGCACCAGGTAGTTCGCCTCCTCGGCACCAGTACGGCCGATTGCAGTCACGGGCCGCAGCTCGACAGTGAAGCTTCCGCCCGGAAGACCCAGCGCCGGCAGCAACCGCGTGACCGCGCGACCCAGTCGCTGTGCCGCGGTCTCCCGCCTGGCCGACAGTGCCGCAGCGGCGGTGGCCACCTCGCGCTCCGCTTCCTCCCGCTGGTTCGCGAGCGCACGGAGGTCCACATCGGCGGTGTCCAGCAGCTCCAGCTCGGTGGCGGCTTCGCGTCCGGTGTCGAGCACCTGGGTCACGGTCTCGCCGTACTTCAGCATCAGGCGGCCGAGCAGTTCACGGCGCTGCTCCACCTGGTCCAGCCGGCCGGGGTTCTCCTCCAGCGCGTCGGCATACGCCGCGGCATCGCGCGCCACGTCGCCCAATCCGGCAAATGCCGCATCGAGTGCATCGCGCCACGCCGAGGGCCCGGGGTCCACGCGTTCGAGCTGGGCCAGCGACTTCTCCGCCCGGGCGATGGCCGCGATGGCGCTGTCCTCGCCGCCGTCGAGCGCCGCCGTAATCCTGCGCGCGTGCTCACCCAGTGCGCCTGCCTGGCCCAGCCGGCGGGACTCGAGCGCCAGCATTTCATCCTCGCCAGGCACCAGCCGCGCCGCCTCGATCTCGCTCGCCACATGGCGCAGGTAGTCGGCTCGGCGGCGCACTTCGTCCCGCCGCGAGGCCAGGGCTTCCGCCGACTGCTCGAGCTCCTGCCGTCGATGCCACCTGTCTTCCAACGTTGCCCGAGCGGGCAGCGCGTCAGCATAGGCATCGAGAATGTCGCGCTGGGCGTCGGCGTGAAGCAGCGTCTGGGTTTCGTGCTGGCCGTGGAGATCCACCAGCACCGAGCTCAAGTCGGCAAGCACGCCAATCGTGGTAGGACTGCCGTTGACCCAGGCGCGCGACCGGCCCTCGGCCGAGACCTCGCGCCGGATGATGATGCGTCCCTCATCGGCATCGAGCCCCAATTCCTCCAGCTGTGACAGGGCCGCGGGTGGAAGCTGCTCGAACACGCCCTCGACGATGCTGCGCGCCGCGCCGGGCCGAACCTGCGCCGAGTCGGCGCGCTCACCCAGCAGGAGCGAGAGCGCGTCCACCAGCATGGACTTGCCGGCGCCGGTCTCGCCGGTGAGGACATTGAGGCCGGGACCGAGCGGCAGCGTGACATCGGAAATGGTGGCGAGATCGCGCACCCGCAGCTCGGTGATCATCGCTGGGCTTCACGCTCCGAGAGGTCGCCCCAGTGGAGCTTGTGACGCATCCGGGCAAACCACGACACGCCGTCGAGCCGCACCAGTCTCACGCGTTGATCAGCGCGCCGGATCTCGACCCGTCCACCAACGCCGAGCGGCGACCCGGTCTGGCCGTCGAACGACACCAGCACGTCGTCGGCCCATTCCGGCATCGGCTCGACCACGATCGTCGCCGTGGCACGCACCACCAGCGGCCGCACTGCGAGGGTGTGAGCGCACACCGGCGTCACCACCAGCGCCTCGACGCCAGGCACGATGACTGGTCCACCGGCAGACAGCGAGTAGGCAGTGGAGCCGGTCGGCGTCGCCACCACCAGTCCGTCGGCGCTGTAGGGCCCGATGTTCACCCCATCGATGAACACGTTCATCCGGACTACGCGCGCCACGCCGCTCTTGTGCACCACTATATCGTTGAGCGCCCGGCGCATGTGCAGCGTGGTGCCGTCGCTGGCGGTGATCGCCGCGACCAGCGACTGCAGCGCCTCGACGGTGTACTCCTCGCCCCTGAGCGCGTCCAGCGCACGAGGGAGATCGTGGCGCAAAGCGGTAGTAAGGAATCCGACGCGGCCGAGGTTGACACCCAGGATGGGCACCTCGGCCCCGTCGAGGAGGCGGGCACCGCGCAGCAGCGTACCGTCACCGCCAAACGTCAGCAGCGCGTCGAGACCGGCGGGTTCAAAAGCGGGTGGCGGCTCTTCAGGCCAGAACTCGGCCAGGCGCGGCTCGATGGAAAGCGAAAGGCCCCGCGCGGGGGCCTCACGCACCAGTTCCGCGAGCACGGACCGGAGGTCCGTATAGCGGGGATTCCCGACGACGCCGACGTTCATCGCGCCTCGAGCGATTCCTCGTGGTGGAGCGCCGATACCCGCCGGGCGATGCCGTCGGAGGTCAGGCCGAACTTGGCCAGCTGCTCGCCCCGCGGAGCCTGCTCCATCAGGCGGTCGGGCACGCCCAGCGCGACGACCCGGATTTCCGGATTGGTGGTCTGCAGCCGTTCGCTGAGAGTCGCGCCAAAGCCGTTGACGATGGTGCCTTCCTCGATAGTCACCAGCACCTTGTGCGAGGCCACCAGGCCGTCGAGCATGGCCTGGTCCATCGGCTTGATGAAGCGGCAGTTGACCACGGCACAGTCGACGCCTTCGCCGGCCAGTTGCTCCGCGGCGGCGAGCGCCGGCTGCACCATGGTCCCCACCGCCAGCAGCGCCGTGTCGCGGCCCGGCCTGAGCAGCTCCCAGGTGCCGTAGGGCACCGCCGGCACCGACGCCGGTGCCGCCGGTACCGCGGGCGCCTTGTCGCGGGGGTAGCGGATACCGAAGGGTCCATCGTGAGTTAGCGCGGTGCGCAGCAGCCCGGTGAGCTCGTCGCCGTCCTTGGGTGCGGTGACGGTCATGCCCGGCACCGCAAGCAGGTAGGGAATGTCGTAGAGACCCATGTGGGTCTGCCCGTCCTCGCCCACCAGCCCCGCGCGGTCCATGCAGAACACGACCGGCAGGTGCTGGACCGCGACATCGTGAATGATGTTGTCGTAGGCCCGCTGCAGGAACGTGCTGTAGATGGCGCACACGGGGCGGATGCCCTGCGTCGCCAGGCCGGCCGCGAAGGTAACGGCGTGCCCCTCTGCGATGCCTACATCGAAGAACCGGTCCGGGTGGGTCTTCTGGAAAATGCTGGTGCCGGTGCCGGACGGCATGGCGGCTGTGATGGCCACCACGCGCTTGTCTTCCTTCGCCAGCTGGGTCAGGGCCTCGCCGAAGACCTGGGTCCAGGCCGGCGGGCCGCTGGCCGGCTTGCGCGCTTCACCGGTTTCCGGATCGTAAGCCGCGAGGCCATGCCACTTTTCCTTGTTGGCTTCGGCGAAGGAGAATCCCTTCCCCTTCCGGGTCAGGACATGGACCAGGCGGGGCCCGGTCATCTTCCGAACGAACTCCAGCGTCTCGCAAACCTTCTCGACGTCATGACCGTCGATCGGCCCGAAGTAGCGGAAGCCGAGCTCCTCGAACAGCATCCCCGGCGACCAGAGGTTCTTGACGCTCTCCTCGACGTTGCGGGCAAAGTCCACGACCTTGTCGCCAAACACCTCGCCCAGCTTGAGGGTGACGCCCTTCACCGCCTCGCGCATGGTGTTGGTGCGAGGATTGGCGACAATGCCGCCGAGCATCTTGCTCACCGCGCCTACGTTGGGCGAGATCGACATGCCGTTGTCGTTCAGGATGACGATCAGGTCGGTGTCGGAATGGCCGGCGTTGTTGAGCCCCTCATACGAGAGGCCGCAGGTCAGCGCACCATCGCCCAGCACCGCGACCACCTTGTTGCTGCCACCCTGGAGGTCGCGCGCCGTGGCCATGCCCAGCGCGGCGCTCACCGCGGTGCCCGCGTGGCCGGCACCGAACTGGTCGTGGGGGCTCTCGGTCCGCTTGAGGAATCCGGAGATGCCACCGGCCTGCCGCAGCGTAGGGAACTGCTCGTTGCGGCCGGTGAGCAACTTCCAGGCATACGCCTGGTGGCCGACGTCCCAGACGATCTTGTCGGTGGGCGAGTCGAATTCGTGCAGCAGCGCGATGGACAGCTCCACCACGCCGAGGCTGGCACCTATGTGGCCGCCGGTCTGCGAGCAGCAGTCGATCAGCCGGCTGCGGATTTCCTCGGCCAGTGCGGGCAGCTGGTCGCGAGTCAACTGCTTCAGGTCCTCTGGACCCGAAATGCGGTCAAGCAGGCTCATGCATACGTCCGGAAGAAGTCAGGAACTCCGATTCACAATATAGCGGGCCAGTCCGGCCAGGGTCTCGGCGTCAGCACCGCCGTCGAGCGCGGCCACGGCCTCCGCGGCGAGACGCTCGGCCTCTGCGCCGGCGGCCTCCAGCCCCAGTACCGACGCATAGGTGGCCTTGGCGGCCTCGCGGTCCTTCCCGGCGGTCTTGCCCAGGGTCTCGCTGGTGCCGGTCGAATCGAGCATGTCGTCGGCGATCTGGAACGCCAGCCCGATCCGCTCGCCGTACCGGGACAGCGCCAGAAGCGTTGCCTCGGGCGCTGCGGCTGCCTGCCCTCCAAGCAGACAGGATGCGCGAATCAGCGCTCCCGTCTTGCCCCGGTGCACCTGAACCAGCTCGTCGATGCCGAGTTCGCGACCCTCGGCCTCGAGGTCCAGCCACTGGCCGCCGACCATGCCCTCGACACCGCTGGCCCGGAACAGCTCGGCCGCCATCTGGCCCAGAACGGCGGGCGGGAGATCCAGCTCACCGGCGGCCTCGGCCAGGACCTCAGCGGCTACCGGCACCAGCAGGAAGCCGGCGCGGGTTGCGGTTTCGACGTCGAAGGCACGGTGGGTGGTTGGCCGGCCCCGCCGCAGGTCATCATCGTCCATGCAGGGCAAGTCGTCGTGCACCAGCGAGTATGCATGCACGGTCTCGAGCGCGGCGAGAACGCCGTCGATGCCGTCGTGGGTGCCGCCGGCCCAGCGATAGGACGCGAGGGCGAGCGCCGCACGGATCCGCTTGCCGGGGCTCCGCAGCGCATACGCGACCGCCTGCCCGAGGACCCCGCCCTGCCGTTCGGCGATGCGCGTGGCCCAGGCGTCGAGACGCCGGTCCGCTCGATCGCGCGCCTCGGTCAGGAGCGAAGCGACTGGATCAGAGGTCGAGATCATCGGTTCCCAGAACACCGCTTGCCTGCTCCAGCACCTGCTGGACCCGAAGCTCCGCCTGCTCCAGCCGCGTGCGCGCGGCGCGAAGCCGAGTCACGCCTTCCTCGAAGAGCGCGAGCGCGCGGTCGAGGTCGACGTCGTTGACCTCGAGCTGACGGACGATCGTCTCGAGCTTGGCGATCGCCTGGTCCAGGGTCTCCTCGTTCGCGTCAGCCGCGTCCGGGGCGGCTGCCTGCGGCTGCTTTCCACGTGGCTTGGTCATGCCTGCTCCTCCACCCGGGCGTCGACCCGGCCGTCGGCGAGCCGCAGCCGGAATGGCTGTCCGGCGATGAAGTCCGCTTGCCGCGCCAGCACCCGGCCGTCAGGCCCCTGGGCCACGGCGTAGCCGCGCTCGAGCACCCTGAGCGGGCTCAGCGCATCGAGCGTGGCCCCGGCGCGCTCCAGCTGGTGGCGCCGGCGGACGATGGTCGCCTCGATGGCGGCGCGATACCGGTCAGCATAGCGCTCAACCCGCTCGGCGGCGAGGCGGGTGCGCCGAGACAGCAGCGACGCGAGGCGCACGCCCGCGTCATCCAGCTCGCGCCGCACGGCCCTCGCGTCGGGAAGGGCGAGTTCCATCGCGGCGGATGGTGTCGCGGCGCGCTGGTCCGCGACGAGGTCGGTGAGCGAGATGTCGGTCTCGTGCCCCACCGCCGAGATGGTCGGCACCTTCACCGCAGCGAGCGCTCGGCACACCACTTCGGTGTTGAAAGCGGCGAGGTCGTCACGCGCGCCACCGCCCCGCCCCATCACACAAAGGTCGATCGCGTCGAGCTGGTTGACCAGAGCAAGCGCGCGGGCAATGGATTGGGGAGCGTCGGCACCCTGTACCCGGGCCGGAACCACCAGCAGCGTCGCCAGCGGCCAGCGGCGGCGGGCAACGTTGACGATGTCGCGCAAGGCTGCGCTGTCGATGCTGGTCACCACGGCGATCCGCATAGGATACGCCGGCAGTCCTCTCTTGCGCGATGGATCCAGTAATCCATCCGCCAGGAGCGCCGCCTTCACTCGCTCGAGCTCGCGCTGGGCCGCGCCCATATCCGCGGTGGGCAGGATGAGCTTGGCGGTGAAGCGGAACTCGGCCTTCTCCTCCCACAGCCCCGCACGGCCGAAGGCGTACACCTCGGTGCCGTCGGCCAGCGCGGCCATCGACTTCCGGACGTCATTGCGCCAGAGGACGCAGCGCATCTGGCTGGAGGTGTCGCGCAGCGTGAAGTAGTGGTGGCCGCTCTTCCAGACCTGGTACTGAGTCACCTCGCCCCGCACCCACAGGTCGCGCATGCCCTGCCGGAGCAGCTGCGACGCCGCGCGGGCGACATCCGAAACCGAGACGACCTCGTCGGGCGGTGCGCCCTCGGGGGCGGTGAACAGGTCCATGATGATGACGGGTGCGGGACGCCGGCAGGCGCCGGGTTCAGGCGAGCTGTTCCGCGGCCTGGAGCGTGTTGCGAAGCAGCATGGCGATGGTCATCGGGCCCACCCCGCCCGGCACCGGCGTGATGGCGGAAGCGATCTCGCGCACCGGCTCGAATGCGACGTCGCCCACCAGCCGGTGGCCCCGGGGCTTCGACGCATCGGCGACGCGATTGATGCCCACATCGATCACCACCGTGCCGGGCCGCACCATGTCGGCAGTGACAAACTCCGGCTTGCCGATGGCGACGACCAGGATGTCCGCGGTGCGGGTGATCGCCCCCAGGTCTTTTGACCGCGAGTGGCACACCGTGACGGTGGCGTTGCCACCTGGCTGGTCCAGCAGAAAGAGCGCCGCCATCGGCTTGCCGACGATATTGGAGCGTCCGACGATCACCGCGTGGGCACCTTTCGTCTCGATGCCGTGGCGCACCAGCATCTGCTGCACACCGTAGGGGGTACAGGGCCGGAAGGCGGACTGATGCCCGGCCGAGAGGCGGCCGACGTTGATGGGATGGAACCCATCCACGTCCTTCCGCGGATCGATCCGAAGCAGCACCGCCTCGGCATCGACGTGCTTCGGCAGCGGGAGCTGGACCAGGATGCCGTGGATGGCGGCGTCGGCGTTGAGCCGGTCGATCGTGGCGAGCAGTTCGTCCTGGGTGATGGTCGCGGGAAACTGGATGGTCTCCGAGTGCATCCCCGCCTCGATCGTGGCCTTTCCCTTGGAGCGGACATAGACCTGGCTGGCGGGGTCCTCGCCCACGATTACCACCGCGAGGCCCGGCTTCACGCGGCCCGACATCGCGCCGACCTCCAGCGCAACTTCGGCCCGGATCTGCTTCGCGAGCGCGGCGCCGTCGAGGAGCGTCGCGCTCATCGCGCCACCCCGACCGCGCGAGTTTCGCGAATCACCACCACCCGGATCTGGCCGGGATACTGCAGCTCGTTCTCGATCTTCCTCGCGATCGACTCGGAAAGCTCCAGCGCCGAGGCGTCGGACACCCGATCGGGGGTCACGATGACGCGCACTTCACGCCCGGCCTGGATCACGTTGCACTTCTCCACGCCGTTGAACCCGCCGGCGATCTCTTCCAGCCGGGTGAGCCGCTTGACGTAGGTCTCGAACGCTTCGCGCCGGGCGCCGGGCCGCGAGCCCGAGATGGCGTCGGCGGCCTGGACCAGCACCGACTCGGCGGAGTCGTGCGGCACGTCGTTGTGGTGGGCCTCGATGCAGTTGATGACCGCGGCCGACTCCCCGAAGCGGCGGGCCACGTCCACACCCAGCTCGACGTGGGTGCCTTCGCTGTTGTGGGTCAGCACCTTTCCGACATCGTGCAGCAGGCCGCCCCGCTTGGCCAGCGCCACATCCAGCTTGAGCTCGGCCGCCATCATCCCCGCGAGCCAGGCTACTTCCTTCGAATGCTCGAGAATGTTCTGGCCATAGGAGGTGCGGTAGCGCATCCGGCCGATGAGCTTGATCAGCTCCGGATGCAAGCCGTGGATGCCGGTGTCGAATGCCGCGGACTCACCCAGCTCGACCAGCTGCTCCTCCAGCTCCTTGCCGCACTTCACCACTACTTCCTCGATCCGGCCGGGATGGATGCGCCCATCCTGGATCAGGTGCTCCAGCGCCCGGCGCGCGGTTTCCCGCCGGATAGGATCGAAGCAGGACACCACGACCGTGTCGGGCGTGTCGTCGATGATGACGTCCACGCCGGTGGCCTGCTCGAACGCGCGGATGTTGCGCCCCTCGCGCCCGATGATGCGGCCCTTCATCTCGTCACTGGGAAGCGTCACGGTGCTGACGGTGGTCTCGGCGGTGTGCTCGGCGCCCAGCCGCTGCACTGCCATCGAGATGATGCGGCGGGCGTCCTTGTCGGCGCTGCGGCGGGCGGCCTCCTTGATGTCGCGCGCGAGCGCGGCCGCCTGGCCGCGGGCTTCGTCCTCCACCCGCTGCAGGATCTCCCGACGCGCGTCGGCGACCGACAACCCCGCCACGCGCTCCAGCCGGGAAGCGACCTGTTCCTCCAACACGTGGAGTTCCTTCTCGCGTCCCCCCAGCTCCCGGTCACGGGCGCCGAGCTTGTCGTCGCGTTCGGCCTGCTCGCGATCGCGCTCTCGCAGCTCCTCAGCGCGTCGATCCAGCTCGCGACCCCGATCCTCGGTCCGGCGCTCCAGACGCTCGGATTCCTCGCGCTGGCGCCTGCTCTCCTGCTCCGCGGTCTCGCGCTGGCGCTGCACCAGCGCAGTGGATTCAGCTTCAGCGTCGCGACGGAGCTTCTCGGCCTCGCGCGCCGCGGCGGCCTTGAGCGCGCTCGCCTCGGTCTGGGCCGCGTCGATCAGCCCTTCGCCCTTGCGCCGCTGGTTGCCGATCCAGGCCAGCGCGATCAGCGCGGCTGCGAGCGCCCCGACCGCTGCCGCCGCCACAAGGGCCCAGACCGGAAACGTCACGCCGCGCCCCGCTTCCCGCGCTTGGCCGGCGGCAGCAGGCGCGCCACGTCGGCGGCCAGGCCGTCGACGCGATCGGCAATCTCGCGATCACCCCGTCGCGCCTGGAACAATTCGTCGGTGATGGCGAGGGCCGCGAGCACCGCGGCCTTGTGGCTCTCGACCGAAGGCATGCTGTCCCGCACCCGCTGGAGCGCGGCGTCGAGATAGGCGGCGACTTCGCGGGTGTATTCGGGGGGCAGCTCGGACTTGACGCTGTACTCCTCGCCACCGATGGTCACGCGAACCGCGCTTCGTGCGTTCATGCCGCTCCTCCCGCCTGCTCTTCGAGGAACGAAATGCGGCTGAGGATGCCGCGAAGCCGCTCCCGGGCCGCGTCGGTGCGCTGCCGCAGTGCCTGGTTCTCGGTCTCGAGCTCCACAACCCGCTTCCGCAGGGTCGACGCATCGGCTCCGGTGGGGCCGCCTGCCGCGCGCAGGTCCGCCAGCTCCGCCTCGGACTTGAGCGAGCGCCGTCGCCAGCCGGCCAGCTCGTCCAGCAGAGCACGCACCAGCGTCTCGAGTTCGTCGAGCGCGCGCTGGTCCGGACGTTCGTAGGTATACGCCACCTGGTTCACTCCGTACGCGATTGATCGCGCCGCCGGGCGCCGGTTGCCTGCTCCAGCGCCTTCAGCAATCGAGTCTCCGCCCGGTCCACTTCCGCTGCTTCCAAGGTACGGTCGGACGCACGGAATGTGAGCCGGAATGTGAGGCTTCGCTGGTCCGCATCCACCCGCGGGCCGCGGTATTCGTTCACTACAGCAACGGATTCTAGCACCTTCACGCCCGCCCCGCCCAAAGCCTCACGAATCGCAGCGGCACTCACCCCGGCGGGCACCAGCAGGGTCACATCGCGCTCGGACGAGGGGGTCACCGGCAGCGGCCTGTATCGCGTCGCCGCCGGCGGCCGGGAATCGATGGCCACCTCCAGCCCGAAGAGCGGCGCTGCCCATGCCGGCCGGTCTGCTTCGAGCGGTCCTGCACTCCCTATCTCGTTGCCCTCGCGGTCCCGGACGGTCCATCCGGTGTCGCTCGATTCGATGGTGGCGCCGGGCGCGGCCACGTCCACCACCGACGCCAGCATTCCGCGGATGTCCCAGGCGTCGGTGTCCGAGGCGGCTCCAGTCCAGTGACCCGGCGCGCGAGCGCCGCTCAGTACCGCGGCGACGGCCTGGGTCTCCCGCGGTGCGCCATCACCCACGCGCTCGAAGACGGTACCCAGCTCGCAGAGCCGGACGTCCCTGACATGCGCTGCCCAGTTGCGTTCGGCCTGCCGCGCCAGCGAGGGCAGCAGCCGGCGACGCAGCGCGCCCTCCTCGCTGGACAGCGGGTTCTGGAGCCGCACCGCGGTGGCCCCATCAGGTGCCGTCAGCGGCAAGGTGACGACTTCCAGCAAACCCAGGCCGATTAGCCGCTGGCGCACGCGGTCAGCGGCGGTCCACTCGGCGGCATCGGGTGTCGAGCCCACCCGAAAGCCGCGCAAATCGTCGGGGATGTTGCCATAGCCAAAGACGCGGGCGACCTCCTCGACCAGGTCGATCTCCGCCTGGAGGTCGGGGCGCCAGCCGGGCACGTCCACCGCGATCCTGCGATCCTCGGGCTTTGCCACACAGGTGGCGCCGATCGCCACCAGCTGCTTCTCGACGGTCTTCTGGTCCAGCTCCACGCCCAGTACCTGGGTCACCCGGTCGAGCCGGAGAAAGATGCGAGGCGGGTGGGTCACCCGAGGCCAGAGATCGAGCGGCTCGCCGTCGAGCCGGCCACCGGCGGTTGCGATGATCAGCGCGATGCAGCGGCGGAACGCCTCCTCGGCGCCCCACAGATCCACGCCTCGCTCGAAGCGGTGGCTGGCGTCAGTGGAAAGTCCCAGCGCCGTCCGGCCTGCGCGGATACGCGACGGGCGGAACCAGGCGCACTCGAGAACCACATCGGTGGTACCGGCGCTCACTTCGGTGCTGGCGCCGCCCATCACGCCGCCGGCACCTATCACGCCGTTCGCGTCGCAGATCGCGACCGTTCCCTCGGCCAGCTTACGCTCAACGCCGTCGATCGTAGTGAGCTTCTCGCCACCCGCCGCGCGACGCACCACGATCTCCGGGCCGGCGAGGCGCGCGAGGTCGTAGGCGTGCATCGGCTGGCCGTGCTCCAGCATCGCCAGGTTGGTGGCGTCCACCACGTTGCTGATGGAGCGGACGCCGACGGACTCGAGCCGTCGCTTGAGCCATTCGGGCGACGGACCCACGGCAACGCCGCGAATAACCGCTGCATGGAATCGGGCGCAGCCGTCGAGGTCCTCGATGGCGATGCGGACGCCACCCGTCATCGTCGGCTCGGCGGCTCGGCGGCTCGGCGGAAGGGCCAGTGCGTCGGCACCTGGAAGC
>DASTUF010000109.1:0-19295 GCA_035759745.1 Gemmatimonadales bacterium
TAATACACGCCCGCAGGTTGGTGCACAGATGGCTTGACGACGAAGCCGGAGTCGTCGAGCGCGAAGTCGGCAAGCGCCAGGCCGTACCAGGGCCAGGGCCAGTCGTCGGGCGCGCGGAAGATCGCCTCGTCGAAGGCAGCCTGGGCGGCGTCGAGGTGCGCGCGGCCTTCATCGGTACCGGCGAGCCTGAGCTGCTCGACACCGAGCCAGAGGGACTGCATCGCTTCGTCGCGAGTGCCGCTTGCAAGCGCGACCGAAGGCTCGGTTGTCGAGTCGGCGGTCAGGTAGCGGGAAAGCGCGACGCGGGCGGCGGGGGATTGGGCGTGTGCCAAGGGCACAGGGTACAGCAGTAGTATAGCGATGAGGTAGATAGCGCCTGGTGTCCTTGTCGCTCGCACCGCTGCCTCCCTCCGGCGGCTCGGCCTGCGGTGAGGCCCAGCGGTCGTCGATCAGTTTGAGATCGCGTAGGGCCTCACCGCCGAGCACGCCGCCTTTGGGAGGCATCGGCGCTCGCGGGGCCCAGGTCAGGCGTCAGCCGCTCGCCAACTGCAGCGCTATCAGCACCGCGCGCGCTTTCGCTTCGGTCTCCTTCAGTTCATTCTCGGGTACCGAGTCCGCCACGATTCCCGCGCCGGCCTGGACCCACGCCTTGCCACCCTTGATGACGGCCGTGCGAATGGCGATGGCGGTGTCGAGGTTCTTCCCGCCCCAGCCTATGTAACCTATCGCCCCGGCGTAGGGTCCGCGGCGCACTGGCTCCATCTCATCGATCAATTGCATGGCGCGGACCTTGGGTGCACCGGACACGGTGCCGGCGGGAAAGGCCGCGGCCAGCGCGTCGAGCGCGGTCCTGCCCTCCGCCAGCTTCCCGCGCACTTCGCTCACTATGTGCATCACGTGCGAGTAGCGCTCGATGGTCATGAAGACAGGGACGTCAACAGTACCATAGGCTGACACATGGCCGACGTCGTTGCGTCCGAGATCCACCAGCATCAGGTGCTCGGCGCGCTCCTTGGGATCGGCGAGGAGTTCCTGCTCGAGGGCGAGGTCTTCCGCCTCGGTGGCACCACGGGGGCGGGTGCCAGCGATGGGACGCACGGTCACTACGTCGTCCTCCACCCGCACCAGCACTTCGGGCGAGCTGCCCACCAGGTGGAAGTCATCGAGCTGCAGCAGGAACAAATAGGGCGCGGGGTTGAGGGCGCGGAGGTAGCGGTAGGCCAGCAGCGGGTCAGGAGCAGGGACCTCGAATCGGCGCGACAGGACGGCCTGGAAGATGTCTCCGGCGCGGATGTGGTCCTTGAGCTGGGCGACATGATCGACGAACCAGGATTCAGCGGGCACCTGCGGTGCAGCGGACGCCGCGGGCGTAGCGGGAGGCTTCGCCTCAGCGGAATGTGAGAGCGAGAGGTGGGGGAGTTCCGTCGGCGTGTTGAGGCGTTCGGTCCAGTCGGCTATGTGCTGGACGGCGTTATCGTAAGCAGTGTCGAGGTCGTGGTCCTCCGCCACCCGCACGTTGGCGATGATGAGGGCGCGGTGGTGGAGGTTGTCGAACGCCACCACGGTGTCCGCGATCATCACGACCGCGTCAGGAATATCCCGGTCGTCGGGCGGACCGCTGCCAAGCTGCTCCAGCGAGCGTACGATGTCGTAGCCCAGAAACCCCACGGCGCCACCGGTGAACCGGGGAAGCCCTGGCACAACTGCCGGCACCGCCTGGCGCATGATGCCGGCGAGATGATCGAGCGGCGCCACGTCGCCCGGCTGAGACTGCCAGCCGACCAGCGGGGTCCAGCGCTCCACCTTGCTCCCGCGATAGCGCCAGGCTTCCGAGGGCTCTGTGGCCAGGAAGGTGTAGCGGGCCCAGCGCTCGCCGCCCTCCAGCGATTCCAGCAGGAAGCCGAAGCCGCCGCGATGGAGCCGAGCGAAGGCAGCGACGGGCGTCACCGTATCGAGGACCAGTTCCGCGACCAGCGGCACGACCGCTCCCGGGCACGCGAGCGTCCGGAACTGCTCGAGGCTCAGCATCACCGCGGCGCCGCGACGAGGTAGGTGCCGGGCTGGCTGATCGTGGCGCGCAGGAGGTCAGTGCCGGGTCGGTGCGATGTCATGAAGGCAACCTGTTCCGCCTCGAGCCGGCCGATGGCGAGAGTGCGCTCGAAGGCGATGTTGCTGCCGTGGGTCACGCGGGCCTCGGCGGGGGCGAGGAAGTGAACCGCGTAGTGAAAGGTGAGCTGGGCACTGGTGAAGGCGCGGCTGGTCTCGATGGTGACGCCATAGAGACCGGGGAGCGGGCGGACGCTGATGGTGACATCGGAGCCGCCGGCGAATGCGAGCGAGTCGAAGCGGACTTCGGCGAACACGGCGTTGTCGGGGAATCCGTGCCGCACCACCACGGTGCGGGGCACCCCGGCCTGAGCGGTGACTGTGGTATCGGAAGGCTGGGCACCGGCGACTTCGAGTTCCAGGACCGCGGCGGCCGGCAGGGTGCCGAGGGTGGTGCCGCTCTCGCCCGGGAGGGGCGCGGGCTCGGCCCGGCGCCTGCCGCCGCAGGCCGCCAGCAGCAGGATGCAACAGGACAGGATGATGCCGCGTTTCGCCGAGCTTGCCCTGCTCACCGCACCCCCGAATATTCCGCCCAATGACGCTGCGCCCACTGATCCTCCGCTCGCTGAGTTTGCTGTTGCCGGGAGTGCTGGCCGGGGCGACGCTGCTGGACGCCCAGGACTGGAATTCGGCCGCGGCGCTCGACCTGGCTCGGAGCGGTGCTGCGGCACGGGACCGCGCGCTGGCGGACTCGTCGCTCACCAGCTACCACACGACAGCCCGCGGGTTCGTCTTCTTCCAGGCGCAGGTGGGCGAGGAGGGACTGCGCGAGCCGCCCCGCCTGGTGAAGGCGGACCAGCTGGTGGTGGAAGTGTATTGGCGCGCCCCGAACCAGAGCAAGCAGGTGGTGATCGGCTGGCGCGACGGGAATTACCTGCCCACCGACATCAGCTACCACCGCGATCATCTCGGCATCGTCACCAACAACTTCGGGGAGCAGATCCGGATCGGCGAAGGCGATGAGGTGCGGGATGTGCCGCATCCCCTTTCGGCCCGGGGGCTGGACCTGTACGACTTCGCGCTCACCGACTCGCTGACGGTGCAGGGAGCAGGTGGCACGGTGCGGCTCAGGGCACTCTCGGTGCGGCCGAAGGACTTCGGCGCACCGAGGGTGGTGGGGACGCTGTTCCTCGATGTGGCCACATCGCAACTGGTACGGTTCCGCTTCAGCTTCACGCCGGCGTCATACCTCGATTCGCAACTGGAAGACATCTCGATCACGCTGGAGAGCGCCAACTGGGATGGGCGCTACTGGCTGCCGTGGCGTCAGTCGATCGAGATCCGGCGGCGGTTCAGCTGGCTGGACTTCCCGGCGCGGGGGATCATCCGGGGGCGCTGGGAAATCGGCGACTACGAGTTCAACGTGCCCCTGCCGGACCAGCTCTTCACCGGCTTCAGCATCGCGGGGCTGCGGCAGCCGGGTGGGCCGGACTCGCTGTTCCACGAGCCTATCGACGAAGCGGTGCAGGGGGTGAGCCGCCCGCTCGAGGCCGAAGAGATGGCGGCATTGCGCGCGGATGTGGAGCGGATCGCGGGTGCGACGCTGCTGAGCGGGCTGCCGAGTTCGCGGATCGGTGGCGGCGGTGTGAGCGACCTGGTGAAGGTGAACCGGGTGCAGGGACTGGCGCTGGGTGCTCGCGCCGTCATCGGGCTGGGACGCAACCGGGTCCAGCTGCGCCCGGCGATCGGCATCGGCACTTCGGACGAACGGGTGACCGGCGGGCTGGAGTTGAGGCTGGGGCAGGGCGCGACGCAGATCTCGGCGCTGGCCCGGCGGGCGGTGACGGATGTGGGAGACACGCCGGTGATCGCGCCGGCGCTCAACTCGATCCTGGCCCAGGAATTCGGCCAGGACTATGGCGACTACTACCTGCTGGATGAGGCACGGCTGGGGGTGCGCCAGCGACTGGGCGGGCGGCACGCGGTGGAACTCAGTGGAGCGCGGCAGCGCGCGAGGCCGATGGAGCTTCGCTACCAGCCGGCGCACGGCACCTATCGTCCCAACCCGGCGCTGGGCGGCGACGGGGCGTACTCGGTTGGCAGGCTCCTGGTGGAGCGGGGCGGACGAGGCGGGGTGGCCACCACGGGCGACGTGACGGGCTCGGTGGCGCTCGAGGGCGGAACCGGACCCACCGACTACCTCCGAGCGACCGTAGAGGCGGAGCTGAAGTACCCGGTAGGAGGATCCGAGTTACTTGTGGCGCTCAGGGGTGGCACAGCGAGTGCTGGGCTGCCCGACTACCGCAGCTTCGTGCTGGGTGGGCGAAGCACGCTGCTGGGCGAGCCGTTCCGGGCGTTCGGCGGCAGGCACATGGCGCTGGGGCGCGTCGAATGGCGGTTCCAGGCGCCGGTACCGGCGATCCCGCTGGGGTCGTTTGCGTCGACGGGGCGGGAGATGACGGTGGCGCCGTTCTTCGCGGCAGGATGGACGGGTGGACGGATTGACGGGCAGCTGGACGGCTCGGCGGCTGGACGGCTCGTGCCGTGGACGGAGTCAGACGGGCTCAGGCCGGTGGCGGGGGTGGCGCTGGAGCTGTTCATGCAGCTGATCCGGGTGGAAGCGGGGGTGGCGCTGCGTACCGGGGAGATCGGCTTCACGGTCGACATCAACCGGGAGTGGTGGGGAGCGCTCTAACAACTAGTGGGAAGTGGGAAGTGGGAAGTGGGAAGTGGGAAGTGGAGAGTGAGAAGTGAGAAGTGAGAGGTAGGGTGGTAGTTTTAGGGTTGGCTATCTGAACCGGGATGGGGCATGCATTTCACTGATGAATGGCTGGCGCCGACGCTGGAACCCCTGTTGCCGGCGGACTCGCTGGCGTCGCTGCGCGCGGGGACACCGGCGGGCAGCTCGCTCTGGGAAGCGGTGGTCAAGCGGCGGCTGCTGACCGATGACCAGGTGCTCGAGGCGGCGGCGGCGCGGTTCCGGATGCCGGTGCTGCCTCCGGGCGCGCCAGCCCAGGCCGTCACCGACGTGATCAGTGAGTCGGTGGCGCGCCGGTTCAATGTCCTGCCGTTCCGCATCTCCGATTCCCATCTCGACGTCGCCACCTTCAATCCCTTCGATCTCGACGCCGAGAAGGGGCTGGCCTTTGCCAGCGGCCGCGACGTGCGGCTGCACCTGGCGAGCCCGTCGCAGATCCGGGAGGGGCTGAGCGTGCTCTTCCCCAGCGAGGATGCGGTGGCCAAGCTGCTGGGCGGGCTGGATCGCGGCGCCTCGGTGGAGCAGCTGGAGGACGAGAGCGACGACATCGGCGCTTCGGCGGAGGAGGCGAGCCACGCACCTATCGTCCGGCTGGTGGACATGATGCTGGCGGACGGGATCGCGAGCCGCGCGAGCGACGTCCACGTGGAGCCGATCGAGGGCGGCGTGGCGGTGCGTTACCGGATCGATGGCGTGCTGCGGCAAGTCATGAAGGTCCCGCGCTCGGCCGGGATCCCGCTGATTTCGCGGCTCAAGATCATGTCGGGGCTGGACATCGCGGACCGGCGCCGACCACAGGACGGCCGGGCGCGGGTGTCGGTGAATGGACAGCCGGTGGACCTGCGGGTCTCCTCGCTGCCGTCGGCCACGGGCGAGAAGGTGGTCATCCGGATCCTGAACACCGGCGAGACGATCCTCGACCTCACGTCGCTGGGTCTGTTCGACGACGAGCGGCAGCTGGTGACGTCGCTGCTGGATGCCAAGGAAGGCATCCTGCTGGTGACGGGCCCGACGGGTTCGGGCAAGACGACCACGCTGTACTCGGCCCTGAAGCTGGTGCAGAGCGAAGGGGTCAACATCGTCACCGTGGAAGACCCGGTGGAGTACAAGCTGGGCGAGAACATCGTGCAGGTGCAGGTGCAGGAGAAGTCGGGCCTGACCTTCGCGACGGCGCTGCGGTCGATCCTGCGGCAGGATCCCGACGTGGTGCTGGTGGGCGAAATCCGCGACGCGGAAACGGCGCAGATCGCGGTGCAGGCGTCGCTGACCGGCCACCTGGTGCTGAGCACGCTCCACACCAACGACGCGGCCAACGCGGTGACGCGCCTGGTGGACATCGGGGTGGAGTCGTACAAGCTGGCTTCGGCGCTGCGCGGGATCATCGCGCAGCGGCTGCTGCGGCGGCTGTGCCTCAACTGCCGGACGACCGAGGGCGTCGTGGTTCCGGAGAAGCTGCGGCGCTACCTGGGCAACGACGCGAAGCTGTACCGTGCGGTGGGCTGCGCGGACTGCGCGTCCACCGGCTACCGGGGACGGCTGGCCATCGTCGAAACGATGGTGATGTCGCGGGAGCTCGAGGCGCTGGTGGGTGAAGGTGCCACGGCGGACAAGCTGCGGGCACAGGCCCGGGGCGCCGGCATGCGCAACCTGTTCGAGAGCGGCCTGCGACACGTCGCGGCGGGGCACACGACGATCGATGAACTGCTGCGAGTGACCGAAGTGCCGTCGGAGCCTTCGGCTCCGACAGTCAAGAGTCGAGAGTCGCGAGATGCGGGGCGTGAGGCGCGAGGCGCGGGGCGTGAGGCGCGAGCGGGGCAGGTTGCGGTGCGTGAGGATGATGCGCTGCTGGGCTTCGACCTGCTGGAAGACGGCGCGGGCGAAGCGGTGGCGCCAGTCGCAGCGCCCGAGGGGAAGGGCACGGTGCTGCTGGTGGAAGACGAGGATAGTCTGCGGCTGGTGATCCGGGACCTGCTGGAACGCGAGGGCTATCGTGTCGCCGAGGCGGTGGACGGGGTCCAGGCGCTGGACCAGGTGGACCGGGTGGCGCCCGACGCGCTGATCCTCGACCTGAACCTGCCGAGGCTGGACGGGTACAGCGTGCTGCAGCAGCTGCGTTCGCGGCCGCAGACGGCGGACCTGCTGGTGATGGTGCTGACCGCGAAGGGGGATGAGGACAACGAGGTCAAGGTGTTCGAGCTTGGCGCCGACGACTTCCTGCAGAAGCCGTTCCGGGCCCGTGCGCTGGCGGCGCGACTCGACGCCTTGCTCGCGCGGCGGAAACCTGCTTCTTGAGCCTCCGTCGCATGCGCCACTCGCACTGTCGCTGCTTCGCTTGCGACACTCGCACTGTCGCTCCCTCTGGCGCGCCGCTGGAGGCAGGGACAGACCGCTTTCGGGCCACCGCGGTCGCGCCGTCGTGAGCGACAGCACGAGTGGCGCGCCAAGATTGGGTAGCATTGGCTAGCATTCGCGTAGCCCTGGTTGACGTGCTTGTCCTTCGGTTGGGCGACGCTGGACTGGAGTGCCTCATGCTGCGGCGGGCTGCGGGCGGGCGGTCGCCTGGCTCGTGGGAAGGGGTGCACGGCAAGGTGGACGAGGGCGAGGATCCGGTGGCCACGGCGTTGCGCGAGCTGGGTGAGGAGACGGGGCTGGTGCCCGAGCGTCTGTACAACCTGAGCCGAGTGGAGATGTTCTACCGGCATCGTTCCGACGAGGTGTCGCTGGTGCCGGTGTTTGCCGCCATGGTTTCCGCCGAGGCCGACGTGATGCTGAGCGAGGAGCATGACGCCGCGATGTGGCTGCCGCTGGAGGCGGCGCGTCGGCGGGCGTCGTGGCCCAGGATGGCGCGGGCACTCGAGGACGCGGGGCGGCTGCTTGCCGGCGGCGATGCGGGGGCGATGGATGACGAACTGCGGCTACGGTGAAGGCGGATGCTCACCACGAGTCTCCTTCCGGCGGCTCGGCGGGAGTTCACGGGGCTGAGAGCCACTGCTCGGCACCTGTCGCTTCGCGACATTTCTCACCCGGAGTTCCCCGACTACGGTTGATCCAATGAAACGAATCGCTCTCCTCGCCGCCGTGCCGTTGGGCGCGCTGTTCGTGCTGGCGGCAGCGTCGTCGTCAACGGCGACGGCGTGCATCAAACTCACCAAGCCGGGGACGGTGGTGCGGGGTGAGGCGCAGATCTGCCCGGGGCGGTACCGGATCGCGGATTCGGCGGAGCAGGGGGTGATCGTGGTGGCCGGCACGGGCACGCAGCTGGACCTGACCGGTGTGACGCTCCTGAGCGGTGACACGCTGGCGCACGAGTTCCGCGGGATCGGGTTGCTGGTGCGGGGCGCCGAGGGGGCGACTATCGTTGGCGGGCGAATCAGCGGCTATCGCTTCGGTATCCGGATCGAAGGTGGCAGCGGGCACCGGGTCCTGAACGCGGATCTCTCGGGCTCGAGGGCGCAGGCGCTGCACTCTACCCCACAGGCCTACGACGAGCGTGACTGGCTGGACATCTTCCGTCCCGACACGTTCGAGCTCTACGGCTCGGCGCTCTATCTCAAGGGCACCGACCGGGTCGAGGTTCGCGGCATCACCGCCAACTCGGCGCAGAACGGGATCGGTCTGTTCGAGGCGCGGGGAAGCTTCATCGCGGACAACGACGTCTCCAACAACTCCGGCTGGGGCATCCACCTCTGGCGCTCGTCGGGCAACACGATCATCCGGAATGCCGCGCACCACAACGTGCGGTGCGAGAGCGAGCGATATCGCCGAGGCTGTGACTCGGCGGGGATCCTGCTGCGCGAATCGAGCGACTCGAACCTGATCGCGGACAACGACCTGAGCTATTCGGGGGACGGCTTCTTCCTGAGCGGGCACCGGCCATACGTGACGCCGTCGATCGGCAACCTGGTGGTCCGGAACGACGCGTCGCATTCGTACCACAACGCCTTCGAGTCCACGTTCAGCTGGGGCAACACGTTCCTGGACAACCGGGCCGACAGCTCGGACTACGGCTTCTGGCTGGGCTATTCCTCAGGGACGACGGTGCGGGGCAACACCATCCTGGGGACACGCTCGGCCGCGATCGCGATCGAGCACGGGGCAGACAACGTGATCGCGGGCAACACGATCGTGGGGGGACAGCTGGGGGTGCGCTTGTTCGCACCTCAGTCTGGGGGGGGGAACAGCCCCAGCCGAGACACGAGGATCGACGACAACACGTTTGCGCGGCTGGGGCAGGCGATCGTGCTCTCCCAGACCACCGGCAGCAGGATCCGGGACAACGTGTTCGACGGCGTGGGCGAGGCGCTGGTGGCGGACTCGGCGTCGTCGGACGTGGAGCTGCGCGACAACGTGTTCCTGCGTGCGATGCTGGCGTGGATCCGGGCCGACTCGCTGGATGCGGGCGGGAATTACTGGGCTGCAGCGTCGGCCGATGCTACGCGGGCGCGGCTGGGAGACGGGATCGTGGTGGAGCCGTGGAGGTCGGCGAGGGCAGCGGGATACTGAAGTTGGGCGTAGGGCGTGGGGCGTGGGGCCTAGGGCGTAGGGTTTTTGCCTTACGCCCTACGCCTTTTGCCCTACGCCGAGTACGTCGTCGATCGCGGCGCGAAGCTGGCGGACGTCGAGGGGCTTTGACAAGTGGCGCGGGGCGGGGTTGGTGCCGACGCGCTGCCCCAGTGACACCATCCGCGGGCCCCAGTCGGGGCGGCGGGCCAGGACACCTTCCAGTACCGGAACATCCCCTTCAAGCATGAGCGTCGCGTCGGCGATCACGAGGTGATACTCGTGTTCGCCGGACAGCTGCAGCGCTTCACCGCCGAGACGGGCGACATCCACCGCGTGCCCGGCAGGCGCCACCAGCGCACTGACGAGGCGGTGCACCGAGGCGTCACTATCCGCGACCAGAATGCGACGAGCGGCCGCGCCGGACGACTGGGCAGGCGCGGCATGGGGGAGCGCCAGGGTGAACTCGGCGCCGCCCTCGGGCGGTGAAGCGTAGGTGAGCGCTCCGCCGTGGGCGCGGGCGATGCCATAGCTCACGGGGAGGCCGAGGCCGGTGCCCTCACCGGCGGGCTTGGTAGTGAAGAAGGGCGTGAACAGGCGCGAGACGTGCTGGGTGGGGATGCCATCACCGGTGTCACGCACGCGCACGACCGCGCGGTCCTGCTCGACCGCGGACTCCACGCAAAGGATCCGAGTCCGATCCTCGGGGAGGTCCTTCATGGCATGGATGGCGTTGGTCATGAGGTTGAGCAGCACCTGCTGCAGCTCGAAGGGATCGCCGAGCGCCTCGACCGGGTGGCTGGCAAGGACCTGCTTCAGCTGGACATCGCGCAGCCGCAGTTCATACGAGATGAGCGCCGCGGTCCGGCTGGCTACATCGTTGAGGTCCACTATCAGCTTCACCGGCTCGCCGCGCCGCGCAAAGGTCAGGAGGTTGCGGACGATGCGGCCGGCGCGTTCGGACTGGTCGCTGATGATGCGCAGGTGCTCGCGCACGGCCGGCGCGAGCTGACCGGTGTCGAGGAGCAGCTCGCTGAGGCCGGCGATGGACGTGAGCGGATTGTTGAGCTCGTGCGCGACACCGGACACCAGCTGGCCGATGGCGGCCATTTTCTCGGCCTGGATGACCTGGGCCTCGAGGGCGCGCTGTTCGGTGACGTCCTCGACCAGCGCAATGACGGCACGGGCGCCCGCGGTGCCGCTCAGCGGCGTGAGGGTGAGCCGCAGCAGGCGCTCATCGCGTTCGCGGGCGAGCGCGAGCGGAGCAGGGCGGTTGCCGGCCTGGGCCTCGCTCATGGTGTCGGCGAGCGCGGTGGAATCCGGGAGGATGAGACTGACGAAGTCGCGGCCGATGAGCGCGGCCGGCGGCTCGTTCGACAGCGCGCCCAGGGCGCGATTGGCGCGCTGGATCCTCCCGCCGTGGTCCACCAATGCGAGTCCCTCGCGCAGGGAGTCGAAGGCGGTCTCCCACTCCTCCCGCCCGCGCTCGGCCAGGGCGAAGAGCCGGCTGTTGGCGAGCACGACCGATGCATTGGTAGCCACCGCGGAGAGAAGCCAGAGGTCCTCGGTGGTGAAGGCGCCGCCCTGGCGATCCACCACCGCGAGGGCACCGATGCGCTCACCGCGGACGGTCAGCGGCACCACGGCGGCGTTCTCGGTCTTGATATCGGCGAGCACCCTCACGCCGTCGCCGGTCCTCCGCTGATCCACCTCGATACGGCCGCGCTCAATCGCCGCTGTGACCAGCGAGACGTCCACGACAGGCACCCGCCGGCCCTTCTGCCCGGCGAGGGTGCCCTCCGCGGCAGCCACGACGATCTCGTTGCGGTCGTCCACCAGCACCGCCATGACGCCGTCGGCGCGGAGGAAGCGCGAGGCATAGCGGGCCACCTGCTCGACTATGCGTTCCTGCTGGAGCGATTCGGAGAGGACGTAGCCGAGCTCGCGCAGGGAGAAGATCTCGGAGATCCGGCGCTCGAGCTCGGCGCTGGCGTCGTCGCGCTGCTTTTCGGTGGCCTCGAGTTTCCGGTGGAGCGCGCGCTGCTCGACAACCAGCACGCCGAACCCGGCGGAGAGCGGAACCAGGAGGAGCCACCACCGGGAGAGCCCGACGGTGGTGACGACGAGGAGTTCGATGGCAGCAAGGGAGAGCCCGATGGCCACGGCGAGCACCACCGGCGGAATGCCGCGGCGGCGGCTGCGGCGCTTCAGCCGCCCTCCCCAGCGGGTCGGCGTGCGATCCGCTCCGTGACGTACGCGTCCGGAGGCGCGTTGGGCTTGACCCGGACGGACTTGGCGGGAATACCCACATTGACATGCCACGCGCGGACGTCCTTGGTGGCGACGGCGACCGCGCCCACCATGCCGTTGCGCCCGACCCGCACGCCGGCGAGCACGGTGGCGTGGTAGGTGATGCGGACGTCGTCCTCCAGCACGGTGTTCACGCTGGTGACGTCCTTCTGGTCCACGATGCTGTGGGTGTGGCTGTAGATGTTGGCGTAGTCGGAAATGCTGACGCGATGGCCCAGCCGGATGCCCCCGCGGTCGTCGAGCAGGACGTGCCGGTGCACGACGACGTCGTCACCGACTTCGAGGTTGTATCCGAACGAGAACTCGACGTGCTGGAAGCACTTGAAGTTGCGCCCGCAGCTGGCAAAGATCCGCTGCGCCAGGAGCCGGCGGAAGCGAATGGGCAGGTCGACGTTCTGGGCCGCGAACGGGGTCCGGTCGAAGGAGTACCAGAGCCACAGCAATGGCTTGACCCGGGCAAACTTCACCGGATCGACATCGGCGTAGTACTCGGGCTCGAGGGTGACGTTGCGCGGGTCGAGCGAGAGGAGCGCCAGCTGCTGGGCCGCCGGCACGCCGGGATCGCTGACGCGCTCGGCGAAGTCGGTGACGCCCGGATACCAGAGCGACAGGAGGAGTTCGCGGGTGAGGTCGTTCCAGGTGTCGGGGTGCTCGAGCCGCTCGTCGAGTTCGCCCAGCCACTTTTTGGCGACGAACTCGGTCGAGTCGGGCAGGCCGATTTGCTTGAGGGGTTGTACTGGCATGAGCTCTCCGTTGAGGCGCCGTCGCGCCGGCTGTTGACGCGGCTAAGAGGCGCTGCTCGGCACGTGTCGCTTCGCGACATTTCTCCCGCGACGTCCCGGAACCCCCAACCCCTGACCCCTGACCCCTGATCCCTGACCCCTAGCGCGAGCGATTGACCCGGGCGCGCTCGCGGTCGAGGATCGGCAGGCGGTCGCGCCAGGCGCTGCTGGTCATCGGGCCATAGGTCAACGTGAACGGCTCGAGGACCGGGAGCGGTTCGTCGTACAGATAGATGGCCATCGCCGACTGGCGCGCGGCGAGCTGGCCCGCTCCGTACGACGGCGTGAGGGGCACCGCTGCCATGGGCCTCAGCAGGCGGCCACTGGATTCGACGGTCAGCAGCTGGGCGTCGAAGCGCACGCCGTCGCGCAAGCCGAAAAAAGTGACGAGCGCCAAGCCCGGGCTGGAGACGCCGGCATCGCGGCCCGCCGAATCGATGGCGGTGCGACTGCGTTCGACGAGCTGCTGCAGCGCACGGGCGCCATCTTCCGCCAGCAGGCCGGTGACCCTGGGGTCGAGCGGCACGAAGCGCAGCTCGATGTCGTCATTCCTCATCCGAATCGAGATGGCGTTCTGGTCAAGCGTGCCGTACTGGGTCGGCATGGCTACCGGCGCCGAGGAGTCGGCCGGGGCGGCGGTGGTTTGCGGGCGGACTTCCGTCCGCCCCTGGGCCCGGGCGCAGCCAGCCAGCATGGGGCAGAGGACCAGCACAAACGACAGCACCTTCATGCGAAGCTCCTTGCGGCGGCGAGCAGGCTTTCGCCCAGGTCGGCGATTCCGGCGCCAGTGCGACTGCTGACAGGCTGTACCTGATCTTCGTGCAGTGTCAGGGCAGCGGCAAGGGCGCGGACGCGGGGTGCGACCTGGGAGTGGGTCAGCTTGTCCATCTTGGTCAGGACCACGAGGGCCGGCCTGCCACTGTGGGCCATCATGGCCTGCAGCGCTATGTCGTCCTCCGAGGGATCCCGCCTGATATCCAGCAACCAGACGATACCGGCCAGGGTGTCGCGCCGGCTGAGGTAGGCGTCCACCAGCTTCGAGAGGCGATGCCGCTCGGTCTTGGAGGCGCGGGCATACCCGTAGCCCGGGAGATCGACGAGATAGAGGTCGGGCGCCCGGAACACGTTGAGAAAGGCGGTCTTGCCGGGTGTGCCCGAGACCCGGGCCAGGCCGGGCTTGCCGGTGAGGGCATTGAGCAGGCTGGACTTGCCTACATTGGAGCGGCCGGCAAAGGCAAACTCGGGCAGGGGCGGATCGAGCTGGATTGCGGGATCGGGAAAGCTGCCGATGAAGGTGATCGGCAGGTCCGCGAGCGGGCTGGTCACGCCTCGCGCTTGGTCCGGGCGCGCTCGGTGACTATGAGGGGCTGGGTGCCTTCGGTGACGGCCTCGCGGGTGATGACGACCTCGCGCACGTCATCCCGGCTGGGCAGGTCGAACATGATGTCGGTCATCATGGTCTCGAGAATCGACCGGAGCCCACGGGCGCCGGTGCCGCGCTTGAGCGCCTTCTGGGCGACGGCGCGGAGGCCCTCGGGATCGAAGGTGAGGCCGACGCTCTCGAGCTCGAAGAGCTTCTTGTATTGCTTGGTGAGGGCGTTCCGGGGCTCCAGCAGGATCCGGACGAGGGCTTCCTCATCGAGCGCCTGGAGGGGCACCACCACGGGGAGGCGGCCCACCAACTCGGGGATGAGCCCGAACCGGAGGAGGTCATCGGGCTCGACCTCGGCGAAGGGGTGCTGAGGATCGACCTCGGCACGGGTCTCCGCCCCGGTGGGCGCGAAGCCGATCAGCTGCCGGCCAGTGCGGGTCTCGATGATCTTCTCGAGTCCGTCGAACGCACCGCCGCAGATGAACAGGATGTCCTTGGTGTTGATCTGGATGTATTCCTGCTGCGGATGCTTGCGGCCGCCCTGGGGCGGAACGCTCGCCACGGTTCCCTCGAGAATCTTGAGCAGCGCCTGCTGCACGCCCTCGCCGGAGACATCCCGGGTGATGCTGGGGTTCTCGCTCTTGCGGGCGATCTTGTCGATCTCGTCGATGTAGACGATGCCCCGCTCGCACTCGGCGACGTTGAACTCACCGGCCTGGAGCAGCCGCACGAGGATGTTCTCGACATCCTCGCCTACATAGCCGGCTTCGGTGAGGGTGGTGGCGTCAGCGATGGTGAAGGGAACGTCGAGAATGCGGGCGAGGGTCTGGGCCAGCAGGGTCTTGCCGGTGCCGGTCGGGCCGATCAGCAGAATGTTGGACTTGTCGAGCTCGACGTCGTTGTCGCGACCGCCCTGGGCATTGATGCGCTTGTAGTGGTTGTACACCGCCACCGACAGCGCCCGCTTGGCCTCTTCCTGCCCGATGACGTACTGGTCCAGCACCTCCTTGAGTTCCATGGGGGTGGGGACCTGGGTGATGCTCTCGGTTACCTCGCGCTCTTCATCCTCGGCAAGAATCTCGTTGCAGAGGGTGATGCATTCGTTGCAGATGTACACGGACGGCCCGGAGATGAACTTCCGGACGCTGTCCTTGGACTTTCCGCAGAACGAGCAGCGCAGGTGCTTGTCTGTTGACATGGGGCCTAGGGCGTAGGGCTTGAGGCGTAGGGCCTATGGCCAGCAAGAAGGGAGCCACCCGAAAGGTGGCCCCCCTGCCGGCTGTGCGTCAACCCTTGGGGATCAGCTCCCGGCGGGGCGTAAATACGCTGTCGATAAGGCCATAGGCCTTGGCCTCGTCGGCGCTCATGAAGCGATCCCGGTCCATGTCCCGCTCGATGGTCTCGATCGGCTGGCCGGTGTGCTGGGAATACAGTTCGTTGAGCTTGGACCGCAGATAGAGGATCTCGCGGGCCTGGATCTCGATGTCCGCCGCGGTGCCCTGGGTGCCGCCCGACGGCTGGTGGATCATGATCCGGCTGTGGGGCAGGGCGCTGCGCTTTCCCGCGGTTCCCGCAGCAAGCAGGAACGACGCCATCGATGCGGCCATGCCCATGCAGATGGTGTTGATGGGGGCCCGGAGGTGCTGCATGGTGTCGTAGATGGCGAGCCCGGACGAGACCACGCCACCGGGAGAATTCAAGTACAGATAGATGTCCTTCTCGGGATTGTCGGCCTCGAGAAAGAGCAGCTGGGCGATGATGATGTTGGAGACGTCGTCGTTGATCGGCGCACCGAGGAAGACAATCCGGTCCATGAGCAGGCGCGAGAAGATGTCATAGGTGCGCTCGCCGCGGCTGGACCGCTCGATGATGTAGGGCGGATAAATCGTCGCCATCGTCACGCGGAAACCTCGTTCACAGTGGATTGCGCGAGGAGCCAGGCGAAGGCCTTCTCCTCGGTGAGCGCCCGCTCGAGTTCGGGCAGGCGATTGGCCTTCTGGAGTGACGCGTAGAGCTGGCCGGTCTCCACACCTCTCGCGGACGCCATCTCGGCGACCTTGGCATCCACGTCGGCCTCGGTGGCGGCAAGCTGCTCCTGCTCCACCACGGCGCCCAGGATCAGGTCGCGACGGACGGTGGACTCGGCGATGCCGTGGAACTGGCTCTCGAAGGCGTGGTGCTGCTCCTCGGGGATGCCGTACGCGTGGGCGTAGGCGTGCATCACCCGGTGGACCAGTGACTCCGGCGCGGGGACGTCGTTGGCGGATGCGAGCTCGGCGAGGAGCTGCTCCCGCAGCGAGCTGTCGGCCTCGCGCACGGCGTCACTGCCAAGATCGGTGCGGATGGTCTCCTTGAGCGCGTCGAGCGAGTCGAACTCGCCGACTTCGCGGGCGAGGGCATCGTCCACCGGAGGCAGTTCCTTCCTTTTGACTTCCTGCAGCGAGACACGTACTCGGCGGCTCGGCGGCTCGGTGGCTGGAGCGGTCGGGTCGGCAGAGGGACCGGCGGGGATGGAAACAACTCCCTCGGTGGTCTGGCCCGGCTCGAGTGACATGATGAGCTCCTCCAGCGCCGGGACCGCCTGCTGCTCACCGAGTACCACCTCGTGTGATTGGGGCTCGGGGGGGACTTCGCCATCCAGCTCCAGGGAGGTCACCTCGACCCGCACCATCTGGCCCGCGGTGGGCCTGACGCCAACCACGGGCAGCCAGGTGGCCTTCTGCTCCCGGAGGGCCTGGAGCTGCTCCTCGACGGCCTCGTCGGTGACGGGCCGGACCTGGCGGGTGAGGGTGAAGCCCCCGGTGCGGGCGAGCTTGAGGCTGGGCCGGACCTCGACCAGGAGGTCGAACTCGATGGGGCTCCCCGCCTCGAACTTGAGGTTCCGGATGCTGGGCTCGGCCACGGGCTCGAGGGATTCGGCGGTTTTGGCCTCTTCCCAGCCCTCGCGGACGACTTCCTCGAGGACGGTCTGGCGGATGGCATCGCCGAAACGCCGCCGGACGACGGCTTCGGGGGCCTTGCCCTGGCGGAAGCCCGGGAGGCGGGCCCGCTTGGCGTAGTACTTGAGCGCGCGGGCCTCGGCCTCCTCGACGCGGTCGACCGGGACGGTGACGCGGAGGGACCGGGACGCGAGGTCTTCGGCGGTCTTTTCGACTGTGATGGAGGACATGGGACAAAACTAGGCGGCTCGGCGGCTCGGCGGCAGGGCGCGCGCCTTGCCGCTCACGGCCAGGTTGGCCCCTTCGCCGCGCTCAGGGCGCCGGTTTGACAGGCCCCCGCCGCGGGCCAATCTTGGAGGGAGTACCCCCCACAACTGGCGCGCGGGCCAGTGGCCCGCCGAGTGATATAGATGACCAGCACGGCCTTGCGTGTCCTGCTGCTCGAAGACGTCCCCATGGACGCCGAGCTGATCGAATACGAGCTGGAGCGCGCCAAGATCAGTTGTGATCTCCGCCGGGTAGATGAGCGCGATGCGTTCGTCTCGGCGCTGGCGGAGTTCCGTCCCGACATCATCCTCTCCGATTTCACCCTTCCCCAGTTCGACGGCATGCGCGCGATGGAGCTGGCCCGGGCGTGGGCCGCCACGGTGCCGTTCATCATCGTCACCGGCTCGATCAACGAGGAAACCGCGGTCCAGTGCATGAAGGCGGGGGCCACCGACTACCTGCTCAAGAGCAACCTGGCGCGGATCGGGCCGGCGCTGCTGTCGGCGCTGGAGCGGGAACGGGAACGGGGAGAGCAGGAGCGGACCCAGGCGGCGCTCCGGCGCTCCGAGGCCGATCTCAGGACGATCTTCGACAGCACCGGCCAGGCGCTGATCCTGCTCGACATGGAGGGGCGGGTACGGCTGTACAACGCGTCGGCGGCGCGGTGCGAGGCTATTTGCGGCGGGCGGATCGGAGTGGGCAGTCGCGCGAGGGAGCTGGCGCTGCTGGACGAGCGGGCGCTCACGGCGGCGCTGGGCGGGCAGCGGGTGACCATCGAGCGCAGCCCGGGGGATCAGGATAGCGGCGGTGCCACCTTCGAGGTGTCGTTCGCGCCGGTGGTGGTGGACGGCGGACGGCCGATCGGGGTCTGCATCACCGCAGCGGACATCACCGAGCGGCGGAAGGTGGACGAGCAGCTGCGCCGGGCGGAGCGGATGCAGGCGACGGGGCGGCTGGCGGGGGGCGTCGCCCACGAAGTGAACAACATGATGACCGCAATCCTCGGGTTCGGCGACTTCCTGCTGCAGAGCCTGGAGCACTCCGATCCCCGCGCGGCGGACGTGCACGAGATCGTCAAGGCGGCGGGGCGGGCGGCGGATGTCACCCGGCAGCTGCTGGCGTTCAGCCGGCAGCAGGTGCTGCATCCCCGCACGATCGACCTCAACGACACGGTGCGCGACCTGCTGCCGATGCTGCGGCGCTCGGTAGGCGAGGGCCACGACATCGGCGAGCGGCTTTCGGCGGACTCGTGCCGCTGCTACGCCGACCCGGGCCAGGTGGAGCAGGTGGTGCTCAACCTGGTGCTCAACGCGCGCGACGCGATGCCTCTGGGCGGCCGCATTGTGCTCGAGACGGCACTGGCACGATTCGAGGAAGACCAGGTGGTGCGGCATCCCGAACTGGTGATGCCGGAGGGTGAGTTCGTGATGCTGGCGGTGAGTGACCGCGGTGCGGGCATGGACGGGGCGACGCTCAGCCGGGTGTTCGAGCCGTTCTTCACCACGAAGCCGGTGGGACAGGGGACGGGGCTGGGGCTCTCCACGGCGTACGGCATCGTGAAGCAGAGCAACGGGTTCATCTTCGCGTACAGCGAGCCGGGCGAGGGAACGGTGTTCAAGGTGTACCTCCCGCGCTCGCTGGAAGCGGTGACCCGGGTCTCGGGCGGGCGGCGGAGGCCGGTGCAACGAGGCTCCGAACTGGTGCTGCTGGTGGAGGACGAGGAGATGGTGCGTTCGCTCACGGGCCGAGCGCTCCGGGAGCACGGGTACTCGGTGCTCGAGGCGCGAGGTGGGGAGGAGGCGCTGGCAGTATTCGAGGAGCGGGGGGAGGGCATTGACCTGGTGGTGACCGACGTGGCGATGCCGGGGATGGGCGGGCGGGAACTGGCGCAGCGGCTGCGGGAGAGGTCGCGGGAGCTGCCGATCCTGTTCATCTCGGGATACACCGGTGACGATGTGGTGGAGCGCGGGCTCATGGCCGTGGGGGCGCCGTTCCTGTCGAAGCCGTTCGCGCCTGAAGCGTTGCTGGAATCCGTTCGCCGGCTCCTGGATCGGTCCAAGGTCAGGTCGGCGACGGCATGAGCCACCAGTGCGGCTGATTACCACGAAGAGACGAAGAGCGCGAAGGGGTTTGAACCAATCGCAGCGCGAGAGGGAATAATGGCCGATAACAGGAATGCTGGCGGCGGGAAGGGCAGGATCCGGCGAAGTGAGAAGACCCGGGTGCTGCAGCTGGCCGCGGTGGCAGCGGACGATGGATCGGATACGATCGACTCCGGCGAGCTGCTGGCGCTGCTGACGGCGGTGCGGCGGGGCGACTTC
>DASTUF010000110.1:0-4885 GCA_035759745.1 Gemmatimonadales bacterium
GCATTATTCCGATCTCGGTCAACAGTAGCGCCGACGGAGCGGGAGCCGGGAAGCGAACCAACACGCCTTGACCGAAGAGACTCGGTGGCGCCGCGATGGTGAGCAGCGTAAGCAGAAGCGCTCCCCCGCTGGACCACCTCCCTGACCGGTCAACCATCCGAGTGTTCGCATGCCACAGTGTGGCGCTTAAGGTGAAGTGCGACGCAGCTGACCCCAAGGTACATTGCGCGGCCTAATGCCCATTGGACTCGCTGGGCCCCGGCCGGAGCGCCGCGGCGAGCTCTTTGACATGATACGGCTTTCTCTCTAAGACGGAAATACTGCAAAGGTTTTCACCGGGCCAGCTGGTCCGCCGGGCTGCGGACCCCCAGCGCCCCGCGATTCAGCACATGCGTGTACCGCATGGTCGTCGCCACATCGCGGTGGCCCAACAGCTCCTGCACTGTCCGGATGTCGTAACCGCCTTCCAGCAGATGAGTTGCGAAGGAATGCCGAAACGTGTGGCAACTCGCCCGCTTGCCGATCCCCGACCGCTTTACCGCCTCGATCATCGCCCGCTGCATCGCGCTCGCGTGGATGTGATGCCGCCGCCACTCCCCCGCCTCGGTGTCCTGATACAATCGGCTGGCCGGAAAAACCCACTGCCAGGGCCAGGTGCGTGCCGCCTTCGGATACTTCCGCGCCAGCGCCCCCGGAAGCGCCACGCTCCCCGCGCCCTGCGCCAAGTCGCGAACATGGCGCTTCCGCACCTCGACCAGGTGCGCCGCGAGCCGATCCAGGATCCGCTCCGGCAAGACTGTGACCCGATCGCGCTCCCCCTTCCCACGCCGCACCCGGATCTCCCGCCGGGCCAGGTCCAGGTCCTTCACCCTCAACGACAGTCCTTCGAGCAGCCTCAGCCCGCTGCCGTAGAGAAGTTCCCCGATCAACCAATAATTGCCATGGAGGTGCTCGAGCACCCGCGCCACCTCGTCCCGGGTGAGCACCGTAGGAACCCGGCTCGGCGTTCGCCCCCGCGGGATCCTGCCCTCCAGCTCCAACGGCTGGTTCAGCACGTCGCGATACAGGAACTGCAGCGCAGCAAGCGCCTGCACCTGCGTCGATGACGCCACCCGCTTGCGCTCAGCCAGGTCGTGCAGGAACGCCAATACCTCATGCTCCCCCAGCTCGGCCGGATGGCGCAGGTCGTGATAGCGCACATACCGGACGACCCAGCCGCGGTAAGCCTGCTCCGTTCGCAAGCTATAGTGGCCCAGCCGGAGCTTTGCCCGCAGCAGCGCCAGCAGGGGCGGCTTAGACTGCGCGGAGGGGGAGGGAGGGTTGACCTTCATCCCACACTCTACTGCCGGCCCGCAAACTCCCTGCTACCCAGAAAACGCGAGCAGCATCGCGATCTCACCGACCGGCATGCTGCCCACTTTCCAGCCGCGCGCCACCTGCGCCACCTTCGCCGCCCGCGCCGTCCGCGCCGCCCGCACGGTCCGTCAGACGCCTCGCCGCTGCGGAGCAACGCCTGCTGTAGCCCCAGCTAGAACCCCCGGATCAGCTCCTCGAACCGCGCCCGCCCGATGTTTCGGCCCGTCAGGATCACCGCTACCGGCCCCGCTATTGGTCGCGGGTGCTCACCACCCGGGCCAGCGTCCGCCGACTGCCTGAGCAGGGCCGCGATAGGAGCTGCCCCCGACGGCTCCAGCACCAGCTGGTGCTGCTCCAGCGCCCACGCCATCGCCCCGCGGATTTCGTCCTCGCTCACCAGCTCCATCCGCCCCGCATGCCGCTGCACCAGCGGGAAGGTGATGCTGTCGGCCTCGATCAACGCCCCCAGCCCGTCCGCAATCGACGGCTCCCATGCCACATCGACCGGCTTCCCCGCCTCCACCCAGCGCGCCAGCACCGCGCTGTTTTCCGGCTGCACCCCCCGGACATCGAGCCTCGGCCGCTCTGCACCGATCGCAATGGCGCAGCCGCTGATCAGCCCGCCACCACCGATGCCGGTCACCAGCGTCGCCACATCCGGCAGGTCCTCGACAATCTCGAGCCCCACAGTGCCGCCACCCGCGATGATGTCAGCGTCGTTGTACGCCGAGATGAATATGAGCCTCGATCGTGCCGCCTCGGTCAAAGCCGCCCCTCGTGCCTCCTCCACGCTCTCGAAGAAGGTGAGCATGGCTCCATTGCGGCGCATCGCCATGACCTTGCCGTCATCGGCGTTGCGCGGCAGGTAGATGTGCGCGGTGACGCCCAGTGTCCGCGCGGCGTGCGAGAGCCCCAGCCCGTGACCACCTGCCGTCGATGCGATGACTCCTCGCGCACGCGCGTCCGGCGTGAGCGTCAGGAGTTTGTTGAAGGAGATCCGCGGCTTGAAGCTTCCGGTGAGCTGCCAGCATTCCATCTTGAGATACACGTCGACGCCGGCGTGCTGGCTCAATGCCGACGAATATTCCAGCGGGGTGCGTCGGACGTACGGCCGGATGCGGTCCGCTGCCGCACGGATATCGGCCGGAACTATGGATGGCGCTTCAGCCACGCGCACGCAGAAAGGCTGTTCGCGGGCATCAGCCTTCGCCATCGTGCGGACTCGGGAGCCGCGGCCGGGGCTCCGGATAGCGGTGGCGCAGGCGGAGAAAACCGAACACCAGACCGGCTGGCGGAAGGATGAGGATTAACGCCCCAACCCCGACGAGGATCGCCATGACTCCGCCCGCCACGGCGTATGCAAGCGGCTCCGCCACTGTGCGCCACAGCGGTACGCGACGCAAGAGCCACCAGGACACGAGCGGGCTGACGAGGCCAGCCAACGCGCCGAACACGGCCGCATTCCACAGGTAATTCTCAAGCGTGGCCTGTGGCGCACCAGCGATGACCTTTCCGAGCTTCGTCAGGGCCAGGCCGAAGACGGCGCCGGCCAGAGCCCCGGAGACCACCAGGGACACCTTGAGCCAGATTCGTGCAGAGGAATACGGCGCGAGGAGGGAGCCACTCTCAGTGCGCATGCAGCAGAATACGGTTGCCCCGGGGCCTGCGCCAGAGCAGGGACTCGCAAGCGCTGCCGCCAAGGCTGCGTGGGATCGACGTAGCGATAATTGCGACGCCCCGGACCAGTGCAGCCCGCTCATGAGACATGGCGCAGCCTCACCATCGCAACCTGCCTGCTACGGGTGCCACGCCGGAGACGCAAAACCCTGAGTAAAAGCCAGCGGCAGTATCAACCCGGTCGCCGCCTCGACCATTCGTACTCCGTCTTCGGTTGCCGCGGCAATCCATGACCCGTCCGGACTCCAGCTGAGTCCTGGCAAGTAAGGCATTGTTTCCGTCGCCAGCAGGCGCGGATCCGACCCATCCGCGTTCACCATCCAGATCTGCCCATCTCGGACGAACGCAACGACATCCCCGGTCGGAGACCAGCGAGGCGTGCGCGCTGGAATCCCTATGAGCTGGATTGCATCATCCGCCACGGTGTATATGGCCAGATCAGCGCGCGTTGAGGCCAAGTCCGGGCGATCGGTCACGAATGCGATGCGACCCCCGTCGGGCGACGGCGAGCCCTCGGTGTCCGTAGTGTAAATCGAGCCCGGAAAGACGACTTGCTCCACCTGGCCATCGACCGACTTGCGGTAGAGCGCGGTGCCGCCAGTGCCCGGATTGTCGACCCCAGTGTAGTGAAGCCACGCACCGTCGGAAGAGTACTGCGGCGCCAAGTTACCCGGCTGCGATTCGGTAGGACTTATTGCCTCTGTTACGACGCCCTGGAGGTCGATGCGGTAGATCTGACGGTTAGGTGGGTGGATCACGTCAACAAAGGCCATAGCGTCTCCCGACGGATGCCACGCCAGCGCTGCCTCGTAGAAGGAGTGGAACGGCGACTGCCAAATGGTTTGCCAATTGCGGCCGTCGGTGTCGAACACCGCCAACTCGTCACGCCCACCAGTGTTCGCCGACGTCCGGAATGCGGCGATGGAACCGTTGGGTACGACGCTGATCCACGCCGTATCGGCCAACCCATCAAACGATGCCTCGACGGCCGCACGCGCAGTCTGCTGGGCGCCGAGCGAGTCGTAGTCGGTGAGTGTGATGGCCGCTGCACCGGCCACCGCGTGCAGGGCCGCAATATCGCCTCGCGGGTTCCCTGCCCGGTCGCGGACAGTCGCTCGAAGCCGGATACCCGCTCCGACCCGGAGTGTGGTGTCGGCAGGTAACGCCTGCACGGAGGCGGGATTGCCCGCCGCGATCTGGAGCGTGAGGCTATCACCTTCGCTTGCCGATTCGGCGCGAACCCGGATCGTGGCCGGACCAGAGCGTGAACCTCGGTACACGAAGATGGAAGTGAGGCCCCCGGCATCCGTCGTATCGAGAGCCGAGTCGGCGAAGGGGGAACCAGGCTGCCGGGCGAACCAAACACCGCCGTCCGTCGACCAACGAATCTCCACGCCAGCCATCGGATCTCCCGATCGATCAACAAGCATGGCTTCGAGCGGGTCAGCGACGGCAGTCTCTATTGTATCCGGGGCCGGCACCGAAGAGATGATGCGAAGCTCGGCCCCGTCAGAGGATTCAGACGGAGCACCGCAGGCGATGGCAAGGAGGAGCGCAGCAGCGAGGGTCTGGCTTGGGGTCTGGCGCATGAATGGCAGATCCGGGGGTGAGGAATGAAAGATGTGACTTGAGGCCCATTCGCTCGCTGGCGCAGGCCAGGATGCGTGCACTACGTCAGCCGCTCCAGCTTCCCCTTCCGCTTCACGATGTTCTTGTAGTCCCACTGGATCCCGCGCGCCTTCCCCAGCCAGCGCTTGAGGTCGCGTGGCTTGACCTGGTCAGCGTCTGTATAGCGCACCTCGGCTGCCTTGAAACTGCCTTCCTTCGCAAGGCCGGGCTCGTCAAACGACTG
>DASTUF010000111.1:0-4037 GCA_035759745.1 Gemmatimonadales bacterium
CACAACATCGGCAAGGTGATCCAGGTGATCGGCCCGGTGCTCGACATCGAGTTCGAGCCGGAGCACCTGCCCGAGATCTACAACGCGGTCGAGATCCGTTCGGGCGATCTCCACGTCACCGCCGAGGTGCAGCAGCACATCGGGCAAAACCAGGTCCGCGCGGTGGCCATGAGCAGCACCGACGGGCTGATGCGGGGCGTGGACGTCATCGACACCGGCGGTCCCATCACGGTGCCGGTGGGCAACGTGCCGCTGGGCCGGATCCTGAACGTGCTGGGCGAGCCGGTGGACGGCGGCGAGGCGATTCCCGCGGACGTCGAGCGCTGGCCGATTCACCGGCCCACGCCGAAGTTCGTGGATCTCGAGCCCAAGACCGAGATCTTCGAGACCGGCATCAAGGTCATCGACCTGATCGCGCCATTCGTGAAGGGCGGCAAGATCGGCCTCTTCGGCGGCGCCGGGGTGGGCAAGACGGTGGTCATCCAGGAGCTCATCAACAACGTGCAGAAGGGCCATGGCGGCCGGTCAGTCTTCTGCGGCGTGGGTGAGCGGACCCGCGAGGGCAACGACCTCTACCTCGAGTTCCAGGAAGCGGGCATCCTCGACTCGGTGGCGCTGATCTACGGCCAGATGAACGAGCCGCCGGGCGCGCGGCTCCGGGTGGGGCTGAGCGGCCTCACCGTGGCCGAGTACTTCCGGGATATCGAGGGGCAGGACGTGCTGCTCTTCATCGACAACATCTTCCGGTTCACCCAGGCCGGCTCCGAAGTGTCGGCGCTGCTGGGGCGGATGCCGAGCGCGGTGGGATACCAGCCCACGCTGGCCACCGAGATGGGCGACCTGCAGGAGCGCATCACGTCGACCAGGAAGGGCTCGATCACGTCGGTGCAGGCGATTTATGTGCCGGCCGACGACCTGACCGACCCGGCGCCGGCCACCGCGTTCGCCCACCTCGACGCGACGGTGGTGCTCTCGCGCGCGATTTCGGAACTGGGTATTTATCCTGCCGTGGATCCGCTTGACAGCTCGAGCCGGATCCTCGATCCGCAGTTCCTCGGTGAGCGCCACTACAACGTGGCCATCGGGGTGCAGCGCACCCTGCAGCGGTACAAGGCGCTGCAGGACATCATCGCCATTCTAGGCATGGATGAGCTGTCGGAAGAGGACAAGCTGGTGGTGGCGCGGGCGCGGCGGGTGCAGCGCTTCCTGTCGCAGCCGTTCCACGTGGCGGAGCAGTTCACCGGGTTCCCCGGCAAGTATGTCAAGCTCGAGGACACCATCGTGAGCTTCGAGCGGGTGCTCTCCGGTGAGTTCGACGAGCTGCCCGAGCAGGCGTTCTACATGGTGGGCTCGATCGACGAAGCGGTGGAAAAGGCGAAGAAGCTGGCGAGCGCCTGATGCACGTGACGGTCATCTCGCCTGAAGCGGCCGTTTTTGATGGGCCGGCGGACGCGGTCGTGGTCCCCGCCCATGATGGCGAGGTCGGCATCCTGCCGCACCACGCCCCATTCATGACGCTCCTCGGTGAAGGCACCCTGGTGGTCCGGCAGGACGGTGGCGCCCGGCGGTTCGCGGTCCGCGGCGGCTTCCTGCAGGTGGTGGACGACCAGGTGCGGGTAGTCGCGGAGCACGTCCAGGGAGACGAGAACCATGCGTAAACTGATCGTTGGAATCACGGCGGCGGCCGCGCTGGCGCTCGCCGCACCATTGGCGGCTCAGGAAACCGGCACCCCGGTCTTCAAGTCGCCGTACCGCACCTTCACCACCAGCGAGATCGGCGCGAGCTTCTCCGATGGTGAGGGCTACGAGTGGGCGCTCGAGGGCTTCTACGGCTACGGCCGCGGCCCGTGGGACGTGGGTCTTCGGGCGGGCTACATGTCATTCGGCGATGGCGCGGTGGATGAAGGTGGCTTCCTGCTGGGCGCCGATGCCCGGACCCGGGTGGTCAACAGCAGCGAGAGCTTCCCGCTCGACGGCGCGCTGACGCTCGGTGTCGGAACCGTGATCGACGGCGGCACGGTCGTGTTCCTGCCGATCGGCATTTCGCTCGGTCGCCGGGTGCTGCTGGAGGGCAGCGAAACCAGCTTCGTGCCCTACGTGCATCCGGTGCTGACCCCCGTGCTGGGCAGCGACTCGGACGATGATCTGAACTTCACGCTCGGGCTCGGCGTGGACATCAAGTTCACCCGCAACCTCGACATCCGGGTGGCGGGCGCGCTGGGCGACGGCGACGGCGTCTCGATCGGTTTCGCCATTATCCGGTAGGGCCGCTACAAGGGGGATCGCATGAATCGCATGCTTGCGGGCGCCGCGGTTGCGGCGCTCATGATAGCTGGAGCCTCGCCGGTCTCGGCCCAAGCCTTCGGCCTGCCGGTCACCAACAGCGGCCTGCCCACCGGGATCGGGCTCGCGCTCGACGCCGGCTTTGCCAACGACGCCGGCGGCGGCGGTTGGGCCGCGGGCGCCACCGGCAAGGTCGGCTTCGGCGGCTTCGGCGCCACGGCCACCGTATCTAGAGTGGCCCCCGATCTGGGCGACGAGTTCTTCTCGGCCGGTGCCACCGCCAACGTGAAGGTCTTCGGCGGCCCGCTCATTCCGCTCAGCGTCACGCTGCAGGCGGGCGCCGGCTACAGTGCACCCGAGTTCTCCTGCGTGCCGCCGGGGAATTGCGACGTCAATGTGTGGCGCTTCCCGGCCGGCGTCGGATTCGCATTCACCATCCCGAATCCGGCCATGGCCATCAAGCCGTGGATTGCCCCGCGGGTGGACATCACCCGCACCAGCCTCGACGGCGCGAGTGAGACCGACACCCGGTTCGCGGCGAGCGCCGGGGTCGAGCTCAACTTCATCACCGGGCTGGGGATCCACGCTGCCTACGACTGGATCAACGCCGACGGCGACAAGCCCGGCATTTTCGCCGCCGGCCTCCACTACACCTTCCGGGTGCCGGGGCTTTGATCGCCACCACCCTGCGGCGCGCTCTCGCCGCCGCGCTCGTCCTGTTCATCGCCGGTTGCGCCCAGACCTTCGATGCCACGACCCTGGGCGTGCCGGCATCGCTCGCCAGTGACGCGGGCCAGCAACCCACCGGCGAGGCGTTCTCGGTCACGACCCACTCGGTGCACGGCTTCTGGGGGCTGATGAAGTTCCGGTCGCCATCGGTGGAGCGGGCGCTGGCGGGCCAGCTGCTCGATGGCCAGGCCATCAGCAACGTCCGCATCAAGGTGCGGAGCAGCGTCACCGACGTGATCTTCACCATCCTGACTGCCGGGCTGGTCGTGCCACGATCGGTGACGGTCGAGGGCGTCGTCACCGGCCCCTGACGCTGTGGTGCCGCCCCGCCAGGACTACTGGCGCCTCGCTCGCGCTCCCCGCTACAGCCTGCTCTTCGCGCTGCCGCTCCTCGTGCTCTACGAGGCGGCAGCGTTTGCGTTGTCGGGTGACGCCATCGCCGGCGTCCGCAACGGCGCCGACGTCCTGCTCAAAAGTCTCTTCCTGACCCTCGGCGGCCACCGCGGGCTGCTGGCGTTCGACCTGCTGCTGCTGGCTCTCGGCGCGACCCTGGTGGTGCGGGACCTTCGGCGCAATCGGGGTGGGCTGCAGCCGGGCATTTTTCTCGGCATGGGAGCGGAGTCGGTGGTGGGCGGGCTGGTGTTCGGTTTGGTGGCCGGCACCCTCACCGCACTGCTCCTCGGCAAGGCCGCCTGGCTCGCGCAGGCCACCTTGCTGGCGCAGGGCACCGGCGTGGCGCTCGACCTGCCTACCAGGCTGGTGGTGTCGCTGGGTGCGGGGATCTACGAGGAACTGCTGTTCCGGGTGGTGCTGGTGGGGGCGCTGGCCTGGGGCGGACGTCGGCTCCTGGGATGGTCACCTACCGCCAGCGGCATCAGTGCCGCCGTGCTCGGCGCCCTGATCTTCTCTGCGTTTCACTACATCGGCCCCTACGGCGATCCGTTCGAAACCGGCAGCTTCGTGTTCCGGGCGGTGGCAGGACTGCTGTTCAGCGGGATGTACCTGCTGCGGGGACTGGGGATTAC
>DASTUF010000112.1:0-69488 GCA_035759745.1 Gemmatimonadales bacterium
TCGGCCTTTGCAGCGTCTCCGCCGCAGGCAACGGTTGCAAGGAGGACAAGCGCACAGATGCCCAGCTGTATCCCTGCCATCACGACCTCCTTGATCTCGACGTCACGGCCATCGGCGCCTCCCTGCTGAATACGTCGAAGAGCGGAGCATCGCCCGGCGACACAGAGTAACCAGCTATGGCAACCGCCCGTCCAGCAGCGCGCGGATCGCCGACCTGACCTGAGGCCAGGTTGCTGCGCGCGGGCTGGCAGGCTCGAAGTGCCCAACACCGGGAATCACCAGGAGGCGCACCTCGTCACCGGCTCGCGCCGCAGCATCAACGTACGCCTCGGCAAACTGCCGAGGCACGAAGTCTTCGTGCTCCCCCAGGACGATGAGCTGCGGAATTCCAAGGGGCACCAGTTTGATAGCAGAGACCTGCGCATAGCGCTCGGGCGCCTCGGCCGGTGTGCCGCCCAGCAGCGACGTGATCACGGAATCTCGGCAAAGGGACTGATACCCCGGGATGTTTGCCGTCATGTCCACCGGGCCCGCCAGGTCGATGACTCCCCTGACCGGAAGCGGGGCGGCGGTGTGCAGGGGACTTGCTGCCGGGAGGCGGGAGCGGGCGGCCGCCCACATCGCCAGGTGCCCACCCGCCGAGTGCCCAACCAGTACCACCCGACCCAGATCGAGGCGGTGCTCGCCGGCAAGCTCGCGGACGTGGTCGATGGCGCGGCCGATGTCCAAATAGGTTCCCGGCCATCCTCCCCCCGGCTGGCCCAGCCTCCGGTACTCCACGTTCCAGGTCGCGATTCCGCTTTCCTTCAGCGCATCTGCCATGAGCGCGAGGTCGCTGTACGATGCGTAGGCTGCCTTGAAGCAGCCGCCGTGAATGAGAATTGCCAGCGGATGCGGGCCGCTGCCGGCGGGCACGCGCAGTTCGCCGAACTGGCCTGAGTCCACCCCGTAAGCGGCACGCAAGTCCGGTGCGTCGGCCGGGACGGCGGTGAGTTCCTGGGGCGTCATCAATCGTGCCGGACCAGATGCATCGCGGGCAGGCGACGCCGTCCGACGCGCGCAGGCGGCAGTGAATGCAAGGGCTGCGGCGACCAGCACCACTCGGACCCTCCCGATGTCATTCGCCATGGCACACATATGCATCTCATTGTCCAGCTTCGCAATCCTCCCCTTGCCGCCCCCCTTCACCCGCCCATATACTGAAACACCGCCCTGCAAGCATTTGTCTCACCCGGGAGTGCCCCATGTCCCAGCCACTCACTCGCCTCACCCAGCCGCTCGTTCGCGAGGGTGGAGTCCTCCGTCCCGCCTCCTGGGAGGCCGCGCTCGATCGCGCCGCCGAGGGGTTCCGGAAGGCGAAGGATCAGCACGGAGGCGATGCTCTCGCGACCATGAGCTGCTCCAAGGCCAGCAACGAGATGAACTACCTGGCCGCGAAGCTCACGCGGGTTGCGTTCGGCACCCACAACATCGACAGCTGCAACCGAACGTGACACGCTCCTAGCGTCGTCGGTCTGGCGACGGTGTTTGGTGCCGGTGGGGGGACGACCTCCTACCGCGAGGTGGAAGAGACCGACGTCATCTTCCTCTGGGGAGCGAACGCCCGGGAAAACCACCCGATCTTCTTCCATCATGTCCTGAAGGCGCTCCACCGCGGCGCGAAGCTCTTTGCCGTGGATCCGCGCCGCACGGCCTCGGCCCAGTGGGCCGACGACTGGCTCGGCCTCCATGTGGGCACCGACATCGCCCTTGCTCATGCGATGGCTCGGGTGATCATCCACGCCGGTCTCGCCAACGAGGAGTTCATCCGGCGGGCGACGACCGGCTACGAGGAATATCGCCAGGAGGTGGAGCAGTTCCCGCTCGATGTGGCGGAGCGGATCACCGGCGTCCCGGCCGAGGTGATCGAGCGCGCTGCGCTGACCTACGCCCGCGCCGGACGTGCCGTGATCTGCTGGACCCTCGGCATCACCGAGCACCACAACGGGACCGACAACGTCTTCGCCCTGATCAACCTGTCGCTGCTGACCGGCCACATGGGGCGCTACGGCTCGGGCCTCAGCCCCCTCCGGGGCCAGAACAACGTGCAGGGTGGCGGCGACATGGGCGCGATTCCCAACCGGCTGGTCGGGTTCCAGGACTGGACCACCGACGCCGACGTGCGCCAGCGGTTCGAGCGCGCGTGGAACACCACGCTGAAGCCGGAGTACGGCAAGAATCTCTCGGAGATGTTCGAGGCGATGGAGCATGGCGAGATCCGCGCGGTCTATGCCATCGGCGAGAACCCGGCGCGCTCTGAAGCCGACCAGGGCCGCGCCGAACGCCTGATTCGCGGCCTCGACCACCTGGTGGTGCAGGACATCTTCCTCACCCGGACGGCGGAGCTGGCCACCGTGGTGCTGCCGGCCTCGGCCAGCTGGTGCGAAGCGGAAGGCACCGTCACCAACAGCGAGCGCCGGGTACAGCGGGTGCGCAAGGCGCTGGATCCGCCGTTCGACGCCCGCGACGACATGTGGATCATCGCCGAAATCGCCCAGCGCCTGGGCTACGATTGGGGGCACCCGACCGCCGAGGAGCTCTGGAACGAGCTGCGGACCCTCGCACCTATGTTTGCGGGAATGAGTTACGAGCGGCTGGAAAAGGAAGGCGGGCTGCAGTGGCCCTGCTACGACGAGAATCATCCAGGCGAGCTGTTCCTGCACTCGCGGCTCTGGGCCGAGCCGCGCGGTGGCCCGCCGGCGCCATTCATGGCGGTGAAGCACGAGATGCCGGTTGAGATGCCGGACGACGAATATCCGTTCCAGCTCACCACCGGTCGGCGGCTCGACTCCTACAACACCGGGGTTCAGTCCAGTGGCTACACTTCCCCGCTCCGGCGCGGCGAATCGGTGGACATGTCGCCCGAGGACGTGGCCCGCCTCGGCTTCGCCGATGGCGAGCGTGTGCGCATCTCGTCACGGCGAGGCAGCGTGACCGCCCCGGTGCGAATCGACCACAGCCTCAGGCCCGGACTGGTGTTCATGACCTTCCATTTCCAGGACGACGTGCGCACCAACCTGCTCACCATCGACGCCACGGACCCGAAGTCGGGCACCGCCGAGTTCAAGGCGTGCGCAGTGCGGATTGATCCGGTCGAAGCCACCGTCACCGCCTCGATAGCCTGAGCCGTGGACCTTCATCTCCTCGACGCCGAACCGATCGCCGAAGAGCGCGACGCCATTGACCAGCTTCTTGGTTCGGAGGCAGGCGGATGGACTGGGGGAGAACGCACCGCGACCGATCATCATAGCGCGGCGGGCGGGCATGCAGCGCGAGACCAGCGGCACCTGCTGCTGCCGGCGTTGCGCGCGCTGCAGTTACGGGTGGGCTGGATCAGCGAGGGTGGCCTCAACTACATCTGCGAGCGGCTGACCATTCCTCCGGCTGACGCCTACGGCGTCGCCACCTTCTATGCGCTGCTCTCCACAACGCCGCGCCCGCCGCGAGTCGTCCATGTCTGCGACGACATCGCGTGCCGCACCCGCGGCGCGGACCGCCTCTGCGACGAACTCGAGAAGAATGTCGGCAAGAGCGGCTGGCTTCGCAGTCCCTGCCTGGGCCTGTGCGAGCAGGCACCGGCCGCCTTCCTCACGGAGGCGGGCCCGGAGCCGGTAGAGCTGCTCTTCGGCGGAGCCACGGCCGCGTCAGTCGCCAGGGTGCTGGCGGGCGACCACGCGCCAGCGAAGCTGCCCCACCTCCCGCTGCCGCAGGCGGGCAGCCTGGATCTCGGGCTGCTGCGGCGGATCGGGATCGTCGATCCGTCGAGCTTCGAGGACTATCGGGCCCACGATGGGTACAAGTCGCTGGCGAAGGCGGCGCACCTGGGTCCCGAAGGGGTGCGCAAGGAAGTAACCGACGCTCGGCTGGCCGGGCGCGGCGGCGCCGCGTTCCCCACCGGCAGGAAGTGGGACGCGGTGGCGCAGCAGGCCGAGACCGAGCGGTACATCATTGCCAACGCAGACGAATCGGAGCCGGGTACGTTCAAGGACCGGGTGGTGATGGAAGGCGACCCGTTCAGCGTGATCGAGGCGATGACTATCGCGGGGTACGCGACCGGTGCCGAGAAGGGCTACATCTATCTCCGGGGCGAGTATCCGCTGGCGCGCGAACGGTTGCAGCACGCGATTGAGGAGGCGCGCTCGAACGGCATGCTGGGCGAGTCGGTGCATGGGCTGGGCGTGAAATTCGACATCGAGCTGCGGGTCGGCGCCGGGGCGTACATCTGCGGGGAAGAGACGGCGATCTTCAACTCGATCGAGGGTTATCGGGGCGAGCCGCGAAACAAGCCGCCCTTCCCGGTCGAAGCGGGACTCTTCGGCAAGCCCACGGTCGTCAACAACGTCGAGACCCTGATCAACGTACTCGAGATCCTGCGCGTGGGCGGCGCGAAGTACGCCGAGACCGGCAGCGGTGTCTCGACCGGGCCACGGTTGTTCTGCCTGTCGGGATCGGTGCAACGCCCCGGGGTGTATGAAGTGGCGCATGGAACCTCGCTGCGCGACCTCATTGCGCTGGCCGGCGGCGTGGCCGGCGGACGCGAGCTCCGGGCGGTGTTGCTGGGTGGTGCCGCGGGCGGGTTCATCCGGCCCGAGGAAATTGACATGCCGCTCACCTTCGAGGCCACCCGTGCGGCGGGCAGTACGCTGGGCTCGGGCGTGGTCATGCTGTTCGACGACCAGGTGGACCTGGTGGACATCCTGCGCCGCATCGCCGCTTTCTTCCGCGACGAATCGTGCGGCCAGTGTGTTCCCTGCCGGGTGGGGACGGTGCGGCAGGAAGAGGCGCTGCACCGGATCCTGGCCGGCAAGCCGAAGGGCGGCATGGCCACGGAGCGGGCATTGCTGGAGGAGATCGGGCTGGCGATGAAGGACGCGTCGATCTGCGGACTGGGCCAGACCGCCTATGGCGCCGTCGAGTCGGCCATCAAGCGACTCGGCCTTTTCGAGCAAGCGGCTGCCTCATGACGGCACTGATTCCCATCCAACCGCTGCGGAAGCGCATCGAGATCACCGTCGACGGCAGGCCGGTCTCGGTGCCGGAAGGCAGCACCATTCTGGATGCCTGCCGCCAGTCCGACATCGAGGTGCCGACGCTGTGCTATCTCGACACGCTTCATCCCGTCAACGTCTGCCGGGTGTGCGTGGTGGAGGTCGAGGGTTCGCGGGTGCTGGTGCCGAGCTGCTCGCGGAAGGTAGAACCGGGAATGGTGGTGAAGACCGATTCGGAGCGGGTGCGCCACAGCCGGAAGATGGTGCTGGAGTTCCTGGCATCTTCGGTGGACCTCTCGACCACGCCCGAGGTGGCGGAGTGGCTCGCCGATTACGCGGCCGATCCCGAGCGCTACGGCCCGCCTGCTCCGCCGAGCGCCGCCGGCGAGCGGGACAGCCACGGGCCGGGGCATCATGAGGCGGTCGCGCCGGGATTCCGTGCGACCGTGGCGCAGCCGGTCAAGCTGGACAACGACCTCTATATCCGCGACTACGGCAAGTGCATCCTCTGCTACAAGTGCGTCGAGGCGTGCGGCAAGGATGCCCAGAACACCTTTGCCCTGACGGTGGCGGGACGGGGGTTCGACGCGAGGATCTCGACCGAGTTCGCGGTGCTTCTGCCCCAGTCGGCCTGCGTGTATTGCGGCAACTGCATCGGAGTGTGCCCCACCGGGGCGCTGATGTTCAAGACCGAGTTCGACCGCCGGGCGGCCGGCACCTGGGACGAATCGGCGCAGGAAGTCACCACCACCATCTGTCCCTACTGCGGCGTGGGTTGCAACCTCGAGCTCCACGTCCAGGGCAACGAGATCGTCAAGGTCACCTCGCCGCTGGACCACTCGGTGACTTCGGGCAACCTCTGCATCAAGGGTCGCTTCGGCTGGAAGTTCGTGCAGAGCCGCGGGCCGGTGCGCCAGTCGGAGGGTGTGGACCGGGGCTGACCACACGCTGCGGGTGGGTGTAGACGGTCAGCCGGTCCTTCCGCGCAAAACCCACCAGCGTCATTCCTGACTCTCGCGCCACCCGCACCGCCAGTGCCGTAGGTCCCGAGATCGCCGCCAGGATCGGCGCGCCCAGTGCACTCGCCTTCTGCACCATCTCGAAGCTGGCCCTGCTGGTCACCACCACGAATCCCTCGTCGGCATTCACCTTCTGCTTCAGCGCCGCGCCCACCAGCTTGTCGAGCGCGTTGTGGCGGCCTACGTCCTCGCGGGCGAGCGTGATGGTGCCGTCGAGCGTGGCCCAGCCGGCGGCGTGGACCGCGCCCGACTCGCGATTGAGGCGCTGATGCTCGGTGAGCGTGTCCAGCGCACGGTGAATGACGCCTGGCTCCACTGGCCGTCCTGGCGCCACCGTGTGGAGTGTCTTCAGGACTCCTTCGAGATCGTTGGCTCCGCAGATTCCGCAACCGGTGCGGCCCGACAGCCGCCGGGCGCGGGATTCGATCTCCTTCGCGCGCTGGTGGGAGATCGAGATTTTCACCTCTATGCCCCGGCTCAGCCGCTCGACCGTGACGCCGAGCAGCTCATCGGGTGACGCGACCAGTTCCTCGGTGATGCTGAATCCGACGGCGAAATCCTCGAGGTCCTCGGGCGTCGCCATCATCACCACGTGGGGCACGTGGTTGTACACCAGCACGACAGGGGTCTCCTCGACGATGCTGCCCTGCGTGGTGGTCTCCCTCCCGTCCCTCCATTCGACCGCCTCCACCTCCAGCAGCGGGCCGGCGTGACCCAACCGTCGGAAACCGGCCGGTCCCAGGGGGCCACTGGAGCTGTCAGAGGTCGGTGCCATGCTCGAATATATGGCTGCGGCTGGGTACGCGGCTGTTGCTGGGCGCTTGCAACCGCAAAGCCGCTTTAGCGGCAGAGCCGAGCGGCGGCTTCAGCCGCCGAGAGGGTAGTTGACGCCTCCTGTACCACTGCGCACGTTGGGAAGACCACAGGAGGTGGATATGGCAACCCAGACAATTGAAGCCGAAGTGATGGAGCTCGAGAACCGCTTCTGGCAGGCGATGAAGGACAACGACGTGGATACGATGGTGGAACTCACCGACGAGCCGTGCGTGCTCACTGGCCCCCAGGGCCTCGGCCTGATCGACCGGAAGGCGCTCGCCGGCATGATGAAGGACGCCACATACACGCTGGACAGCTTCGAGATCAAGGAAGGTGTCAAATTCAGGCAGGTGGGCGACGATATAGCCATCGTCGGTTACACCGTCCACGAGGAACTCACGGTCGACGGGGAGCAGATCACGCTCGATGCCGTCGATGCGACCACCTGGGTGCGCACGGATGGACATTGGCGCGCCGCTTCGCACAGCGAATCGATCCTGGGCGATCCGTTCGGCCGGGATCGCAAACCGGTGTGAGGGCGGTTGAGAAGGCACGGCAGTCAGGGCGCTCCCCTCTGGCAGATACGTGACCTGCCTGCGGGGAGCGCCCCGACCGCCGTATCCCGACGCCACTTCAGCGGCAGAGCCGAGTTGCGGCTTCAGCCGCTGTTCGGCGGTCGTGCCTCAGAACCGCGCCGAGAGTCCCAGCCGCGCCCCATTGGGGCCGGGCGAGACGAGCAACGTTACAGCCGGGGGATTCGGCTCCACTGGTTCCCACCGATCCGTGGTCATCAGCGTGCCAAGGCCGGCGCCCACCACGCCGCCCAACCCGGTGGTCAGTACCACGGCGAGCGGGAACGCTGCCGCTGGCAGGTCGTCCCAACATTCATCCCCCTCGGCGAGGCACCCGACCGCGAGCGCGGTTCCCATCCCTGCGCCGACGATGGCGCCGTACTTGATACCCCGGAGGGTGTTGGACTTCCGGCCTCGGCTAATGTCGAGCCGGGTGACGTGGTCGCGCGCAACGGCCACTTCGCGACGATCGGACATCAGGTACAATGAGTCGGCGCTGCTGCGGAGGAGGGTGCCAGTGAGCCAGCCGGATCCGGGACCCTGCTTCACGCGAATGCGGGACTGCGGGGGAGGGTCGGCGCTCTGCGCCACCAGAGGGACAGCGACAGAGCCTGCGAGCAGAACGAGAAGGCAGCCGATGCGAAACATGGTAAGCACTCCGGGCCAGGGTGAGTACTGGCGGGAGTGTGCCATCGGCCGGTCAAGCGAAGGTCAAGCGGCGCTGCCGCCCAGGTTCTCCTGGATGAACCGGGGGCTAAGGTGCACGTCTACCTGCACCAACGGCAGGTCGCCGATGGACTTGAACTCGTGTACCTCGCCGGCCTTGATGACCAGGATGTCGCCGGCGCCGGCCTCGAATTCCTCGCCATTTACTACATAGCGGCCTCGGCCCTCGCGAATGAACTGGATCTCATCGTAGGGATGGCGGTGGGGCCCGGGCCCTCGGCCGGGTGCGCCATTGAAGAGAAAGACCGAGATGCCAGTGTCACCCTGGTCGGCGCCGACGAAGTTGTGGGAGCTTCCCACCAGGGGCAGGTCCTGCTGACGAATTCGGTGCATGCCGGGATTCAGTTGACAGTGGTCAAGGTTGCGCCAGCCGCGCCATCAGCGCATCAGCCATCCGCGATGCAGCCTGGGGTATGAGATCGAAGCTCAGCACCGGCTCGATGAGCTCCAGCTCCATCACCACCAGCCGCCCATTCAAGCGAGCCAGGTCGAGCCGGGCATAGAGCAGCCCGGGAGGGAGCATCGAGTAGATCGCGTCGGCGGCGGCGAGGTCTGCGTTGGAAGCCTCGGCCAGCGCCAGGGTTCCGCCGTAGATCTCCTGCACCCGGTAGTCGCCCTCGGCGGGCAGTTTTCGCAGCGCGTGACTGAACGCGCCGTCGATATAGACGAACGACCATTCGCCTTCGGTGACGACGCTGTCGAGCAGCGGCTGCACCAGCAGGCCCGGTGCCAGTTCCTTCTCGACGTCGCGCACCGCAGCTCGGCGCACGCCCGACCCGCCCGCGCCGACCGCCGGCTTGAGCACTGCCTCCCCGGCGCCGAGTTTCTCGAGTGAACTGCGGATCGCGGCCGGCTCGTCGCGTCCTGCCTGCCAGGTGGGCACTGTCGGCATCCCCCGGTGCGCGATTTCCAGCAGGTAGCGCTTGTCGCTGTTCCAGCGCACCACTTCGAGCGGATTGAAGATCCGGCACCCGGCAGAGTCGATGGCGCTGAGGGTGTCGAGAAAGCCGTCCCGGTCATCGATGTAGTCGAAGGTGGCGCGAATGGCGGCGGCGTCGAAGTCCGCCCAGTGTGTGCCGTTGCCCTTCCACGCCAACTGTTCGGCGCGGGCGCCGCGAGCGTTGAGCTCGCGCACCAGGAGGGCCTCGTCGGCATACAGCGCCTCGGAATGGACCATGTCGGGAGTGACGTGGGAAGGAAGCTGGGCGCCCTGGAGCACGGCGATGCGGGGGTGATTCAAGGCCCCACGCTGCCATTGAGATCCACCAGTTCTCCATCCTTCAACTGAACGCCCAGGGTATGCTCCTCGTCCCACTGGGTTTCCATCCGGATCTCCACCGTGAACGCTCGGCGCTCGGGATCGATGTCTACATAGGTGACATGCAGGTAGCTCCACACGTCGCCCGGGTCGACCAGTTCATCGAGCGTTCCTTCCTCGCTGTAGGGCTCGTAGTGCTCGAACAGCGCGTCCGCCACCTGCGACTCCAGCGCGGCGTACTCTGTCGGCAGCGCCGCGGCCAGTTCCAGCGCGGCTGACGACGGCGCCTTGCGGTCACCCGCCAGGTGCAACTCGACCTTGCCGTGAGGTGGAAGGTTGATGGCGCCGATCCAGTCGCCGTGCTTGCGGATGAACGTGCCCAGGCGGGCGTGGGTGAAGGGCTCTGATGCAAGGAAGGCAGCCATGGCGGCCTCGGGGTTGGGGTCCGTTACCGTCAGTCTACTGCGCCGACCCGGAGCCTGCCAGCGCCTCGCATCGAGCCTTCAGTCCGCGGTTCTCATCGGCGATGGCCTTCCGGATTCCCAGCCACAGCACCGGCCACAAGAGGATCGTTAGCACACCGTGGGCGTCAACCCGCAACTCGTTCCGCGTGGCGCCCCCTTCGGGGATGACGTGGTGGCTCCCGACGAAATGGAGGCCGGGTCGGCGGGTCTCCCAGCTGAAACGTTCACCCGGCACGAACTCGGTGACGGTCCATGTCGCCTCAGGTTGGGTCGGCTGCTTGAGGAGGGCGACGCTGCCGAGTCCGAATGGACCGTTGTCCAGCCGACTCGCGGCGGTGACGGTCGACGTCCACTCCGGCCACCGTTCGATGTCCTGGCTGACGGACCAGACCAGCTCCGGCGGCGCTGCAATTGCGATCGTGTTCTCAAGGCGCATGAGGAACAGTCTACGCTCTAGCGCGGTCGAGCGGCAGGCTTCCGTTCGGGGACGATCGTCTCGCCCCGGGCGAGCATGTCCACCAGCTGGGCGATCTTCCTGGCCCGGCCCGCGGGCGTCTTCATGTTGTTGGTGCGGAAGGCCAGTGCGAAGAGGTTGGTCTTGCCCAGGGTCTGGAACGTCTTCCTTGCGCGGGCGTTGGCCTCGATGGCGGCGCGCAGGTCGGCGGGCACGGTGTCCACGGTGGCGCTGCGGATCGGTGCGTAGGCCGCGTCCCAGCGGCCGTCCGCCTTGGCGGCGTCGACTTCCCGCTGGCCCTGCGGAGTCATGCGTCCGGCCGCTACCAGCCGGGCCACGTTCTCGCGATTCACCTGGCTCCAGGTACTCTTCGGCTTGCGGCGGCTGTACCGCTGCAGGTAGGACTCCTCGTCGTGGCTCTTCCGGATGGCATCGATCCAGCCCCAGCAGAGCGCCACATCGAGCGCTTCGGCGGGCGTCACCGTCTTCCTGCCAGTCCCCTTCTTGTAGATGCGGATCCAGATCTCGGACTCGCGCTCGTGGTTGGCACGGAGCCAGGTCTGGAACGCCTGCCAGGTGCGGAAGCTCTTGATCGTGCGGGGATCAGGGGTGACGGGTGGCATGGCGGAAATATATGGCTCGGCCGCGAGGCTATGGCTCGGTGACGACAATCGTGAAAGCTGAGGTCACGCCCTCCGCCCTCGCTGAGATGGTGGCCTGGCCAGGCCCGACCCCCCAGACCCGCGCGAGACCGGAACTGAATCCGCTGCGAGGTGTGTACTCGATGGTCGCCATCGTCGAATCGCTGGATGTCCACGCGACCTGTCGCTGCAACGGGTTGCCCACACTGTCCAGAACCTCATAGTGGATATCGGTTGACTGACCCACAGCGATCGAGCTGGACGCCGGGGCAAGGTTCACGGCCGCAACAGAGGCGCGGTGAACCAGGATCGGAATGGTATCCGCCAGGGGACGTGCCGAATGCTGCGCTATGATCAGCCCGGTTGTCGCTTCCCATCCATGGACGGTCACCTCCCACGGCAGTGGGCGCAGAAATCCTGACGAAAACCCTACTGCGTTCGAGGGCGGATCGGACAGGAAGGACCAGTTTACCTGGCTGATCACCTGATATTCGGACAGGTTCGTGAACAGAGCGACCGTCGTGAACTGCCCTTCCACGAGCTCGATACGGCGCGGGGAGATCCGGAAGCTTGGCGCAGCCGCTGGAGCGGCAGCCTCATCACAACCTGCGATCAGTCCGACCAGGAGCGGGAGAATCCGCATAGGGCGCATAGGTTCCTCACAGCATGAGGGAGCAGCACGGTGGTCGCAGGGGCCTGCGAAGCGACGGCACCACCAAGCAACGGACGAGGCATCAAGCAGGAGTCAAGGCAGGGTGGGGAGCTGACGGTATAGTCAAGAAAAAAGGCCGGCGCACCCGCGCCGGCCATTGCCCCTCCTGGGCTCGAACCAGGACTCTCCTGATCCAGAGTCAGGCGTGTTGCCAGTTACACCAAGGGGCAGAATCTCGAATTTTCAATGGAGCTGAGGGGGATCGAACCCCTGACCTCTGCAGTGCGATTGCAGCGCTCTCCCAGCTGAGCTACAGCCCCAGAGAGGCACAAAGGTAGCCAGGGGCCGGACTTCGCGAAAGTTCCGGCCCCGAGGCACGCCCGTTCCCCGGCCCCTACTCCACCGGCACCATTAGATGGGCGTACGGACTGCCGGACCACATCACCCAGGCCCCGTTGCCCGCCGCGGTTGGCAGTCCAGCCAGCGCAGCCGGATCAGCTGGCACCAGCATCGTATGCGGCGGCTCGGTATTCCACTCGCCACCGGCCGGGGGCGCCATCATCGACGGGTCATCGTTGCTTGCATCCGCCCCGCCCTGGAGCATGTACCCCACCCCGGCCTCGTCGGTCTCGAACGGCGCCTGCCGACTCCAGGCGTCGACCAGCCGGACCCACACCGAATCGAGGCACATCGGGTCGTTGACCGGGGTCAGCGGCAGGTCGGGCATGCAGGTCCAGCCATTGGTGCCCGCCCGCAGCTGGGTCATCGGCGCACCCGCGCTGTCCCCCCACGCCATGACGGTCGCATTCGCCGTGACCACGGAAGGCCCCGCGCTAATCGCATTCTGGATACTCCACTCCGGCGTGCCCTCCGCCGGCATGGTAGCCTCGGCCGCCATCTCGGATTCGCCCTCCGCAGCCTCGGGCGCTGGTCGCTGGCAGCCAAACAGGAGGAAAGGAACCACTGCCACTGCTGCGGGAAGCCGATACATAAAGATCCTCCTTCATGTCAAGGCTCGGACTGCGGAATAGAACTGGAACGTTAGAGCATATGCTCCGGTACATCGGTGCGGAACCCCACCTCCACCACCATCCCGTCCCGCGCCACCGACACTTCGGAAAATTCCTCCTGCGCCTCGGCCAGCAGCTCCGGCGCGTCCCGGGTGTACCGGGGGCTTATGTGGGTCAGCACCAGCTGGCGGACCCCTGCCTGCCGGGCCACCCGGGCCGCCTCCCGGGCGGTCGAGTGCCCGGTCTCCACCGCCCGCTCCTTCTCCTCATCGATGAACGTGGCCTCGTGCACCAGCAGGTCCGCCCCCCGGGAGGCCTCTACCAGCGCCGAGACCGGACGGGTGTCGCCCGAATAGACCACGGTGCGCCCCGGCCGGGAGGGACCCACCAGCTCTTCCGGGCCCACCTCCCTGCCATCCTCCAGCCGGATCCGCTCGCCCCGGTGGATCTGGCCCCAGAGCGGTCCCTCCGGCACTCCCAGCTCCCGGGCGAGGTCGGGGTCGAAGCGCCCTTTCCGGATGTGTTCCACCAGGGCCCAGCCGATGGTGTCGGCCCGGTGCTCGGTGGGGAACGCCACCAGGTCATAGTCCTTCCGCTTGAGCACGTCGCCGGCGGCGACCTCGACGATCTCGACCGGGAACTTGTTGCGCTCGATCCCGACGCCCAGCGCCGCACCGAGCACCCGCTTCGCCCCCTTCGGCCCGTGCAGTGTCAGCGGCGCGGTGCGGTCCAGCAGTCCCATGGTGCGCACCAGGCCGATGACGCCCAGCATGTGGTCGGCGTGGAAATGGCTGAAAAAGATCTCGGTGAAGCTGAAGCCCACGCCGTAACGCATCATCTGGCGCTGGGTGCCCTCGCCGCAATCGAAGATCAGCGTCTCGCCCTCGCGCTGGATGGCGAGCGACGAAACGTTGCGGTGGACCGACGGCATCGCGGCGCCGGTGCCGAGGAAGGTGAGGGAGAGTGACACGGTCAGCGGCTCGGCAGCTCCTGGCTCGTTGGCGTAGCGGGAACTGCAACCGCAGATTGCGCAGATTCCAGCTGCTGATTGTTCGTTGCCGAATCTGGCGACTGATTCCCGGGCCGAGTTGGCCGCAGGTGTTCTTGTGGGTTCTCCCACGAAAACAACCGAACCTCAGGCCGCCCGTAAGAGGAGGTCAGCCGACCTCAGGCAATCAGCAGTGCAAATCTGCGCAATCTGCGGTTGCAGTTGCAGTGCCAATCGCAGTCCAACCCTAGAACACCTGGACTTGAATCGGAATCTTCCCCGGATTGGCCCGGATCGCCGCCATCAGCGAATCCAGCTGCGCGGTGGCCCGCACCATCCCGAAGTAGAGCGTGCTGTCGGACATGAACTTGCCCAGCGAGCCCTCGCCCCGGTTCATGCGGGCGAGCATCTGCTGCAGCTCGTCGCCGGTAGCGGCGAGTTTGGTGGACATCGCCTGCAGGCTCTGGGTGAGTGAATCGCTCCGGTCCAGCGCGGCCTTGAGCCCCGGGTTGCCCACGACGCCCTCGAGCTGAGTGGACAGCGTCCGGAACTCCGACAGCGTGCGGGTCAGCTCGGCCGACGGGCCGGTGTTGGGGTTGGCGTAGAGCGCCATGGTCTGCTGGGTGGCGGCCAGGGTCTGCTGCAGCGCCGTCATGGTCTTCTCCAGCGCCTCGGTCATCTCGGGCGACACCATCGCCTGGAAGCCCGACAGGACCGAGTCGGCCCGCGCTGCCAGGGGACCTACCACGTCGGTAATCCCCAGTTGCGACGTGCCCATGATGATCGCGTCGGGCGGCAGCGGCTCCGGATCGTCGCCCGGAACCAGCGCGATCGCGGCGTCGCCGGCGGCGAGACTGACCGTGAAAATCGAGGCCGCAGCATCCTTCTGCAGCGGGAGGTCGCGGGTGAGCGCCACTTCCACCAGCACCTCGCCCGGCTGCACGAAGTTGATCGACTGGACCTTGCCCATCTCCACGCCGGAGATGCGGACCGCCGATGCTTCCTTGAGGTTGCCGATGTTCTCGAACTGGATCCGCACCAGCTCGCCCGGGTTGAACGACTTGCCCCGGAGCCACATCGTCGCGGCGATGAAGAGGACGATGCCCAGCAGCACCAGCCCGCCCACCGAGATTTCCTTCTTGTAGTGCAGGTCCATGGTCAGGCCTCGGGAAGCGTGGCGTCCTGGAAGTCGCGCTCGAGAAACTCCCGCACCTTGGGACTGTCCGAGGCGAGAAACTCCTGCTGCGTTCCCTGCATCACGATCTTCCCTTCGCTGAGCAGCGCCAGCCGGTCGGCCACCCGGAATGCGCCGCGGACGTCGTGGGTCACCATCACGCTGGTGACGCCCAGCTCCTTGTCGAGCTGCTTGACCAGGTCATCGATGATGTCGGCGTTCACGGGATCGAGCCCGGACGTCGGTTCGTCATAGAGCAGGTAGTCGGGCTCGCCCACGATGGCGCGGGCGATGCCCACCCGCTTGCGCATGCCGCCCGACAGCTCGGCCGGGTACTTCTCGATCGTTTCCGGCGCGAGGTTCACCAGCCGGATACAGCGCGACACTGCTTCCCGGCTGTAGCCTATGTCGTCGAACTTCTCGGTGTCCGAGATGCCCAGCCGCACGTTCTCGAACACGTTCATCGAGTCGAAGAGCGCGCCGTTCTGGAACACGTAGCCAATGCGGTAGCGCAGCTGCCGCAAGTCGTTCCGCTTGAGTTTCGGCACGTCGAGCCCGTCCACCACCACGTTGCCGCGGTCGGGCTTGATCAGCCCGATGATGTGCTTGAGCAGGACGCTCTTCCCGGTGCCCGACGGACCCAGCAGCGCCACGGTCTCGCCGTCCGCCACCGTGAAGTCCACCCCGTCCAGCACCACCTGCTCGCCGAACCGCTTGGCGACATCCCGAAGCTCGATCACACCGTGAGCAGCAGCTGCGCCAGCAGGGTATCGAGCAGCAGGATCAGCACCGAGGCGCTCACCACCGCACCGGTGGTGGAGCGGCCCACACCTTCGGCCCCCTGGCCGGTATTGAAGCCCATGTAGCAGGGGATGAAAGTGATGGCGCCAGCAAAGAAGAAGGCCTTGATGAGCGAATAGTAGGCATCGAACGGGCGATAGTATGCCTGCGCGCCGTAGGCAAAGTCGGCATTGGTGAGCGGCATGACCTGCCGCGCGGAGAACCAGCCCATCGCCACGCCGATCACATCGGCGAAGATCACCAGGACCGGCACCATGATCAGCCCCGCCACCACCCGTGGCACCAGCAGATGCGATGCCGGCGACCGGCCCAGGCTCTCCAGCGCGTCTATCTGCTCGGTGACCCGCATGGTGCCTATTTCGGCGGCGTAACGCGCCCCGATCCGGCCGGCGAGGATGAGTCCCGTGAGCACCGGCCCCAGCTCGAGGACGATCGACTGGGTGACGAGGGTGCCCACCACGAACCACGGAAGGTTGCCCTGGAACTGGTAGCCGGCCTGGAGCGCCGTCACCGCCCCGGCGAACGCGCTCACCAGCAGCACGATGAACAGGCTGCCGATGCCGATGTTCCAGGCCTCATCGAACGCCCGGGGCACCCAGATGCGTGGTTCCTTGAGGCCCCGGAAGAACTCCACCACCAGCATGCTCAAGCGTCCCACGTGCGCCAGAGCGCCGAGGACAACCCGACCGATGGATCGGCGGAGATTGAAGCGCTGGGGGGGAGGAGGCATGCGGTAGTATCTTGCCCCACCATGCCACGTAAGTCCAGCCTGCGCACGCTCTCACGCGGCCCCGAATTCCGCCGCCGCCTGCTGCGCTGGTTCCGGGCCCACGGCCGGGACCTGCCCTGGCGCCGGACCCGCGATCCCTACGCCATCCTGGTTTCCGAGTTCATGCTGCAGCAGACCCAGGTCTCACGGGTGCTGGAATACTGGCCCCGCTTCCTGGAGCGGTTCCCCGCCCTGCCGGCGCTGGCGTCGGCGCCGCCTGCCAGTGTCCGGGAGGCGTGGGATGGCCTGGGCTATTATCGCCGGGCTGCCAACCTGCAAAAGCTGGCACGTACGGTGGTGGACAACGGGGGCGTGCTGCCGGACGACCCGGCGCAGCTGCGTGAGCTGCCGGGCGTGGGACGCTACACTGCGGGCGCGGTGGCGAGTTTCGCCTACGAGCGGCGCACCGCCGCGGTGGACACCAATGTCGCGCGAGTGCTGCGACGCGCATTCCATCCCCGCCGCGCCAGCGAGGCGACGCTGTGGGCGACGGCCGAGGCACTGTTGCCGAGACGGGGGAGCGATGTGTGGACCTTCAACCAGGCGATCATGGAGCTGGGAGCACTGGTGTGCACGGCAAGAGTGCGGCGATGCGACGTGTGTCCGGTGCGGCAAGCCTGTGCGACTGGACGACCAAAGTGAATGGTGAAGGGTGATTGGGGACAAGATTCGACACCCCCTTTCACCAATCACTTTTCACCGTTCACCCTTCAGCTAGACTCCTGTGCGATACGCCACCCCTGCAATCAGCGCGATCCACGCCAGCACCCCGGCGATGGATCCTACCAGGGCGAGGCGCCTGCGGAGCGCGTCGAACGTCGCCGGCTCGGCCTCGGGGTCGGTCCGGCCGATGCGGCCCGCTGCCGGGAGCGAGAAGATGAGGGTCAGCAAGGCGCCCAGCAGGCCCGCTCCCTGCATCGTCATCAGCCAGTGACTCATCCCGGTCTCGAAGGCGTTCATCATCCGCAGCGTCAGCACCAGTCCCGACAGCACCACCATCACCGCCCCCGGGGCGATGACCTTGCGGACGATCGCGGCCTGGGCGCGTGCCACGGTTCGCTGGCTGCCCCGGTCATCGCGCCGCACGACTTTCGCCACGCACATGGCGGCGAGCCCGCCGCCGATCCAGAACGCCAGCCCCGCGAAATGCACGAACAGCCACAGCGCCTTCATCGCGCCACCTCCGAGAGAATTGCGTCATCCACCGGCTGCCGGCCTTCGAAGCCGCCGTCCACCGGATGCCAATGGGTGATCCGTTCCTCGCCCAGTCGCCAGCAGAGCAGGATCGGCTGGTCGTCGCGCAGCGAGGGGAAGTCCACGAGGCCCGCATCGAAGCCCTTGAACACGCAGCCGATCGACTCCAGTTCCTTCAGGTAGCCGTCGATTCGCGCGGCGCGGGCGTTGACATCGTCCAGCACCGCCTGCATTTCGGCGGTCTCGCCACTGTCAGCCCGCGCCGCCAGGGTGAGCGCCTCGTAGCGCGACACGCCCGCGCGCCAGTCGGGATACTCCTTCACCAGGTCCGCCACGATGCCGCGCACCAGCGGAAGCGTGCGTTCCGCATCTTCCAGAGTGAAGAGCCGTGAATTGCTCATCTCCAACGTCCCTTCAGGGCGCCGCCAGGGCAGCGCGCGTCGCCCGATAGCCTTCAGTCATGAGGGTTTCCGCCAGGTCAGGCCGGAAAGTCGTACCTCGCTTGATCGTTGGCCGCACGTGCAGCAGTGTCGGCCGAGCCGGATCGGCGCGCCACATCGCCAGCCGCAACGCGGTGTTGTCGGCCAGCAGCACGCTCATCGCCTCGTCATGGGCCCGTCGAAGAGGCAGCGACATCCCTGGGGCGATCCCCTCCTCGAAATTACCGCCAAGGTCCACGGCGACTACCCGGCTGATGCCTGGCAGTGCGGCGAGCTCGAGTGGCAACACACCCCTGAGTCCGCCATCCGCCAGCCGGCGGCCCGCCAGCACTACCGGGGGATAGTAGAACGAAAGCGCACAGGATGCGACCAGCGCATCTACCAGCGGCGCGTCCTCGCCACCCTCGCCGAAGACAACTCGTTCGCCGCTGTCGAGGTCCACCGCCGTGAACGCGAGTGGAGTGGACAGTTCGCCGAAGCGGCGGGCCGGGATCACCGCCTCGATCATCCGGCGAAGCGGCTCCGGCCGGAGCAGCGATGGCGCCGTGAGGCCGCGCAAAGCGACCAGTGGCCGCTGCTCCACGATGTCACTGGCCGAAGCTGCGAGCCGGCGCGCCAGCTCGTCGGAAGTCATTCCGGTGGCGAGCGCCGTCGCCACGACAGCTCCCATCGAAGTGCCGACGTACAGCGCCGGCTGGATTCCCGCCTCGGCGATGGCGCGTGCCGCGCCCACGTGGGCCGCCGCCTTGGCGCCACCACCCGACAGCACCAGCGCCACGCCCCCGTTCGCGGCCGCGCTGCTCATGCGTCCAGCCCTTGACAAAGGTCCGGTCGAATGCGGATTCTCATCACGGTGATCGTCCTGCCCCTCCCGCACCCGCGAGTTTACCCATGAACGCAGCCACGATCGCGCGCTCCGACTTTGGACTCCTCGCACTCCGTGTCGTCACCGGCATCATCTTCGCCGCCCACGGCTGGCAGAAGTTCTTCCAGACGGGCCTGGACGGCGTGACCGGATTCTTCGCCAGCCTCGGCATCCCGATGGCCGGCATCGCCGCGCCGGCGGTCGCCACCCTGGAGCTTGCTGGCGGCGTTCTGCTGATCATTGGCCTGCTGACCCGGCCGCTCGGCGTCCTCTTCGCCCTCAACATGGCGGGCGCGATCTTCTTCGCCAAGACACGCGGCGAATACGGCTTCGGTGACGTCGAGCTCGAGCTCCTGCTGCTCGCTGCCTCGCTCTGCCTGGCCATGGCCGGCCCCGGAGCGTGGGCGGTGGACAAGAACATCGCTGCCCGGCGGCGACTGCCCTGATGACCCGCAGGGCCGCGCCCGCTCACCTCGGGCGCGCGTGCTTGCGCTGCTCCTCCGCGCGCCGATAGCGCTCCCGCTCCTCATCCGTTTCAGCCACCAGCCGCGGCACTCGCCGCGGCTTTCCCTTCTCGTCCAGTGCGACAAACACCACGTGCGCGGTATGAGTGTGGCGCCGGGTGCCGGTGCTTACCTGCTCGGCGTGCACCTCGACGGTGATGTCCATCGAGGAATTGCCCACGAAATCCACCATGGCGGTGCAGGTCACCAGTTCGCCCAGGTGGATCGGCTCACGGAAGTCCATCCGCTCGATGCTCGCCGTGACCGCGATGCCGCCCGCGTGCCGGATCGCCGCCACCGCCGCAGCCTGATCCACCAGCGCCAGCAGGTCGCCGCCGAACAGGTCACCCCGAACGTTCTGCATGTGCGGCATGACGAACGTGGTGAGTTCGCTGCGGGAGTGGGACATGGAGCGGGAGTCGGGGACCATGTTAGTAGAGAGTAGGAAGTGGGAAGTGGGAAGTGGGAGGTAGGGGCGGACTGCGTCCGCCCTTAGTAGTCCACCGGCCTCAGATAATACTCCCCGATCGCCGTCTGGCTCACCATCGCGACGGTGGGAAGGCGGCGCTTCCAGTGGGTGGACTCGAGCCGCACGCGCACCAGCTCGATTTCCGCGTCACTGTAGCCCAGCAGGGCGATGTCGGCCGGGCGGTAACCCAGCAACAGCCAATGCAGGATGTGATCGGCCCGGGCGTAGGTGATGCCGAAGTCGCCCTCATCGGTCTGGCCCTGGACCAGGTCGGCGCTGGCGGGCTTGTCCACGATCACACTCGGCACGCCTACGTGGCGGGCCAGGTCCCAGACCTGGGACTTGAAGAGGTCGCCCAGCGGATTCACCGGCGGCGAATCGTCGGCATGCCAGGTGAAATAGCCGAACAGGCGCTCGGTCTTGTTGCCGGTGCCGAGGGGCAGCGCGCCGAGTGCCGACGAGAGATCGAACAGCGTGATCATCCGGGTCCGCGCCATCACGTTGCCGAGCCGCCCGGGCGTGGTCGGTACGCCGATGTCCGCGGCAAGCGCATCTACCGCTCCCGAGATATCCACGGTGCGCACCTCGATGCCCAGCTCGTTCGCCACGAGTTCGGCGTGCTCCAGGCTGTCGCTGCTCGAGGCGTGGTACGGCATGCGCACGCCAATGACGTTCTCCGGACCCAGCGCTTCCGCCGCAAGCCATGCCACCAGCGAACTGTCCACACCGCCTGACAGCCCCAGGATACCCTTCTTGAATCCCCGGCGCCGAACAACCTCGTCCTTGAGGAACTCGACCAGCCAGCGGCGAGTCAGCTCAGCCTCGATGGCGAGCGGATCTTCCGCATTGCTCGGCACCACCGGATGGCTGCTCGGCACCCGGGTGGCCCAGCGGCGTTCCCTGATACCGGACAGCGCGCCGTCACCGGCGCCGGTTCCGGTTCGGTCCTTTCCGTCCCACGCCTGCAGCAGGTGGGGAAGTCGCATCTCCAGGTCTGACAGCAGCGGCAGGTCGGCGCGGGCCCGCGCGATCTCGCCCAGGTGGAGGCTGCACGGCAGCACCGCGTCTTCGAAGACGGGGGCGCGTGCCAGGAGCTCTCCCCGGGGCCCCGCGACCAGCGACCCACCCGGAAATGCCTTGCCGCCCTCGAATCCCACCAGCTGGGCCACGGCCACGAATACACCGTGCTCGCCCGCGACATCTTGCGCGATCCGTTCCCACCGACTCAGGCTCGCGGGGCGTTCGTCGTCGGCATCGGGCCGGATGCCGCGGGCCGGACTGGCACTGGGGACCAGCAGCACTTCGGCGCCATCCAGCGCGGCGAACATAGGCATCACGCTGTGCCAGACGTCCTCGCAGATGAGCATGGCTGCGCGGCCCCAGCTGGTGTCGAACGCCTCGACCGAGCGGCCCGGCTCGACGAAGCGCTCCTCGTCGAACACCCCGTATGTGGGAAGAAAGACCTTGCGATGGATGTGACGAATCCCGGCGTCGGAGCCGCCCAGCGAGGCGTAGATCGCGGAGTTGTAGAGGCGATTCTGGTGCAGCTCGAAAAAACCGAGCGATACATCCATAGGCGGCGCACCACTGGACTGGTGCACGGTGCGGAGGTCCTCGAAGAGCTGGTCGGCGGTGAGCGACAACTCGCGTACCCCGCCCTCGAGGAAGTAGCCGGTGAGCGCCGACTCGGGCGCCAGCAGGAGGTTGGGAGGCTCCTTCCACGCGGCGACCTCGCGGAAGACGTCGCCCAGGCGGGCGAGGTTGTCCCGATAGGCGCCCTTCCGGGGCCGTACCTGCGCGATGGCTAGGCGGAGCATGGATCAAAGATAGCTGCGAGAGCTTCGAGCCTCGAGCTTCGAGCTGCAACCTCGCAGCTCGGGCCTCGAAGCTCGCAGCTATATTCTACCCATGTCCAAGCTTCTCGATTCTGTCGCGGCCATGCCCAATGCCTACGAGCCCGTTCCCGGGCTGATCACCGGCGGCCAGCCGAGTGAACAGCAAGTACGGGACTTTGCCGCCGCCGGTGGCAAGGTGGTGCTCGACATCCGCGACCCCATGGAAGTGCGCCCCTTCGACGAGCCGGCCCTGGTCCGCGAGCTGGGCCTCGAATACATCAACGTCGCGATTTCCCCGGGTGCCACCAGCGACGAGAAGCTCGATCGGATCCTCGCCGCGGTACGCGAGCACCGGGACCAGCCGATGCTGTTCCATTGCGCCAGCGCCAACCGAGTTGGCGGCGCGTTGCTGCCCTGGTTCATCCTGGACCAGAAGATGGACGCCGACGAGGCGACCGAAGCGGCGATGCGGGTGGGACTCCGGAGTCCGGAGTACCTCGCCTGGGGAATGGACTACGCAGGGACCCACGGGTAAAACGGCAGGGGGCAGCGCCTTCGCGCTGCCCCCTGTCGCCCACTCTCTCGACTCTCAACTCTCGACTCTCAACTCTCGACTACCTGGGTCCCCGCCTCCCACCGCCCCCGGAACTGCGGGCCGGTGCTGCACTCCTGCCCGACGAAGATGATCGACTGGGTGACGCCGCCCTGCTGGGGCTCGGCGCCGACCGCCCGGCGCTGCTGCGGCTGGGCTCGGCCCGGCTCGACGGCTCGGCGGCTCGGCGGCTCGGTTCGGCTCGGTTGGGCTCGACCCGACGGGGTTCGGCCCGGCTCGACGGCTCCGCACGGCTGGGCTCGACCCGCCGAGGTTCGGCCCTGCCTGGTTCGGCCCGCTCTATAGTCGGCTCAGGCCGCTGCGACTCGACCTTGCGGCTGGGAACCGATTCGCGCGAACGAATCCGCTCATTGCTGCTGGGCTCGACCCGCCGCGGCGTGGCAGGGGCCGGTTCCGCCGCCCGGGATTCCACCCGGCGCCGCTCCCGGGGCTGCTCGGCCTGTGCCGGCGCCGAGGAGCTGGACGCGCGCCGCGGCGATGCCTCGAGGTTCCGGTCGCCTACCTGGGTGTTGACCAGGGGCGAGCGGCCCGGATCACCATTGGTGACCGCGCGCCGAGCCGGCGCGGCGGGATTGTATACCGTGTTTACTGCCTGCACCGACGCCGCCGAGCGATCGCGGTACGCCAGGCCATCCCACCGGCGGTTGTCCTGCTTGAACTGCGACGGCGTGGTATAGCGCGGACGATAGGTGCCGCCGTAGTAGTCGCCCGGGCGGTAGCCGTAGTAGCGCGGATACCGGGGATAGTTGTAGTAGGGGTAGTAGTACGCCGGACGATAGCCGTAGTACGGGTAGTAGCCGTAGCCGAACGGGTCGTAGTAGTCGCCGATGTGAATCGAGATCGAACTGCCGCGATATCGATTGTAGTAGTACGGGTCGCAGCTGTAGCTGTAGTAGAAGTACCGGCTGCCGCAGTACGAATCGTGGTAGTACACCGGGCTCACATACGACACCGGCGCATACGCGACGTCCACGTAGTCGTTGACGATATAGGTCGCGAGGTCGTAATCGTAACCGCCCTGCGCCATCCGGCTTGCGATGCCGGTCAGCACCGCCTCCTCGTCGCCGCGGGCATCGCGAGCGTTGAGGGCGTCGAAATCCCAGTGCCGGTTGAGGCTGAATTCCCCGAACCGGAACGGGTCGCGCGAGACGGCAGCCAGCACCACACCGCGGCCGCTTTCGTCCTCGACCATGAACAGCCGGTCGTCCCCACCCCGGTCGCGCAGCTCGTAACTGCGGCGGCCGCGCACCCAGGTGTCATCATCGGGGTCGATGGGATACAGCACCCGGACGCGGCCATCGGGGTCGGCGTGCAGCACGACGAGATAACCGTCGTCCTCCACCCGAACCTTGACCTTGGCGTAATCGCCTCGTTCGTAGCGGCCCGCCTCGTTGAGCGTGATCCGGACGGCAGGATCCTGGACGGCCGAAGACGGGCTCGGCGCCAGCAGCGCAATCAGGGCAAATGAGAGAAACATGGGGCCTCCAGGAGGCGGGCAGTCACTTGGTATTATGAACGCCACTGAACGTTGCGAGGGGCGTGCCAGAGCCTCAAGTTACTGCCTGACAAGCATTTGACGATTGTGGCCAAGGTTGAAACGTCCCCCTCCCGGGACGAACTGCCGTTCCGGCGGGCGACACCTCAGCCGCGGCGCTCCCAGCACATTCGCATCTCGGAGATCCGCTCGCCCTCGGTCTCGCAGAAGATGCTGCCTCGCACATCGGTCCACTGTCCCGTGCGACGGCGACGGAACACGCACTTGAACTCGGTACCGAACCACGGCCCGGCCACATAGATCTCGCCAGACGAGAAGGTGGCCTCTGACTGGTGATACGGGGTCTCGAGCCAGTACTTCCCGATGGCTTCCTTTCCCTTCAGCGACTCGCTGAACGGGGTCTCCAGGAACACCGCCTCCTCTGTAAAAACCGATAGCAGCAAGGCAATGTTCCCCTTGGCCCACCCCTTGCCAAAGGTGTCGATGAGCTGTCGTCCAAGGGCCCCAACATCGATGCCGGTTTCCATGACTCGGAAGTTACCCGCGTTCGCCCCGTTGCGCCGTGCGCTGGCGCTGACGGCGCTTGCATTGGCGCTGCCACTGGCGCAAGCGTCGGCGCAGGACTGCCCGGCGGCGTCCGGAGGGTCATCGGCGAGGGGCTGGGAGGCCTGGCGCGCCGACTCGATTGACGAGGCCGCGCGACGATTCCGCCAGGCACTGTCGCTCTGCAGCCGCAACCTCGACGCAACGGTCGGCCTCGGCTACGTCGCGCTGCGTCAGGGCGCGCCACACCGGGCGGACACGCTCTTTTCGGGCGTCACCCGCAGCGACTCCCTCAATCTCGATGCCTGGATCGGGCTGGCGCTGGCGCAGGAACGCACCGGCCAGTGGGCCGGCGCCATCGCTGCTGCGCTCCGCGTAATCGATCGCGATTCCACCAACGCCACAGCGATCGCGGTGCTCGACCGCCAGGCCCCCGACTGGCGGCGAGGCGCTTCGCCCGCGACGCCCAGGCCGTCGAAGCTGCAGCTCACCGCACGCACCCGGGGGCCAGGCTTTGAGGTCCTGACCGACGGCGGGTGGCGCCCGTTCTGGATCAAGGGAATCAACCTCGGCGCGGCGCTCCCGGGGCGATTCCCCTCGGAGTTTCCCCGCGACTCGACGCTTTACGCCAGGTGGCTCGGCTTGATGGCGGGGATGAACGCGAACACGGTTCGGGTATACACCATCCTGCCGCCGGAGTTCTACCGCGCGCTGAGGGGCTGGAACCTGTCGCATGGCGACAGCACGCTGTGGCTGGTGCATGGCGTCTGGACCGAACTTCCGCCGGGCCACCGGTTCGACGCGCCGGAGTGGGAGAGCGAGTTCGTCGCCGAAACGAGGCGCGTGGTGGACGTGGTACACGGCGCGGCGATGCTGGAGCCGAGGCCAGGGCACGCGAGCGGCCGCTATGACGCCAGCGTCGCGCCATGGACGCTCGGGTACATCGTGGGCCGGGAGTGGGAGCCGTACGCCGTCGCGGCGTTTGATTCCACCGATGCACGGCGGGCAGACTGGCGCGGCCGCTTCCTGCAGGCGAAGCAGGCGCCCGCGATGGAGCGCTGGCTGGCGCGGATCGCCGACGGGATGCTGGCGCACGAGTTCGAGCAGTACCACGCGCTTCGCCCGATTGCCTGGACCAACTGGCCGACGCTGGATCCGCTGACCCACCCGACCGAAGCGACCGGCGCCGAGGAGCGCGTGCTGCGCGAGCAGGCGGGCCGGCCGCTGGCCCGGGCGACGCTGGAGTACGACAACGACCTGCTCGGACTCGACGCCAACCTGGTACAGCCCACCCCAACGAACCCGGCGGGCGTGTTCGCCAGCTACCACGCGTACCCGTATTATCCCGACTTCATGAATCAGGACCCAGGCTATTCCCGGGCGCGCTCGCGGGAGGGACGGTCCAACTACGCCGGCTACCTGCGCGAGCTGGTGCGCCATCATGCCGGAATGCCGGTGGTGATCGCCGAGTACGGCGTGCCGTCGAGCCGCGGCAATGCTCACCTTCAGGCGCAGGGGTTCGATCACGGCGGGCATGACGAGGCAGCCCAGGCGCGGATCGACGCGCGACTGACGCGCGAGCTGCACCAGACCGGCACCGCCGGCGGCATCCTGTTCGCGTGGATCGACGAGTGGTTCAAGAAGAACTGGATGGTGATCGACTTCGAGATCCCGCTGGAGAACACCCGCCGCTGGCACAACGTGATGGACGCCGAGCAGCACTATGGCTTGCTGGCGATGACGGCGGGCGACTCGGCCACCCGTCCGGTGCTGGGCGGCGACCCGGAGCGCTGGCGGGACATGCCTCTGGTGACCAGAGCAGGGCCGGTTTCCGGGCACGGGGCCGGACTGCGGGTGTCGAGTGATGAGTCGTTCCTTTACCTGGCAGTGGAGCCCGGGCGGCGGTTCGACTGGTCACGGCATGGCCTCGAGATCGGCATCAGCACTTGGCGCGATTCGGTGGGGCAGCATCGCCTGCCCCGGAGCGGATTCGAGAGCCACCTGGGCTTCGAGTTCCTGCTGGACCTCCCCATGGAGGGCGATAGCAGGATGAAGGTGCTGCCCGACTACAAGCGCTATGTGCCGCTCAGCGACTCTACCCCGGGCGATGACATGGGCCGATTCCTTCGGCGGCCAGCGGTGGTTGTGGATCGGCGTGACGGACGCTTCGACCCAATGATGGTGGTCACCAACCGGGCAAGATATGGCAGGGACGGAACTTTCTTCCCGGCAATGGAGGTGGATCGAGGCAAGCTCGCACAGGGATCCGAGGCGGAATCCACAGCCAACGACTGGTACGCCGACAAAACTGCCGGGCTGGTGGAGATCCGGATTCCTTGGGACTTGCTGAACGTGACCGATCCGTCATCGCGCACCCTGCTGATGGACCCGGGTTTGGCGGGCACCGTGGGAACCGTGACAGCGCGCGATTTTCGCTTTGTCGGCGTCACGTATGATCGAGCAACCGGGACACCAGTAACCTTCATTGACGGATCGCTTGGCTGGCGCTGGTCCGAGTGGGAGGAACCGGAGTGGCACATGCGGGTGAAACCGGTGTACGACTCGATGCGCACAACCTGGAAGGCACTGCCATGAAGTGCAGGTTCATCGTCGTGATCGCCGTGCTCGCGCTCGCGGGCGTGATGCCGCTCGAGGCCCAGGTGGCGGAAGGCAACGCCCACTGGGAGGCGGGCCGCATCGCCGAAGCGAAGGCGGCGTACGAGCGCGAGCTGATGACCAATCCCGCCAGCGTGCGCTCGCTGTTCCGCCTGGCCACGCTCGCCGCGCGCGAGGGGCACCTGGATTCGGCGATGGTGCTCATCGCGCGGGCCCGCCAGGCCGAGCCGGCGGATCCTGACGTGCGGCTGCTCGAGGCCCAGGTGCTGAGCTGGAAGGGTGACCTTGCGGGTGCGGAGGCGCGCTACGACTCGGTGATCGCGGACCATCCCGAGCGGATGGACGCAGCGGCGGGGCGGGCGCAGGTGCTTGCGTGGGACGGACGACTCGACCCGGCCATCGCACAGTACCAGCAGATCCTCCAGCGGGACAGCAGCAATGTGCAGGCGCGAGTCGGCCTGGCCCAGGCCTGGTACTGGAAGGGGCGGCCGTCGCTGGCGGAGCCGCAGGTGCGCCGGGCGCTGGAACTGGATTCCGAGCATGGTGTGGCCGCTGCGCTGGCGCGTGACGTGGCTCGAGCCCGACGGCGCACGCTGCAGCTGGAGCTGGGCTGGAGCGACGATTCCGACGACAACACCAGCTGGTGGCAGGGCGCCACGGTTGAAGTGCCGGTGGCGGACGGAATCCGGGTTGCTGGAAGGGGCCGGCTGCAACAGTCGAGCGATGCGCTGCTGTCGGGGGACGCACTCCTTGCCGAGGCGGGGCTCCGAGTCACACGTCCCAGTTGGGGTGCGGCAGTGGCGGCGGGGCTTCGCGGATTGCGGCCGGAAGGCGGCGACTCCCGTACCGAGCCAGGCTGGGAGCTGGGCGGGTATCTCTCGCCGGTTCGGCAGTTCACCCTGTCAGGGTCGTGGCGGCATACCGCATTCGACGAAACGGCGCGACTCATCGCATCCGACATCGACTACGACATCCTCAATGGCAGCCTCGACATCGGCCTGTCGCGCAGCGCCAAGCTGGGGCTGGGCGGCGGGTACACCTGGTTCAGCGATGACAATCGGCGGTATCACGCCGTTGCAGTCGTCTCTCAGAGTATTGCACGCGAGTTCACGGTGGGAGCCTTCGGGCGGCAGATGGGTTTCGACTTCGTGGCGCCGGAGTATTTCTCGCCGGGTCGCTTCCGGATGCTGGAAGCCCGCGCCGGGTGGAGCCGGGTGCGCCCAACGTGGGAGGCGTCGGTGTCGGGTGGACTGGGCGGGCAACAGCCGTTCGCGGATGCGGACTGGCAGGCGGAATGGCATGCGGAGGTGAATGCGGCGGTACGTCCTGCCGAACGACTGAAGCTGGGAGCCTTCGGGGCCGTTACCAACAGCGTGGAACGGTCCGTGACTGGTGCTTATCGATACCGGACTGCTGGTGTGAGGTTGGAGATCGGGCTGTGAGGCGCAGGGATCAGGGGATAGGGATCAGGGATCAGGGGGGCACCGTTAATCCCTGATCCCTAATCCCTGGTTCCTGATCCCTACCCACCCGCCCGCTGCACTCGTGCCAGCGCCTCGCGGGCCTCGGTGACCTGCGGCTGGAACTCCGGGTCAGCTCCCTCCCAGAGCGCGATGTAGCGGGTGTATGCCTCGGCGGAGGCGGCATAGTCGCCCTTCGCCTCGAGGGCGCGCCCCAGTGCCAGGTGCCGGATGGCGTCGTAGTGGGGGTCGAAGGCGAAGCCATGGCGCAGCCGAAGTATCCCTTCCTCGCGGGTACCGGGGCGAGCCGCCAGCGCCAGCGCCAGGTGGAACCGGATCGGGGCCGACGGCGGCGGCCCAATCTTCCCACTCGCGCCAGCCAGCCCCGCACGCATGCGAGCCACGCCCGCGGCGGTGTCGCCTTGCTGCACCTGTGCCAACCCGCGGGCGGCGTCCATCAGTTCGGCCAGGCCTGCCGGAATGGAATCGGCCGGCTTGAGAGCGGCAGCTTCCAGGATCCGGACACCGTCCGCTGTCTTCCCCTGTCCCAGGAAGAACAGTGCCCGGTAGTAGAGCTCGTATGGGTTGCGGGATGACAGTTGGCGCGGCGTAGTGCCGGCGCTTCCGGTTTCCCGGTTGATCACCTTGGTGAGCGAATCGGCGTAGCCGGGCGGGGCGAAGCCATTGATGACCGGCACGATGGGTCCCATGAAACGGGCCTCGCCCGTGATCTGGCCCGTGCTGATCTGCTCCCGTAGCGCGCCCAGACGCCCCAGTCCTGCCAGCACCATCGCCTGGACCCCGCGCAACTGCCGGACAACTGGCCCATCGGCGGGCATCGAGTCCAGCACCTGGTCCAGCCGGGCGATGCGGGCATCCGCCGAGCGATTCGGGTCTGTGGCGATCGCCGCCACGGTCCCGAAAATGATATCTCCGCGCTGACTTGCGATTACTTCCCCGAATGCCGAGTCCACCGGCCCATCGCCGAACAAGAGCCGACCCGCCGAGCGGAATCGATCAGCCTCGGTCTCGGCATTGCTCGCCTCCAGGACATGCAGGTAGCGCTGGTACAGCGCTCTGTCGCCGATGCCCATCGCCATCTCGATCGAATGAATGGCGGCCGGTGCCAGCGAGGAGTCGAGCGCCAGCACCCGGTCGAAGGGGACCAGCAGCTGTTCCACCGGCATCGGCACCAGGTCTCGACGGTGGAACTGTGATTCGCCCAGCAGGTACCAGCCGTCGGCGTCATCCGGATGCTCAGCGGTGTAGCGGCGCATCGAGTCGGTGGCTGAGGTGTCGCCCAGCTGAAACAGCCGGTAAGCTCGGACGATGGTCTGCTCAGCGACCGGCAACCGGTCGACGAACCGTACTGCCGCGGCCCCGGCCTCCAGTGCCTCGTCGTCGTCGGCATTGCCGGTCCAGCCGTAGGTCGTGGCCAGCCGGTAGTGTGCCAGGGCAAAGGTCGAGTCTTCGCTCACCGCATCGCGGAACGCCGCGGCCGCCGAGTCCCAGCGCGACTGGCGGTAGTACTGCTCGCCCCGCAGATAGTCGCGCATGGCGGCGGGCGAGGTCGTGGTGAGCGTGGCCACCTTGAGCGAAGGCAGCGGCTCGTTGGACCGCCACACTTCTCGCATCAGGGACAGGCTCAGCGCGTCCACCATGCCAAGGACGCTGTCCGCGGGGCCGTCCACCTGGGCATGACCCAGCTTGCTGCCGTCGCGGGCGTAGAGGTCGGCGGACAGCCGCACGGCGCTGCCGGTCTGGACCACACTGCCCAGCAGGACTGCGCCGGCGTCGACATCAGCCGCGACAGCGAGGGCATCGTCCAGCGCCGCGCTCGATCCCCGCTCCTTCCAGCGTTGCAGCACGGTGCGCGGCTCGACCGTGTTGATGCCGCCCACACCGTCGAGGTTGGTCGACAGCAGGTCCACCAGGCCTTCTCCGAGGAGTTCGACGTCAGCGCCGCTGGTGCGAAAGGGGAGCACCGCGATGCGCTGGGCCTCCTCCACCACCGGGGGCCTTCCGCGCAGCGCGGTCCAGCCAACGAAGCCGGCCAGCAACAGCATTGCCACTGCGGCGATTCCCATCCAGCGGCGGGAGCCGCGCGCGGCGGCCTCGTAGGCGCCGCTCCGGCTGGTCTCCAGGGCATCCGTAAACGCGTTGGCGGTCGCAAAACGCTTGCCCGGATCCTGGTCCAGCGCGCGCACCAGAGCGGCGTCGGTGGTCTCGGGCACGTCGGGTCGCACCTTGCGGGCGCGGGGACGGGGACCGGAAATGCTCCGGGTGATTACCGACTGCACCGTGGGCCCGCCGAAGGCCCGCTCGGCCGTCAACATCTCGTAGATGACGCAGGCCAGGCTGTACTGGTCGCTCCGGCCGTCGATCTCGGTCTCGGCGGTGGCCTGCTCGGGGCTCATGTAGGAGGGCGTGCCGATGGCTATTCCCATGCCGGTGAGCTGCGGACCGCCGGTCTCCACCGCGCGGGCGACACCGAAGTCCGCCACCACCGCATGGCCGCCGAAGAGCAGGATGTTCTCGGGCTTGATGTCGCGGTGGACCACGCCGTGGGAGTGGGCGTAGTCCAGTGCGCTGGCGATCTCGCGGGCCAGCCGGATGGTCTCCTCGACCGGCAGCTTGCCGTCGCGGTCCATCCGGTCGCGCAGTGACTCGCCCTCCACGAAGGGCATGACGTAGTGGAGCAGGCCTGCGGCGGCGCCGGAGTCGTAGACAGCGAGGATGTGCGGGTGCTGCAGCCGAGCCGCCATCTCGATCTCGCGCAGGAACCGGTCAGTGCCCACAGAGGCGCTGAGTTCGGGGCGCAGAACCTTGATGGCGACCGCGCGGCCATGCTTCAGGTCGCGCGCGAGATAAACCGTGGCCATGCCGCCGGCGCCCACCTGGCGCTCGACGGCATAGGTGTCCTTCAGCGCTTCCTTCAGCCGCGCCAGCTGATCGTTCATTTTGACGTCAACCGGTACCTCACGGCCTGGTGAACGTCGCCGAGGCCTGCAGGAAGTAGTCGCCGGTGGGTGTGTCGAATACGTAGATGGCAACCCGGTACTGCTCCCCGGAGACCAGCGTCACGTCGGGCACGATCTCGGAGGCGCCGGCCGGGACCACGCCGTAGGCGATCGTCGGGTCGATGCTGTTGGAGCCGGACTCAACCCGCCAGACCGTCTCGTCGGTGTCAGGTCCGCCGGCGTCATTGTCGAGCCGGATGACTTCCACTCGTGCCACGCCGCACGCTGGCGTCCAGGCGAAGTTCGGGGGTGAGCCTGCCGCGTCGACGGAGAGAGGAGTAACTGCCTCACATGCGCCATCGCCCGGGCCGGCACCGTCGTCGCATGCCAGCACAGCCAGAGAAAGCCCCGCCATCAGGGCCATCGGGAATCGCTTCATCATTGTTGCCTGCCTCCGTTGCCGTCGTCGAGGAATCACGTCGCTTCAATACTGGTCGCGCAACCCTTCAGCCGGAAGGGCGCCAGACCGCCAGGCGGGAGACGCCTCCGACGGGCTGGGGCGCACGGACCTCCTCGCCGATTCAGGGCTGCAACGGCGCCTGCTCCTGGTTGAAGTCTCCCGCTCGGACGGTTGCGAAGTGCGCGGGGTCCAGCCGGCTGCGCATGACGGCGTTCACGGCGTCGGGGGTGAGTGCCCTGATGCGCGACTCGAGGTCGGCGTCGAACTGGAGGGTGCGGTCGAGGTAGAGGCCGGAGGCCAGCATGCTGGCGAGAGAGCCGTCCTGGGAGCGTGACACCTCGCGCGACTGCAGCCAGCCGGTTCTGGCCGCGTCCAGCTCCTCAGCGGTGAATCCATCCCGCCGGACACGGGCGATCTCCTCCCCGAATGCCACCGTCAGCTTCTCGGCGTTCTCCGGGGCGTAGATCGCGTACGTGGCCCAGAACCCGCTCTCATCCTGGGACGATGCCGAGGCGAAGGAGCCAACGCCGTAGCTCAAGCCGTCCTTCTGCCGGATGCGGGTGGCGAGACGGCTGTTGAGGAAGCCGCCGCCGAGCATGTAGTCGCCGATCACCATCGCCGGCCAGTCAACGGCGTCGTCCCGCATCTCCAGCGTGGTGCCGCTGAAGAACATGGCATTGGCCTTGTCGGGAGTGTTGATCACTATGGTGGTGGAGTCCACCGGACTGTACTCGGACGGTATCCGCTCGTACGGAGTCTGGCTGCGCCAGCCGCCGAGGAAGGACGCGACCAGCTGGCTGACTTCCGCGGGATCGAAGTCTCCCACGACCGCCACCTGCGCATGGTCGGCACCATAGAAGTCGGCGTAGAAGTCACGCACACCCTCCAGCGTGACGGCATTGAGCGCCGCGATCTGCTCTTCCACCGTGAGCGTGGCACGGGGGTCATCGGCCGGATACGGCTGCAGCTGGCGGAAGAAGGCCTGCTGCGCGAGCACCTGCGGCTCCGACTTGCCCTGCTCCACCTGGGCCAGCCGCTCGGTCCTGAGCTCCGTGAACTCACGCTCGTCGAAGGCCGGCTCACGCAGCACCTGGCCCACCAGCCGGAGCACCGCCGGCAGATTGGGGCGCTGGGCCTCGATCCGCACGAAGGCGCTGGTGGCGCCGCCGCCGATGCTGACCTGGGCGTTGAGCTTGTCGAACTCATCCTTGATCTGCTGCCGGCTCATGCTGCGGGTACCCCGCATCAGCATGGCGCCGGTCAGCGAGCCTTCCGTGGACCTTCCCTTGAGTGATTCCAGCGAGCCGAAGCGGAGGTTCATCGCCACGTTGACCCGCTGGGCCCTGGTGCGCTTGGGAAGCAGCGCCAGCTCGGCGCCACCGGGAATGGTGCCGCGCGTCGTGCGGCTCTCGATATTCGCCGGCGACGGGTCGAACTCCTCACCCACGACCCGGGCGGAGTCGCCCTTGTAGTCCTTCACCAGGGCGGCCACATCCGGCGGCGCGGGGATCTCGGCCCGAAGCGGCTGCTTCTCGGGCACGAACCGGCCGAAGGTCAGGTTGCTGGGCCGGATATACGCCGCGGCCACACGCGCGACATCCTCGGTAGTGACTGTGCGCAGCCGGTCGCGGTGGAGAAACATCATGCGCCAGTCGCCCAGCGCGGCCCACTCCGACAGGTTGAGGCCGGCCCGCTCGGGGTCATTGAGGATCAGCTCGAAATTCTTGAGCAGGGCGTTCTTCGCACGTTCGACTTCTTCGTCAGTAGCGGGACGGGCCACGACTTCCGCGATGGTCCGGCGCATGGTTTCCTCGGCCACCGACAGCGAGTCCTCCAGGCGCACCCGGGCGTAGGCCATCAGCAGCCCGGGCTCGCGGAACTGCCACGAGAACGACCCGACCGAGGCGGCTTTCTGGGTGCGCACCAGTGCCTCGTAGAGACGACCAGAAGGAGCGTCGCCGAGCACCCGGGCAAGCACCTGCACCGCGGCAAAATCGGCGTGGGTGCCGGCGGGCACATGATAGGCCGCAAGCGCAACCTGTTCGTCGCCCACCCGACGCAGCGTCACCGAGCGCTCGCCATCCTGGGTGGGCTCGTCGGTATAGGTGGGCCAGAGCAGCATGCCGCCACTCCGCTCCGGACGCGGAATGGCGCCGAACTTCTCCGCGATCAGGCGACGGGTGGCGTCGTCGTCGAACTTGCCCGCGACAACCAGGATGGCGTTGTCCGGCTGGTAGTACCGGCGGTAGAACGCCTGCAGGCGCTCGATCGGCACCTGCTCGATATCGCTCCGCGCGCCGATCGTGGAATTGCCGTAGTTGTGCCAGAGGTACGCGGTGGACATCACTCGCTCGAGCAGCACGCCGAAGGGATCGTTCTCGCCCGCCTCGAACTCGTTCCGCACGACGGTGAACTCGCTGGCGAGGTCATCCTTCGAGATGAAGCTGTTGACCATCCGGTCGGCTTCGAGGTCGAGCGCCCACTCGAGGTTCTCCGGTGTGGCCGCGAAGGTCTCGAAGTAGTTGGTGCGATCGGTCCAGGTGGTGCCGTTGGGGCGGGCGCCGTGCCCGGTCAGCTCGGCCGGTATGTCGGGGTGGTTGGGCGTGCCCTTGAACACCAGGTGCTCCAGGAGATGCGCCATGCCCGTCTCACCGTAGGACTCGTGACGGGAGCCGACGAGGTACGTGATGTTGACGGTGGCCGTCGGCTTGGACGGATCCGGGAAGAGCAGCACCCGCAGGCCATTGGGCAGGCTGTACTCGGTGATCCCCTCGACGGTGGCCTGTTCGGTGAGTACGGGGGTCGAAGCGCCCTGAGCGAGGACCGGCTCGAGTGGGACTGAGACGAGGACGCTGGCAGCCAGTACAGCCGACAAAAGTCGCGACAGCATGGGACGAGATCCTTGGATGGGTATTGCGGCTAAAGATACGGCGTCGAATGGCACGTGGTAACTACGGGCTTCCAGGGGTCACCGCGAAGGCGCGAAGGTCATGAAGAACAACAAAAGCAACCACGGAGCCACAGAGGCCACAGAGAGATCCCGTTGTTGCTTTTGTGGGTGTGCCGCAGGCGACGTTGCATCGGAACGGCTCCCACACCAACAAGTAGTTCTCCGTGAATCTCTGTGATCTCTGTGTCTCTGTGGTTGTAACTCTTAGAACGGGTGCTCGACGCTGAAGTAGAGGAAGAGGCCGTTGGGGCCTCTGCTGTTGATGGTCCAGGCGATGCCAGGGACCAGCTGCACGCTACCGACATTGACAGCGAAGCGGACACCGGGATTGACCAGATTGGTGTTCATCTGCACGGTCTCGCCCTCGGCGACGACGACAGCCTCATTCAGCCAGAGTGTCTCGAGCATGAGGTTGACCCACGGCTGCAGCAGGTACACCACGCTGGCGCCGGCATGGAGGTCCACCCCGAAGGCACGATCGTCACCCACGCCCCGCGCCGAAGGAGTGAAGGTCGAGCCGGCGTTGGCGTGGAGCACGAAGCGGGGCGACACATCCACGCTCACCGGGAGGTTGAACTGCACCCCCTCCGCGCCGGTGCCTCGGCCGTGGGCCGACGAGCCGATGGGCATCAGCACGCTTACCCGTGGCGCCACGCTGGTCCTGCCGCCTTCGGCGCCGAGCAGCTGATAGCGGTAGTTCACCGCACCATCGCCGATCCCCGCGCCCGCTCCGGCGTCGACCACGCCGAGTGACCAGCTCAGCTGATGCCGGATCCCGCCCAGGGGCCATTCCTGGGTGAAGTTGAACGCCCAGGCGTCGCCGCGGGTGCGCTGGAGCGTCGAGACATGCTGAACTACTCCGGCTTCCTGGTTGTAGGCCTCCTCGATGAGAAAACTGTTGTCGCGCACCACCATCGCCTCCTGACCCACAGCCACGGTCGGAGCGAGAAGCGTGAACGGGAAGAGCAGAAGCGTGAACGGGACAAGCTTCCGTATGCCTGGTGCGCCTCCAGCGCTCCCTTTCACGCAGTTGCAGTTCCCTTTCCCGCAGTTGCAGTTCGCCTTCACGCGGTTTCAGTTCCTTTCACGCCGTTGCAGTTCCGGTTTCACGCCGGCACCAGCAGGCCGGTGGCGTACATGATCAGCATCCCCAGCAGGAGCCCGGCGGTATTGAGGGGCGAGAAGAGGCCCGCCGACGCGTCGCGTCGCCGGAACAGCTTCCAGAGTTCCCACACGACCTGAATCACCGCGCCGGCGCCGAGGGCGAAGAAGAGCGTCGTGAGTGCCGGCGAATAGGTGAACCCGCCGATCCAGGCGCCGATGATCGTCGGCGCTCCAGCCAGCAGGCCGAGCAGAGCCAGCTGGGTGAAGGTGGGCCGCTCCCGGCCCAGCGGGGCGACGATGCCGAGCCCTTCCGTGGTGTTGTGCAGCAGGAAGCCGATCACGAGGAACGCACCCAGCGCGACCGCGCCGGAGGCGTAGGCTGTGCCGATCGCAAGACCTTCGCCCAGGTTGTGGAGTCCGATGCCGAGCGCCACCAGGGTGGCGACGTACAGTGGGGTTCGGGCGCCGTCCGCGTGCCTCAGCTTGCCGACGGCGCTGATGATCAGCGGGGCTCCAGCCACGCCGAGCAGCGCGAGCGAGATGCCCTGGAACGCGCTGGGCACCAGCGACGCGGTCTCCAGTGCCTCGGCCATGGCGTCCACACCCAGGAAGACCAGCAGCCCGATGGTGAGCGCCAGGAAGAAGTCCACCCACTTCCGGTCGATCCCGCGCAGGAACGGCAGCCAGAGCAGCCCGATGAAGACAGGGATCACGCCGACGTAGATCCCGATCAGCGCGAAGGTGAGGAGATACCGCGCATCGGGAGTCGGCGTGCGCACCGCAACGTCGGTGACATGGCTGAAGGTGAGTCCGGTACTGGTGACGAGCGTGACCGCGACCGGTTCTCCCGTCACCCAGGGGTAGCGAATGGTGATGTCGCGGCGGCCCAGCCGTTCCACCGTCCTGGGGCCGTTCAGGTTGTGCACCCAGTAAGCCTGGTCCACCATCACCTGCGCGATGGTCACCGCTTCCGGGCCTCCATTCACCACGCTGGCGTGGATGACCCCCGGCTGCGGGAATGAAAGCCGCTGAATCGTGAGTTCCTCGACCGGAGGAAAGACGTCGCGGGCGAGGTTGGCAGGGCCGAAGCGGAAGACCGCCAGCACCACCAGCGCCAGCAGCGCCAGTGGCAGCACACCCCGAAGCCACAGCGGAACGCGCGCGCTCCAGCCGGTCACGGCCCGGTCGGCAGTGGTGTCATGCATTGAGCGCCGGCTCCACCTGGAAGATTCCCATCCAGCCCAGCTCGGCGAACTCGCTCTGGTGGGCGTGGAACATGAACGGCCCGGTGTGCTTGTAGGAGAACTCGAGCACCGCCCGCTCTCCCTGCCCCATCGTGACGATGTCGGTCCACTCGAAACGGTCGAGGTCGGTCCCGGTGCGGAACAGCTTGAAGAAGTTGCCGTGAATGTGGAGCGAGTTGACGAGATCGAACTCGGTGATGTTGCCGAGGTAGACCCGGACCAGCTCGTTCTGCCGGATGCGAATCGGATGCTTCTGGTAGTGGAACGCGACGCTGTTGACCGCGTACACCTCGTTCTCGTCGTCGAAGTTGGTATCGAACGCGTTCATCATCATCACCAGCTCGCGCGCCGGCGGCCTGCCCTGCTTCGGGTCGATGATGAAGGCGCCGTACAGCCCCTTGTGGATGTGCTTCTTCAGCGGCACGGCGTGGCAATGGTACATCTGGAGCCCGAACGGCTCGGCGTCGAAGTCATAGGTGTAGCTGCCACCGGGCGAGACCTGCTCGAACGCCCCGTCGGCGGTGGCGCCGTGGATGCCGTGGAAGTGAATCGTGTGCGGGTGGAGCCCCTTGTTGGTGAAGTGCACCCGGACCCGGTCGCCCTCGGTGGCGCGGAGGGTCGGACCGGGGACCTGACCGTTGTAGGTCCACGCAGGGAAGAACACGCCGGGCGCCACTTCGATCTCCCGGTCCTCCGCCACGATGTAGTACTCGCGCAGGGTCTGGCCAGTGGGCAACGTCGACACGGTGCCATGGTCGAAGTCGGTCAGGTACGCCGTAGGGTCGAACCCGCCGGCGCGAATGTCTCCCACGCTCGCCATTACGTGATGCATGGACGCGGTGTCGGGCTGCTCACCGAGGTGGGGCCCCGGCGTCTGGAGCGCGACGGCCGCGCCGCCGGTGGCGAGCCCCACCCCCCCCAGCGCCGCAGCGCCGAGCAGCCCGCGACGCGACATCCGCGCGCGAGCAAGGTCGGCGAGCCGGGGGAGTCCGTCGCGGCTCATGCGTCCTCCACGGTACAGAGCAGCGCGGCCGCGAGTTCATGCCCGACCACATGGGTCGCCTGGTCGGTCTCCAGTGTGATGGGGCCAAGGAAGGGGCGACGATCGCGCAACGTGACGTGGGCGCCGGGCACCAATCCGAGGTCGGCCAAGTGGCGGAGGAACTCGGGTTCACGGGTGCGAACCCGGTGAATCCGGGCCGAGTGTCCGGGCTCCATGTCGGCAAGCGCGACCACGGCTGTCTCCGGCATGCTCCCGTCGGGCGACGGAATCGGATCGCCGTGCGGATCCTCCAGCGGATGCCCCAGCGCGTCGGCCATCCGTTCGACCAAGTCGTCGGAAACAGCGTGCTCCAGCCGCTCGGCCTCGTCATGCACCGTGTCCCAGGAGTAGCCAAGGTGCGCCACGAGATATGACTCGATCAGGCGGTGCCGCCGCAGCATCCGCAGCGCCACCCGCCGGCCTTCCGGGGTCAGCTGCACGCCGCGATAGCGCTCATGCTCCAGCAACCCCTGCTCCGACAACCGCTTGACCATTCCGCTGACGGATGCCGGGGCCAGCGCCAGATGCTGGGCAATCTCGCTGGTGGAGGCCGGTCGGATGTCGCCCGAAAGCCGGTAGATGGCCTTCAGGTAGTCCTCGACGGACCTTGTGAGCGTGTCGGAAACGGTGGTCACTACGCGCCTCATTCGAAAGTTAGGCTTTCCTAACTTAGCAATGCTCGCAGTACGCGCAAGGGCTGATAACGCTTTCTCTTCGACAACCGACGTTAGCCGTCAGCCAGCAGGTCGAGGAACTGCGTCAGCAACCGCTCAGTGAGCCCCCAGACCACGCCGCAGGGCGTGTGATAGGCCGGACGCTCGAGTTCCATCCCCCGGGCCACCACGGTGGTCTCGAAGTAATTGGCCGGATCGCGGAGTTGGTCGAGCAACACCCAGTCAGCGGTGTCCACCTCGTCACTCAGCCTGAGGGCGGGACGATGATCCAGATGGAAGACGAACGGACGCACCGCTACTGGCGGCAGCACTGGCGTGCTGGGCGCAAAATCATCCAGGGCGCCGAGTGAAGCGCCGACCGCGAGGGTGATACCGACTTCTTCCCACGTCTCCCGCCGAGCGGTGTGCTCGAGATCGGCGTCCGCGGGATCACGCCTCCCACCCGGAAGCGCCATCTGCCCGGACCAGGGATCCCCTTCCCACTCGGCGCGGCGAATCAGCAGGATGGACTCGGGATCGGGCGCGACGATGATCGCCACTGCTGCCCAGATCAGCCCCGCACCCTCGGCCTCGAGACTCCGGCGCCCTCGCAGCGAGGCCGCCAGCCGGCCCTCGATAGTCTGATCCATCAAAGACTCTGCATCATGAACCGCAGGGTCTCGTCCATCACCCGATCCGCCATGTGCACGGGTGGCTTCCAGGGATGACTCGCGCCGAAGGTATGACCGGCGCCGGGCATTATCAGCCTCGTGGCGCCGGGATTCGCCTGCGCCAGTCGCTCGGCATTTGCGACGGGCACGGACTCGTCCTCTTCGCCGTGCACGATGAACCAGGGAATGCTCAAGCGTGAAGCGGCAGCCCTGATGTCCAGGCGCGCGGCGTTGGTGTCAAGGTCATCCAGGATGTCCACGCCGAGGGGCAGCACCTGCCCGGTGCGGCTGTTCTCCACGTCGAGGTGTCCGCGGGCGCGCCACGCCTTGCGGGTGGCGCTGCCCCATCGATCAGCATCGGCGATCGCGGCCCAGGTCACGAGCGCCCGCACCCGCGGGTCAGTCTCGGCGGCGATTATCGCCATGCCTCCTCCGCGCGAGTGGCCTACGAGGCCCAGTGCCGATGGCTCAGCAACTCCCAGTGCGCCGCCGCACAGCGCATCGAGAACGGTGCGGATGTCGTCCAGCTGCCGGGAGTAGGTGTCGCGGGAGAATCGCTCGCCCAGGGTCGGCTGGCCCGCGGCATCCACTCCGCTCCCACTCAGGTTGAAGGTGACCGCTGTGAACCCCGCTCGCGCCGCCCGCTCGGCGAAGACCGGCCAGAAGCCCCAGTCCTTGAAGCCCTTGAAGCCGTGCACCCCGACGATCGCCGGCCGCCCGCTTCCCTCGCCGGCGGAGCGCACGTCGACGAACAGCTCGCCGAGCGAGCCGGGGAGGATGAGTTGCTTCAGTCGGGGCGTCGCCATGCAGGAAGCTTCGAGCTACCAGGCACGAGAGACAAGCTTGGGCCTCGAAGCTCGAAACTCGAAACTCGAACTCCCGCTCTTGTTCTCATCCCGAAATACGATAATATTGTTCTGGTATCTGATGATAACGATTCTCATATAGTTTTCATCCCCTGACTAACCGCAACCGGGTCAACAACTTCCAATGAAAGCTGCAGCCCTCGCTGCTCTCGTCTCGCTCGCCGTTGCCGTACCACTCACCGCTCAGGACCCCGCTGATTCGCTCCGTGCCTATCAGCTGGAAGACATCAATGTTACCGCCGAGCGCCATCCCAGCCGTTCGAGCGATGCGGCTGCGGTCGTCCGCACCGTCACGCGCGCCGAACTCGAGCGACGGGCGGCGCCGGACGTGACCACGGTGCTGCGCGACGTTCCCGGCATCCAGCTGGACCCGGTGGTCGGATCCGGCGCCGGCGTGACGCTCCAGGGCCTCGGGTCGGATCGGGTGCTGATCCTGCTCGACGGTTCACCGCTCGCGGGTCGCATCGGCGGCGAGTTCGACCTGAGCCGGGTGAGTCCTTCGCAATTGGAGCGGATCGAGATCGTGGAGGGCCCGCAGAGCACTCTTTACGGCTCCTCAGCCCTGGGAGGCGTGGTGAACCTGCTCAGCCGCAACGACTTCTCGCGGCGAGCGGAGCTCTCGAGCCACGTTGGCTCGGAAGGTCAGCTCGACGGGCGCGGCCGGGTCAGCGGCCGGCTAGGCAGCACGGGACTCTCGTTCGACGCAGGTCGGCGCACGGTGGACCTTGCGCCTGGGGCCGGCGCCACGACCGTCGGCGAGGCGGGCCGGTGGGACGGCATGGCGCGGATGTCAGCGCCGCTCGCCGGCGGCAGCCTGGATGCGCGAGTGATGGGCATCATCGACGAGCAGGTGTATCGCTCGGGCTCCCAGCCCAATCCTCGGACCAGCTTCAACGACAACTGGCAGGTCGACGGGCTGGTCGCCACCACGCTCGATGCAGCCGGGCGCACCGAAGTGCGGCTGCACGGCAGTCTCTATGACCACCGCTTCATCAGCTCGGCCACCGATTCCAGGAATGACGGCGCCGCCGAGTGGGATCACCAGCGGCTGCTCGACGCCGAAGTGATCCGCCGCGGCGACGTGGGAGCGCACCGCTGGCTGGCGGGCGTGAAGGGTGAGCGTGAGTGGCTGGAAAGCGAACGGATCGAGGGCGGGTCGCGCGCAGCCTGGACCGGCGCCGCGTTCGCCAGCGGCGACTGGGCGGTGGGAAGCAAGCTGCGGGCGTCAACCGGATTGCGGCTTACCACCGGTGAGCGCTGGGGTACCGACCTCGCGCCCCGCGTCGGGCTGGTCGCCACGCTTCCGGCGGGCGGGTACTTCAAGGTTGCGGGCGCGCGCGGATTCCGGGCGCCATCGTTCAAGGAGCAGTACACCAACTTCACCAACAGCCAGGGCGGGTTCACCTACACTGTGCTGGGCAATGCCGACCTCCAGGCGGAGCACTCCTGGAACGCAAGCGCCGAAGTGGGCCGGAGCGCGGGCGGCACGCGGGTGTACCTGCGCGGCTTCCATAACTGGCTCGACAATTTCATCGAGACCGAGCTGGTGGATCCCGCCACGAGCACGTTCCGCTACCAGAACGTGAGCTCGGCCCGGACCCGTGGCCTCGAAGGCGGCGCGACCATTTCGCGCGGCATCGTGACCGCGCGCGCCTCGCACGCGTGGCTCTCCACCGAGGACGAGTCCACCGGGGAGTCCCTGCTGGGCCAGGCCGCACATACCAGCCGCGCTGCGGTCACCGTGCTTCCGGGCCCGGTGGACGTCACCGGCGAGGTGGTGTACACCGGCGCGGTTCCGCTGCGCCGCACGTCCACCGGCACCGAGGAGCAGGGCGACTATGCCCGGCTCAACCTGTCGGGCGGCGTCAGCCTGCCGTCGGACCTGCGGCTCACCGTTGGCGCAGACAACCTGCTCGACACCCGGCCCGAAGGCGCGGCCACTTTCCTCGGCCGCCGCTTCTTCGCCGGCCTGACCTGGGGGTTTGGATGGTAATCCGGTTGATGATGGCGGCGTTCCTCGCCTTGACGCCCGCCGCACTTGAAGCCCAGGGAGGGCTGCTGGTCGTCGCGCACGGCGCGAACAAGGGCTGGAACGACCGGGTCCGCGAGACGGTCCAGAACGTGACTTGGGACGGACCAGTCGCAATCGCCTTCCTGATGGGTGCCGAAGCCGACTCGCTGGGATGGGATGCCGGTGTGGCTCGGCTGGTGAGCGAGGGCGCGCGCGAGATCACCGTAGTGCCGCTCATGGTGTCAAGTCACGGATCGCACTATCGCCAGATCCGGTTCTATGCCGGCGAACTGCCGTCCCTGCCACCGGAACTGGCGCAGCACGATCATGGCACCCATTCGCCGCCGCCGGTGCCGATGCGGGTCACGCCGGCGCTGGACGATGCGCCGGAGTTCGCGGCTGCATTGTCGGCCCGGTGGCGCGCGATGGCCGAAGCCGACCGGTCGCGGCCCCTCCTGCTGGTAGCGCATGGTCCCAACGATCCCGATGACGCAGTGGAGTGGCTGGAGGATATCGGGTCGGTGAGTGCGGGACTGCGGACTGCGACCGGGAGGGACCTCTTCGTCGGCCTGCTGCGGGACGACGCGCCGGCTCCGGTGCGGGCACGGGCGGTCGCGGCGATGCGCGACAGCGTCCTGGCGATGGCGCAGCGGTCAGGCGACTCGGTGGTGGCGCTGCCGGTGATGATCTCGTCCGGCTCCATTACCCGGATCAAGATCCCCGCCGACCTGGCGGGGCTGCCCATTCGCTACCATGCCGAGCCGCTGGCGCCGTTGCCGGAGCTGTCGCGCTGGATCGAGCGGGTGGGTCGCGCAGCGGCGGCAACCGAACGCGCCGAGGCGCGCTGAGTCAGGAGACGGCTGGCTCCAGCAGCTCCACCGTTCCCGCGTCGGCATCCAGGCGCGCGCGCACGCCGATGGGCATGGTCCACTGGTCATCCAGGTGGCCGATGGGAAAGCCGAAGGCAACAGGAATGCGCAGCGGTTCGAGGTAATGGGCCAGCACGCGGTCGAGCCCGGCGGCGCCATCGGCGCCCCGGGCCGGCATTTCGGTGAACCGCCCGATGATCACGCCTGCCAGCCGTTCCAGCAGTCCGGCCAGCCGCAGGTGCGAGAACATGCGGTCAACCCGATAGGCATCCTCTCCCACGTCCTCCAGGAACAGCAAGGCCCCGTCCAGTGACGGGAGGTACGCCGTCCCGATCAGGCATTGCACCAGCGAAAGGTTCCCGCCCACCAGCGGACCTTCTGCGCGGCCGCCCGCGAGCGTCGCGACCCGGCACTGCTCCGGGACCAGCACGGCCTTTGGCGGATCGGGCTGGCCCAGCATCCCTGGTGTTGCAGCGGACGCGACTACCCGCTCGAGATGGGAGCGCGAGAAGGGCCGAAGCTCGCGACGTGCCACCGGCGCATGGAACGTGACGCATCCGGCATGGCGGTAGAGCGCGAGCAGGAGCGCAGTGATGTCGGAGTAGCCAAGCACCGGCCGCGGCTGGCGCTTGCTGCCGTCGAAATCGATGCGATCGAGGATGCGGGTGACCCCGTAGCCGCCGCGGATGCACCAGACGGCGTGAATGGCGGGATCGGTCAATGCCCAGTTGAGGTCGGCCAGTCGCGATTCATCCGGACCGGCGAACCAGGCCTCGTGCAACGTGGTATTCCGGCCCGGCACCGGCTCCCATCCGAGGGCGCGACAGAGTTCCTGGGCGCGGCGGAGGTCGTCGTGTTCCAGCAGCGGGCCGGCGGGAGCAACCAGCGCGACCCGGCTTCCGGCGGCGATACGAGGTGGCCGAACGATCATCTCTTTGACCCCATGCAGCGACGGGAGTAGGTTTGACTTCCAACTTGTTAAGGAGCACGGCAGTGCGCGCTTCGCAGCCTGCGTTGCTCGCCGCTGGTCGTGTGATCGTCGAATCTCGCGATGCGATAGTAGCGGAGTGGACCGAACGTCTCGGTGACCGCTTGACCGCCGCACGCACGATACCGCGTTCCCTCGTCGAGCGGGAGTTCCGCCTGCTTCTCGACCTCATGGCCCATCAGGCGGGCCCGTTGAGGCGGGAAGTGAGGCCCATATGGCAACGTGCCTCTGAGCACCACGGCCGCACCGCATCCGCGCGGGGCCTGGCCGCGGGTGAGGTGGTGGAAGAACTGCTCCATCTCCGTGACATCATGACCCGGCACCTTGCGCCGGTGGTCGCCGCCATGCGGGCCCGCCAGGGCATGGCGATCCTGCTTCGCCTCAACCGGGTGCTCGATTATGGGGTCGCCGCGTCGGTGGTGGGCTACACCGACGCGCTGGTGGCGACGCTGATGGGCTCCAACGGCGTGCCCAGCGACGACGGCAAGGGCGACGCAGAAAACGTCGAGCGCCAACTGGGCCTGCTCGAGGCGGAGCTCGAACAGCTCGTCGGAACGCGCTGATCCCATTGGAATTCGCAGCTGAGTGGTGGTGGGTCGCCTGGCTCGCCCCCTGGTTGCTGTTCCTCAGGCTGTTTCCCAAGCGCCCTCGCCTGGCGGACGTCCCGCCCCAGCGCGAGGGCCCTCTCGTTTCCGTCATCATCCCCGCCCGCAACGAATCCGCCGTGATCCAGTCGTGCGTGGCATCGGTGCTCGCCACCGGCTATTCATCGGTCGAAGTCCTCGTGGTGGACGACCGTTCCACCGATGACACCGCTGCCCGCGCCGGTGAGCTGGCCCGGCTCGACCCTCGGCTTCGCGTGATCGACGGCGAGGAGCTGCCCGGCGGCTGGTATGGCAAGCCCTGGGCGTGCATGCAGGGCGCCCAGCTGGCGCAAGGCGATATACTGCTCTTCACCGACGCCGACACCCGGCACCAGCCAATGCTGCTGCCCCACGCCGTGGCCGCACTGCGCGCCACCACCGCCGGCATCGTGACCGTGTCGCCCCACCTCAGCTGCATCTCCTTCTGGGAGCGGGTGGTCATGCCGCAGGTGTGGCTGCTGCTCGGCACCCGCTACCATCCCGCGGCGGTCAATCGCGCCACCCGGCCCCGCGAGGTCATCGCCAATGGGCAATTCATCATGACCACGCGCGAGGCCTACCTGAAGGCGGGCGCCCACGAAGCGGTGAGGGGTGAAGTCGCCGAGGATCTCGCGCTGGCGCAGCGCTATGCCGACGCCGGCATGAAAATCTGGTTCGCGTTCGCCGAGAACCTGATGGAAACCCGGATGTACACCGGCCTGGCTCACCTGGTTGAGGGATGGTCCAAGAATCTGTACCTGGGCGGGCGGCGTTCCTTTCCCGATGAGCCTGTTCTGCGCGCGCTTGTGCCGGTGGCGCTGTCACTTGCGATGAGCTTCTGGCTGGTGCCGCCGCTCGCGCTGCTCGCGAGCCTCGCACTCCCGGCGCTGCGGGAGCCGGCGCTCGTTGCTACGGGCATTTCCCTGCTGTTCTGGGCTGTCATCTCGCTGAGCATGCGCATCCCGCTCCGGTACGCGCTGGCGTATCCCGCCGGCGCAGCAGTGGCGCTGTGGATCGTGCTGCGCTCCACCTGGCGCGGGAGCAGGCGGGTGGTATGGAAGGGCCGGATTTACCAGAGAGATTAAGGGGATTCTGACTCGCAGATTACGCAGATTTGCATCCAGCGCGAAGACACCACGTCGAGTCCGGCGGCGATCTCGAATGTGTTTTTGTGGGCGCGGGACTATGGTTCCGCGACGCCTGCCAGCGCCCCCGCACGGGATCCAGAGGGGCGCCCACAGAAGCAATCGCACAAGAGCCTGCCCTGGGCGCGGGGTCTAGCCGGCCGGAGAACCCATCTGCGTCAATCGCAGTTCCCAAATCTGCGAAATCTGCGGTCCAGAATCCCTTCAATCGCTGTATCCGAATCCCCGAAATCTGCGGTTTGCGCTGAACGGGTCATTGCTGCGCTGAAGCGGTTACCGCTTACCACCTCCGGCAACCCACCATGGGGCGACCATGTCGTCGCCCCATCCGCTGGTACTCGCCGCAGTCCTCCGTTCCATCGAACGGCTGCCCGACCTCCCGCATCTTGCCGGGTGGCTCGGCGCCCAGCCGCTGTGGCAACCGATCACGCCGCCACCCCGAAGCTGCGATGCGGCGGCGCTGGTCGGACGGCTGGGAGACGTACTCTGGATCGGCGTGGAGTCCCCTGCCCGGCCCGAGCGTGCCGCGCTCCACGAGACCCGCCGGCTCGCTGCGGAGGGTCAGCAGGCAGTGGTGATCGGACTATCGCACGACCCGGCTCCGGGCGGCCTGCGACTGGCGCTGGCTGTCACCGGCGGCATCAGCCCGCTCAGTCTCGGGATCCACGACACCGATCGGGTCGCGCACGCCGCACTTGAGCGGCTTCGGCTCGCTGCCGGTGAACCAGCTTCCACCTGGCTTGCCCGCGCGACGGACGCACTGGCAGGACAGGGCGCCGGCGCTGCGTTCTTTCGCTGCTTTCGCGACTCGCTAGCGCGATTCGAGCAGCAGATCGTCACCAGTGCATGCGGCGAGCAGCGACGCACCCTGGCGCTGGTGCAACTCACCCGCCTGCTCTTTCTCTACTTCATCCAGAGCAAGGGATGGCTCGACCATCGGCCAGCGTACGTTCGTGAGGAGCTGGACCGGGCGCTGAACGCGGGCCGAGGCCTGCAACGCTGGGTGTTTGCGCCCCTGTTCTTCGGTGCGCTGGCCTGCCCGGCCCGCAAGCGCACTGGCAGGGCGCGCACCCTGGGCAACCTGCCGTTCCTCAACGGTGGCCTCTTCACTCCCCACCCGCTCGAGCGCAGCGCCGGATGCACCGTGCCCGACGTGGCCTGGCGCGAGGCAGTGGACCAGCTGTTCGAACGATTCCACTTCACCGTGGCCGAAGACGATGGCGGCGGTCACGCCATCGCACCCGATATGCTGGGCCATGTGTTCGAGCGGGTGATGGCTGCCGATCGCCGCAAGGAAGCCGGCGCCTTCTATACGCCCGCGACGCTGGTCCGCCAGACGCTGGACGAAGGGTTGACCGCAGTGGCCGTCGAGCGGCTCGGCATCTCCTGGAGCCACGCATCCGAGCGACTCATGGCCGGCGACCTGTCTATGTGCAGGTTGCTGGACCGGCTCCGCATTCTCGATCCCGCCTGCGGTTCGGGAGCATTCCTGCTGGGAGCGCTGGAGCGGATCAGCGAGCTGCGCGCCAACTCCGGGTTGCAGGCGCACCGCCTGCGACGCGAGGTGCTCGCCAGCCAGATCTTCGGTGTGGACCTCGATCCCATGGCCATCCGGCTCACCGAACTTCGGCTCTGGCTGGCAGTGGCCGCGGGTGATCAGCCGATCGCGCCCCGGAAGGTGGAACCGCTCCCCAACCTCGACGCCAGCGTGCGACAGGGAGACGCGCTGCGCGAGCCAGCAGAACTCATCGCTGTGGATGCGGGAGCGAGCCGGGAACTCCGGACCCTCCGGCAGCGATACGCCCGAGCCACCGGTGGCTCCAAGCAGAGCCTGGTGCGCCAGCTGCGGCGTGCCGAGTTGCTCGCGGCCGAACGCGCGCTCGATGGCGGCATTGCCCGGCTGGAGCAGCGTATCGCCGACTTGCTGCGAGTTGCGCGCGCGCCAAACCTCTTCGGCCAGCCAACCCGGCTCGCGCGCGGGCAGCGCAACATGCTCGGGGTCCTCCGCCGCGACCTGCGGGAACTTCGGCGGGCTCGGCGCGAGATGAAGCGTGAGGGTCGCCTGCCGTGGTTCAGTGCCGCGGCGCAGTTCGCCGATGTCATGGCGAGCGGTGGCTTCGACCTGGTCGTGGGCAACCCGCCCTGGGTGCGGGCCGAGGCGCTGGCGCCGGGTGAGCGAGAGCGGTTGGCGCGGCGGTTCCGGTGGTGGCGCACATCCGGTCGAGGCTACCGGCATCAACCAGACCTCGCCGTGGCCTTCACCGAGCGGGCATGCGAGCTGGTAGCGCCCGGTGGAACCATCGCGCTGCTGGTGCCGGAGAAGCTCGCCACCGCGGGCTACGCCTCGGTGATGCGCGGTGGGCTCACATCGAGCTGCACGCTGCGGACTGCGGCGGCGATAGCACCGGACGCTGCCGCGGAGTTCGGTGCCACCGTGTACCCAATGATGCTGGTGGCCTCGAAACGGGTCGCCGAGCCGGAGTCGCAAGTGCGAGTGGCGCTCGATGCTGGTGCCTCCTCCGTTGAGCAACGATCACTCGGCGCCGGCCCATGGGTGCTTGGTCGAAGCGGCGTCGGCGAGCTGGTGTCGAGCCTGGGCGCATCTCATCCGCGCCTGGGCGAAACGCTCCGTCCGTGCCTGGGTGTGAAGACCGGCGCAGACCAGGTATTCCTCGATCCCGACGATGTCGAGGCCGAACTGCTTCGCCCGGCAGTGCGCGGGCGTGACGTGCGTCCCTTCCGGGTGTCGAGCCGGCACAAGCTGCTGTGGACCCATGATGCCCACGGCGAGCCGCTGGCAACTCTCCCGCCCCGGGCCCGGGCGTGGATCGCGCAACATGTCGAGCAGCTGATGGCGCGCAGCGACGCTCGGCCCGGGGTGCCGTGGACCCTGTTCCGGGTGCGGGGCGCGCTTTCGCGCTGGCGCGTTACATGGGCCGACGTCTCCCGGCGGCTACACGCTGCGGCGCTCGTGGGTGATGCTGCGGGTCACATCCCCCTCAATACCTGCTACCTCGTGTCCGTAGCCAGCGCGACCGAGGCGAATGCCCTGGCAGCCTGGCTCAACGCGCCGCCCATCAGGGCGCTGGCGGCTGCGGCCGCGCCACCGGCCTCAGGCGGGTATCGCCGCCACACTGCAAGCGTGGTGGAGCAGCTGCCGCTGCCCAGTGATGTGCTGGGGAGTGCGGAGTTGCAGGCGCTGGCCGAGGCCGCCGCAAGTACAGGCGAGGACAGTGAGGCGCTGGCCAAGGCTGCCGGCGACCTGCTGGGGTTGGATCGCCGTGAGTCTCGCCAGCTGGCATCGCTGGGGTGAGCCGGTGCCTCGCCTGGTCGCGGAAGCACTCGCCGAGGTGGCGGCGCTCCCGGAAAGCGCGATTGGGAGGACTCCTGCCTCGGCGCATGATGTGGTCGGTGCGATGGCAACGGCTGCCCGCCTGCCCGAGTCACCCGCCGAGCTTCCCACCTGGCTCCGCCCCGATCAGGTCCGCTGCTGCCGTCGTGCACTCGCCGCGATGGAGCGGCATGGCGGTGCGCTGGTCGCGGAGCCACCGGGCACCGGCAAGACCTTCATCGCGCTGGGTGCAGCGCTGGCCGGCTTCGGTGGGCGCGCGAGCTGCCTGGTTCCTGCCGCCGTCGCGACTCAGTGGGAGCGAACCGCCTCACGACTTGGGGTGCGCATCCGGCTTGCGACCCACGAAGGCGCCAGCCGCGGTTCACTTCCACCGCCAGACGGGCTCACCGTCATCGATGAAAGTCATCGATTCCGCAACCAGTCCACTCGCCGCTATGACCACGTCGCGCGCTGGTTGCTGGGACGCCCCGCGCTGTTGCTCACAGCCACGCCCGTGGTCAATCGGCTTGCGGATATCGTGCACCAGCTGCAACTGGTGCTTTCGGACGACGCGCTTGCGCCATGGGGCGTACCCTCGCTGGCAGGGTTGACGAAGGCGGAGTCGCTGCCGGAGGCCATCTGCCGGGTGGTGATGCGCTCACCCGGACACCAGTCACTCCCCCGGCGCGAGCAATGGCAGGAGCGGCCTTTGGCGGCTCGATCGATGCACCCGCTGCTTCGTGGCATCGACCAGCTCGCACTCGATGCCGATGCGCCGGTGGCGGGGCTGGTGCGCGGGGTGCTGGTCCGTGCCGCCGCCTCCAGTCCCGCGGCCTTGCTGGCAGCGTTGATCCGCTACCGTGCGCTGCTGGAGTCGGCCCGAGACGCAGGCGAAGCGGGACGAGCCCTGTCGCGCGCTGCGCTCCGGCGGTGGGCCGGCGTCGACGGGCAACTGGTGATGTGGCCCCTGATTCCGGACGAAGGCGAGATGGTGCGATTGCCGCTCGGTGACCTTGCCCGGTTGGATCGACTGATCGAAGCGGCGAGGCGCGCCGGTACGCTCCGCGACCCCCGTGCCGAGCGCCTGAGCGCACTGCTCCAGGACGGTCGCAGAACGCTGGTGTTCACCACTGCCCGAGCGACCGTACACTATGTCGCCCGCCGACTGGGCCGTCATCGGGTGGCCTGGTGCACCGGCGATGACGCCGGCATCGGGATGGAGCGCTGCGATCGCGACACCGTCCTCGGACTCTTCCGGCCGGGCCCGGCGCACGAGCGCGCACCCCGGGTGCTGGTCACCAGCGACGTCTCCTCGGAGGGACTCGACCTCCACGGCGCCGAGCGGGTGGTGCACTATGACCTGCCCTGGACGCCGTCCAGGCTGGAACAGCGGGAAGGCCGGGCCATCCGGCACGGCGCGGCACATGAAGTGGCGGAAGTGGTGCGCTTCCTTCCGCCCAGGGTGGTGGAGCGGCGGCTGGGCCAGCAACGGATACTCCATCACAAGGCGTCACTGCCGGTCCGAGCCCAGTTGCTCAACCAGGACCTGCTGGCGTGGCCGGAGCTGCTGGAGGAGTTGGCAGGACAGGATGATCCCGGGCCCCTCTTCGCTGTTGTGCGTGACGACGGCCCGCGCGGCCTGCTCGCGGCATTGCAGCTCGTCGGTCACGATGGCACCGGCTCGCATCCGGCTGGGGCACGGCTGACCTGGCTTCCGGCCATCGGTGCGATTCGGGAAGACGTGCAGGCGCTCGCGGCCGCGTTGCGACGGGCACGCGACGCCAATGGTGTTCTGGTTCCGGCAGACAGCGAGCTGCGCCGAAGTGAGCAGGCGATCCTGGCGGGTGCACTGGCGAAGGCCAGCGTTGATTCGCTCGGCGTCGCGCCCGGTGCCGACCGCCGCGCGTCGCGTGCGCTGATTCGCAGGCTGGGGCTGCTGGCGGGCGAGGCCGCCCGTCGACGCGACATTGCCGGCTTTGAGCGCTGGTCCCGCGCCTCGCAATGGCTGGCCCGCAACCGCACCGCCGGAAGCGAGCGGGTGGCGGCGCAGCTGGTCGGTGCCTCCGCTCCCGAACTCCAGCAGCTGGCGTCGGCCCTGCCGCCCCCGCCCCCGTTGCTCACCTGGGAACTTCGGGCCACGCACCTCATCGCCTTCCGTTCGGCAACCGACTCGCTACGTTGAGCGCATGACGCGCCTCACTACCGTGCTGTTCGACCTCGACGGCACACTGATCGACTCGATTCGCCTCATCCTCGACAGCTATCACCACACCCTCTCGTCCCACGGCATTGCTGCCCGGAGCGACGATGAGTGGCTGCGCGGCATCGGTACGCCGCTGCGGGTGCAGTTCGCCGAGTGGGCCGAATCGCCCGGCATCGAAGCCATGATCGCCACCTACCGCGACTACAACCTGGCCCATCACGACACCCGGGTCCTGCCCTACCCCGGCATCGTGGACATGGTCCGTGCGGTGCGGCACGCAGGCCTCCTGACCGGGCTGGTCACGAGCAAGAACCGGACGGGCGCGATGCGCGGCCTCCGGCTTTGCGGCCTGGACCAGGAGATGAATGTGCTGGTGGGTGCGGACGACGTGGAACAACCCAAGCCGCATCCCGAGCCCGTTCTGCGGGCCCTGAGCGAATTGGGCCAGCCGCCGGAAGCGGCGATGTATGTCGGCGACAGCATCCACGATATGGAGGCTGGCCGGGCGGCGGGGGTGCTTACGGCAGCGGTGCTCTGGGGACCATTTGGGCGTGATCACCTGGAGGGCAGTCAGCCCGACTACTGGCTGGAGCGCCCGGACCAGTTGGAGCCACTCGTTCGCTTGCTTTGAACGTTTCGCGCCATCGGGGCGGTCCCCGCAGGCAGGTCACGTATCTGCCGGAGGGGACCGCCCCGATGGCGCGCCACTCTTGCCCCGTCTCGTGTGTGCGGTATTTTCCGGCGCCTCCCCTCCGTTACTTGGACGTGACAATGCGCCTCCTGCCGCGCGATGAGAAGTTCTTTGAGCTCTTCAATGCCGTCGCCCAACTTAACGTCGAAGCCGCCAAGTTATTGCATGACTTGGTGATAGCGCCTCCGGACGAGCGCCGGCCAATCGTGGATGCCATCAAGCGACTGGAGCACGAGGCCGACGAAATGACCCACGAGGTGGTGAACCGGCTCGACCGGACATTCATCACCCCGCTCGATCGGGAAGACATCCACATGCTGGCGTCCCGGCTCGACGACGTGATGGACCTGATGGACGGCACCGCCCGCCGGGTTCAGATGTTCCACGCCGCCGAAGCGCCTGCGGGCGCGATACGCATGGCCGGCGTCATCCATCGCACCTGCGAGCAGCTGCTGCAGGGCGTGCGGCACCTCGAGAATCCCAAGAACGGATCGGTCCTGGAAGCCTGCAAGCAGGTCAAGCTCCTCGAGGAGGAGGGCGACTCACTCTACCACGAGTGGGTGGGCCGGCTGTTTGAGGGCTCACCCAACGCGCTTGAAGTCATCAAGTGGAAGGGGATCTACGACAACCTCGAGCGCACCCTCGACCAGGCCGAGGATGTCGCCAACGTGCTGGAGTCCGTCTTCATCAAGCACGTCTGAGCATGGATCCGGCTACATACGTCATCGTCATCGTCGTGGTGGCGTTGCTATTCGATTTCATCAACGGATTTCACGACAGCGCCAATTCGATCGCCACCGTGGTCTCGACCCGGGTGCTCTCCCCGGGGGTCGCGGTATTCTGGGCGGCATTCTTCAACTTTGCTGCGGCCTTCATCGTTGGCACTGCCGTGGCGAAGACCGTCAGCAGCGGCCTCATCGACCCGTCCATCGTGTCGGCGAACGTGGTCCTCGCCGGTCTGCTGGGCGCCATCATCTGGGATCTCGTCACCTGGTGGCTCGGGCTTCCCACATCGAGCTCGCATGCACTGCTCGGCGGTTACGGCGGCGCCGCGATCGCCAGCGCCGGCTTCGATGCGCTGATCCTGAGCGGGTGGGTCAAGCCGATCGTGTTCATAGTGTTTTCCCCGCTGCTCGGCTTCATCCTCGCCTTGTCACTCACCGTAGGCCTCAGCTGGCTGCTCCGGTACGCTCGGCCCGGACCAGTGGACAAGGCATTCCGAAAGCTCCAGCTGGTTTCCGCGGGGCTCTATTCCCTCAGCCACGGTGCCAACGACGCCCAGAAGACGATGGGCATCATCGTCGGGCTGCTGGTGGCGTCGCAGGGACTCTTCGCCCAGAGCGACGGCTGGACCCGCTTTCTCTACACGCCGACGGCCGACCACATCCCATTGTGGGTGGAGCTGTCGGCCTACAGCTCGATCGCGCTGGGCACGGCGCTTGGTGGGTGGCGAATCGTGAAGACCATGGGCAGCAAGATCACGCGGCTCCGGCCGTTCGGCGGATTCTGCGCCGAGACCGCAGGCGGAATTTCCGTGATGCTCGCGTCGGCATTCGGAGTGCCGGTGAGCACGACGCACACGATTACGGGCGCCATCGTGGGTGTGGGTTCAGCTCGGCGGGCGTCGTCGGTGCGGTGGAACGTGGCGACGCGGATTGTGTGGGCCTGGGTTTTGACGATGCCGCTGGCGGCGGTGATCGCGGCGCTCTGCTACCTGGTCCTCGCTACCTGACCCGCGGCCTCAGGCGGCCCGCAGTGCATCGTACGACTTCGCGACATTCCGGTATTGCGCAAGCAGGGCCTCGTCCACGGCGTCCCAGCGGCGTGCGGCCGCGGTGGCCAGCGCGCCGTGCGTGAGCTGGCGCCGCAGGAGTGGATCGGACAGCACGCGGTTCAGCCCATCTACCAGCGCCGGCACCGAGTTGGGAGCCACCAGCAAGGCGTTCCGCCCATCTTCAGCAAACTCCAGCACCCCACCCGCGGCGGCGGCCACTGACGGCAGCCCCGAAGCCATCGCTTCCAGTAGCACGTTCCCGAAGGTCTCGGTCACACTCGGAAAGGCAAACGCATCGGCGGAGGCATACGCCCGCGAGAGTGCGGCCCCGGAGAGCACGCCGGTCAGGTGCACTCCCGATTCCCGTCGCTGGCGCAGCTCGGCTTCCAAGGGCCCCTCACCTACCAGCAGCAGTCGCGCGTCAGGGTGCGTCGGATGGATGGCGCGCCATGCCTCGATCAGCAGGTCGAGGTTCTTTTCCCGTGCCAGCCGCCCGACGTAGGCGATCACCTGTGCGTCGGGGCCCGCTCCGATGGAAGCGCGAAAGGCATCGTCACGAAATGCGGGATCGAAGCGGCGTGCATCCACTCCCCGGGTCCAGACATCGGTGTGGGACACGCCTCGCGCATTGAGGTGCTTCTCGTAGATCCGGGTTGGGGTCAGCACCTGCTCGGCCTGATTGTAGAACCAGCGGAGATATTTCCAGCCCGGCCGGAGCGCCCAGCCAACATGGTAGCGGGCGGCGTAGCTCTCGTAATCGGTGTGGGCCGAGGCCACCACCGGAATCGACAGCTCGCGGGCGACGCGAATGCCAGCATAACCGAGCGCGAACTCGGTGGCGACGTGTACCAGGTCGGGACGAAAGGCGGTCACGTCCTCGACCAGCGCCCGGTGGCGGGGAAAGGCCCACTGCACGTCGGGATACAGGAAGAGGGGCGTGCTCCTGGAACGGTGCACCTCCGGGCGATCGCCCTGCGCCGGCAGCGAATACGTCGCGGTGTACACCCGCACGGCGTGACCGCGGGCCATCAGGCTGTCGGCCAACCGGGTGAGCGTGATACCCACCCCACTGACCATCGGCCAGTAGACCTCGGAGAATATTGCGACCCGCATCCGCGAAGCATCCATTGCCTTTAAGTTACCGCAATGCATGACTCACCCGCGACCCGCAGCCTCCGGCTGCCATGAAGCTCGAACTCAGCGGTGCCGAGACCATGGCCACCGACCGGGCCACCGTATGGGCCTGCCTTACCGATCCCGCCTTCGTGGCCCGGTCGGCTCCGGGTAATGAGGAAGTCACGATCCTGGGTCCCGGGCGTTTCCGGCTGAGCATCGGGGTGGGGATCGCGATCTTCAAGGTGAAGTTCGACATGGACGTGCAGATGCACGACCTGGTGCCGCAGGAGCGTGCCCGCCTCACCGCAACGGGCGGGGCCCATGGCACCCACGCGTCGGTGGCGTCGTCGGTGCAACTGGAGGACGCCGGGCCGAGGCTTCAGCAACTCAACTGGGAGGCAGTTGGAGAAGTGAGCGGCACCCTCGCCGACCTGGGCGCACCAATAGTTGAAGCTGTCATCCGCGCGATGAGCCGCGATTTCTGGCAGGATTTTGCACGCAGGGTGGAGGGACACGCCTGAGCCAGGCACGCAATGGCAACCGGGAGGTCACAGCGAATCGCAGACAACCGTGCCCGACCTGGCCGGCGTGATCCGGTCCCTATCAGTAGCCGGTCGCGTCCCCACCCGCCCGACCCAGACGACGCAGCTGGAGCCGGACCACCCGTCCAGTGTCGAACGGCCGGTCCAGCCGCTGTCACTGGCGGACTCGATCCGCACCGTCACCCCCGGCCGCGGAACCAGCCGCAAAGTCAGATACGACAGGTTGCTGGCGTAACGGGCGTTGTTGGCGAAGTGCTGCTCCTGCGCCGTTGCCAGGTTCTCGAGGTCGAGCCGGGGTGCAGTTGACCGAGGCGGTGGAGCCGGCCTGGGCGGAGGACTGTCAACCTGTCGCAGCCCGATGGGGCCATCGGCCACGTCGGCTGCGCTGGGGTAGTTGCGGGAGGTCGGTTTCTCCGCCTGCCGAGCGGCCCGGCGCGCCGACGGTTCGAGGGCCGGCGTCGTGTCGGCCACCTGCACCGCCGAGGCGGGCGGCGCGGGCCGACGACCGAGCCCTTCGCAGGCGGTGAGCAGCAGGCCGCCCAGGCCGATCGCGCCGATGCAGCGGCGACCCCGGAATCCGGGGCAGCTGAAGGAGAGGGGGACCTCCATCGTATGATCGTACGCCCGGATTGAACCCGGCGCCAGATACCCTGCCCATCATGCCCCGGAGGTAGATCGAATGCGGCTGAACCACCGCTCCGCGCTGCTCGTACTGCTGCTGGCCGCCTGCGCGCCTGCGCTGCGGCCCGCCCAACCGGAGTACGACGTCATCATCCGGAATGGCACCGTCTACGACGGAAGCGGTGGCGCCGGGATCGCGGCCGACGTGGCAATCAAGGGCGATACCATCGCCCGAATCGGCGATCTCAGCGGCGCACGCGCCGCTCGCGAAGTGGACGCGAAGGACCTGGCCGTGACGCCGGGGTTCGTCAACATGCTGAGCTGGGCCAATGTCGCCCTGCTCCATGACGGACGTTCGCAGGGCGACATCCGTCAGGGCGTCACGCTCGAAGTGTTCGGCGAGGGCACCTCCATGGGGCCGCTCAGCGACTCGATGCGCGCCCGCTCGCTGGCCAACCAGGGAAGGATCAAGTACGACATCCCCTGGCGCACCCTCGGCGGCTACCTCCAGCACCTGGAGGACAAGGGCGTATCGCCCAACGTCGCGTCCTTCGTGGGCGCAACGACTCTTCGGATCCACGAAGTGGGGTACGACGACCGGCCGGCCACCGCCGAGGAACTGTCGCGGATGCAGGAGCTGGTGCGGGAGGCGATGCGGGAAGGAGCGCTGGGCGTCGGCTCGTCGCTGATCTACGCCCCCGCCAACTTCGCGCCCACGGCGGAGCTGGTGGCGCTGGCCAGTGCCGCCGGCGAGTTCGGAGGGATGTACATCTCCCATATTCGCTCTGAAGGCTCGGGCCTGCTGCCCGCGCTCGACGAACTGGTCCACATAGCCGATGCTGCCGGAGTGCGAGCGGAGATCTACCATCTCAAGGCATCGGGCCGCGCCAACTGGCCGCGGCTGGACAGCGCCATCGCCAAGGTCGACTCCGCCCGGGCGGCGGGACTCGCCATCACAGCAGACATGTACACCTACCCCGCCAGCTCAACCGGCCTGGACGCCACCATGCCTACGTGGGTGCAGGAGGGAGGGCACGATGCGTGGGTCGCGCGACTCAAGGATCCGGAGATTCGCGCTCGGCTCGGCGCCGAAATGCGGGGCGACGGCTCCACCTACGACAACGCGTTTGCCAACTCGGGCGGACCCGACGGCATCCTGCTGGTGTCGTTCCGGCAGGACTCGTTACGCTACCTGGCGGGCAAGACGCTGGGTGAGGTGGCGCGGATGCGGGGGACGCCGCCGGAAGAGACAGCAATGGACCTGGTGATCCAGGATGACAGCGATGTGGGCTGCGTCTTCTTCACGATGTCGGAAGAGAACGTGCGAAAGAAGATCGCGCTGCCGTGGCTGAGCTTCGGCTCCGACGGTGGTTCGTACTCGGCAGAAGGCGTGTTCCTCCTTTCAGGCACGCACCCTCGCGCGTACGGCAATTTCGCCCGGCTGCTGGGGCGCTACGTCAGAGACGAGCAGGTCATTTCGCTGGGAGAGGCCATCCGCAAGCTCACGGCACTGCCGGCGAGCAACCTGCGCATCGAACGCAGGGGGCAGCTCCGGCCCGGATACTTCGCCGACGTCGTGGTGTTCGATCCGGAGACCATCATCGATCACGCCACGTTCGAGCAGCCGCACCAGTACAGCACCGGCGTGCGCGACGTGTTCGTGAACGGGGTTCAGGTGCTGCGGGATGGGGAGCACACTGGAGCGACGCCGGGGAGGTTCGTGAAGGGGCCAGGCTATCGAAGTGAGAAGTGAGAAGGTGAAGGGTCAGGCAGGTCTGGTCAGTTCCTGAACCTGGCGGACAAACCTTCGCTGCTGGGCGCGGCCGCCGGTTGCGACGAAGATCGTGTCGTCACCCGCCAGCGTGCCGACCACCTCGGGCCATGCGAGCCGGTCCAGTGCAGCCCCCACTCGGTTCGCCTCGCCCGGCGGAGTGTGCAGCACCACCATGGCGTCGCCCGCCGTGTCCACGGTGAGTACACCCTCGGCGATGCGGCGCTCGTCAGGGTCATCCGAGTTCCGCGCCGGCGCATCGGGACGCCGATACGCCCCACCCGCCTTCACCAGGCCAAGCGCAGCGATGTCCCGGCTCACGCTGGACTGGGTCACTTCCCAGCCCTCGGCGGCGAGCGCCTCCGCCAGTTCCTCCTGGGTGCGCACCGACCTCGTCTCGATCAGCTCGAGGATCTTGAGGTGTCGCTTGCGACGATCCGCCGTCATCCGGACACCCTCCTGCCCGCCAGTCGCGCCATCGCACGATCGAATCGCTGCCGCTCGGCGCGGCTCCACCTGCGCGCGGCACGCGCCCGGACGGCGGCCTCGCGCAGCCCGGGATCTCCCACGCCACCGGTGCTGCGTCGCCGCCGGATGATGTCCTGCGCGCTGGGAGCAGGGTGTACCACACCTGCCGACAATTCATCAGCCACATCGCGGTAGGCCTGACGGAACGGTTCGCCCGCTTCCACCCGACGCATTACCTCGTCAGTTGCCAGCGCACCACCCTCCAGCGCTGCGCTGCAGCGTTCGCGATCCACTTCCAGGGCGCCCATCACCCGAGGCAGCACTGTCACCATCTCCCCGGTGCGGTCGAGCCCGCGGAAGAGCGGCTCCTTGAGCAGCTGGAAGTCGCGATGATAGCCGCTGCCCAACTTTGCCTTCAGTGCCATGACTGCCGCGAGGTCGCCCTCCACTGCGGCCGCGCGGGCTCGCGTCAGCTCGAACAGGTCGGGGTTGCGCTTGTGCGGCATGATGCTGCTGCCGGTGGTAAACTCTACCGGCAGCATGAAATAGCCGAACTCTTCCGCGCTGTAGAGAATGACGTCGGTGGAGAGCCGGGCCAGTTCGTGCCCGGCCTGGGAGCACCAGAAGAGCACCGCTGCCTCGAGCTTGCCCCGACCGTTCTGCACCGATGCGACGTTGCGGTCCAGTCCCCCAAAGCCCAGCGCGCGGGCAATGCGCTCCCGTGGCAGCGGCAGTGGAACGCCGTAGCCGGCGGCGCTCCCCAGTGGGGAGCGATCCACCCGCTGCCAGAGGGTCGGCAGTTCCTCGACCGTGTCAAGCAAACCCTCCGCCAGCGCTCCGGCCCACAGCGCGACCGAAGACGGCATCGCGCGCCGCTGGTGAGTGTAGCCGGGCATCAGCACCCGCTGGTGTGCGCGACCAAATCCCAGCAGCGCCTCCGCTACATCCAGTGCGCCGTCATGCAGGTTGAGCAGCCGGTCCTTCAGCATCAAACGCAGGTCGACCGCAACCTGGTCATTGCGCGAGCGTCCGGTGTGAAGCCGCTCACCGGCACCGCGATCACGACGGGTGAGCCAGGCCTCCACCGCGCTGTGGGCGTCTTCCTGCCCCGCGCCGATGCCAAGCGCTCCGGATTCGACCGCGCGCAGCGCGGCCCTGAGTCCGGAGCGGAGGCGGGCGTGCTCGCTGCCGGAGATGAGCTTCGCGAAGCGCAATCCTTCGATGTGGCCCAGGCTGCCGAGCACGTCCCACTGCAGCAGACGCGCATCCCAGTGCGGATCGTCGCCGATGCTGTACGCCAGCATCGCGGCATCGGGCCTGGCCTTGGGCTGCCAGAGCGTACGCGGACTCATGTGAGGTACTCCCTGGCGACGCGGGCGTAGTACCCGCGTGCTGCGCTCACCTCATGCAGGTCCACGTACTCGTCGGGCGTGTGCGAGCGCCGGCTGGTGCCGGGGCCGCACTTCACTGCGTCGGTGTCCCGCAGGAACACCCAGTCCGAGCAGGTAGGACTGCCGTACATCTCGGCCTGCGGCCGAAGCCGCCGCAGCACTTCCAGCAGTCGCGAGGGTCCCGGCGTCTCACACGGTACCAGCCGGTCAGACGTCACCACTACCTCGGACTTGAGCCGCTCGCGCAGCCGGGTCGCGATGGCATCATGGGGCCACGCCGGTGTGCTGCGGATGTCGAGCACGGCCCGGGCCGAGGGCGGAGTCACATTCCGGCTGACCCCACCCTCCAGCATGGTGGCCGTTACGGTGGGAGCGCCCAGCAAGCCGTGAGGCCGGTCGGGAAAGAGTTCACCCAGCGTCATAAGGTCCTGGGCGAGCGTGGTGACGGCGTTGACGAACTCTCCATCCGCCGCCGCGTAGCCGGCATGCCGCTGGTCCCCGCGCGCGACGAGGTCGACCATCATCAGCCCGCGCTGGGCAATTGCGAGGTCGAGATTGGTGGGCTCGCCCACGATGGCCCCATCTACTCGTCCGGTACGAGCGAGCGCTTCCGGCATGGAGGTATGTCGGGTCTCCTCGCCGTACCCGAGGATCACCGTCAACTCGCCGTGGAGCGCCGATGGATCGGCGGCGACATCGCGGGCCGCGAGCAGCATCGCGGCCACCGATGCCTTGGCGTCTCCCGAGCCGCGGCCATAGAGCTTGCCGGTTTCGATGGTTGCCTCGAAAGGATCGCGCACCCAGCCGTCGCCGGCGGGCACCGTGTCGAGATGCGACACGAACGCCAGGCGGCGGCCCGGGGAAGCACCGTGCACCGTCACCCGCACTCCTGCGTCGTCGCGAACGGTGTCGAGCCCCCATTCGCGCGCGCGGCGTTCGACGAGAGTGCCAGCGGCAACCTCGTCGCCGCTCACTGACGGCGTGCTTACCAGCTCCCGCAGGAGCTCAATCTCGTCCGGCCAGGTCAACGCCAAGGTAGGTCGCTTTCTCCTTTCGGCCGACGATCATGGTGCCGCAGCCCGCGCCGGTGAAAACCTCGAGCAGCAGCGCGTCCGGCTGGCTGCCGTCGATGATGTGGGTGCGCTCGACCCCGTTGGTCGCGGCCCGGATGCAGGCCTCCACCTTGGGCCGCATCCCGCCGGCCAGCGCGCCGCTCTGCATCAGCTCGGTGAGATCGTCGGGATCGGCAAACGTCACCAGGGTGGCGGGGTCGCTCCGGTCACGGAGCACCCCGGGGACGCCGGTGAGGAAGATCAGCTTCTGGGCATGCAGCGCCGTGGCGATGGTCTCTGCCACCGTGTCGGCGTTCACGTTGTAGACGTTTCCGTCGTCGTCGCCGGCGAGGCTGGCGACCACGGGCACGAAGCGCGCGTCGAGCAAACTGGAGATAACTCGCGGGTCGGTCCGGTCGATGTCGCCCACGTGGCCGAAGTCCACCACTTCTTCCTTGCCGCTGTCGTCTATCATGGGCACCGGGGGACGCCGGTGCGCGGTGAGCAGGTCAGCGTCCACGCCGCTCAACCCCACGGCTTGCACTCGGTGTTCCCGAAGCGCCGACAGCAGGTCGGTCGTAAGCAGGCCCGAGTAGACCATCTTGGCCACTTCGAGCGCGTCGTCGTCGGTGACCCTGCGGCCTGCAACCATGCGCGGCTCGCGGCCGAGCCGGCGCGACATGGCGGAAGCCTGCGGCCCGCCACCGTGCACCACCACCAGGCGGATGCCCAGCGAGTGCAGCAACGCCAGCTGTGCGGCAACCTGGTCCAGCACGGCCTCGTCCTGCAGGACGTCGCCGCCGAGCTTGACCACGAACACCTGGTCGCGATAATGCCGCACATACCGCAGCGCGCCCTTGAGGCCGGCGATGCCGCGGCTGGGATCCAGACTCATCCGTTCCGTCTCCTGTCGTGTTTCCATCACGGCCGCCCCAGCAGTTCCAGCAGCACCGCACGCTGCACATGCAGCCGGTTCTCCGCCTGGTTCACTACCACGCTGCTGGGCCCGTCCAGCACCGCGTCATCGATCTCTACGTTGCGGCGCACCGGCAGGCAGTGCAGCACGATACCCTTCCCGTCCCGGGTTGCGCGCAGCCGGTTGCCGGTCAGGCGCCAGTCGCGATACGGCTTCCGCAACTCCGCACCCTCTTCCGGCCGGCCGAACGCGCCGAGCGCGCCCCACGCCTTCACGTATACCGCGTCCGCGCCCTGTAGCGCATCATCGAGATCATCCGATACGCTGACGGTTCCACCCGACGCTCCGGCCAGCCGGGTGACGGTGGCCATGTCGTCCGGGTCGAGGTCGAATCCGGGAGGGCGGGCCACCACCACGTCCATCCCCATCATCGCGCCTGCGATCGCAGCACTGGCCGGCACTGCGGTCGGCAGCGCCTTGGGATGCCACGCCCACGACAGCACCAGCTTCTTGCCGCGAGTCTGGCTGAGGTGCTCGCGCAGCGTCAGGGCGTCGGCCAGCCCCTGGCAGGGATGTCGCCGGGTGCTCTCGAGGTTGATTACCGGCTTGTCGGAGTAGTGCGCGAAGTCGCGGATGAGCCGGTCCTCTCGTTCCATCGCCCAGTCGGTACCCTTGGGGAAGGCGCGAACGGCCAGGGCATCGGCATAGCGTGCCAGTACCCGCGCCGCATCGACCACATGCTCCACCGATGCACCATCCATCACTACGCCATGCTTGGTCTCGAGGGTCCACGAGCCCTTGCCCGGTTCCAGCACCAGGGCGTGGCCGCCGTGCAGGAACATCGCGGTTTCGAAGCTCGACCGGGTGCGCAGGCTCGGGTCCATGAAGACCATGGCCAGCACCCGGCGCTCGAGCCCGCCGGCGATTTCGCCCCGCTTGATTCGTGCAGCCAGCCGGAGCAGCGCCTCGACCCCGTCGGCGCCCCAGTCCTCCATCGCGAGAAAGTCGCGCTTGCTCATCGCAGAACCTCGCGAAGGGAGTCGAGCAGCACGTCAGCCTCATCCAGGCTGAACGAAAGAGGCGGCATCAGGCGCAGCACCGCCGGATCCGTGGACGTGCCAGTCAGCACGCGCCGCTCGAACAGCGCGCGCTGGACCTCGGCAGCTGGACGCTCCAACCTCAGCCCGAGCAGCAGGCCACGCCCCTGTACCTGCCGCACGCCAAGCGACGCGGCGCCAGCGCGTATGTGGTCGCTCACGCGGGCGACGTTCTCCAGCAATCCTTCCTGCTCGATAACCTCGATCGTCGCGATCGCCGCGGCGCACGGCACCGGGCCGCCTCCAAACGTGCTGCCCAGGTCACCGATGGCCACCTGGCCGGCGATGGCACTGGTCGCTACCGTGGCCGAGATCGGCATGCCCGAGCCGAGCCCCTTGGCCATCGTGAGCAGGTCAGGCGTCACGCCGTATGACTCCGCAGCTGTGAATCGTCCGCTGCGGCCAACGCCGCACTGGATCTCGTCGAAGATGAGCATCACGCCACGTTCGGTGGTGAGCTCCCGGGCCCGCGCGAGAAAGTCGACCGAGCAGTCCCGGGCACCCATCATTCCCTGCACCGGCTCCACAATCAGCGCCGCGACGTCATTGCCGAGGAGGTCGTCCAGTGCCGCGATGTCGTTGAACGGCACCTTTTCCGAGAGCTGCATGCCTGCGCGGCGGGCGGCAGCCATGTACTTCTCGCCATCGGTCACCGCAAGGCAGCCCAGCGTGCGGCCATGCCACCCGCCCGCCACCGAAACGACGCGCTGTCGTCCGGTCACCTTGCGGGCGAGATGCAGCGCGTTCTCGTTGGCCTCAGCGCCGGAATTGGCGAAGAATACGCTCGACAGCGGTGACGGCATCCGGGCCACAAGCAGCTCCGCCAGCCGCTCGCGGTTGGGATGTGGCAGCACCGTGGAGTAGAACAGGAGCTGCTCCGCCTGCTTCGCTATCGCCGCCACCACATGCGGGTGGCTGTGACCAGTGGAGGAGACAGCGTGGCCGCCGTAGGCGTCGAGCCAGCGCTGTCCCGCGTCGTCGGTGATCCACGAGCCACTGCCCGACACCGGCCGCACCGGCATCTGGGCGTACACCGGCAACAGCACCGACTCCGTGGTGGTTTGGCTCAGCATGGAAACACTCCCACCGCGGTCAATCCGGCGGACTCGTCAAAGCCCAGCGCGAGATTCATCGCCTGGATGGCCTGCCCGCCCGCGCCCTTCACGAGGTTGTCCTCCGCCACCATCACCTGCAGCTCGCGACCGTCCTCGGAAAGCGCGGCGTGGATCAGCGCATAGTTGGATCCCACCGCATGGGTCAGTTCGGGGGCGCGGTCCAGCACCCGGACAAATCGGCGATCCGCATAGGCGTCTCGATAGAACGCCGTGGCACCATCGGCCAGCTGCGACGGCCGCTCGTTGAAGCGGGCGTGCAGCGTCAGGTAGATGCCGCGCACCCAGGGCCCCGAGTGGACCATGAGCCGGGCCTCGGCATCGGCGTTGCCGGTCCATTCGCGCCAGCTCGCAAGCACCTCTGCCTCGTGGCGGTGACCCAGCACCGAGTAGGCAAAGACGTTATTGGCCCGGGCCGGATGATGGGTCGTGGGCCGAGGACGGACGCCGGCGCCGCTTGAGCCGGTTATGCCGAAGAGCACCGGCGTCGTCTTGATGCCGGACGTGGCGAGTGGCCACAACGCCAGCTGCGCCGCAGTGGCAAAGCAGCCAGGCGCCGCGATAGCGGTGGCGCCGCGGAGCTTGTCGCCCAGCACGTCGGCGAGACCGTATCTGAATCGATGGACATGATCGGGCGACGCATGCTGGCCGTAGAACCGTTCGTAGAGCCGCATGTCAGCAACCCGGAAGTCGGCGGCGAGGTCGATCACCAGCCCCGGTCCCGACTCGAAGATCTCTGCCGCCAGGCGCGAAGACTCACCGTGCTCCAGTGCCAGGAACACCACATCCCGCCCTATCGCGGCTTCCCCCGGCGACATGCCGGAGAACCGCGCATCGGTGAGCGGCGCGAGCGTCGGGTGCACTTCAGAGATTGGCTTGCCCGCCTGGCTCCGGCTGGTCGCGACGATTTCGCCTACGGCAGGATGTCCCAGCAGTAGCCGGAGCAGCTCGCCACCGGCATACCCGGCGGCGCCCACCACAGCCACGCGCAATCCACTGCTCATGCCCGGCTCCCGACGGTCGTGTGTTCCGCGATCCACGCGTCATAGCCCTTGCGAGCGACCTCGACCAGCCCGTCGGCATCCCTGCGGGCGTTGTGCGCCGCGACGCCGAGCGTGGCCCGGATGTAGTTGCGCCCGACATCGTTGTCGGTGGCCGGGCCGGTGATGGCATCGACCGGCAGCCCGAACCGCTCGCGCATCAGCTCCACCGCACCCCAGCAGGCCACCGGATCGGGCGCGGCCATGATCCACGCGCAGGCGACGCCGGCGAGCTCCGCGTCGGCAAGGATGTCCTGCACACCGTACTCGCCCAGGATGCCGTCGCCCAGTTCCGCCACGATCACGTCGGGGCGCGGCTGGGCCAGGCGATTGAAGATCCCCTTCGCCGTGGCGACGGTGACTCCCGGATGGGTGCTCGCGATTCCGACGTCGTTGAACGTGAGCGCCACCTGCGCACCTGCATCCTGCATCGCGAGGGCGTCGCGCATGAGCGAGACACCGGTGAGCTTGGCGGCTGCGACCTTGAGCCCCGACCGGGCCAGGCCCCGCACCAGCTCGGTCGCGGCGACGGTCTTGCCCGCATTCATGCAGGTGCCGGCGACGTACACCACCGGCACTGATGAGTCGAGCGTGTCGGACGGCGGAACCGCAAAGTCGCGGATGTGCGCCGGGCGGCCGATCCGGTCTCCCAGCGCCGGAAAGCTGAGCACCGCACCCAGCACCTCGGCGCTGAACGGCGGACCGATGTCCGGATTCTCCGAGGTGCACTGGCCCAGGATGCCGCCCAGGTTGAGAACATGGATGACGTCGCCCACCGCAATGTGGGCCGGCACTTCGCCGGCATACCCCCGTAGTGCGCGACGCGAGCCCAGCACGCCGGCCAGCACATCCCCGGCGCGGAGCGATACCATGCGGCCGGAAAGATCCTCGAGCGTGTTGTAGGAGCTCTTGTCGGAGAGGATCCGCACCGCCAGCACGTAGCCTTCCTGGGCTACTATCTCGTCGCCGACGATCACCTCGGTGGCGAGGTGGGCGTTGCGGGTAGCCGACGCGATCCGGTCGAGCCGCACGCGAGTGGTGACGACCATCAGGCCTCTCCCCGTGCGCCGGCGCGCATGGCCAGCAGTTCGGGGATGGCCGATACCCGCGCGAAGTCGCGCGCCTCATCCCCGGTCCAGAGGCGGTTCTCTTCCCCGTAGGTGGCGACTGCCGGATCCATCATCGAGAACGGACTCCGCGCGCCGGTCACCTGGAACCGGCCGGGCCAGAGCCGAACCCGGGTCTCTCCGGTCACCCGCTGCTGCGAGCTGGCGATCATCGCCTCGATGTCACGCAGTGCGGGATCGAAGTAGTGCCCCTCGTGCAGCCGGTCGCCATAGAAGCGGCCCAGCTGATCCTTCCAGAAGGTCTGCCACTTGGTGAGCACCAGCTTCTCCAGTTCGCGATGGGCGGAGATGAGGAGCAGCGCGGCCCCGGCCTCGAAGCCGATCCGGCCCTTGATGCCGAGCGCGGTCTCCCCGACGTGGATCGAGCGGCCGATTCCGTACTGTCCACAGATGACGCTGAGCGAGCCGATGAGCTGGGCCCCTGCCATCTCGACGCCATTCAGCGACATAGGTACACCGGCATCCCACGCCACCGTGACATCTGCGCCTTCTGCGGATGCGCCTGCGGGTGGGTCGATCAGTTCCGGGGGAGGTCCGGCCCAGGTGTCGTGGGTCCAGCCGCCGCCCCAGGTGGTGCCCCACAGGCCGCGATTGACCGAGTAGGCGCTGGCCTTGGCCGGCACGGGAAAGCCCCGCGCCTCGAGGTAGGCGATGGTCTGGTCGCGGGTGAGCCCTTCCTCGCGGATGGGGGTGATGATCTGGAGTTCGGGGGCCAGCACCCGGATAGCGATGTCGAAGCGGATCTGGTCGTTGCCGGCGCCGGTGGAGCCGTGGGCGACGGCGGCAGCACCGATTGCGTGGGCCACCTCGATGACGGACAGTGCCTGCTGAGTGCGCTCGGCGGCTACGGAGAGGGGATAGACCTCACCCCGGAGGATGTTGCCCTGGATCAGCCAGCGGACGAAGCGATCGAAGACGGCGTCCTGGGCATCGATGTCGTGATGCTCGGCCGCACCCACCGCCATGGCCTGGGTGCGGATGGCCTCGCGGTCAGCCGGGGAGGCGCCGCCTGTATGGACGTAGACGGTATGGACTGCATACCCCTGCTCGGCGAGCCGGGGGACGCAATACGAGGTATCGAGCCCGCCGGAGAAGGCGAGCGCCACAGGCTTCGGTTGCATAGTGCATAATTATGCGAGGCCGAGGCCGGGCCCGCAAGGGGTTCACTACGAAGGAACGAAGGACGCGAAGGAACTGCTTTCAACACGGAGCCACGGAGCTCACGGAAATGCGACGGAGCCAGCGGCACACCCACGACAACAATAGCTCGATGTCTCTGTGTCCTCTGTGGCTCCGTGGTTAAGTCGAACCCCTTCGCGTCCTTCCTTCGTGGTTACTCTCGCGAGGCCCGTGGGACGAGCCAGGATCTGGCCCACGCAACGGCGTCGGTCGTCCGCGCCGGACCCACGCGCGCCGCCGGGACCGTGGGCCCCCACGCGCAGAGCACGGTGTACATGTCGGGGCTGATCGAGGGATACCCATGGTCGGCGCCGATCCGTCCCGGACCCGCCGCCGGTCCGTCGAGTGCTCGGGTCCAGAAGTATCCCGGCGCGGTCTCGAAATAGAGTTCTCCTCCCACCGGCCCGCCCCGGCCCAGGCTGTCGCCTTCCTTCACCCGCCACACTTGCGTCACCACCGGCCGTCCATCTGGTCCTCGCACCGCCCGGAGTGCCGCCTCGGCCCGCCGCAGCACCGACTCGCGCTCCGACTCCGTGACGATTCCGTCGAGCCAGTCGGTGGTGTTGAGCGAGATGTAAAGTCCATCTGGCGCCAGCGCCTTCGTCTCGCTGGCGATGATTCGGCCACTGGAGTCCGCCACCAGCAGTCCCGCATCGCGCAGCGCCACATTGGGCCGGAACACCCGCCAGGTGGGCCGCATGCCGTGGTCTCCGCTCACCACCAATACTGAGGAATCTCGAGCCACCAGCTGCATCAGGTGATCGAGCCGAAGTTCCGCCAGTCGCCAGGCGTGATCCCGCCACTCGGCCACGCGTCGGCGCACTGAATCGGCCACGCCCGGTGTCTGGGGCGCCACGTAGCCGTACCAGGTGTGGTCCACCTCGTCGATCAACGGGAAATAGTCCAGCTGCAGCTGGGCGCCGCGCTTGCTCCAGGCCCACTCGCTTCCGCGCATGAACTGCCGAGTCACCAGCTCCAGCGACTCGAGGTAGCGCCAGGCGCCTTCGTCGGAGCCATCGTTGAGGATGCGCGCGCCGTTGCCGACCCAACCGCCAGTGGCATCGACGTACTCGCGCACCACTTCCGGACGATTGGCTTCAACCTGTGCCACGGCCGGCATGAAGAGCTTGAAGGATGTCCCATCCCGCGCCAGCTCGAACAGCCGCAGGAAGGCGGTGGCCGGCGCCGAGTCGGGACCCACCGGGAGTGGCGCAGAGAAATGGCGGGCGAGCTCGTCCCGAGCAGGCGAAGTGCGGCTGGCGGGATGCGCGTCGGCCGAGACCGCGTTGTCACCGACAGAACGCTTGAGCCCAGCGGTGATGGTGGTGTATGAGGAGACGCCATGCAGCAGCGCGAACGCTGAGTCCCGACCGATGGTGAACGCGAGCTCCAGCGGCTCCACGCCCGAGCCGAGCGACTCAAGCCCCGTCCAGCCGCGCGCGGGCCGAGGGGCGACGCTGTCCTGGGTGAGGAGCCGGTCCGCCTCGAGATCGGCGTTGTAGCCGTTGAGGACCGCGAGACTGTGGGACGCGAGCGCCTGCTCTGCCCGGCGCATCAGGGTGGTCGGTGACGGGTCGGTACTCAGTACGCGGGGATATCCCGGCGCACCCGGCGCCTGGGTTGGGTGATGTCCCACCACCCGCCTGCCGTTGAGCGTCTCGGTGATCCACACCGGCTCGGCGCGTAGCCCCTGACTGCTATAGCCCGATACCCGCTCGGTGATGCGGTGCTGGTCGCGAGGCAGTGGCGGCTGGGAGTTGGCGGCTATGCCGTTGCTGTCGCCGTAGACACCGGTCCAGAGCGACGCATGCGATGCGGCGGTCTTGCTGGGCCAGCCCGGCACGGCGTACTCGGCGCAGCGCCCGCCGGTGAACAGTGTCTGAAAGGAAGGAATGTGTTGCTGGGGGACGGTCTCGAGCGCGCGACGCTCACTAAGGGCGTCGAAGCTCACCATCAGAACGCGGGTGCCCGCCGCAGCCTGGGGAGTCGGCGGACCGGCTGTATGTGGCGCGCAGGCGAGCGCGAGAAGCCCCGCAGCGCTGAAAAGAGAGCTCTTCAGGGTGCCCG
>DASTUF010000113.1:0-5258 GCA_035759745.1 Gemmatimonadales bacterium
CGGTCCCGGAGCCGGTCGTACATCGCCCGGAGGTCGGGCCCGCGAGGCGCCTTGGCCTTCACGATCACGTACCGGGAAGCGGCGTCGACCAGCGCGGACACCGGCTGTCCGGACCGTGCCAGGTAGTGCAAGATCAAGGCCACCCCGAGGGGGGCGTCCCGCCCGATGTGCAGCCGGGGAAGGATAACACCGCCATTCCCTTCGCCTCCGACCAGTGCCGCATGCCGGCGCATCGCGCGAGCCACGTTGGCCTCGCCCACCGGCGCCCGGACGAACCGGGCGCCGAAGTCGCGGGCCGCATCCTCGACCACCAGGCTGGTGGACAGGTTGACCACGACCGTGGGCTCCGGGTCACCCCGGTGCGCCCCCAGCACCGCCCGGACGGCGAAGGCGAGAGTGTAGTCCTCGCCGATGGCCCGGCCGGTCTCGTCCACCAGGGCCAGCCGGTCGACGTCGGGGTCCACGGCCATGCCCACGTCCGCGCCGCTCTCCCGGACAACACGGGAAAGGTCCTTGAGGTTCTCCGGCACCGGCTCCGGCGGGTGCGGGAAGCGGCCGTCGGTTTCGAGGTGGATCGCGGTCACGCGACAGCCGAGGCGCTCGAGCAACAGCGGAATCGACGCGCCGCCGGCCCCGCGCACGCAGTCGAGCGCTACATGGACCCCGCGCGCACGGATCGCGGTCACGTCGACCTCCGGCAGCGCCAGCACCCGGTCGAGATGCCGCGCCACCGCGTCGCGATCCTCCCGCACCGTCCCGATCCCGTCCCAGCCCGCTCTCTCCGGCCCCCGCTCCGCCAGCGTGCGCACTGTCGCGCCCGCCTCGGCGTCGAGGAAGATCCCGTCCGGTCCCACGAACTTGAGCGCGTTCCACTCGATCGGGTTGTGGCTCGCCGTGAGGATGAGCCCGGCGCCGGCCCCGTGATGCTCCACCGCCATCTGCACCGTCGGCGTCGGGACCACACCCAGCTCGATCACGTCCACACCCACGCTCAGCAATCCGGCCGCCGCCGCCTGCGCGAACATGGGCCCGCTGGTCCGCGAGTCCCGCCCCAGGACCACCTTCGGCCGTCCCGCCGCCGCCGCCCACGCCCCCAGCGCTGCCGCATGCCGCGCCACCAGCTCCGGCGTCAGGTCCTTCCCCACATGCCCCCGCATCCCGGAGACGCTGATCATCAACGTGTCGGACAACCCATCACCTTTCACCTTTCACCTTTCACGAAGGCGTCTACCACGTCGGAATCGAACTGCCGGCCGACGCCGTCGCGCAGGACCCCCACGGCTTGGTCGGGCGAACAGGGTGAACGATAAGCATGGTTGGTAGTCATGGCATCATAGGCGTCGGCCACGGCGACGATCCGCGCCGGCAGCGGGATCGACTCCCCCGACAGGCCGTCGGGGAACCCGTTGCCATCCATCCGCTCGTGATGCGAACGCACCACCTGCAGCACCGTCGGCTCTCCCAGGAGGAAGGGTTGGAGGATCCGTTCGCCCAGCAGCGTGTGCGACTGCACGTGCTCCAGCTCTTCCGGGTCGAGCGGCCCCGGCTTGACCAGCAGTTCGTCCCGGATGCCGATGGTGCCGACATCATGCAGCCGGGCGCCCAGCTCCAGCGCGGCCAGCGCGTCTCCCGTGTACCCCAGTTGCACCGCGATCCGCGCCGCGAGCCGCTCCACTCGGCGGGAGTGGCCGGACGTGTACGAGTCCCGCGCTTCCAGCGCGTGCGCCAGCATGGTCACACCGTCGTTGACCGCTTCGCGCTGGCGCCGGCCCAGTTCCCGCACCCGCTCCCGCAGCCGCGCCTGCACCTGCCGCGTTTCCAGCTCCTGGGTCCGGCGCTCCAGCGCGCCCGTCACCCGCAGCCGGATCTCATCCAGCGTGGACGGCTTGGTGAGGTAGTCGAGCGCACCACACCGGAGGCAGTGCATAGCTACGTCGACATCGGACACGCCCGTCAGCATGACCACGCCTACATCGGGGTACTGCGCCCGAACGTGCTCCAGCAGTTCCACCCCGCTCATGATCGGCATGTTGATGTCGACGATGCACAGCACCAGCTCGCGGTGCCGCTCGAGCACCGCCAGCGCCTCGGCGCCGGTGGACGCCCCGGCCGTCGACAGCCCCAGCGCCCCCAGCATCCGCTGCAGAGACTGGCGGACCGACTCCTCGTCGTCCACGACCAGGCACCTCGGCGCATCCCCCACCGCTTGCCCCGACTCAGTTGCGGTCAAGCTGGACACTCCCTTACGCTTCGCCATACTCGATTCAAGGTGAACATGACCCGCGTTCCTCCCTCCAAAGCGTCCCATGCGCTGGCCACCCTGGCCGTGCATGCCGGAATGACTCCCGACCCGCTCGCCGGCGCCGTCATGCCGCCGATTTACCAGACCTCCACCTACATCCAGGAGGGGCTGGGCAAGAACAAGGGGTACGAGTACGCGCGAACCCGAAACCCCACGCGGGATGCGTGGGAGCGGGCGGTTGCTGCGCTGGAAGGGGGCCAGCACGGGTTTGCGTTCGCGTCCGGGCTCGCGGCCCTCGACGCCGTTCTCAAGCTGCTCAAGGCCGGCGACCATGTAGTCTCCGGCGAAAACGTCTACGGCGGCTCGCACCGGCTGATGGACCGCATCTACTCCCAGCTCGGCATCGAGTTCACCTTCGTGGACATGCGCGACATGGCCAATGTCGAGCGCGCGCTCACACCTTCCACCCGGATGGTCTACTGCGAGACCCCGACCAATCCGATGATGCGGCTCACCGACCTCACCGCCCTTGCCGACCTCACCAGCGCCCACGGACTCGTGACCGTCGTCGACAACACTTTCGCCACTCCGGTCTTCCAGCAGCCCCTCGGCGTCGGCGCCGACATAGTCCTCCACTCCACCACCAAGTACCTCAACGGCCATTCCGACATGGTCGGCGGGATGCTGGTGACTGATCGCGACGATCTGGCCGAACGCCTTGCGTTCATTCAGAACGCGGCGGGCGGAATCCCCGGACCGATGGACTGCTGGCTCGCCTTGCGGGGGGTCAAGACCCTTCCGCTCCGGATGGCCCAGCACGACGCCAACGGCCGCAAGGTCGCCAGTTGGCTGGCCGGCCGCAGTGATGTGCGCTCCATCGCGTACCCCGGGCTCGACTCCCATCCCCAGCACGCCTTGGCAGCAAAGCAGATGCGCGGCTTCGGCGGCATGATCAGCTTCGATATTGGAGACGCCGAGCGCGCCCGGCGCGTCGTCGAACGCACCCGGGTTTTTGCCCTCGCCGAGTCGCTGGGCGGCGTCGAGAGCCTGATCGGCCACCCGGCTTCCATGACCCACGCCTCGGTTCCGGTGGCCATGCGGCAGGAAATGGGCCTCACCGACAGCCTCATCCGGCTCTCCTGCGGCATCGAGGACGCGGACGACCTGATCGCGGACTTGGAGCATGCGCTGGGTGCAGAATGAAACAAAACCAGGCATTGGGCGTAGAGATAGGGGTTAGGGATTAGGGATCGTCCCCCTAACCCCTAACCCCTAATCCCTGACCCCTGACCCCTGACCCCTGGCCCCTATATGCCCACGCCACTCCCCCAGATCTCCGCCGTCAGCTGGGAGCACCCCGCCGACCGCGCCGCCCTGCAGGCCCTCCGCGCCGTGCCCGGGGTGGACGAGATCATCCGCAAGGTCATCGCCATCCTCGGTGGCGAGCGCGGCATCCGCCTCCTCTTCCAGGGCAACGCCGTCCGCGTCGGGCCGGAGCAGTTCCCCAGGCTCTGGGCCATGCACCTGGAGAACTGCAGCACGTTCGACTGGGAGCGGATCCCCGAGCTCTACGTCTCCCAGACGCCCTTCTTCAATGCCGGCGCCTACGGTGTGGACGACCCCTTCATCGTGGTTCACAGCGCGGCGCTCGAAGTGTTGGACGATGACGAGACCCGCACCCTGCTGGCCCACGAACTGGGCCACGTCATGAGCGGCCACGCGCTCTACACCACCATCGCCGCCATCATGGCGCTCGTGAGCCTCGGCCTCCTGCCGTCGATTGCGGTGCTCGCGGTACTGCCGGTGCGGCTGGCGTTCCTCGAGTGGTCCCGCAAGTCGGAGTTGAGCGCGGACCGCGCCGGATTGCTCGGTATCCAGGATGTAATCATCGCCCAGCGGCTCGACATGAAGATGGCGGGCGGCGGCCGGGGCGACGCCTTCGAGGGCGCGCTCAACATCGACGCCTTCATCGCCCAGGCCAACGAGTACACCTACGCCAACGAGGGCCTGGACGTCGTCTACAAGCTGCTCAACACCCTGGCACTCACCCACCCGATGCATACCGTGCGTGCCGCCGAACTCCAGCGCTGGGTCGCCGCCGGTGAATACGACCGGATCATGCGGGGCGAGTACACCCGTCGTGGCGCCGAGTCGGCAGACCGCCCCATCCGTGACGACATGGGCGCCGCCAGGGACTACTACGCCCACGAGGCGAAGGAGCTCGCGCGCGAAGTAGCCAATGCTGCCAAGCGAGTGGCCACTGCCGCGACGGACGCCTTCAAGGGCGGGCGCTCCTAGCGGGTGCGGGTACTCGTTGTCGGCGGCGGTGGCCGCGAGCACGCCCTCGCGTGGGCCATCCGGCGCGAGCTGCCCCAGGCGGTTATCCACTGCGCACCCGGTAACCCCGGCACCGCCGAGTTGGGCACCAACCTCGCCATCGCGGCCGACGACATCGATCGCATCACCGACGCCGCCGACATGCTCGGCGCCGACCTCGTGGTGGTGGGTCCCGAAGTCCCGCTCGCGATGGGACTCGCCGATCGACTCCGCGCAGAGGGCCGCCTCGTCTTTGGCCCCTCCGCGGCTGCCGCCCGCATCGAAAGCAGCAAGAGCTTCGCCAAGGATGTCATGCACTCGGCGAACGTATCCACCGCCGCCAGCGCGACGTTCACCAGCCTCGCCGAAGCACTCCCGTATATCGATCGCCATGCCGAGCCCCTGGTGGTGAAGGCCTCCGGCCTCGCCGCTGGCAAGGGCGCCGTGGTCGCAACTACCCGCCGTGACGCCGCCGACGCCGCCCGGGCCATGCTCGAGGACGCGAGCCTCGGTGCGGCCGGCAGCGAGATAGTGGTTGAATCGTTTCTGGAGGGGGAGGAGCTCTCGCTCTTTGCCGTCACCAACGGGCGGGATGTCACCCTGCTGCCGGCGGCCCAGGATCACAAGCGGTTGCTCGAGGGAGACCAGGGACCCAACACCGGTGGCATGGGCGCGTATGCGCCGGTATCACTCGCCACCA
>DASTUF010000114.1:0-25097 GCA_035759745.1 Gemmatimonadales bacterium
AGCAGCAGGACCAGGCTCTGGCGGATCCGCTTGAGTCCAGGGCTCACCGGCACCCTCGTATGGTACTAGCGGCAGGCCCCTCGTTCCAGCGGTTCATTTCTCGTACTTCCAATTCCGGGCCTTGCCCTCGGCTATCCACTCGACTGCCTGGGCCACTCGACGCGCCCGGGTCTCCTCCCGCTTTGCCTCGGTGATCCACTCGATGTACTCGCGGCGATGGCTGGGCGGGAAGCTGTCGAAGGTGGCCTTCGCGTTCCTGCTGCGGCCGAGTGCCCTGGCCAGGTCGGGCGGCAGGGGCAGCGGCTTCTTCGCCTTGGCGCGGGTGGCTCGAGGCGCGGCGACGCCTTCCTCGTTGAGCCTCATTGCCCCCTTCACATATCCGACAAGCTTGCGCCGAGGGGGCAGGTCCTTGATGCGCTCGATCCGGCCGAACTGACCCATCGCCTCTTTTTCCTGTTCCGGGACCACCAGCTTTCCCTTCCAGAAGCCGAAGGCGCAGTGCGCCTTGAACGCCGACATCCCGGCCAGCATGCCGTGATGCATGAAGTGGGGCATGCTCCACTTCATGGTTTCCTCCACGTCGGGGCAGGCCTCATGCACCACGGACCGAATGTGCTCGAGGATGGGCTGGGCGAACGGCGCCGACCGGGCGATGTAGGCGTCCACTCGAGGGTCACGAGTGCCCATGCGGTGCTCCGATCGAAGCGAGCTCGGCGAGCAAGTCCTGCCACTCCTCCACGCGCTTCACCGGCGCGCGGCAGCTGGTGCCGGTACAGCAGAAGGCAATGGTGGCGTCAGCCGCAGCGGCGTCAGCCCGGGTGGCGTCCAGCAGCAGGGTGAGCGACTCGGGCAAGCCGGTGCGAGGGTCGTCCGGCGCCAGCCAGCGGAGGACGCGGTGCGGGACTGACGATGCCACGGCGGCGCGGTGCATGGCAAGCGCGGTCGGGTCGTCGCGGGGGCCGACAATCACCAGGTGGGTGACGTCGGCCAGCATCCAGGCGGCCGCACGGAGCAGCGTCGCCCGGTGCAGCGGCGACGCGGCCGATTCGGGACCGAACAATGCGAGGATGGCTTCGGCTCGCCGGTGCCACTCGGTGTCGCCGGTATGCGCCGCGAGCCGCAGCGCCAGCAGCGCGCCAACGCCGTTGGGCGACGGCGTCGGTGCATCGTCCACCGGGCGGATCGGCGCGCTGAGGAGGCCTTCACGACCAGCGCTCCGCGCGAGGTCCTCGAGGGCACCGTCCGGAGCCGTGTGGTCGCGCCAGGTGCGCTGGGCCAGCGCGAGGGCCCAGTCGAGCCAGCCGCGATCCTGGGTCGCCTCGAAGGCGTCCAGCGCCGCCATGGCACACTGCAGTTGATCCTCGAGCAGGCCGCTCACCGAACCCGATGGATCATGGGGCACGTGATCCGGCTCGGTGGCCTCGCGCCGGATGCGCCCGAGGGTCGCCAGCGCGTGCTCTTCCGCCCAGCGGTCCTGCAGGACGATGCCGGCGCGGAGCAGCGCCGACGCCATCATGGCATTCCAGCCGGTGTATCGAGTCGGGTCCACAAAGGGCTGCGGCCTCGCGGCGCGTGCGGCCCGCAGCGCATCGGCGGCGCGTGCGAGCGATGCCGTGACCGCCGCCTCGGACATGGCACTTCGCCGGGCGTAATGCTCCACCGACTCCCCGACGAAGAGCACATTGCGGTCGGGGGCGTGGTGCATCTCCCCTGCGGTACCTATGTCCCACACAGCGGCCGCGGCATCGAAGTCATCGGGCGAGATCGCGGCCGCGGCTTCGGCACGGGTCCAGGTGAAGTAGTCGCCGTCATCGTCGAGCCCGACATCGGCATCCTGGCTGGCCGCGTACCCGCCGCCCTCGATGGCCATCACCTCGCGCACCCAGCGGACGATGCCCTGCGCCGTGGCACGATGGAGCGGGTCGCCGAATGCGGCCCATCCCTCCACGTACGCGCGCAGCAACTCGGAGTTGTCGTAGGACATCTTCTCGAAGTGGGGCACGATCCACTCCGCATCCACGCCATACCGATGAAATCCTCCACCTACCTGGTCGTGGATGCCGCCCAGCGCCATGCCGGTGAGGGTGCGCGTCACCATCTCTCGCGCCGCCGGTGCATCGGTGGACTGCCATCGATCGATCAGGAGCAGGAGGGCAGCAGGATGGGGAAACTTGGGCTGGGATCCGAAGCCTCCGTGGGCCTGATCGAACATCCGATGCAGCCGCTGCTCGACTTCGTCGAACGTGGTTGCGGTGATCTCTCCGCTACCGGGCTGGGAGGATGCGATCACCGCCTGCCGCACGGCACTGGCCTGGGCCGCCACCTGCGGGCGCCGGTCGCGCCAGGCTTGCAGCACGCTCTCCAGCACGGTGCGGAATCCAGGGCGGCCGAAGCGGTCGTCGGGCGGGAAGTAGGTGCCGCCAAAGAAGGGTTCGCCGTCGGGATCGAGGAACGCGGTGAGGGGCCAGCCGCCCTGGCCGGTCAGCGCCTGCACCGCGCGCTGGTAGCGGGCGTCCACGTCGGGGCGCTCGTCACGATCCACCTTGACGCAGGTGAACCGGCCGTTGAGCAATTCGGCGACGCCAGGATCTTCGTAGGTCTCCCGATCCATCACGTGACACCAGTGACACCACACGGCACCTATATCGAGCAGGATGGGGCGATCCGCGGCCCTGGCTTCCGAGAAAGCCTCCGGCGACCACGCATGCCAGTGGATCGGCTGGTGCGCCGCGCTGCGCAAGTAGGGCGACCGGGCATCGGTGAGGCGGTTCATGGTTCGAAGTATATTCCCGGCCATGACTGGATACGAACTCGAGGAGCGCCGCCGCGAGGCGATCCATCAGCTTTGCCTGGCGCAGGCCCAGGGCACGCTGTCGGTCGACCTGTTCGAGCAGCGTTTGGCGCTGGTGCGCGAGGCGCCAACGCCGGCGGCGATCAGCCAGCTGGTCGCCGACCTGGAAGTGGGCACTGACAAGTGGGAAGTGGCGAGTGGGAAGTGGGGAGTAGGTGGTGGGAATGATCAGGCGGTGGGCTACCCCCGCGATGTGTCGCTGGAATCGTATGCCCCGGCTTCGGAGGCGCCGCAGCGGCTGCGGATGACCGCTATCTTCGCCACCACCAAGCGGCGAGGGCAGTGGGTGGTGCCCTACGAGATCGAGACCAAGGTGATCATGGGTGAGTTGATCATCGACCTGCGGGACGCGCTGTTCGCGTGGGACACGCTGCTGATCAACGTGGACGTGACGCTGGGCGAGCTCAAGCTGGTGGTGCCGGTCGGCACCCGGATCGAGAACGAGATCGACGACTTCATCGGTGGCGGCAAGGTCAACCTGAAGGGCGGCCACGGCTCGGAGCCGAACGGCCTGGTGGTTCACCTGTTCGGCTCGGTGCGATTCGGCAGCGTGGACGTGCGGCAGCGACTCACCACCGAGGCCTTTCCCCCCGATCACTTCACCGGCATCAAGGGCTTCTTCAACCGCAAGCGCGAAGGCCTGGACTAGTCCACAGATGACGCGGATGAAGGATGATGACGCTGTGGATCAGAGATACTTCTCAAACCATCCCAGCATCCGAGGCCACGCCGCATTCGCGGCGCGCTGATTGGCGCCGTCCTGTCCCGACTGCTGCCGCAGGAAACCGTGGCCGGCGCCCTCATAGGTCTCCGACTCGAATGGGACTTCCGCCGCGCGGAAGCTCTCCTCCACATAGCTGCGGGTGGCATTGACCCGCGCGTCGTCGCCGCCATAGAGCGCCAGGGTCGGCACCGTGGTGCGCGACATGTCGGCCTGGTCCTGCTGGATGCCGCCGTAATACGAGACCACCGCGCTGGCCCCGGCCCCCCCAGAGAGCGCTGCATAGGCGAGCACCGTGGAGCCCCCCCAACAGAATCCGACCACGCCCCACTTGTCGGCTGCCGCCGGCAGCGCGACACCCCACTCGCCCGCCGCCCCGATCCGTCGTATCACCTCATCCTGCTCCAGCCGGCTGACCATGGCGATCGCGGAATCAATGCCGCCTTCCACTACCATGAAACTGTCAGGCGCCATGGGCATGCCATGACCAGTGAGCAGGTCGGGCGCGATGGCTATATAGCCGTCAGCAGCGAGCTGGTCCGCCACTGAGCGCACCCAGGTGGTGAGGCCGAAGATCTCGTGGATGACGACCACCACCGGCGCCGAGTCGGGCCGTTCGGGATAGACCACCCAGGCACGAACCGAATCGCCGCCGGTAACGGGAATCGTGGCCCACTCGCCGTGGCGGGTGGACGCCGCGAGCTGTGAAGCTGCCTCTTCCGCACCAGGAGCGATCGTTTCAACCGCCTGGGCGGTGGCGGCAGTGCTGTCACCCGCTGATCCGGCATCATCTCGCGCGGGCGAGCATGCCCCAAGGATGAGCGCCGCACCCATCAGTGTCATCCTGGTAAACATCTGCGTAGTCTGTGGATTCATCTGTGGACTCATGAGGCAGCTTTCCTGATCTCGGGAGGAGCCGTGGGGCAGAAGGATGCCAGGACACACTCGGCGCAGCGTGGTTTCCGGGCGACGCACACTCGCCGGCCATGGAAGATGAGCAGGTGTGACAGGAGCGCCCAGTGCTCGCGAGGGAAGAGCACCATGAGGTCGCGCTCGATCTTGATGGGATCGGTCTGCCGGGTCAGCCCCAGCCGGGCCGAGAGGCGCGCGACATGAGTGTCGACCACCACGCCTTCGTTCATCCCGAATGCATTGCCGAGCACTACATTGGCGGTCTTGCGGCCGACCCCGGGCAGCACCCGCAACTGGTCCATCGAGGCGGGCACGTCGCCGCCGTGGTCCGCGACCAGCGCCTGGGCCATGCCGATGAGGCTCTTCGTCTTGTTGCGGAAGAAGCCGGTGGGCCGGATGATGTCCTCGACGTCAGCCGGGTCTGCCACTGCCAGCGCCACTGCATCCGGGTAGCGGGCAAAAAGCACCGGAGTGACGAGGTTCACCCGCTTGTCGGTGCACTGCGCCGAGAGGATGGTGGCCGCGAGCAGCTCGAAGGCGTTGTGGTGGTCCAGTTCGCAGTGCGCGGTGGGATACTCAGCCGAGAGTCGCGCGAATGTCTCCGCCGCGGCAGCGGCACGCTTGCTCGAGATACGCCTGGTTGCCATCAGTGGCGGGCCCGGGCGAAGGCGAGAAAGTCCGAGGCCGTCCGCGTGTTCAATACCTGCGACGGTGCGATGCGGGCCTTCCGCGCCATGCCGATGCCCCAGGAGACATTCTCCAGGCCGGCGACGCTGTGCGCATCGGCGCCGATCGATACCCTGGCGCCCAGCTCCCGGGCGCGGGTGAGGTGGCGCCAGCCGAGATCGAGCCGGTGGGGATCGGCGTTGATTTCGAGGGCGACGCCGCGCGCGGCGGCGGTGGCCAGTACGGCGTCGAGGTCGAGGTCGTACGGCTCGCGCTGGAGCAGCAGCCGGCCGGTGGGGTGGCCGATGATGGTGACGTACGGGTTCTGCATGGCTGCGACAATCCGCGCGGTCATGGCCGCACGGTCGAGGTTGAAGCGGCTGTGGACCGACGCGATCACGAAGTCCAGTCGGTCGAGGACAGCCGGCGGATATTCGAGCGACCCATCCTGCAGAATGTCGGCCTCGACGCCCTTGAGCACGCGGATGCCGGGATTGGATGCATTCAGCGCGTCGATCTCGTCGGCCTGGCGCAGGAGTGAATCAGCAGTGAGACCGCCTGCATATGCGGCGGCGCCGCTGTGGTCGGTGATGCCGACGTACTCGTAACCCAGCGCCTCGCAGGCTTCGGCGAGCTCGCGCACGGTACCGGTACCATCGGAATACTGGGTGTGGCAATGCAGCAGCCCGCGCAGCTGGCCGCGTTCCAGCATCGGCTCGTCGCTACCGCCGGCGGCGCGCAGTTCGTCGGCGCCTTCGCGCCATTCGGGCGGCACCCAGGGCAGGTCGAGGGCGGCATAGAGCGCCGCCTCATCGGGCGTGGGCACGAAGGTGCTGCCGCGCCACAGCGCCGCCCCGGTGAGGCTCATGCCCATGGCCGCGGCCCGCGCTTCGAGCAGGCGCACATGGGCGTCGTTGCCGGTGGCATGCACCAGCACCGCGCCGGCGTTGGCGGGCGGCGTGGCCATCAGGCGGGCGGCGGTGCCGCCGGCAAATCGCACCGTCACCACGCGCTCGTCGGCTTCGAGGACTTCATCCACTCCGGGCATCTGGCGGAGGCGGCCGAGCAGGCCGGCAGGCGGCAGGTTGCTCACCACCACCAGCACCAGCGACTCCACCACTTCACTCAGGCGCCGCACCTCGCCCGCCGGATGCACCGCGATCACGTCGGGAAGGCGCACAAGCATTTCGGCCAGCGCGCGTGCCTCGTCCGCGGCGTGGTGCGCCAGGCGGAAGGTGCTGGCGCGGCGGAGGAAGCGGATGCCGTCGCGAATGTTCTCGGCGGTGCGCACGCCAAACCGCGGCAACGTGGCGAGACGGCCATCCAGCGCCGCCGCTTCGAGTTCGGGAACGGAGTCGATGTCGAGCAGGTCGTGGATCTGCCGGATGCGGGAGACTCCCAGGCCGGGGATGCGGAGCATTTCCACCAGACCGGGCGGCACCTGCTCCCGGAGTTCCTCGAGCAGTGTGGAGCGTCCAGTCTCGGCGAGCTCGGTCACTGCCTGAAGCGTAGCCGGCCCCACACCGCGGACGCCGCGAAGCGAGTCTTCGGCCAGCGCGGTCGGGAGGTCCACGGCGAGCGAGCGGATGGCACGAGCAGCAGTGCGGAATGAGCGGGAGCGGAAGCCTGACTCGCCCTTCAGTTCCATCAGCTCCGCGACCTGCTCCAGCGCGTGCGCGACGGCACGGCGGTCGATCTGGGCGACGGTAGTCATGTGACCGCCTGGGCCTGGAGGCGCCAACCAAGTTCCAGCAGTTCCTCCTGCCCGGCAATCGAATGCAACCCGGCCACTTCGCCGGCGGCGAGCTTCGGCCCGAACAACGGAGTGCCGTCCTCGCGCTCGAGTCGCTCGGCGCGGGGGCCCGCGGCCTCGACCACGCTGAATCCGGGGCGATTGGGATGCAGCCCGAAGATGCCCAGCACCCGCAGGCCGCCGTCGGGCTGGAAGTGGAGGGAGCATCCGTGGAGCGGCTCGGGCGGCTGGCCCTCGATGACCTCGGCCCACACGACCCGCTCGGGCAGGCGGGCATAGCGGGCGCCACCGGCTGGCGGAGTCTCATCGGGCTCGACAGCCAGCAGCGCAGTCAGCTGGCGGTTATCGACCTCATCCACGCGTTCACCGTCGGCCCAGTGCAGGTAGGCGTGGTGCAGGAAGGCAGCGAGCTGGTCGATGGACTCGCCCAGACCTTCCTCGGGCCGGAGGTCGCGCAGCAGCTCGACGGCGGACCGGGTCACCATGAAGGCATCACGGTCACGCGGGTCGCGTCCGGCTTCTTCCATCGCCGCGCGAATGGCGGGGAAGCGCTGCGCCGGGACGTCCTGCAACGCCTCGGCAAAGGGAGAAGGGATGGGATTCACGATCGAGGCAGAAACCCATCTAGATGCCGCACAAACGCCTCCGGCTGCTCCACGTACGGCACGTGGCCGCACTCGGGAATCTGGTGCAACTCGGCACCGAGGCACTCGGCCGTCACGCGCGCGGTGGCGAGCGGAATGGGGTCGGACTCGCCATGCACCACGACCGCGGGGAGGCGGAGCCCCCGCATGGCGGAGCGGAGGTCGTACTCGCCCAGGCTGGCCCAGACTTCCTGCTGGGTCCGTCCGGTGATGCGGAAGGGCGTAAGCCGGGCGGCGTTGGCGGGATCGTGGAAGTAGGGCATAACGCTCAGCTCGAAGAGCCGCTGGGCATAGGCGTCGGGGTCGCGCTCGCGGAGACCGCTTTCGCGCAGCTTGCTCCGTTCGGCCTGCAATTGGGCCGACAAGTTGCGAGCCGAAAACTCGGCCTCGAACTCGTTGCGCGCCTCGCGCCAGGCGGGTGCGGGCGACACCAACGCGAGGCGCTCGACGCGTTCCGGGTGGTGAATGGCGTACAGGATGGCCAGGAGCCCGCCCCAGGAGTAGCCCGCGAGCGTCAGTGACGAGTGGCCCCAGATTTCGCGCAGCGCGTCGAGGTCGGCCACCTGCTCCTGCCAGCCCACCGGTGTATCGCGTGGCACGGGCGACTGGCCACCGCCGCGCTGGTCGTAATAGATGAGGGTCCTGCCTGAGGCGAGTGCGTCGAAGCCGGGGCGCAGGTAGGCATGGTCAGCGCCGGGCCCGCCGTGCAGCACCACAACCGGCGGCCCCTCACCAACACGACGTTCGAACAACGAGACGCCGCGGAGTTCGCGGCGGAAGGTCTCCTCCATGGGTCTCCTGTGCGTCGCCCTTACAGCAGTACGGCGAGTGCGTCGGCGACCTGCTTCACTTCCGCTTCTTCGTCCGGGGTGAACGGGTCCGGCACGTCGCTGTCCACGTCGATCTGGCCCAGGATCAGGTCGCCTCTCCGGATGAGCACGACCAGCTCGGACCGGGTCCAGGTGTTGCACGCGATGTAGTTGTCGATGGCGCGGACGTCGGGGACGTTCTGGTCCGCCTTCAACTCGACCGCGGTTCCGCACACGCCGTGTCCCACCGGGATGCGGGTGTGTTCCGTCTCCCGGCCGGCGTGGGCCTCGAGCACGAGGTCGTCGCCGGCCAGCATGTACATGTACACCGAGGTGTAAGGCGCGCCGGCGGCCTGAATTCGATCGGCGGCCAGCTGGAGCAATTCCTGGCGGCCGGCATCCCGGGCGAAGGCGCCCCGCAGCGCCGCGACGATGCGTTCCGACTGGAGCACGGGCATGGGTCAGTCCCGGCTGCCGAAGGTGGCCTGCGTGGTCACCGTCTGCTCATCGCGCCGGATCACAATTTCGGCGGAGTCGCCCGCCTTGTAGGAACGCAGCGCGACGGTCATCGCCTGCAGATCGGGCACGGCGTGCTTCCCGATCCTGACGATGATGTCGCCGGCCTTGAGACCCGCGGAATCCGCCGGGCTGCCGCGACGCACACCCATCAGCCGCACGCCTCCCGGATTCCCCGACATGTCCGGGATGGTGCCGAGATAGGCGCCATACCCCGGCGTGGCGGGCGACGTGCCGCCGGGCGCGACCAGGGCCATATGGCTGGGTGCCTCCGCCTCGACGAAGGTGAGCGGCGCCGTGCGGCCGGCGAGCGCCGAGGCGATGCCGGCAGTGAACTCGGTGACTCGGGCCAGTCCTTCGAAGTTCACCTTCTCCCAATCGTCGGTGGTCCGGTGATAATCGGCGTGCAGGTCGGTGAACAGGTGGAGCACCGGAATCTTCGCGGCGTAGAACGACGACTGATCGCTCGGGCCGTAGCCATCGCCCTGCTTCTTGAGGTCGAAGCCCTGGTACCAGTTGAGCGAATCGAGCAGGGCGGGGAACTCGGTGGCGGTCGCGGTCCCGTACACGATGAGGCGGCGGTCGCGGAGCCGACCCACCATGTCGAGGTTCACCATGGCCACGGTTTCGTCCAGCTCATACACCGGATTCTTGACGTACCAGGAGGAGCCCAGCAGGCCGAGCTCCTCGCCCGCGAAGGCGATGAACACCACCGTGCGCCGCGGTGGCATGGTCTGCAACTGGCGCGCGATCTGCACCAGGGCGGCCGTGCCGGATGCGTTGTCGTCGGCGCCATTGTGCACGGCGCCGGTACTGTCGGGGTCGAGGCTGCCGAAGTGCCCGCCGCCCAGGTGATCGTAGTGGGCGCCCACCACCACGACCTCGTCGCGGACTTCAGGATCCACGCCCGGAAGGATGCCGATGACGTTGCGGCCCCGGGCGCCCTCCTGCCGGCCCTGCCGGACACCAGGTGCACTGGCGTGCATGGGGAAGTCCTGGAACCAGCCGCCCCGGGCGGGTTGCAGGCCCACCTCAGCAAAACGCCGGGCGAGGTAGGCCGCAGCACTGTCGGCACCGGCGGTGCCAGTGAGCCGGCCTCCAAGGGCCTCATCGGAGAGGAACTTCACATCGGCGACGAGGTCGGCAGGGACCGGTACCGCCCGCTGGGCGGCGGCTGGTCCGGCGGCGGCCAGTAGCAGTACAAATCCGGCAAACAACGCACTACGCATATCGATGGTATCTCACCCCCGCCCGATCGGCGGGTCGAAATTGGAAGAAGGACATACCGATATCCTAATATAGACGCCCCGCGCATTGCCGTAACCACGGAACCGGCCTACACTTGTCAACTTCCCCCACGCCGACATCGGTCCCTTCATCATGCTTAGTGCTCCCGGCGAAGTAGCCTACGAACTGGCCTCGATGATCATGCTCCTGCGTGACCGGCCGGAGGCACGCGCGGATCACGCGGCCCAGTTCCGGAAACTGCTGACTGGCATCGGGGGCCGGGGGCTCGACCTCCGGGCCAACGACCAGGGACTGCGGGTGTACGGGGTGCCGGTGCTGGACCGGTTGCCGCTGGCAGGCGCCCTCAGGACCCACCTGCTCGACCGGGGCATCGGCGAGCTCAAGCTGGCGGGGACCGCCACCGTGGCCCAGCTGCTGGAAGTGGTGCGGATGCTGGCGAAGCCGCCGCGCACGTTCGAATCACTGCAGCAGATGGCGGCCTCGCTTCCCGCAGCGGTTCGATCGATTCTGGTCCTCGTGCCACCGGCGGCCGATAGCCTGGGCGCGGCCGGCGACTGGAACGTCCACCAGGACGTAGCCGGTCTCGGTGTTCCGGCCATGTCCACCGGCATCGAGCGGCAGCGGGCGGAACTGCCAGACCAACTCACGGCGATCCGGGCGGCGCCGCGCGACCCCTCGGTAGCGGACCGCCTGAACGAGGTGGTGCGCGCGGTGGACCGGCTGGCCGACGAGCAGAAGTGGCCGGAGGTACTGGATGCTGCCGCGACACTGGTAGAGGCCGAGCAGGGCGCGGAAGGCTCCGGACTGTCTCGGCAGTACGGCATCGCCATTCGTCGCATGATGCCCAGGTCGGTCGTGGAGCAGCTGGCTCGGCTGGTCACGAAGGCAGAGCACAAGCAGGCTGGCCAGGCTGTGATGCGCCGGGTGGGCGCAGATGCCACCGAGGCGCTGCTCGCGCTCCTGGCCGCATCCGACAAGATGGAAGATCGCCGCGCGTATTTCGACGCGCTGCGGCAGATGACGGAAGGCACCGACCTGCTGGTCAACATGCTGACCCACGACGAATGGTTCGTGGTGCGCAACGTGGCTGACCTGGCCGGCGAGCTGCGGCTGGAAACGGCGGTGCCAAGGCTGGCGAAGCATGCGCATCACCCGGACGAGCGGGTCCGGCGCTCGGTGGCAGTGGCGCTGGCCCGGATTGGTGTGGCCAGCGGACTGGAGGCGCTCCGGACGCTGCTGCGGGACAAGGCTCCCGCGGTGCGGCTGGCGCTGGTGCAGCAGGTCGATGCCCGGCTGCGGGGACTGGCCATGTCGATCAGCGTGGCCGTGGATGAGGAAACCCACGCCGAAATTGTACGGGAGATGCTCCAGGCGCTGGGCCGGATCGGGACCTCCGAGACAGTGAAGGTTCTGGCGAACGCGGCGGCGCCGGGCGGCCGGCTGCTGCGACGGAAGCCGGTGGCCAACCGAATCGCCGCGATCGAGGCCCTGGGGCTCTCGGGTTCGGCCCAGGCGGAGGCGACCCTCCGCGGACTCAGCGACGACCGCGAGCCCCGGGTGCGCGAAGCGGTGGTGGCGGCGCTGGGCAATCCGCCCCAGACGATGGTGGGGTAACCGCGAGTGGGAAGTGGGGAGTGGGGAGTGGGAAGTGGGAAGTGAGAAGTGAGAAGTGAGAAGTGAGAAGGGTGGTTGTTGGCACCGGGCTGGTTTCGGGGGCATAATTGATCGGGGCGAGGTCTTGACCCCCTTCAACCCATCTCCTGGAGGTCCGCATGTTGTGGACCATCTTCATCGTACTTGTCGTACTCTGGTTGCTGGGCATGCTTACGGGATACGCCGCCGGCGGCCTGATTCACCTGTTGCTGGTTATCGCGATCGTCGTCGTCCTGATCCGCGTCATCCAGGGTCGACGCCCACTCTGAGCCGGGGGGCCACATGAAGGTCGTCACGCTGGTAGGCCTGGTGCTGCTGGTGCTGGGGGTCGTGGGGTTCGTAACCGGCGGATTCTCCTTCACCCGCAACAAGACGGTGGTGGATGCGGGTCCGGTCCAGATCTCCGCCAGCGAGAAGGAAAGTTTCCCGGTGTCGCCGATCCTGAGCGGTATCGCGGTGATCGGCGGGATTGCCTTGATTGCGGTGGGGGCGAAGAGCCGGGGCTAAATAGTGGGAAGTGGGAAGTGGGAAGTGGGAAGGACGAAGAACGGCGTGAGAAAGGGCCCTCCCTTCTCACGCCGTTGTCTATTGCCGAGACCCACTCCCCACTCCCCACTCCCCACTTCCCACTTCCCACTTCCCACTAACTACTGGCTCTCGTCACCACCCAGCTGGACGTCTTCGGTCGCGAGCGTATCGCTCAGCGACGGGATGGCGACGCCGTCGGCGCCGAGGGTACGGAAGAGGGCCCACTGCTGCTGGCGCGCGGCCGAGGTACGCTTGCCATTGTACATCAGTGACACCAGGAGGACGCCATCGGGGCGCCCGAGGTACCCAACCACCGTCACCACATCGTTCAGCGTGCCGGTCTTGGCGCGCACTACGCCCAGCTCCGGCAGGCCCTTGCGCAGCCGCTTGAGGGTGCCGCTGCCGTTGGCGGGCAGCAACTGGGAAAAGTTGCGGCCGCCCTGGGTGTGGGGGAACTGGGCCAGGTACTGCACGAAGGTCGATGGCGCGACGCGATCCTGATTCGACAATCCGCTACCGTCCACCAGGTGCACCGGAGCGTCGGCACCGGCGATGGCGTGCACGTGATCCGTCAGCGCGCGAGGCGCCTCGGGTCCGCGCCCGGCGGCCCACTGCAGCAGCAACTCGGCACCGATGTTCAGGCTCCGGCGGTTGACCTCGCTCGCGACCGAGTCGAGGGAGGGCGACGTCACCTCGGCCAGGACCGCCATGGGGGCGTCGGAGGCCGGCGTGGTGAAGCCCTTCTCCTGCCACTCGATACCGGCCTCGGCCAGCGCGTTGCCCCAGACCGCCCGGACCACCTTCTCCGGCTTGGTGGACGGTGCGCGGAAGGTGCGGGAGCCGGCGCGGGTGCCCAGCGTGCCGCTGATGAGGAAGGTGCCGTCGGGCTGCGCGGTGAAGCGGAGCCGGTTGCGGCGACCGTTATAGGTGGTGGCGGTGATCCGAACCAGCGACGAGATGCCCTCGGGTGCGGTCCGGGTCAGGATGACGCGGCGCCCTGAGGCCGACCCCGGCTTCACCGTGAACGAGACGACGTTCTCATTGAGGGTGACGGGACCCACCAGTGGAGCGAACGTGCGACCTCGGTGGCGCGAGGCCCAGACCTCGGGCCAGGTCGCATTGGCCTCGCCAGCAGCGCTGCGAAGCACCAGCGGACCCGTCAGGCGGCGGATACCGGAGGCGCGGAGCTGGCGGGCCAGATCATGAAGCGAAGGTCCGCCCGCGCTACCCCGACCGAGGGTAACGTCGCCGTTCAACTCGAGTGCCCAGGGGCCAACCCACGTTCCCGTCTCGGGAGCAATCCAGCCGCTGCCGACAAGACGGGTCGAGCGAGTGGCGTCTCCACCGAGCACGCTGCGCGCGAAGCCGGTGGTGAAGAGCTTCACCGTCGACGCCGGCACCAACGGTTCGTTGGGCGCGACGCTCCAGATCATGTTGCCCTGCTCGTCGGCGATGGCGATGCCCCAGTTGCCGGGTGCCACGTTCGCCGCAGTTTCCCACCAGTCCTCTACGTTGGCACGAACACCTGAAACGTCGTGCTGTCCGCGTGCGGTGCCTGGCAGCGCAAGCGTCGCTGCCGCCACGGCCAGCAGCAGCCGAGTGGCGTAAACGGTTCCAGGGAAAGCATTACGAGGCCACAGCACGGTATGGCGATCTCCCGTGTGGTTGCGGTGCGAAACACACGCCTGGGCGGCGCTATGTTCGGCGGGGGTTGCCGTGCGGTTGACAGTGCAAGAGCCGCACCAGCGCAACATGTAGCTGTCCGAAGATAAACTCAAGCCCGAGCAGAGCTTGACGGAGAGGGCTGTGGCGGAGATTCAACCACCACCCGGCTGGGCCCCCGCCGAGGGGCACCGCACCTGGAAAGGGTGGCAATTTCCGAGCCTTGCCGCCGTCCGCTACTTGAGCACCAGCTTGGCTATGGTCTGCAGCTGCATGTTGCTGGTACCCTCGTAGATGGTCCCGATCTTGGCGTCGCGGTAGTACTTCTCGGCGGGGTACTCCCGGGAATAGCCATAGCCGCCGAACAGTTCGAGGCATTGGGACGTGATCCGGTCCGCCGTCTGCGAGCTGAACAGCTTGGCCATCGCTGCTTCCTGGGTGAACACCTGGCCGGCATCCTTGAGGCGGGCGGCGTTATAGACCATGAGCCGGGCGGCTGCGAGATCGGTGGCGAGCTGCGCGACCTGGAACTGGACGCCCTGGAACTCGGCGATGGTCTTGCCGAACTGCTTCCGTTCCTTGATATAGGCGACGGCGGCATCGAGGGCCCCCTGGGCCACCCCCAGCATCTGGGCGCCGATGCCGATACGGCCCTCATTGAGGGTCTCGATGGCGATCTTGTACCCCTGTCCCACCGGTCCCATCACGTTCTCATCGGGAACCTGGCAGCCCTCCAGAATGAGTTCGCAGGTGCTGGACGCCCGGATGCCAAGCTTGTCTTCCTTCTTGCCCACCGCAAACCCGGGGAAGTCGCGCTCCACCAGGAACGCGGTGATGCCCTTGTATCCCTTTGACGGGTCGGTATTGGCGAAGATGATGAAGAAGCCGGCTTCAGCGCCGTTGGTGATCCAGAACTTGCGGCCGGTCAGCTCCCAGCCGGTGGACGTCTTGGTGGCCTTCGCCTCGAGGGCAAAGGCATCGCTGCCGCTGTTGGGCTCGGAGAGCGCGAAGGCACCGAGGAGATCACTGGTGAGCCGGGGGAAGTAGCGCGCCTTCTGCTCGTCACTGGCCCAGCGCAGCACGGCATTGTTGACCAGGGTGTTGTGGACGTCCACATAGATCGCGGCCGACGCGTCCACCCGGGCCAGCTCCTCGATGGCGAGCGCGGCCATGAAGATGTTGCCGTCAGACCCACCCCACTTTTCCGGCACCTCGATGCCCATGAGCCCGAGCTCGAAGAACCGGGGGATCAGCTCCTTCCGGAACGCACCGGCATCGTCCATGGCCGACACATGGGGCCGGACCTCGGTCTCGGCGAACTCCCGGACCGCGTCGCGGAACATGGTCTCCTCTTCGGAGAGGATGGACAGGGGCTGGGTGGCGGTCGACAGGTCCTGCATGGATTGCTCCGGGAATCCGGGATGCGATGGCCGCGCCGGCGCGGCAGGGTGGGGAGAAGTTATCGCGCCCGGGTGGCACGCTCAACCAAGGGCGCCGTCCAGCACCTCCAGCGCCACCGGCACCCGGCCGAGCGGCGCCGAGACCTGGGCGCCCTGCACTCGCTGGCGCACCGCGGCCAGCATGTCGCGGGCAATGCTGACCCCCTCCGCCAGGGCGGCCTCCTTGCCGCCGGCACTGGCGCGTCGCATCCGCGCGAGCACGTCATCGGGCACGGTGATGCCCGGCACCTCATTGGCCAGAAACTCGGCGTTCCGGAGCGACACCAGCGGCCAGATGCCGGCGACGATCGGAATGCCGTAGCCCTCGGCGCGCGCCAGGAAGCGGTCGAGCTGCTCGAGGTCGAATACCGGCTGGGTGATGGCGTATTCGGCGCCGGCCTCGACCTTCCACTCGAACCGTCGCAGCTCACGCTCGAGGTCCGGTGCGGCCGGGTTGACGCCGACGCCAATCACGAAGCGTGTAGCACTGCCGAGGTCGTTGCCTCCGGGGTCGAGACCGTGATTGAGCCGGGCCACCAGGTTGGTGAGGCCGATCGAGTCGATGTCGAAGACCGCGGTGGCATCGGGGTAGGGCCCCATCTTGGGCGGATCGCCGGTGATCAACAGCAGGTTGGAGATGCCGCTGGCGGCGGCGCCCAGGAGGTCCGACAGCATGCCGAGCAGGTTGCGGTCGCGGCAGCAGTAGTGCACCACGGCCTCGATGCCGACCTCGCGCTGGATCAGGAGCCCGGAGAGGAGCGCGCCCATGCGACTCTGCGCCCGGGGACCGTCGGGCACGTTCACCGCGTCGACGCCCGCCGCCTTGAGCGCGCGCACCTGGGCATACATCGGCTCCGGGTCCACACCCTTGGGCGGCACGATCTCCACGGTGGAGACAAAGGTGCCGCTCGCGAGGCGCTCACCCAGCCGGCTGCGCTGGGCGAGTGGCACCGGCTCACGCGCCGTCGGCAGGCTGGCCGGCGCTTCAGTGGCGGTTACCTGCAGGACGGACGCGCTCTTGGCAAAGCCGACGATGGCGCGAATGTGCTCGGGCGTGGTGCCGCAGCATCCGCCCACTATGCGCGCGCCCGCTTCGACCATGCGGCGGGCGTAGCTGGCCATGTACTCGGGGCTGGCCATGTAGATCTTGCGATCGCCTACGTCGCGAGGCAGTCCTGCATTGGGCTGGGCGGTAATGGGCACCGTGACGACGCGAGCGAGTGCTTCGACCGCCTCGAGGACGCCGTGCGGGCCCACGCTGCAGTTGACGCCGACCGCAGCAGCGCCGAGCGCGACGAGCTCGGGGCCGAAGCTGGCCGGGTCGGTGCCGAATGCGGTCCGGCCATCGTTGCCGATGGTCATCTGGGCGATGATGGGGAGATCACACTCGGCGCGGACCGCGGCGATGGCGGCGCCGATCTCGCCTACATCGCCGAACGTTTCCAGCAGGAATCCATCGACGCCGCCGGCCAGGAGGCCGCGCACCTGGCGGGCGAAGGCCTCGCGGGCTTCGTCCACGCCGAGGCTGCCGAAGGGTTCGATCCGCACGCCAAGCGGCCCGATGGCTCCGGCGACGGCGGCGCGATTGCCGGCGGCATCGCGGGCCAGGCCGGCGGCCGCGGTGTTGATGCGTTCGGTCTCGTCCGCGAGGCCATGGCTGGCCAGCTTGAGCGGGTTGGCGCCGAAGGTGTTGGTCTCCAGCAGATCGGCACCGGCGCGGAGATAGTCGCGGTGGATGTCCCGCACCAGGTCGGGCTGGCGCAGGTTGAGCTCGTCATAGCAGACGTTGAGGAAGACGCCCTTGGAATAGAGCATCGTGCCCATCGCGCCATCGGCGACGTGCACCCGCCCGTCCTCCAGCAGCGACCGGACCGAACGCCCGTCGTTCACCGGTCGTCTCCCAGGTTGGGCGCCAGCCAGCGCTCGGCCTCGGCCACGGTCCATCCCTTGCGCCGGGCGTAATCCTCGAGCTGGTCGCGACCGATCCGGCCGACGCCGAAGTAGCGCGACTCGGGGCGCCAGAAGTAGTAGCCGCTCACCGAAGCGCCTGGCAGCATGGCGCAGCTCTCGGTCAGTTCAATGCCCACCTTCCCGGCATCGAGCAGCGAAAAGATGAGTCGCTTCTCGGTGTGCTCGGGACAGGCGGGGTATCCCGGCGCGGGCCGGACGCCCTGATACTGCTCCTTGATCAGCTCCTCGTTGGTCAACGCCTCGTTCGGGGCGTAACCCCAAAGCTCGGTCCGCACCCGCTCATGCATCCGTTCGGCCAGCGCCTCGGCCATGCGGTCGGCCAGCGCCTCAGCGAGGATGGCGCCATAGTCGTCGTTGTCGGCCCGCAGCTCGGCCAGGAATTCCGACAAGCCGAGCCCGGCGGTCACCGCGAAGAAACCGACGTAGTCATCGCCGTTGGGCGACACGAAGTCGGCAATGGAGAGATTGGCGCGATCGGGACCCTTGTCCATCTGCTGGCGGACGGTGTGGATCACTCCGGCTTCATTGCTGCGCGACTCATCGGTGAAGAGGCGGATGTCATCGAGCTCGGTGGTGGCAGGCAGGAAGCCGACCGCCGCCGCCGCCGAGAGCCGGCCCTCGGTGAGGAGCCGCTGGAGCATCGCCTGCCCGTCGCGGAACAGGTCGCGAGCCGCGGACCCGCTCACCGGGTCCTCGAGGATCGCGGGATAGTGGCCCCGCATTTCCCACGACTGGAAGAACGGCGTCCAGTCGATCCGCTTCACGATCTCATCCAGCGGATAGTGCTCGAAGTGGCGAATCCCGAGGAACGAGGGGCGTGGCACCGGAACGTTCCAGTCGGGCTGGAGCCGTCGCTCACGCGCCACCGCGAGCGTCACGCGCTTCTCCTCCGAGCGGCGCGCGGCGCGGGCCTCCCGGAGCGCAGCGTACTCCTCGCGAATGCCGGTCGCGTACGCGTCGCGGTTATCCTCGTTCAGCAGGTTGCCCACCACGCCCACCGCGCGGGATGCATCCTGCACATGCACCACGGGGCCACGGCGGTAGGCCGGCTCGATCTTCACCGCGGTGTGGGCGCGCGAGGTGGTGGCGCCACCGATGAGCAGAGGAAGGTCGAGTCCCTCCCGCTCGAGCTCGGACGCTACGAAGCTCATCTCCTCGAGCGACGGCGTGATGAGCCCCGACAACCCGACGATGTCCACCTTTTCCGCGCGCGCGGTCTCGAGGATCTTCGCCGACGGCACCATGACGCCCAGGTCGATGACGTCGTAGTTGTTGCACTGCAGGACCACGCCCACGATGTTCTTGCCGATGTCGTGCACGTCGCCCTTGACGGTGGCGAGCAGGATCTTCCCCTTGGCGCGGGGGCCTTCAGCCCCGGCGTTCTTCGCCTTCTCGGCCTCGAGGTAGGGGATGAGATGCGCGACGGCCTTCTTCATCACCCGGGCACTCTTCACCACCTGCGGCAGGAACATCCGGCCGGCACCGAAGAGGTCGCCGACGACGTTCATGCCGTCCATCAGCGGCCCTTCGATCACGTCGAGGGGGCGTGCGGCCGCCAGCCGGGCCGCTTCGGTGTCTTCCACCACGTAGTCGGCGATGCCCTCGACCAGCGCGTGGGAGAGCCGTTCGTTGACGGGCAGGTCGCGCCACGCGAGGTCTGCGCCCGTGCCGGTGGCGCTGCTGCGGGCCTGGTCGGCGATCTCGAGCAGGCGTTCGGTCGCGTCGGGGCGACGGTTGAGCACCAGGTCTTCCACCCGCTCCAGCAGCCCGGGCTCGATGTCGTCGTACACCGCGAGCTGGCCGGCGTTCACGATGCCCATGTCCATGCCGGCGTTGATGGCGTGGTACAGGAACACGGTGTGGATCGCCTCGCGCACGGCGTCGTTGCCACGGAACGAGAATGAGACGTTGCTCACGCCACCGCTCACCAGCGCGCCCGGCAGCTCCTGCTTGATGCGACGGGTGGCCTCGATATAGGCGACCGCGTAGCCGGAGTGCTCCTCGATGCCGGTCCCGATCGCGAACACGTTCGGGTCGAAGATGATGTCCTCGGGCGGAACGCCATGTTCGGTGAGGAGCCGGTAGGCGCGGGCGCAGATGGCCACCCGGCGATCGACCGTGTCGGCCTGGCCTTCCTCATCAAAGGCCATCACCACCATCGCCGCCCCGAACCGCCGCGCTATCTCGGCGTGGCGGAGGAACGTCTCCTCGCCCTCCTTCAGGGAGATGGAGTTGACGATGGCCTTGCCCTGGACGCACGCGAGACCGGCCTCGATGACGGGCCACCGCGAGGAGTCGATCATCACCGGCACCTTGGCGATGGCCGGCTCGGACGCCACCAGGTTGAGGAAGGTGACCATGGCGCGCTCGGCATCGAGCATGCCCTCGTCCATGTTGACGTCGATCACCTGGGCGCCGTTGTCCACCTGCTGGCGGGCGACGTCGAGTGCGTCCTCGTAGCGGCCATCGAGGACCAGCTTCGCGAACCGGCGCGAGCCGGTTACGTTGGTGCGCTCCCCGGCGTTGACGAACAGCGATTCGTCGTTGATGACCAGCGGCTCGAGCCCGGCCAGTCGGGTGCCGGGTGCGCGCTTCGGCGTCACCCGCGGTGCGAGGCCGCCGATGGCGTCGGCCAGCGCGGCTATATGCTCGGGGGTGGTGCCGCAGCAGCCGCCGGCGATGTTGAGGAGCCCGTGCTGGGCCCACTCGCGGATCTGGGTGGCCATCGACTCCGGCGACTCGTCGTAGCCGCCGAATTCGTTGGGGAGCCCCGCATTGGGATGGGCGCTGACCGGAACGTCGGCTACGCGCGAGAGGTCGGCGACGTACTGCCGCAGCTGCTTCGCGCCCAGCGCGCAGTTGAGTCCCACCGACAGTGGCCGAGCATGGGCCACGCTGACCCAGAATGCCTCGGCGGTCTGGCCGGAGAGCGTGCGCCCACTGGCGTCGGTGATGGTGCCCGAGATCATCAGGGGAAGCCGCGGCCCGCCCCGGCCCACGACCTCCTCGATCGCCATGATGGCGGCCTTGGCGTTCAGGGTGTCGAAGATGGTCTCGAGCAGCAACAGGTCGGCGCCACCTTCGACCAACCCTTCCACCGCTTCCGTGTATGCCGCCACCAGCTGGGCGAAGGTCACGCCGCGGGCGCCGGGATCGCTGACATCGGAGCTGATGCTGGCGGTGCGATTGGTGGGCCCGATGCTGCCCGCCACATAGCGGGGGCGTGACGGATCCTGCCGCTCGAACTCGTCCGCCACCTCGCGCGCCAGCCGGGCGCCCTCGACGTTCATCTCCCGCACCAGTGCCTGGGCGCCGTAATCGGCCTGGGCAATGCTGGTGGCGGTAAAGGTGTTGGTCTCGATGATGTCCGCACCGGCCGCGAGGTACTGGCGATGGATGTCCGCCACGATCTGCGGCTGGGTCAGCGAGAGCAGGTCGCTGTTGCCCCGGACGTCGGTATGCCAGTCCTTGAAGCGCTCGCCGCGAAAGTCGGACTCGCCCAGGCGATGCTGCTGAAGCAAGGTGCCCATTGCGCCATCGAGCAACAGGATGCGGCGGGCCAGCAGCGCGTCGAGCTGGGCCAGTCGGGAGGAACGCGTGAACGGCGAAGCAGTACGAGGTGTCACCAGAACTCCTGCAAAAAACGCCCGGTGCCAAAACGGCCCCGAGCGGACGCGTTTTAGCGATTGTTTAACGTGGCCGCAAGCAGCGCAAATCGCCACGGAACTGTTGTGCATGCAAGGTAATCAAGTCGGGGCCCCCAGCAACTCACTCACCTGTTCCACCGTCGCCCGCACAAACAACCGCTTGGCCCGGCTGGTTGCGCCGCTCACGAGCGTGACGGCATCGCGCCGGAGGCCCAGCGCGTCCGCCAGGAAGCGAATCAGCTCCTCGTTGGCGGCGCCATCGACCGGCGGTGCGCGAAGCCGAACCTTGAGCGCGTCACCATGCAGTCCGGCCACTTCGCTCCTGCTGGCGCGCGGTTGCACGTGAACCCGCAGGAACACGCCGCCGTCGCCCACGTCAATCGCCGGATTCATCCCGCCAGCAGCGAGATGAGCAGTCCCTCCACCAGCAGCACCACGATGTAGGCCACCAGCGGTGTCAGGTCGAACATGCCCATCGCCGGCACCAGGCGGCGCAGCGGCCGGATGAGCCAGTCGGTGAGCCAGTACGCGGGGCGCAGCCAGCGAGAGTACTCACCCCGGCCGAACCAGCTGCCGATGACGCGCACGATCAGGGCGATCTTGAGCACACCGGCGCCGAGCCGGATGGCGGCGAAGAGGAGTGCACGGGGGCCTCCGGAGGCCACCACCTGCAGGTTCGCCACGGCACCGGCCAGGCTTCGCGCCAGCCAGAGGAGCACGAGGCCACCGACCAGCACGAGGCCGGCGAGCCACAACGGGGCGTCCTGGGGATTCCGCCCGCCTCGCACCAGCCGACGCTCGAGGGGCTGAAGCACCGGATCGGAGAGTCGGCGGACAACGCGGGGCCAGGCGCCGAATGCGCCTATATGTCCCTGGCGCACCGCCCAGTGGGTGACCGCGATAATGACGGAGGCGAAGAAGAGGGTGGCGACGACGATCCGGAGGGTTGCGTCAAGCGCAGGAGGCATCTGCTATTCCAGCGCGCTACCGGCCTGCACCGGAATGGTGACGCCGTCGCGCATGGTGCAATCGAGGACGTAACGGCCATCGCCCAGCACTGCGTCCTCCAGCACCCGAAGCTCGCCGGAGCAGGACACGAACTGATGACCGGCCGGATCGCGGAAGGTGGCCGATGCGCGCAGTCCGCCGCTGCTGGTAGTGATCGCGCGCGCGAGGTCGGAGGTCAGGCTGTCCACCCCGAGGTCACGGAGCGACCTGGGGGCTCGGCCGCGGTGGGAACCGCGATAGGCCGACGCCTGGTCGAGCAACTGGTAAATCTCCCGGCCGAGGTAAGTGGCGTCCATCTCGGCCGAGTCCGCCGCATTGTGTGGAGCTTCCACCCGCTCTGCTACCCGGGTCTTCCTCGAGCAGGCGAGCACGCCAACGGCGAGGAAGACCAGTAGCAGCCTCATTCGAGGGCAAACTCGCGGTTGAAGACGACGTCGAAGCTGAAGGTCTTGCGCTTCGAGCGCGCTTCGATCGCGTCGGCGACGCGCTTGAGCCGGTCGGGAATGGCCAGGATGCGCTCCTGGGCCTGGCGGCCGATCTCGCCCAATCCCTCAAGGGTCTCGATTCTCCAGAAGCGGATCTGCTCCTGCACGATCCGCAGGTAATCGCGGGGCCCATAGATGCCGGAGCGTCGGATGGCGTCCGCCATTTCCCGGAAGCCCGGCATGGTGTGTCCCGGCATGTCGATGCTGGGCAGCACCTGGGCGATCGAATGGAGTGCCTGATCGGGGTCGCGCTCCAGCACTTCGGCCATCACCGAGCGGTAGAACGCGAAATGGCGCGCTTCCTCACGGGCAATCCGGTCGAGGATCGTCCCCAGTCGCGGATCGTGCTCGGCGATCAGGTTGCCCGTCGCCGCGTGGGAATGCTGGGTAGCGCGTTCCTGCACTGTGGTGTAGGCGAACACCCGGTAGGGATCACGATCCCAGGCAGGTGCGAAACCGGCCCGGAGATACTCGAACTGCATCTCCTCGAGGCGCCGCTGGTTGAGCAGCGACGACTCCCGGACGTAATCGTGCAGCACCTGCCCGTGACGGTCCTCTTCGGCAGTCCACAGGTTGTTCCAGGCGCTCCAGTGGCTCTCGTTGCCGAGGTAGACGGCGAGCAGCCGGTGGAAGTGCGGCAGCCCTTCCTCGGTGAGGAGGTTGACCGCGAGCGCGGAACGGACGTGATCGGGGATGCCCCGGGCGCGCTCACGGAGCTCCTTGCGGTGGGCGTCGGGATCTTCGTCTGGCGCGGGGCCCATGAGGTCGCTCGGCATCCACAGCTCGCGCTTGGATTCGTGGACCTCCATCATCTGGCGCACCTTGGCTTCCAGGTCTTCGAGGACCTCGACCTTGGATAGCAGCGCGCGCGCCGCATCAGTGATGCTCATGGACGGCAAGTCTCAGTTCGAGACGAATGGGTGTGATTAGGGAGCATTCCTAAGCTTACCCCCCAAGGCGCTTCGAGGACAGTGGACAGCTCAAGCGGCCCCTCCCCCCAAATCGATCGTGGACAGTGGATAGAACGACGCTGCCCCCCGCAAGCGGGGGGCAGAGGTGATCCGCTGCCAAACCGGCAGTGGACTAGAATCGCTTCTCCATCAGAACCCAGCTGCGATCCGCCATGTAGCGGTCGCGGCGGAGGACTGCCGTCCAGCCCATGGCGGCGAGGAGCGCCTCGGAGTCCTTGTCATCGGTCCAGAACTCCGCCAGATGTGCGGCGTTGTCCCGCGCGCTGGCCTCAAATGCCTCCAGGAGCCGGTGAGCGTGGCCGTGATGGCGTTCCTGAGGCGTCACCGCGATCTCAACGACCTGGGCGACGCCACCGCGAAGGGTGAACCGGAGGCCCCCGATCCAGTCGCCGATCTCATTGCTCAGCACCAGATAGCGGTCTTCCGAGGCCCCGACGTGCCCGGCTTCCCGGCCCTCGAGCTCGATCAGCTCATGGAACCAGTGGCCAAAGTCCTCGTCCTGGGACAGTTCGCGGATGATCACGTCGCTCATGGGGTGGAAGGTACGCATATATGGTGCCTGAAAGCAGGGCGTAAGGCGTAGGGCATAAGGCGTAGGGCATAAGGCGTAGGTATTGAGTTGTTGCCCAGGCCCCACTCCCTTTGCCCTATGCCATAAGACTCAGCCCCAGCACCACACCCACCGCTCCCAGCCCCAGCAGAATCCCGAACATAGGCAGCGCAAAGCGGAACCAGTGCTCGAACCGGACCCCGGCCGCGGCGAGGATGGCCATGAGGGCGCCGTTGGTGGGGGTGAGCAGTTCGGTCAGCCCGGCGCCGTACTGATATGCAAGCACGGTAACCTGGCGGCCCACGCCCAGCAGGTCGGACAGGGGCACCAGGATCGGCATGGTGAGCACCGCCTGGCTGCTGACGCTGGGCACCGGAACGTGAATGGCGGAGTGCATGCCCATCATGGCGAGCGCGGCGCCGGCCGGTGGAAGGCCATCGAGCTGGGTCGCCAGTCCATGGACGATGGTGTCGAGCACCATTCCATCGTCCAGTACGACCGAGATCGCCTTGGCAAAGCCGATGAACAGCGCCGCGCCGGCCATCTGGCTGAAACCGATGACAAACGCCTCGCCGGTGCCGCTGACTCCCAGCCCGGCGATCAAGCCGGCCGCAACACCCACAATCAGGAACAGCGCTGAGAGTTCGTCGAATCCCCAGCCGAGGACATTGAGTCCCACCGGCAGCATGACGAACGCGGCGACGACCAGCAGCAGGATGAAGTCCAGCCGGGCGCCATGCCCCCGTTCCTCCGGCTCGATGGCGAGCTCCTCCGGGCTGGTGCGGATCCGGCGCGCATGGCGGCTGGTTCCCCAGATCCAGATGCCGATCGCGAGCGCGAGAAACACGAGCCGGAACAGTCCGCCGGAGCCGGGCGGCAGCTGGGCCACCTTCTGGGCAATGAGCACCTGGAACGGGTTGACCGGGCTGAACGAGGAGCCCACTGCCGCCGCACCGACCGACATGGCACAGGCGGTGAGGGCATCGAACCCCAGCGTGCGCGCCAGCAGGAGGAGCAGTGGAACAAAGGCGATGATCTCCTCCTGCATGTTCTGGAGCGCACC
>DASTUF010000115.1:0-14883 GCA_035759745.1 Gemmatimonadales bacterium
TCTTCGACGTATTCAGCAGGGAGGCGCCGATGGCCGTGACGTCGAGATCAAGGAGGTCGTGATGGCAGGGATACAGCTGGGCATCTGTGCGCTTGTCCTCCTTGCAACCGTTGCCTGCGGCGGAGACGCTGCAAAGGCCGACCGCACCGAGCGCGAGCGGGACAGCGTAATCGGCCAGTCGGCGCTCCCGGGCGCACAAGGGGTACAGGGAGCCCTCGATGCCAGCGACTCGGCCAGGGCGCGGAATGCGATGCTGGATTCGGTGGCCGCCGAGCCTCAAGTGCAATGACCCTCTCCCGACGCGATGCGCTCTCCCGGCTCGCCGCCCTCACCGCCATGACTGCCTTGCCGACTTCCGCGTGGTCGTTGACCCGAAGCGACCCTGATCCGCTGGACGGCACCGTCGCGCAGTACCTCGCCGGCTTCCATGCCGGGCGCTGGTCCGCGGAGGAAGTCACCGTCGCCGCGCTGGATCGGTGCCGGACTGAGGGAAGGGCGCTCCGGGCCATCGATGCGCTCTCCACCGCGGCGCTGGACGACGCCAAGGCGGCCGATGCTCGGCGGCGCGCGGGCAAGCTGCGCGGGCCCCTGGACGGGGTGCCGGTCTTCGCCAAGTCCATCTATGACATGAACGGGCTGCCCACCACCGCGTCCAGCGCCGAGTGGGCTCGGCTCTTTCCGGAAGCGGTAGGGCGCGAGTCGATCGAGGTGGCGCGGCTTCGCGCGGCCGGTGCGATCGTGCTGGGCAAGACGGCGGCCGACGACTTCGCCTATCGCGGGGTAGGCACAAGCAGCCACACCGGCCAGGTAGTCAATCCCCATGATCGGACCGGAACGCGGACGCCCGGCGGATCCAGCGCCGGCTCCGCGGTGGCCGTTGCCTGCGGGATGGCATTCGCCGCGCTGGGCACCGACGACGGCGGCTCCAACCGGATCCCGGCGGTGTGCACTGGCGTGGTGGGGATGAAACCGACCTTCGGCCTGGTGCCCCGCATCGGTGTTATTCCCACGTGGCCGTATCTCGATACCCATGGCCCGCTTGCGCGCACGGTGGCCGACGCTGCGCTGATGCTGGCGGCGATAGCGGGGCCGGACGTGTCGGATCCCCTGGCCCTGGGGTCTGAATGGAACGGGGCACCGCTCGCTGCCTTCCGCGACGATGCGCTCAATGGTGTCCGGCTCGGCCTGGTAGAGGCGCACGTCCCGGAGGAGAAGATGACGGCGGGCGCGCTCGCCACGTGGCGCCGTGCCCTGACCGACCTGCGGTCCACCGGCGGCACAGTCGAGCCGTTTGCTTCGCCGGTGACCCTCGCCAATTACCGAAAGCAGTTCAACGACGCGGCAGCGCAACGCGGGGATGTGCCGCCGAATTCGCGGTCACCCGGGCCGACAGCCAACGCGCTCTACCTCTACTTCGCCGGGCGCAGCGAGAATCCCATGGAGGCGGTGCGCCGCGGCTATCCTGCGTATCGCGAGTTCTACGACGTGTTGCCGGAGACGTTCGAGGAGTGCGAACCGCTGCTGCGCCAGCCCATGGAACGTGATGCGGCGGGTCAGTCGTTCGCGCGGTCGCGGGCCGAGGTGGTGGCGATGCTGGAGCAGTCAATGCGGGCAGCGGGCGTAACGGCACTGGTCTATCCCACCATGCCGTTCAATGCGTTCAGCCTGGCCGAGGGCTGGCCCGATGTGCGCACCGCACTGGGCTTCGGCAACTGGCTGGGGCTGCCGGAGGTGTCGGTGCCTGCCGGAGTTGGTGCGGACGGGATGCCGTCGCTCAGCCTGTCGGTGGTGGGGCTCCCGGGTGAGGACGCGCAGGTGCTGGCGCTGGCGCATGCGTATGAGAGGCGTAGGGCGTAGGGCACAACACGAAGGCAGGAAGTGCATGCCCGACCTTGCTCGCATGGTTCTCGCCGACCGGTACGTCATCGAGCGCGAGCTCGGTCGCGGCGGCATGGCTGCCGTGTGGCTGGCGCGGGACCGCCAGCATGAGCGGTTCGTCGCGATCAAGGTCCTGCATCCCGAACTCGCGGGGGCCATCTGGCTGGACCGGTTTGTCCGCGAAGTCCGGCTTACTGCGAGCCTCAAGCACCCCAACATCGTCTCGGTCCTTGATTCCGGTGTCCTGCACTCGCCGGATGGGGCGACGCTGCCCTGGTACGCCATGGCCTGGCTCGAAGGCGAGTCGCTGCGTGCCCGGCTCGCGCGAGAGCGCCAGCTGCCCGTTGCCGAGGCGCTCGAGATCGCCGGGGCGGTTGGCAGCGCGCTCGAGGCGTCCCACCAGGCGGGGATCGTCCATCGTGACATCAAGCCGGAGAACATTTTCCTGTCGAGTGGCCACGTTTACGTCGTGGACTTCGGGATCGCGAAGGCGCTGCTCCAGACCGGCGGCGAGCGCCTGACCAGCACGGGGCTGGCGATCGGCACCCCGGCGTATATGAGCCCCGAGCAGGCGATGGCCGATCCGGTGGACGCGCGGACCGACCAGTACAGTCTGGCCACCGTTCTCTACGAGATGCTGGCCGGCGAGGCGCCATTCAGCGGTGCCACTGCGCAGGCCATCGTGGCCCGCCGTCTCGCGGAGCGGGCTCGCCCGCTCATTCCGGTGCGGCCCACCGTGCCGATCCAGGTCGAGCGCGCAATCCTGAAGGCGCTCGAGCGATCGCCGGCGGATCGCTTTCCGGACGTACGAGCCTTCACCTTCGCTCTGCTGGCCGAACCCGCGCCGACTCCGGTGCCGCCGCGGCGGCTCCTTCGCCACTCCGTGCTGATCGCAGCGCTGCTCACCGCCATCGTCGCCGGTGGCTGGCTGTTCAGCATGCGGGCCCGCGGCACGCCACCGCGGGTCACCGATCCAGAGCTGCTTGTCTTGTACCAGCGCGGCTCCCAGGCCCTGGCGCGCCGCACGCCTCGCGGCCTCTCCGAGGCCGTTCTGGCGTTCGGTTCGGCGGTTGGGCGCGATTCTTCCTACGCGCCGGGCTGGACCGGGCTGGCCAAGGCGTATCGCCAAGCCTATCAACGGTCGTTCGCGATCCAGGGGCTCACGGGCGACAGCCTGTTGCAGCGGGCGCTGGTTGCCTCCGACCGGTCACTCGCGATCGACTCGAGCAGCTCGGAGGCATGGCTGGCGCGGGCCATGGTGAGCAAGAGCGTGGAACCTACCGATCCCGGCCCGAGCCTGCGACTGATCCGGCGGGCGCTTTCACTCGATTCCACCAATGCCGGGGCCTGGCACTTCCTGGGCACTCTCCTGTCCGAGACCGGTGACCTGGAGGCCGGGATGGACGCGTGGCGGCGGTGCGTTGCGCTCGCACCCGCCAACACCGAATGCCTGGCTTTCCTCGGGTTGGGTCACTACTGGCGCCGGCAGTACGACAGCGCAGCGGCATGGGCCGACAGCGCCATCGTGGTCGAGCCCAATTACCTCCTCGGGCGGCAGGTCGCCGGCAACATCGCGGTGGAGCGGGGCGACTTCGCGGATGCCGCGTCTGCGTTCGATGCCGCGCGACGGGTCAGTACCGGAATCGAGGCCATCAACAGCCTGGCGGGCAGCGCGCTGGCCGCGGCCCGCGGCGGGCGAAGCAGGGAAGCCCACGCAATTCTGCGGAAGGTCGACTCGCTGGCCACTGGCTTCGAGCCGTTCCCCTTGCACACTGCTGTCTACGCGTCCCAGGCGTTCGCCGCGCTAGGCGAGACTGACGTGGCCCTGGCCTGGCTCACCCGCTACGAGCCGCTGCGCGACCTCCACTATCAGTTCCATCTGCTGTGCGACCCTCCGTTTGACCCACTCCGGAGTGTTCCCCGCTTCCAGTCGCTGCTGCGTCCCGGTGCCTCGGCCTGCTGAGTTCCAGCATCAGGCGCAAGTGTATTATCAAGCTTCGGATCCAGGGTAAGCGCTCGATGCCTCGCTACGTTGCCTTTCTCCGGGGCGTGATGCCCACCAACGCGAAGATGGCCGACCTCCGGCGCTGTTTCGAGAGCGCCGGGTTCACCGACGCTCGGACCGTGCGCTCCAGCGGCAACGTGGTGTTCGACGCAAGCAGCAGGTCCGAGGCAGCGATCACCCGCCGGGCCGAGGCCGCCATGTCAGAGCAACTGGGCCGGACCTTCTACACCATTGTGCGGCCGGTCAGTCACCTGCGCACGCTGCTCAAGGCGGATCCGTACGCGGAGTACCCCTCGCCGCCAAACTCGAAACGAATCGTTACCTTCCTTCGCGATCCAGTTGAGAAGCGCCCATCGCTGCCGCTTGGCGTTGACGGCGCCCGGATCCTGGCGCTCGAGGGGCGCGAGGTGTTCTCCACCTATGTGCCCGATCCACGAGGCCCCAGCTTCATGGTCCTGCTCGAGAAGACGTTCGGCACCAACATTACCACCCGCACCTGGGAAACGGTGCAGAAGTGCGCGGTGGCATGAAGGAGATGGCATGGCCTGGTTCATTCTCGTCGTCGCAGGGCTTCTCGAAGTAGGCTGGGCCATCGGGCTCAAGTACACGGAGGGATTCACGCGGCTCTGGCCCAGCGTCCTGACCATCCTGGCGATGGTCATCAGCATGGGCCTGCTCGGCCTGGCCATGAGATCGTTGCCGGCCGGCACGGCGTACAGCGTGTGGGTCGGCATCGGAGCCGTGGGCACGGTGATTCTCGGGATCGTGCTGCTGGGCGAGCCGGCCAACGCGACCAGGCTCATCAGCGTGGCGTTCATCGTCGCCGGCATCGTCGGCATCAAGCTCGCGACGCCAGCCTGACGTAAGCCACATCTTGCGACGTTGCCTCTGCCTCGCGACGCTGCTCCTGTGCTGGAGCTGGCTGCCCCCGAATGCTGCGGCTCAGCGCACCGTCGCCCAGCCCCCTCTCCGGCCGTCGGTCATCCTGATCCTCATGGACGACCTGGGCTATGGCGACCTCGGCAGTTATGGCGGGCCCGATGCCCGCACCCCGAACATCGATCGGCTGGCGCGTGAAGGTGTCCGCCTGACTGATGCGTACGCCAATGGCGCCGTCTGCACGCCCACCCGCGCCGCGCTCATCACCGGGCGATACCAGCAGCGGGTGGGACTGGAATGGGTGCTGGAGGCGACGCCCGGAGGTTGGGAGCTGGGCCTCGCCGCGACCGGCACCTCGCTGCCGGCCTTGCTCAAGGGCAACCGGTACGCCACTGCTCTATTCGGAAAATGGCACCTCGGCTGGAAGCCCGAGTTCTCGCCCAATCGGCACGGCTTCGACCAGTTCTACGGCTTCCTCGGCGGCGCCCACTCCTATTACACCGACCGGGCAGAGGCCCGGGGCCGCGGGCCCGGCTTGCCTGACCTCTTCGCGAACGCCCGGCCAGTCGAGGCCACCGGGTACCTGACCGACGTCATCACCCAGCGGGCAGTGGGCTTCATTTCCCGTCACTCCGATGAGCCGTTCTTCCTCGAAGTCGCCTACAATGCCGTGCACTGGCCGTTCGAGCGCCCCGGAAGCGCGTCAGCAGCTGCGGCGCTCAGCGGCTCGCGACCACTGCTTCAGATGCCGGACGATTCGCTTCCTGCGACGCGTCAGGACTACGTGGCGATACTCGAGCGGGCCGATCGGGGCGTGGGCGAGATCCTCGCCGCGCTCGACAGCCTTGGCCTTGCACGCTCCACGCTGGTCATCTTCACCAATGACAATGGCGGAGAGTGGCTGTCGCGTAACGCACCGCTCGCCGATCGCAAGGGAACCCTGTGGGAAGGCGGGATTCGGGTGCCGCTGATCCTGCGCTGGCCCGATGCGCTGCCCGCTGGGCAGACGTCATCGCAGGTGGCCATCACCATGGATCTCACCGCGTCGATCCTCGCGGCGACGAACACGCGAGCGCCGGCGGGGCATCGCCCGGACGGGATCGATATTCTTCCGGTACTGCGAGGGGAGACCGGGCCCGTCGAGCGCAATCTCTACTGGCGGATCAACCGGCCCGCCCGGCGGCAGCGTGCAATCCGGTCAGGCGGCTGGAAGCTGCTGCAGGACGCTGATTCGCTCCAGCTGTTCGACTTGAGCCGCGACCCTGGTGAGCGGACGAATCTTGCGGGTCAGCATCCGGACATCGTGAGTCGGCTCAGGATCATGGTCGATCAGTGGGAAGCAGAAGTGGATCAGGAAGGCGCCAGCCGATAGGAGGAAGCAACCATGTCAAGCGTCAGCATGCGTTACATCATCGATGATGTTCCTGCGGCTATGCAGTTCTATACGTCGGTTCTTGGTTTCACGGTGGAGCACGACGCTTCGCCGGCGTTCGCTGCGGTGGCACGGGATGGCGTCCGCCTGCTGCTGAGCGGAGATGGCAGTTCGGGGAAGAAGGTACTAGCCGACGGCCGAAAGCAGGAAACCGGTGGCTGGAACCGGCTCAACATCGAAGTGAGTGACCTCGCTGCGGAGGTCGCCCGGCTCAGGGCCGCTGGCGTTCCCTTCCGGACCCCCGACATCGTCACCGGCCCCGGAGGCGCGCAGGTCATCATCGATGACCCGTCCGGAAATCCGGTGGAGCTGTTCCAGCCGAGGGCGTAAGGTCGGCTAGCGGGCCGACGCGCGGTTCAGATCCACCGCCTCGCGAATCAGCGCCTTGAACGCCGCCGCGTCGAGCTCCTCGCCTTCGTGGATGTCGATGGCGCGCCGGGTGTTGCCCTCCAGGCTCGAGTTGAAGAGCCCCGAAGGATCCTGCAGCGACGCGCCCTTCATGAAGGTGAGCTTGACCGCGCTCTTGTAGCTCTCGCCGGTGCAGATCTGCCCGTCGTGAGACCAGACCGGCACGCCCCGCCACTTCCATTCCTCGACCACATCCGGGTCGGCCTGCTGGATGAGGCTGCGGACCCGAGCAAGCGCCTTGCCCCGCCAGTCCCCCAGTTCCTCAATTCGCTCGTCGATCTTCCGGGACGCGGAATCCCCGCTGGTTGCTGCTGCCGACTTCTTCATGGTGTCCTCCCGAGCAGGTCGATGAGCCTCTCCCCCATCATCTTCCAGCCGTAGCGCGCGCCGCCCCAGTTCCGCTTCTGGCTCGGCGTGAAGCCGGACTGGACCAGCGACAGGCGGGTGCCCGACGCCGTGGGCGTGAGCGTGAAGGTCACCACGGTGTTGAGTTCCATCTCGCCCACGACCCACGAGTAGCTGAGCTTCCGCCGTGCCTCGATCTCGAGCATCCGGCAGTTGACGCTCCCGTCCCATCCGGGCTGCGGGTCGGTCCTGAACGTGAACAACGCCCCCGGCTCGAGGTCGATTTCGACGACGGGCAGCAGCCACTCAGTGAGCAGGGCGGGATCGGTGAGCGCGAGCCACACCTTCTCCGGTGAGTGCTGCAGGTCGAACTCGAAGGCAAGCGATTCGGATTGGGCCGGGGTGGTCCGGTCTGCCAGCGTCATTTGTCCATCCTTTCCAGCAGCTGATCAAGCCGGGCGACATGCTCGGGCCAGAACGCGCGGTAGTGTGCGAGCCAGTCGATCAGCGGCTTGATTCCGCGCGGCTCCACCTTGTAGTAGACGTGGCGGCCGTCGCGCCGGCGATTCACCAGGCCGGCGCCCTTCAGCGCGGCGAGGTGCTGTGAGACCGCCGGCTGCGAGATGTCGAAGCGGGCGGTGAGGTCCTTGACCGCCGCCTCGCCCCGGGTCAGCGATTCGAAGATCGCCCGGCGGCTGGGGTCCGCCAGCGCCTGAAAGATCCGGTCCTGGGCCACGACGTCGTTCATGACAATATATAAGCAACAACTTATGTGTCGTCAAGCTTCAGGTGACTCTTGCGCCGTCGAGCCAGCTACGCGATGCTGCGTTGCTGCTACCCGAATCGGTGTCAGACCTCGAAATCCGGATGATCCGCAAGCTCGCTGACGGCCGCTACCGGCTCTATTCCCGGAAGAAGAACCCCAAAACCGGCAAGCGCCGCAACCTTGGCACCTTTGCCAGCCGAGCCGCTGCCGAGAAGCACGAGCGCGCGGTGCAGTACTTCAAGCGGCGCGGCTGAGCCTGACTCCGGCCGTGCGGCCCTGTGACGCAGCGCACCGCCGGGGCGCAACCCCCTCGCTAGTGTGGCGATGCCGGGAGGAGGGTCGCGATGGCGCGACGTCGCAGGGTTGCCTGGTTCGTTGCGGGATTGATCGCCGTGCTGGTGATCGTCCTGACCTTTCGCGCCGGCCGGCGACCGTGGCCTGAGCCATTGCTTTCCACCGACCTCGAACGCCAGGGCCGCGAGGTATTTCGGGACGAGACGTTCGGCGACGAGAAGTTCTGGACCGACACGGCCCGGCTGCACGACGTCATCGATCGCGAGCTCCAGCCAATCGAGGCGCTCCGGCTTGGGCTCAAGGTCGATCTCGACCGGCTGAATCTCCTGCAGTTCGTACTGCACAATCCCCTGGCAACCAGCGGCACCGAGGAGCTGCTGCGGCAGAACGCCGTGGTGGGAATACGCGGAACGTTCGACGACGGCGGCAACCTGGTGCGCGTCGGCATTACCTGTGCGCTTTGCCATTCCACCGTCGACAATGCGCTGCTCCCCGGCATCGGCCACCGGCTTGATGGCTGGCCCAATCGCAGCCTTGAAGTCGGCAGAATCCTGGCGATGCTCCCGGTCTTCACCCCCGAGCAGAAGGAGGTTCTGCGCCGCTGGCCCAGGGGCACCTACGATCCGCGATTCAACGCCGACGGGATGAGCACGCCTTTGGTACTGCCGCCGGCATATGGGCTCGCCCAGGTGGACAACGAGACTTACACCGCCGAAGGGCCGATCTCCTACTGGAATGCCTATGTCGCCGTCACCCAGATGCACGGACAGGGCAACTTTGCCGATCCCCGGATCGGCGTGGGCATTGTTCAGACGCCCGACCTCGTGACGCCAAGGCTGGCAGCCTTGCGCGCCTACCAGCATGCCCTGCCCGCGCCCCGAGACGATGCAGCAGCACCCGGCGGCGCTGCGGCGCGCGGAAAGCTCGTGTTCGACGGTGCCTGTGCCCGCTGCCACGTGGGTGGCAGCGGAACGGACAACAATGCCGGAGTCCTGCATGATCCAGCGGAGACGGGCATGAACGCGGACTATGCGAATCGGACCAGCCAGAAGCGATACCGGACCACGCCTCTGCGAGGACTCCGCCACCATCCTCCATATTTTCACGATGGCAGTGCCCGGACCCTCACGGACGTCGTGGCACACTACGAGCGAGTGCAGCGCCTGGCGTTTACCGAGTCGCAGCGAAGTGACCTGGTGGCATACCTCGAATCATTGTGAAGGTTGTGCAGGTCGAGTGAGACAGGGCAGGTTGCCCATCCGTGGCGCGGCCTGCACCTTACCTCTGGCCACACCATTTCCCAGGGGCGTTCATGCGACAGCTGCTGGCCATCGTCTGCCTGGTGCTGGGCATGGTCCCCGCACTTCATGCCCAACAGGAGAGCCGGATGACGGCACGCGGAACATTCGAAGTGAAGGTCACTCCATTTGCGCCGGACGACACCACTGATGCGACCATCGGCCGCCTGGCGCTCGACAAGCAGTTCCATGGCGACCTGGAAGCGCACAGCACCGGTCAGATGCTTGGCGTGCAGTCACAGGTCGAGGGTTCGGCCGGATACGTCGCCATGGAAGTCGTGACCGGCACCCTGCAGGGCAAGGCGGGCAGCTTCGTGTTCCAGCACCTCGGGCGGATGCAGGGCGGCAACATGGAACTCCGGGTGGAGGTGGTGCCCGATTCCGGCACCGACGAGCTGACGGGGCTCGCCGGAAGCATGACCATCGTCATCGAGGGCGGGAAGCACTCGTACGAGCTCGAGTATACCCTCGCCAGCCCCTGAAATTTCGCATCGTCCACCTCGCGCACGGTGATGCCGTGCGTGCGACTCAGTTGTCGGTCATCGGGTGGCGCCCGAGGAAGTCGGCAATGCCCCGCGCCACCGGCGCTGGCCGCTGCATCGGCAGCAGGTGCGCGATTCCCTCGATCGTGCAGCTTTCGAGCTGCGGAAACCACGCCTGCAGCAACTCGTGGCCTTCCGCGAAGAACCGCTCGGTGTCGGTGCCCCAGAGGGAAAGCACGGGTCCGGTGATCGTCGCCGCCTGCTCGGGCCCGAACTGCCAGGCACCCAGGGCCGGGAGATAACTGGCAAAGAAGTTGTCAGCGGCCTTGACCGCTTCCGCCACGCCACCCGGTACATGTCTTTCGACTGCCGCCCGGCAGGTCGGCCAGTCCAGGCCCGACGCCACTACCAGGAATCCTCGCATCGCCGCTTCATGGTCGCCCGCGCTGTACGCTTCCAGCGCTGGTCCCGCCCTCTCGAAGAAGGCACCTGCGCTCGGCACTCCCATCAGCGGCGGCTCCAGCAGGGCCAGCGTGTGCACCAGCTGGGGAGCCTCGACCGCCAGCTGCAGGGCGATCGACGCCCCGGTGGAGTGACCGGCGACGTGCGCGCGCCGCACGCCGAGATGACGGAGCAGGGCGGCGGCGTCCGCGGCATGCTCCTCGAAAGGCACCGGTGTGGGGCTGGGCCCGTCGCTGGCCGGGCGCCGCTGACGATATGTGATCAATCGATATTTCCCGGCCAGCGCCCCCTCCGACCGGAGCGGCTGGAAGCTGTCGGCGATCGGGCCGGTGCTGATCAGCAGGAGCGGCTCGCCTGATCCCTTCATGTCATACTCCAGCTCGATCCCGTTCAGCGTCGCCTTTTCCATGGTGTTCCTCTCTGGCGGTGAGTGTCGCAGGCTGTCCCTGCCTCCATTGCGTGACAAAGGCCGTTACGCCGGGCACTTTTGATGTTACGCTGGCCCTCGATGGGGAACCCTGACTGAGCAGGTAGTGAGATGAGCGGTACCGTGCAGGGGAACCCGCTGGAGATGGGACGAGAAGCGGCCGCGACGGGCGAGTGGCAGCGGGCCTACGACCTGCTGGCCCAGGCAGACGTGAGCGCCCCGCTGGGCGGACCGGACCTCACCCTGCTCGCGGATATGGCGTATGCCGCGGGTCGGCTGGACGTGACGATCGGCACGTGGGAGCGGGCGTATGCCGAGGCCATGCGCGTGGACGACCAGGTTGCGGCTGCCGGCGCCGCCCTGCGCGTCGCGATGCACCTGCTGTTCGACACGGGGCTCATGGCCCCGGTTCGGGCATGGGCCGGCCGGGCGGAGAAGCTGCTCGAGGGCCGAAGTGAGACACAGGGTCACGCGTGGCTGGCAGTGGTGCGCAGCTATGAACGGCTGTTGTCAGGTGACTTCGGGAGCGCCGGGGAATGGGCGAGGCAGGCCGTCGCCGTCGGCACCAGGTGGGATTCAGCTGCCGCGACCATCGGCCGAGTGGCCGAAGCTCGCAGCCTCATCCTCGGAGGCAATGCCTCGCAGGGGCTGGGCCTTCTGAACGAAGCTGCCCTTGCCACCATCTCGGGTGAACTCGATCCCCTCTGGACCGGTGTCGTCTACTGCGAGGTGGTCTGCGCCTTTCAGGCGCTGGCCCAGTACGACCTCGCCGAGGAGTGGACCGCGGCCATGGAGGGGTGGTGCCACGGGCAGCCGGTCGGGAGCATTCACGGGCGTTGTCGTGTTCACCGGGCCGAGATCCTGAGGCTGCGCGGCTCCTGCGAGGAGGCGGAGCAACAAGCGCTCGTGGCGTGCGAGGAGCTTCGCCCCTGGCTGCGCCGCGAACTTGGCTGGCCGCTGACCGAGCTGGGCCGCATTCGGCTCCGCAGAGGGGACATCCGGGGAGCGGAGGAGGCGCTCCGTGCGGCGCACGAGGCCGGGTGGGACCCGCAGCCCGGCCTGGCTCTGGTCCAGCTCGCCAAGGGTGACGTAACCCTTGCAGTCCAATCCATTCGAGACGCGCTGGCACACCCCATGAATGTCCCATCCAAGGAGCTTCCGCCCAGCACTGACCTTCGCCGAGCGCCGCTGCTCGAGGCCCAGGTGGAGATCGAGATCGCGGCCGGCAATCTCGGCCAGGCTCGCGCTGCATCGGAGGAGTTCGCGCGTATTGCCGCCACCTTCGAAAGCAAGGCCCTGGCTGCTGGCGCGGTGATCTCAGCGTCGCAGGTGCGGCTTGCGGACGGCGACGTGGCCGGGGCACGCCGCGGTTTCGAGGCAGCGGTGCAACTCTGGAACGACATCGGGGGGCCGTACGAGACGGCCCTTGCCCGGATGGGGCTCGGGCATGCACACCGGGTGCTGGGGAACGAGCAATTCGCCCTCCTGGAATTCGCGGCGGCGCGGGCGGTGTTCGAGCGCGTCGGCGCAGTGCGTCACGCGGCGGACGCCGCTCGTGCGGGCGGGCCTGGTCCTGCAACCGGGGCACGGGCAGCAAGCGCCAACGTCTTTCGCCGGGAGGGCGACTACTGGACCATCGCGTTCGAAGGGCGTGCCGTGCTCTTGCGGGACCTGAAAGGTCTCAGGTATGTCGCCCGGCTTCTCGCCGACCCCGCGCGCGAGGTTCACGTGCTGGACCTGGTCGCCGCCGAGCGAAGGACACCGCCGGAATCGCGACGGGGTGAGGAACGGGAGTCGGGCCGCTCGCCGGGTCTCGATGCCGACGTGTTCCTCGATCCGCAGGCCAAGGAGGCCTATCGCCGGCGCCTTGCCGAGATCGAGGAGGACATCGAAGAGGCGGCGGCAGCGGGGGACGAGGAGCGGACTGTCCAGGCGGGCGCCGAGCGGGACTTCCTGATTCGGGAACTGGCTCGCGCCGTCGGCCTCGGCGGGCGCGATCGCCCTGCGGGCTCGGTGTCGGAACGCGCCAGGGCCAGCGTGACTCGGGCGATCAGGCAGGCCATGGTGCGAATTCGCGAGCACCATCCCGGGCTGGGGCAGCATCTCGACCGCGCCATCCGCACCGGTACGTACTGCGCGTACCTGCCCGATCCGCGTGTTTCTGAAGCCTGGGAGCTGTGATGTCGAATGCACGAAGCAGTAGCAGCAGGACCTTCCGCGTCCGCCAGCTCGTGCCCGGCGACGCGGCACTGATGGACGGCCTGCTGACGATGTTCGGCGAGGCTTTCGAGGAGGTCGAGACTTTCCGGAAGGCGCGCCCCGGCGCCGAGTATCGCGATCGCCTGCTGGGAAGCGACTGTTTCATCGCGCTCGCCGCGGTCAAGGGCGACGCGGTGGTGGGCGGGCTCATCGCCTACGAGCTGCCCAAGTACGAGCAGGAACGCAGCGAGATCTACATCTACGATCTCGCGGTCGATGAAAGCCATCGGCGTGAGGGGATCGCCACCGGCTTGATCGAGGAGCTCCAGCGCATCGCAGCTGGGCGTGGGGCCTACGTCATCTTCGTGCAGGCCGATTACGGCGACGACCCGGCGATCGCGCTGTACACGAAGCTGGGTACTCGCGAGAACGTGATGCACTTCGACATCGCGGTCGGGCGTACGGGCGCGACTGAGGCCTGATGACGATGAAGCCGCGCTGGCTGATGGTTCCGTCCTTGCTCCCCTCCCTGTTACGCGATATGCTAGCCTTGCGTACCGCGTCATTGGAGGGACGGGACCGTGAAGCGACGAACGTTGCTCCTGCTGTTTCTGTGCATGGCGGTCCCCGCCTGCGGAGCCCGCGGTCAGGAGCCCGAACGCTACCTCTTCTACCTCCACGCCCGTGTTGTGGAGGAGGGCGGCCGCCGGCCCGCCGATTCGCTCGGTGGCATCTACGAATACGACGCCATTCTCGATAGCCTCCGCGCGGGCGGGTTCACCGTCCTGAGTGACCAGCGGCCGCCGGGCCTCGCCATCGATACGTTCGTCAATCAAGTCACCCACCAGGTGGACAGCCTGCTGGCGCTGGGCGTCCCGCCGGAGCGGATCACCGTGGTCGGGTTCTCCCGCGGCAGCGCCATCGCGATGCTCGCGTCGTCGCGCCTCCGCAACCCCGCGCTCGGCTTCGTGTTCATTGCCGCCTGCGGACCGTGGGCCTTCGAGCTCCCCGAGTTGCGGGTCACCGGCCGAATCCTCTCGCTGCATGAAACCAGCGATTCGCTGGGCGAATCCTGCGCGCCGCTATTTGCGCGCTCGGGCGAGGGATCCAGGATCAGCGAAATCCCGCTGAGCCTTGGGCTGGGCCACGGCACCTTCTACCAGCCTCGTCGAGAATGGCTTGAGCCGGTGCGCGCCTGGGCAGCGGCCGATTGAGCTCCCGCCTGGATGGCAGCACCGCGGCCCTCACGCTGGCTGCGCTGGTCGCGTTCGCGGCCAACTCCGTCCTCACCCGCATGGCGCTGGGTGCCGACCAGCTCGACGCGGCGTCATTCACCACCATCCGTCTCGGTTCCGGTGCGCTGGTGCTCGCGCTGCTGGCCGCGGGACACCTCCGTCACGCAGCGGCCTGGCGTGGTCGCAGCCTGGTGGGGCCGGTGGCGCTCTTCGCCTACGCCGCGCCGTTCTCGTTTGCCTATCTCCGGATCGGTGCGGCCATCGGTGCACTGGTGCTGTTCGGGGTGGTGCAGCTGACGATGATCTCATGGGGATTGCGCCGAGGCGAGCAGCCTGATGCCCGGACCTGGGCGGGCTTCGCGTTGGCCGCCGGTGGGCTCGCCGCGCTCACGGTGCCGTCGGTCACCCGGCCCGACCTGACCGGCGTCGCGCTCATGGCCGTGGCGGGCATCGCGTGGGGCGTCTATTCGATCGTTGGCACCGGCGGCATCGATCCACTGACCTCCACCGCCCGCAACTTCATCCTCAGCGTGCCGCTTGCGCTATTGCTCAGCGTGACCCAGCTGGGCGAGGCACATGGCACCGCCGCCGGCGTGACCCTGGCGGTCATCTCGGGCGCGGTCACGTCGGGCCTGGGCTACGCCATCTGGTACCGGGCGCTCCGGCACCTGGCGGTGACCCAGGCCGGCATGGTGCAGCTGAGCGTGCCGGTGGTCGCGGCGCTGGGTGCCGTGGTGTTCCTGGGCGAGTCGCTGAGCACTCGCCTGCTGCTC
>DASTUF010000116.1:0-6684 GCA_035759745.1 Gemmatimonadales bacterium
GATGATGATGCCACCCGGATCATCGCCGGGCATCAGGAACTTGGCCAGCGCACCGACGACAAGGCCAATCAGGAGCGTCATCAGCAGGTCCATATCGCCTCCAGAAGAGGGGTTTCGAAGCCGTCATTCACTATGCAGCCCGTTGGCCGTTTCGTAAAGGCCCGTGGCGCCGGCGCTGTCCCCTTTCAGGGACAATCCGCCGCTCGACGATCAGAACGTCACCTGGATACCAGAGGTAAGGATCCGGTCGGTCTTCTCGAAGCCGGGCTCGGGCAGGTTGTCGAACCGGATGGCGTACGAGACCTTGAGCGCAATGGCGCTTGACAGCGGAGCCACCAGGGCCGACTCGGTATTGATCCTCAGGTCGTCGCTGTCGTCGAGGTTGGGCAGGAACTCGGCGAGCTGGAGGAAGTAGGCCGTCTCGTTGAAGAGATGCTTGTACGAGCCAGCGCCGCGCGCAGCCACGAAATTGTCCGAAACACCGGCGATGCTCCGTTGCTGGTTGAACGAGGCGCCGGCCTCGACCCGAAGTTCATCGCGTTCAAGCGCCAGCAACTGATACGCGAGTCCCACGATCTCCTCGAACCGGCGGGAAATGCCGGCGAAGCGGTTGCGTTCCCAGCCCGCACCGGCGAACGCCGACAGCCTGCTGCTCAGCGTGCGATCGAGCCTGCCGTTGAGCTTGAACGAGCTGGCGGTGGTGGAGTCCTCGTTTCGGCCATAGACCGCCGCAAATGACTGGCCGAAGCGCCAAAGTGAGTCGAGGGTGGTGTATTCCACGCGCTCGTCGCCCGACAGGGTGGTGAACTGGGTGTTGCCGGCCACGTTCACGAAGCCGACGTTGATCGAAGTCTTCAGCTGCTTCGGTGGTGCATCCTGTGCGGCCGCCGGATGAGCGGCGACAGCAAGGGCAAGCGCAATCACTGTAACGACTAAACGTCGCATGTCGAAACTCCGGATTGGGGGGTACCGGCGCTCTCGTGGGCGCCGCGAATCCGGGTTAAAATAGTGGTATACAATCAAGGAGTTCCCATGCGTTCCCGTACCCTGGCGCGAATTGCGCTGGCGCGTTTCGCGCTCGCGCAGGCTGCCCTGCTGCTGTGGGCCGTCGCGCCTGTGATGGCCCAGATGCCGATGGGCGATGACGACCTCGAACCGGTAATCCTGGTGGGCACGTCGGCGGAGTTGACCTCCGACCTGGATGCGGCCAGCGACCTGGAGTCGGCCGCCGCCTCCGCGCTGGAGCGGGCGCGCACGGACAAGAGCCGGGCTGAGGCGCGAATCGACATCCGGAAGTCCCAGCTGGAAACCGCCAAGCGCGGGCTCGACCTCGCCAAGAAGGAAAAGCGCGAAGGTGACCGGCTGGAGCTCGAGCGCCAGCGGGGCATGCTTGAGGTGCGGCTCCGGATGCAGGAGCGTGAGCGGGACGTTGCGGAGGCGGCCATCAAGCTGGCCGAATCGCGTCGCGACGAAGCGCGGGCAGATCGGCGGGTGGCGGAGGCCAGTCAGCGATTGCTGGACGAGCGGGAGAAATGGCGGACCCAGGTGCTCGAGGACACCACCCGCGTTGGGCGCGAGTCCGAGTCGGTGACCCGGCAGACCCGGCGGGTGCTTGACGCCCAGAAGGACGCGACCGACAAGCAGAAGACCGTGGCGGAGCGGCGCAAGGAGCTGATCGAGCGCCAGATCCAGTTGATGGACGCCCAGCAGGCGGTGCGCTCGCTGGAGCGCTGACGATTACTCGATGATGCCCAGCGGCTCCCGGGACTTCCAGGCGCCGCGGGTAAAGTCGGGTACGTCCTGCGGTCGGCCGCGCGAAGCGACCGATCGCTCGCTCAACGGCCCCATCACGCTCCACGCCGCGGCGTCATAGACGTCGAGGTCGGTCGGCTCGCCGGCGCGGAGACAGCTGATGAGCCGGTAGTCCTCCAGAAAATCCATTCCCCCATGACCACGTGAAGCCTGCTTCACCTGTTCTGATTTCCAGAACGGGTGCTCGTGGGTTTTGTACCACTTCGCGGCGTCATCCCACGTGTGGGCCTTGCTGGTCCCCTCGACATGCACTCGGCTGGGCCAACCCTGCACCAGTCCCTTGGTCCCCTGCAGCATGAGGTCCCGGCTGTAGGGCCTCGGGCTGTGGACGTTGTGGGTGAGGTAGATCGACTCGCCGTTGACGGTGCGAATGAGCGAGACGTTCACGTCGCCCAGCACGAACCGTTCGGCCCGACGCGGATCATCCGCCGGGAAATGCTCCTGGGCATACAGCTCCATGCCACGCGACTTGCTGCTCATCGAGACCAGGAAATCGAACTGGTTGCCGCGGTTGATGCTGAGGCACTGCGCGATAGGGCCGAGGCCGTGGGTGGGATAGAGATTGCCGTTGCGTTCCATGGCGTGGAAGCGGCGCCAGAGCCCCTCGCCTTCCTTCGAGAACTCCAGCTCCCGCAGGTCATGGAGATACCCGCACTCGGCGTGGAGCAACTCACCCAGCATGCCGAGGCGGCTGAGGTGCAGCATCAGCATTTCAAGCCGGTCGTAGCAGCAGTTCTCCATCATGATGCAGTGCTTTTGCTGCCGTTCGGCGGTCTCCACCAGCTTCCAGCAATCATCCACTGTGTAGGCGGCCGGCACTTCGGTGATGGCGTGCTTGCCGTTCTCCATGGCGTAGATGCAGGCCGGCACATGCCACTCCCAGGGAGTGGCGCTGTAGACCAGGTCGAGTTCCTCGGTGTCGATCATCCGCCGGAAGTCGAGCTCACCGCGAGAATAGCCGGTCGGGCGCGGCTGGCCCGCCTTCACCACCTTGTCCTGGGCTGCGGTGACCTTCTCGGGGACTATGTCGCAGATGGCGCGGATCTCGACCCCCTCGATGGCGAGCAGGTTCTCGAGATGCACCGTGCCCATGCCACCGACGCCCACCATGCCGATGCGCACCACCGGCATGGGCGGGGTGCGGAAGCCGGCGGCATAGCCCGCATCCGGGAAGGGGCGCACCTGCGTGCGCCCACCTCCGGAAGATGTGCATGCGCCGAGGCCGGCGGCGGCGACGCCCAGCCCGGCGGTGTACTCGAGGAACGTGCGGCGATCAGAGGTCACTGTTCGTCCTGGGAGTCGGGGTTGACGGCCATCGCCTCGCCGCAGAGCCGGCAGGGGATCTCGGTGCCGATCTTCTCGGCGCGTCCCGCCTCGGTGGTGACCCACTCGCGGACCTGCCAGGGCGGGTCATGGCGCATGTGCTGGGTGTGGCCGCAGTCGAGCTCGGCGACCCACTGGCCCTCGTCGTCGAGGTGGAAGCCGACGATGGCGCGGTTGGGGAGGTCGAGTTGCATGAGTGAGGATGCGCAGGAAGGCCGGGTTGGGCAAGGCGGGCGGTCAGGGCGGCCCCCTTACGTCATTGCGAGCCGCCTACGGCGGCGAAGCAATCTGGCTGCCTATCGACGTACCGCCTGGTCCCCAGTGGTTCACCACGAAGGCGCGAAGGACACGAAGGGGCGGAGGAAACCACGGAGCCACGGAGGGCACGGAGGCGACTTTCGGCGCGTTTGTCTGGTTATGCAGGTGGCGGCTCGACTCGCATGTTTGCTTCTCGTTCAATCTGCAGGAGGAGCCAGTGTGTCGCGAGTGTGAGGATAACGATCCGGTCGAATGGACGGTCGAGAGCTTCACTGACGAGGTGGAGGCTATCCTGAGCTCGGAGTATGGCCCGGTGCGACACCGTGCGCCGATCGATTCGGCGGCCGCGGAGATGGCCATTCAGGCGGGAGAGGACCCATTCGACTTCGCGGTGGACTTTGCGGCAGAGCACGACATGGTGCGACGGAGGGACTGGGGACCGGAGGACAATCAGAAGTTGCTGGCGGACATGGGGATGCGGTGGGATGGAGAGCGGATGGTGGACATCCAGGGTGAAGAGTTGGGGGACCACTGTCCTACCTGTGAGGCAATGGGCCTCCACTGGGAGGGCAACGGCCAGGCAGGTGGCGGCTTTCAGTGGTATGACGATGACGAGGAGCCAGCCGAGCTGACGGAGCTCCGGATGGAGGGGAGGTCAGGCGATGGGGGCCAAGGGGCGTGAGTTGGCTGCCCAGGTGGCACTCGTGCGGGAATACGAGCGAGAGGTCACGAGGGAAATGCACGCGGAGTACGGGATCACCTGGAACGACGCATGCGGCGACGCGTCACCGCTGCTATCGGCAATCGAGTCGGGCCAGTCGCCTGCCGAGTTCGTGCAATGGTGGGGGGAGAGGTATGGATTGGTAAGGATGGCCGACATCGACCTGAGTTATCCGCGCTGAATCGGTCGCGAGGGCGCCCGGCGGGTAACCCCTACGCGATAACGGCGGACATTGGGCCGGCCGTCCGGCCGACAAATCGATGCTGGCGCTATGCAACCTCCTCGATTCCAAGACCAGCCAGATAGTTGAACGTGGCGTCGTAGAAAGCTGGGTTCCGCGTCTCGTCCGCCTCCTCGCCCAGCGGGACGCAAATCACCATGCCTTGGCGCGCTCGAGTTAGCAACACACGATAGGCGTTGCGCAGGAACTGCTGCCGCACTTCCTGCTTTATCGTGGTCCACTTGGTCCCTCGAAAGTAGTGGTGACGCCAGTCGCCCTCGTAGAACCGAAGGTCAGCATCCCAAATGACGCATGTCCAATCCAGCTCCAAGCCCTGCACCTGGAACTCGGTTGCGGCATCTTCCAGAAAATGGCTCGACCGCACGTCTACGGGGTCATTCAAGAACCAGGAAACCGGATCCACCTTGAATCGAACATCAATGGCGTGCGGCCGAAGTCGCTGAGCTCCTGACGTCGCAAGCATGCCCGCGCGTTCCGAGCCGCGTGCGTGACTTCGAAGCCAGCGACGCGCCACAGCGAGGTCGCGAGTCAGCGCTAGGGGGTAGCGGGCCCGAACCTCAGCTAGCATGGCCTCCGCAGTTGAGCGTTCACGGTCCAAGACCGCCTTCACGAAATGCGACAACTTTTCGGATCGGAACGAGCGCACTGACGTGGCCAGGTGAAGCGTTGCGTCTGTGTGAACGCCATTGCGGCCCGACAAGGCTTGGATGGCCTCGCCAGCTGCGTATTCGCTGTCGGTCAGTGTTGGAGAGATATGAACCTGCCAGTCACCGAAACGGTCCTTGACGGCATCTATCCATGCAGAGATGCCAGCTTCGCCCATATTGATCTCCTGGCCGCCGCCGACAAGGCAGATGACGACGGCCCAGTCCGGATGCCGATCTAGATAGGAAATGAGGAGCTCAGGTTCGGATTCTTTGAAGTCGGGGCGACCCTTCAGCTGCTTCATGAAGGCGGCTGTCTTAGCCTGGTTCCAAGCGCGCTGAGCTTCGTCAAAGATGACTACATGATCGGGTGGGGGTGCCAAAGATCTTAGGCCGTCATCACGAAAGTGGTGGACGTTCTGAATAAACGCCTTTACCCTCTGGTTGATGTCGCCGGAGCGACGGCTGTCATCTTGCGCTTGCGAGCGGGAGAGGGCGTCGCGCCTAAGCGCAGCGCTTAGCACCTTGACCAGCGGACCATTGCCGGACAGAAAGACTGCATGGGTGGGTTCAGTTGCTTCGCGACGCTTGGTCGCGACGTTCAGCCCAACGAGAGTCTTCCCTGCGCCGGGCACGCCCGTGATGAACACGATCGCCTTCTGCTGCTTCGTTCGGGCACCATCGATGATTTGCTCGACCGTGAGACTGGTCCGCTCCAGGTCCTCGCCTGCCGCTTCGCTGCGGGCAATTGCATCCACTGAGTGGCCGGCGAAAAGCGCTTGCGCGGCTTCGACAATGGTCGGGGTCGGCCGATAGGAGCCTCTTTCCCACACGGCTGGGTCCAACGGCGGGCCCTGCTCCAACTTCGCCGCCATTTGCACGATCTCTCGAAGCCCGTGCCTGCTCACCCTCACTGGCGGGTAGACTCCGTCGGCATGCGGTACGCCCAGAGAAGCGTCAGATGCGGAAGCTTCGGTCGCTACAAGAATTGGGACGATCGGTGACGAGTGGCTGGCTGAATGGAAATTCTTCAGGTCGAGGGCGTAGTCCCACGCTTGGGCGATGTCCAAGCGATGGAAGACGCCCTCTCCGACTTTGAATTCAATGACCGCTATTGTGCTGCCGCTGATTACCACGGCGTCGATGCGGCTTCCAATCCGAGGTACGACGAACTCCAGAAACACTGAGCCAGCAACCCCCTGAAGCGCCGATCGGAGGATCTCGATCTCCTCCAGCCACGCATCGCGCTGAGTCGTCTCTACGGGAAAGTCAGATGCGACTGTGAGGCTGCCAATTATCGCCTCGGCCGAGGCGGCAACGAAGTCAGGTATGGCCGCGCTATAGTAGAAGTTCGCCACAGTTGCCCATTGTCGGTTCGTCTGCCCCACTTCCCACTTCCCACTTCCCACTTTAGTCACCGCTGCTCCGCCCCATCCATCCTGGTCGCCGCCGGCGCGCCCCGCACGAACCCGATGTAGTCCGTCGGCGCCGGGACCGCCCCGCCCTGCCGCACCAGCGTGGCGATCTGCCCCCGGTGATACGACCCGTGCAGCGCCACGTGCAGCAGGATGTCTCCCACCGTGTTGGTGAATGGATTGCCGGCGCTGTTCACGTACGACACCTCGCGGGCAAGGCCGTCATCGTCCAGCTCCTGCAGCAGCCGGGTATACGCTTCCCGCACCTTC
>DASTUF010000117.1:0-28184 GCA_035759745.1 Gemmatimonadales bacterium
GAGTCCGCCTCGTTCCGCGATGTCGTTCTCGCAGTCCGCGACGGATTTGCGCTGGAAAAGCTGATTCATCAGGCAGGGAATTAGAGGAAGGCCTGGGCGCGCGCGGCGCCGGGATCAGTTGTCGCTGGGCAAGGTCACCTGAATTTCGGCCACTGCCGCCACTTTCTGTCCGTCGCGCCGGCGGGCGGGCCGCCAGCGGCTTCCGAGGAAAATCTCGGAGAGCTTCTCGCGATAGTCGTCGTCGTCGATTTCGGGATCGGTCTCGAAGCGCTCCACTGTCCCGTCTGCCCGCACCCAGAACCGGACGGTGATGGCCTTGCCACGAAGTTCCTTGGGCGGCCGCTCGAGCGGCGGCGCAAAGAAGCTCCACGTTGGCGGTGTGATACCGGTGCTGTCGCCGCCCGTGCCGGGACCCACGCCCGTACCGATGCCGGTTCCTGTGCCACCACCGCTGCCGCCACCGGATCCGGCGTCATTGCCGGCGCCAGTACCGGTGCCGGTTCCTGCACCCTCGCCGCTCTGCGCCGCGCCGGGCGCCGGCGTGACCACCGCTACCTGCGGTGGCTCCTCGGGCACGGCCCGCACCGGTTCCGCTTCTTCCGCCTCCTCGACCGGCGGCGGAATTGCTACCGGGACTTCAGCGGCTGTGGCTTCCGGCGCCGCCGGGGCGCTGGCTGCGAGCGGGGGCAAGTCAATATACGTGACCTCGGCACCCCCGCCACCGCCACCACCACCGGCGAGTCCGCCCAATCCCGGCCCCGACCCCACCGGCATGTCACCTCCGCGTGCCACACCCAGGATGATCAGCGCCAGCAGCGCTCCGTGAAAGAGGAGTGAAACGACCAGCCCCGACGCGCTCCGCCGCTCCTTCGGCAGCTGGAGTGCCGGAGGACCGCGCCGCGTGGTGTGCAGCCGAGTCTCCGCTGGAGCATCGTTCATCATGGTGAACATAACGCCGGGAACACCCTCCTTCGTTCCAGGGAGACGCCCCCAACGCCACGAGGCCCACGGCTTTCGCTGTGGGCCTCGATGGGTGCAACCTGCGTGCCCACGGCGACGGCCGTGGACCGGTCATGCTCAGCGATAAGCTTCGATCGGGGTGAATCCGATGATCTGGATGCCCGACCCCATCGCCACGTCCATGGCCTCGACCACATCCTGATAGATGCGGTTCTGGCCGGCCTTGATGAAGAGAAGCTTGGCCGGACGCGGGTCGAAGATCGTATGAAGCTGCTGCGACAACTGGCCTTCCGGCACCGGCTGGGTGTTGATCAGGTACCCACCCTGGTCAGGCAGCTCGAGCACGATCTGGTTGTTGGTCGCCGATTCACTGGCGGTCCGGGTGTCGGGCGGCGCCACGTTCGCGTCCAGCGCCTTCCGGTTCATCGGCTGGGCCACCATGAAGATGATCAGCAGCACCAGCAGAATGTCGATCATGGGAACCACGTTGGGCTCCGCAGTCATGCTGCCGGAGCTGCCCACGGAAAATGCCATGGTCTACTCCTCCGCTTCCAGGTCGAACAGACCCTGCTGGGTGGCCGGCTCGGTGATGGTGGCCACAACCCGGGCACCCGCCTGGCGGCCGATCTCGATCGCCTCCTGCACCCTTCCGTATTTCAGGTTCTGGTCGGCCTTGAGGTACATGATCTTGTCCTCGGTGCGGGCGGCGTACATCGCCCTGAGCTGTTCCTCGAGCTGTTCCACCGTGACCGGCACCGTGTTGAGGAAGAAGTCGCCGTTGACGTCCACTCCGACGACTACCTCGTCTTCCTGCTCGGGGCTGGCCCGCAGGTTGTCGCCCTTGGGCAGCGTGGCCCTGAAGCCGGCCGCGATCAGCGGGGTGACGATCATGAAGATGATCAGCAGCACGAGCATGATATCGATCATCGGAACGACGTTGGGCTCCGACTTTACGCTGGTCTGGCCAGCACTACCCGTGGACATGCCCACTGCCACTCACCGCCTTCTGGGCCTGGAACTCCTTCGTGAAGATCGAGCGCCCGAACTCGCTCCCCACACTCTTGATGAGGTAGTCGATCAGTTCCTTCGACATGTACGTCATCTCGACCGTCAGGTTCTCGATCTTGGTCGTGAAGTAGTTGTAGGCCCACACCGCCGGGATGGCGACCAGCAGACCGAACGCCGTGGTGATGAGCGCCTCGGCGATACCGGCCGAGATGCTGGCCAGGCCGCCCGCCGCGCCGCTCTGGCCCATGGCGGTGAAGGCGTTCACGATGCCCATCGTGGTGCCCAGGAGGCCGACGAACGGCGCGGTGGAACCCACGGTGGCCAGCACGCCGGTGCCGCGCTTCAGCTCAGCCAGCACGATCAGCATCTGGCGTTCCACCGCGCGCTCGGCCGAGTTGATGTCGGCCGCGGTGATGGTGGCCCGGTCGCGCAGCAGCGGCTTCACCTCGGACAGGGCCTCGCCGATGACCCGCGCCACATGGCTCTTCTTCGCCTTTTCAGCCAGGGCGATGGCCTGGTCAAGATTTTCTTCCTGGATCGACCTCGAGAACTGCGGTGCAAACTTGCGGGTCTCCGACTGCGCCTTCCGGAACGCCAGCCACTTCCGCACCATGACAGTGACGGACCAGATGGACATGATGGCCAGGACGAAGACGATGCCCTTGGCGAACCACCCCATGTGGCCCCAGAGCGTGATCAGATCTACACCCATCGGATTGCCTCTCTCGTCGTGGAGTACTGGTGAGCCCACCCGCTAGTGCGGCGGGCGTGGTCATCAGGTAAAGGTGACACCCTGCCGGACCTGGACTCGAACCGGCTGGCCGGCAAGCATGCCGGGCTTGAATACACTCTTGAGGATCATGGCCTTGGCCGGCGCCTCGAAGACCTTGGAGGTGCTGCTGATGATCTTCACCGAACCCGGCTCGACCTTGCCGTCCTTGCCGACGATGAACTCCATCTCCACCCGGGCAGCCACGCCTTCCATGCCTGCGGGGGTCTGCTTGGGGCCGGCCGTGATGAGCCGGGGCGACTCGTCGGCTTCGGCCGAGGTCACCACCACGCTGCCCACGTCCACCGGACCACTGCCACCGATGACTCCGGTCGCGATGCCACCCTCGACACCCTTGCCCGTGAAGTCGCGCGGATCAAACGGCTTCTGGTTCAGGTCGATGGGCGGAATGTCCTTGGGGATGTCCGCCACGGCTACCACCGTCTGGAATCCCTTGGGCGGCGGATTGGCGCTCACTATCACGTCCTCCGGCGGCGGAGGCGGCGTTGGCTCCGGCACCGGCGGCGGCGTCAGGAACGTGACCAGGGTGTCGTTGCGTTCGGCGATGGTCTCCGCCACACCCTGGGTCGCCTTGATGGCGCCGAAGATCAGCGCCGCGTGCAGCAGCACCGAGACGACCGTCTGACCCAGGGTCGTCTGTCGCTTCGCCTTCGACTCGATCAGGTTATCAAACACGCCTACCACCTCCAGAAGAAGGAGACCGAGGGCTGGAACGTATCGCCGATTCAGTGGCCACGCACTCTCCGTCGCATGACAAATACATGACAAACGGATTAGCGGTTGACCTGCCGCTCGCCGAATCCGGCGTATGCATACAATGCAAGCTCATGATGAACCGGGCTGCGACACGGAGGTTACAGAGTGGTAAAGCGGGCGTGACAGGTGCTGCTCAGCCCCCGATTGGCTCGGGTTCCGGGGTCGATGGCTCCGGCGTGGTGAGCGTCACGTCGGATCGAGGCAGGACCACCGTGAAGGTGGAACCGCGGCCGGCGCGGCTCTGCACCGAGATGCTGCCACCGTGCGCCTCGGCGATCCACTTGGTAATGGACAGGCCGAGCCCCACTCCGGGCCGCGCGCCGGTACGGGAGCGCGCCTGGTCGGCCCGCCAGAACCGGTCGAAGATGTGCGGCAGGTCTCCCGGTGCAACGCCGATGCCGGTGTCACGCACCCGGATGATCACCGACGCCTCCCGATCTTCCAGCTCGAGCGCCACCGAGCCGCCCGCCGGCGTGTACTTGACCGCGTTGGTGGCGAGGTTGAGGAGCATTTCGCGGATTCGGGACGGCTCCACCGCCATCACGACCGACTCGGCGGGCACGTCTGTCGTCACAATCACGCCGCCTGATTCGGCCAGCATCCCGGCGGTCTCGGCCACATCGAGGAGCAGGGCGGTGAGATCGGTCGCTTCGAGTGACAGCGGCGCCCGGCCTTCGTCGGCGCGCGCGAGGGTCAGGAGGTCCTCGACCAGTTCGTTCATCTGGTTGAGCTCTTCCAGCGTTTCATCCAGCGTGGCGATGATCTCGGTGGGCGTACCCGGGTGGGTGAGCGCGCGTTCCACCCCGGCGCGCAGCACCATGAGCGGGGTCTTCAGCTCGTGGCTGGCATCGGCGGTGAAGCGGTGCAGCCCGTCGAAGCTCTGTTCCAGGCGCGCGAGCATTCCGTTGACGGTGAGCGCGAGGCGCGCGATCTCGTCATTGCTCAGCGGAACGGCCAGCCGGCGATGCAAACTCCTGCCGTCCTTGATGGCATCCACCTCATCCATCAGGCCGCGCACCGGCTTCAGGGCGTTGCCCGAGAGCCAGTAGGCCAGCAGTACCGCGAGCAGGATCACGAGTGGAGACACGGCCAGCATCGCGCGCGCGAGCACTCGGGGATCGAAGGATCCGACCATCGGAGCCGCCACCAGGAGCGCGCCGATCTCCTCGCCCGCGGTCCGCACCGGGGTCACCGCGTAGCGCACCGCACCGCCCTCGACCTGGAAGTCGAGGGTGGTGGGCGGCACCGTATCCTGGCTGGCGGGCACCTGCTGCGAGAGCCGCTGCAGCGCGGTGAAGCCGAGTTCGCGAATCGGCTCGGACGCGAAAAGCACCGCCCCGGTACGGTCCAGCAGCACGACGTAATCGCGGAAGGACTCGAAATAGGAGCTGGTGGCGGGGTTGAGGCTGCGAGAGTAGTCGAACGGACCCCGCAGAGAGTCGGGAGCCACGAGGGTGTCGCGCCGGTCCTGGCGGACCAGGGTGCCGTATACCCGGTAGGATTCCTCGAGCCAGCGGAGGCCAAGGTCGGTTTCGAGCGCGACCCGGTCGTCGATCTCGAAGAGGCTGGGCTGGCGCAGCTCGAAGTAGAGCGATACCGCGAACGCGAGCAGGGAGAGCAGCAGCGCGCCGAAGAACCACGCGGTCATGCGTCCGCGCAGGGTGCGCATGCTCAGGGTGCCTTGACCACGTAGCCGACGCCCCGCACGGTATGGACCAGCTTCCCGTCGTGGCCGGAGTCCACCTTCTTGCGGATCCGGTTGATGACCACATCCACGATGTTGGTGCCCGGGTCGAAGTGATAGTCCCAGGCGTACTCGGTGATGAGGGTGCGGGACATCACGCGCGGTGAGTGCCGCATCAGGTACTCGAGGACCGAGTACTCCTTGGGCGTGAGATCGATCAGCTGCCCGGCCCGCCGCACCTCACGGGTGGCGGTGTCGAGCTCGAGGTCGGCGACGGTCACGACCACCGAACGAAGCTGCTGCGGCCGGCGGCCGAGGGCCTCGACCCGGGCGAGCAGTTCCTCGAAGGCGAATGGCTTGGTGACGTAGTCATCGGCGCCCGCGCGCAGGACCGTGACCTTGAAGTCGAGCGCATCCTGCGCGGTCAGCACCAGCACCGGCTGGGTATTCCCCCGATCGCGGAGGGTACGGAGCACTTCCAGGCCGGACATGCCCGGCAGCCGCAGATCCAGCACCAGCAGGTCGTAGAGTCCTCCGGATGCCAGCCGCAGCCCTTCCATTCCATCGTTGACCAGGTCGGCGTGATAGCCGTGCTCCTCCAGCCCGCGCTTGACGTAGTCGCCGACGGTGCGGTCGTCCTCGATGACCAGGATCTTCATGTGCCGCTCTCCTCCGCCGGCAGGATGATGCGAAACAGCGAACCCTGTCCCGCGTCGCTCTCGACCTCGATGCGACCGCTGTGGGCGTCGATCAGCCCCCACGCGATCGAGAGCCCCAGCCCCGTGCCCTTCCCCGGCTCCTTGGTGGTGAAGAACGGATCGAACAGCCGGCCATGCACAGCTTCGGCGACACCCGACCCGGTGTCGCTGATGTCCACACGCACTTCGCCGGTTCGTGGCCCCGGGCCGGTGGCCAGGCCCAGCCGCCCACCGGGCTCCATGGCATCGAGCGCATTGATGACGATGGCCAACAGCGCCTGCACGACCTGCTCGGCATTGACCTGCACCATGACCGGCGTGGGCGCCAGGTCGCGGTCAACGGTAATCCGGCGAAAGCGCTTGTGGTGCTGGGCCAGGTCGAGGGTAGTCTCGACAATGCCATTCAGGTCCGCCCGGTCCCGGCGACGGGCGCCGACCCGGCTGAAATCGAGCAGCCCGTTCACGATCCGGCTGCAGCGCCCGACCTCGCGTTCGATCAGCCGCACGAAATCCAGCGCGCCCGCGGTGTCGGGCACCGGCTGCTCCAGCCGGTGGGTGGCGGCATCGACCGCCCCGCTCATGGTGGCCAGCGGGTTGTTGATCTCGTGCATGACCCCGGCAGCGAGCTGTCCCAGTGACGCCAGTTTCTCGTTCTGGAGGATGCTGGCCTGCACCCTGCGCCAGGCAGTGATGTCCTCGCCGATGGTGACTACATGGCTCACCCGATCGCCATCGAGGTGCATGGCCAGCCGGGATTGCCGGTACACCCGGCCACCCTCAGGCGTGTCGACGTCCACCTCCGAGACGCTCGGCTCTCCGCCGTTGAAGATGTGGTCGAGCGCCTGGCGCAGGTCTGCCGCCGGCTGACGGCTGAGCACGTCGAAGGCGATCCGTCCTACGGCGTCCTCGCGACGGACACCCTGGGTGCCGAGCTCGCGGCTTCGGTTCCAGATCCGGATCCGGTAGTCGCGATCCACGACGTACAGGCCCACCGGCAGCGAGTCGATGATGAGGCTGGCGAAGCGCCATGCATCCTCGACCTCGCGCGAGCGCTGGGCAACTTCCTGGGCCCACGCCTCGGCGACTTCGGCCGCGCCGAAGTGAATGGCGAGCTGGTTGGCCACGGCACCGAGCAACTGCGAGTAATCGGCGCTGGTGTCCGGCAGCTCCATCGCACCGAGGGTTCGGCCGAACCTGCGCACCGGGAACACCACGCGGGCAGGATCCAGCGGCAGCAGCGGATAGTCGGCCACGATGTCGGGTGCACTGTCGCCGCCGCTGGAGAAGCCGGCGAGCGCACCCAGCGCGCGATCGCGACACCAGACGGTGACGTCACCACCGATGGCACGCTGGAGCAGGTCCGCGGTGGCGGCGGCGGCGCGGCGCGGCTCCGTCGTCTCCGCCAGGATCCGCGCGAGCTCGGTCAGGATCTCCGCTTCCATGGACTCGGCGTGACTCAGTCCGGGCCGCGGCGCGGCGCTGAGGCCACGCCGACGATGCGCCAACCATCGCGCGAACGGGCGAGGAGCACGTGGTCCACCCGGGCGCCGGCTGCCCCACGCAGGACCGTCCACACGGCCGCTATGTCGCCATCCTGGCGCACGTCGAAGCGCAGCGTCTCGACGCTGGCGAGCCCGGCAGGGAGTGCAGCGCGACGGGCCGCAAGCGAATCCACCCAGGCGTCGGCGCCCCGGATGCTCCGCCACACCCCCGACTCGGCGGTGATCACCTGGAGTGAGTCCCAGAGCAAGCCGCGCACCGGCTCCAGCGCCCGGGCATCCACGCCCCGGTAGTAACTCGCCACCACGCTGCGGATCTCGGCCTCGTCCGCCCGGCTCCCGGCCGGCGTACGGTCTTCGATGGCGCAGCTCGCGAGCAGCACGATCGACGCGAGCGCCAGGAAGCGGGACATCAGGTTCCTCCGGAGGTTTCGCGGAATCTAGCGGTCATTCAGCATGGCGAAAAACCAGCTTGTGTTCGTGCCGAGCCTCGAAGCGCGCCCGGGCCGCGGGCATCACCACGTCATCCAGGTCCACCTGCATCACGGCCACATCCGGAAGCCCGATGGCAACGCTAAGGGGACCACCGGACCGGATCCGCAGCGCGACGACCGTGGCCGATGGGCGGCGGCGGACCTCGACGTCGAGCACAGCAGACCCGATCCGGAACCGATCCAGTGCCATCGAAGGCCAGACATCCGGAAGCGCGGGCGCCAGTTCGAGCGCATCATGCGCCGCATCGGGTCGCACCCCGAAGAGTCCGTGCACGCCGTCCACGAGTACGCTGGCCGCGCGACCCGGGTCGGGCCCGAGCAGCTCGATGCTCCTCGACTCGAGCAACGCTGCCGCCTCGCGCAGCCGTTCGAGCGCTCCCGGAGCCGGCGCGGCAAACGGCACTTGCGACGGAGCGCCGGTCCACGCCGCGGCTTCACCCCAGAGGAGGGCGGCCCACCCGAACGCGCGATCGATCGCAGGTTCGGGAGTTCGCAACCGGGGGCCGAGCGCTGCCAGGTGGGCTGCGTGCTGCGTCCGCTGCGTCGCAAGGCCGGCGATGCCCCGCCGTGCTAGGCGGTCGATGGTGCGACGCTCGTCGGCGTCGTCATCGGCGGCGACGGCCACCAGCCGCGCTGAACTCGAGTGCTGGAGGCGAAACTCCACCGCGCGGCCCACCGGCTCGGCCGCAAGGGCTCCGCCCAGGGCAATGAACCGAACCCGCTTCCCGGTCTCGTGCGACACCGAGAAGTCGCCGTCCCCGCTGCGGTCGATGGTTGCGCCAGCGGCGACCGGGGTGCGCCATGTCAGCGTCGCGGACTGCGGGCCAGCATACTCCCAGACCAGCAGCGGCAGCTCGAGCGCAGTCCAGGTTCGCTGGGTGGCACCGTCGCTCCAGCTGCGTGTGACCAGGCCGGGGTTCAGCCGGACCTGGCCGGCCGGCGGCGCGGTGCTGGCGCAGCCTCCCATCAGCATCACATCCCCACTGGCGGCGACGTGCAGGCCTCCGCTTTCGGTGCCATCGGCTCGCAACCGGCGACCGCGAAGAAGGAACGGCTCGTCCCGCGCCGGCCCTTCCACCGTCATCGGCGTAGGGCCCAGCGCATCGGACGAGCCGGTGATATCGATCATGCGAGCGGGTCCGGCGCCTTGCCGGATGCCTACGTCAGGCCACGGCCCGGATCTGTTCCAGCAGTTCGGCGTTCTCCCGGCGATTCCTGGAGCTCGGCTCCATGAAGGACCAGCGGACCACGCCTTCGCGATCGATCAGGACATAGGCACGATTGGAGTAGAAGCGCTCCTGGTTGAGCGTGCCGTACTGGCGGCTGACATCGCGCTTGAAGTCGCTCAGCAGGTCGTGCGTCAACCCTTCCTTCGCCTTGAACTGGCGCAGTGTCGGCACCGAATCGACGCTGATGGGGAGCACGACGGTGTCCTCACCGGAAAAGTCGCCATGATCCTCGGACATGTCGCAGAGCTCGCTGGTGCAGGTGCTGGTGAACGCCAGCGGAAAGAACGCGAGCAGCACCTTGCTCCCCCGCAATGATGACAGGGTCACGTCGCTTCCCGAGGTGGCCGCGAGCGTGAAATCAGGCGCCGCCTCCCCGGCGACGGGAAAGGTGCCGGCCGGACTCATCCCTGGTGCCGCTTCGCGACCTCATCCCAGTTCACCACATTCCACCACGCGGCGATGTAGTCGGGGCGCTTGTTCTGGTACTTGAGGTAGTAGGCATGCTCCCAGACGTCCAGGCCCAGCAACGGGGTCTTGCCCTCCATGAGCGGCGAGTCCTGGTTGGGGGTGCTCTCGATGGCCAGCTTGCCCTTGCTGCTCACCAGCCAGGCCCAGCCGCTGCCGAAGCGGGTCGCGCCCGCCTTGGCGAACTGCTCCTTGAATGCAGCCAGCCCTCCGAACGTCGCGTTGATCGCCTCGGCGAGCGCGCCGGCCGGCTCGCTCGGGCCGCCAGGCCGCATGACTTCCCAGAACAGGGTGTGGTTGGCGTGGCCGCCGCCATTGTTGCGCACTGCCGTGCGGATGCCTTCCGGTACCGCGTCGAGGTGGGCCAGCAGGTCCTCGATGCTCTTGCGGGCGAGGTCTGCATGGCCCTCGAGCGCGGCGTTGAGGTTCTTGACGTAGCTATCGTGGTGCTTGTCGTGATGGATCCGCATGGTCTGCTCGTCGATGTGCGGTTCCAGCGCGTTGTAATCGTAGGGAAGTGGTGGCAGGGTGAACGACATGATGCGCTCCTTGAGTGGTCGCTTGAGTCAGTCCCCGGAATATACACGCGCCTCCAGTTCGATTCCCCGCAGCGCGAGCACCACCCACGCGCACCAGAGCGCCACCGCGTAGAACACTTCGACCCGCAGCAGCCCATCGAGCGCGAAAACCGCGCCGGCGCCGGCGACCGCCGCAGCGAGTGCGCGGAGCGCAGTGTGCGGCAGGCTGATGCCCGCCGATGCGAACGCCGCCAGCGGCAGCGCCAGCGCCAGCAGCAAACCTCCGGCGGCGCCGGCGGCTTCCGCCGAGAGACCGGCACACAATGCGGCCGACGCGACCAGCGACCCACGCCGTCCGGTGACCGCCGCCAGCAACGCCAGCACCACGCCCACCGGCAGCAACAGCGTACGCCAGCCATCCAGACCGACAGCGAGGAGTGGCAGCGCGGTCCGCGCGAGCAGCGCAGCGGCAATCGGAGCCAGCAGGAGCCCCTGCCCGGTGCGATCCAGCGGGAATGGCGAGACAAGCACGAGTGCCGCGATCGCGACGGGCGGCGTCAGCAGCGCAGCAGCGGCGGCGCTGACCGGCACGTCGGCGAGCGTCGAGTGGTCCAGCCCGATGGGGCCGGCGATGGGGACCAGCAGCCATGCGACGTAGCCGAGGCAGCCGATCACAACGAACGAGCGCCAGGGTAGTTGAGAGTCGAGAGTCGGGAGGCGAGAGTTGAGAGTTGAGAGTCGAGAGTTGAGAGTAGAGAGTCGACATCCGTCCATGCCCATGGCGGCGACGGTCGCCCCACCCAGAACCAGCAGGACGTGCGGACCGAGGAGTGCCAGCGCGGTGCCGACCGCGATGGCGCTCCACGCCGCGATGCGCGCGTTGCCGGCAAGGGACGGCGGCGTGAACTCGATCGGCGCGGCCTGTCGCGTCAGCCGGTGCCAGGCCACGTACGCGAGCGCGAGCGCTGCGGCGGCAACCAGCGCCGCGCCCAGGACAGCAAGCACACCCGCGGCGAAGATCAGCCGGGCGTGGTGGACCAATTGCCAGATGCCAACCACCGCCACCAGCGGCGCCAGTGGAATCGACTTCCACTGCCACTCATGCCAGGCCAGCCCGGCGCCCGCGAGTGGCAGCACCGCGCCGAGCAGCACGAGCGCCGCATCGATGTGCGCGGCAACCGGTGGAAGGCTCGCGAGCGCGATGGCAGCCGGCGTCGAGCCCAGCGGCAGGTGATACGCCACGACCAGCGCGGCGTGTCCCAGCGCGAGCATCGCGGCGCCGAGTTCGACCAGCACGCGCGGGCGTGCTGGCAGCAATGCGGCGAGCGCGGCGAGCGACCCGACTGCGATCACAATGGCTGGAATCGGCATGGCAGGAGTGTAGCGCCGCCCACCCTCCAAACGAAAACGCCCCCGGCCGAGGGGGCGTTTCGTGGGATCGGGCGGCCTACTGGCCGCCCCTGATGCGGCGGCCGCGCCGACGCTTGGCGAGTTGTGCGCCGCCCATGCCCGCCAGGCCAGTGGCGAGCAGCGCCATCGAGACCGGCTCCGGCGTCACCGTGGTCGGAATGGTGGTCTCCGGAATCGTCGGATCCGTCCCCGTTGGTGGCAGGAACGTGGGCGTCGGTGCCAGCGGCGTGAACTGATCCGGCGGCGGCAGCGTGATCCCACCCCCTGGGGCGAAGGGGGATCCCGCCGGTCCGGCGGGGTCGTCACCCGAGTTCAGCACGAACAGCGCGGCCAGGCCGACGGCCCCGCCGACGATCAGCGCCGGAGCAACGCGCGAGGAGTCGTCATCCGCCTCCACCGCGTCGAACTGGGCCAGCGCCAGCTGGACGCCGTGGGTGTAGGTGCCATCGGCTGGCACGATCAGACTGCTTCCGCTGGCAGCGGCTGGGGACGCCGCGACCAGCAGAAGGCTCGCGACCATGACCAGAACCTGGAAACGCATTGGCACACTCGGTTTAGGGGTTGCCGGGTACATGAGCAACCTGCGGGCCACGATGGCGCTTTTTGAGACGGTGGCGTAACCGACTGCCGGGACGTCAGTTACGATCATAGGCCCGGCGGAGCCGCGTTCCGGGCCGGCTTCGTGCAGATGGTTGAGGTGCGGCAGCGCGGCAGGTGGTGGTGTGGCGGCAGAGCGACGATTCGTTACTTTTCGTCGGCTCGGGGCGGTAGCTCAATGGGAGAGCAAGACCTTTGCAAGGTCGAGGTTGAGGGTTCGAGTCCCTTCCGCTCCATCCCCCAGACAATTCTGGCGGCCCTCTCGGGGCCGGTTTCCCGATTGTGCGGCCGGGTCGCGCTCGTTACTTTAAACCGTTCTGTTACAAGGCGATGTGAGGTGGCAGGCCCTCACACTCCACCGGTTGAGGTGCTGTGGATATTCAGACGCTTGAGCACATCGCGCTCTTCGACAAGTGTCGCCAGTTCACGAAGGCCCGGGAGATCCAGGCGGCGGGGTTGTACCCCTACTTCAAGCCGATCTCGGAGTCCGAGGACACGGTCGTCACAATCGAAGGCAAGAAGCGGATCATGCTGGGTTCCAACAACTACCTGGGACTCACCCATCATCCCAAGGTGCTGGAGGCGGCCCAGCGCGCGCTGTTCCAGTACGGCTCGGGTTGCACCGGCAGCAGGTTCCTGAACGGCACCCTCGACCTGCACCGCCAGCTGGAAGACGCGCTGGCCCGGTTCCTCGGCAAGGAGGAGTGCCTCGTCTTCTCCACCGGCTACAACGCCAACCTCGGCTTCATCAGCGCGCTGGTGGGCCGCGGCGACGTGGTGATGCTGGACAAGCTCGACCACGCGTCGATCGTGGACGGCGCCAAGATGTCGTTCGGCGACACCGAGCGCTTCGGCCACGGCGACCTGGCCAGCCTCGACCGCAAGCTGGAGCGCGCTGGCGCGCGCGGCTCGATGATCGTGGTGGACGGCGTGTACTCGATGGAAGGCGACATCGCCGACCTCCCGGGGCTGCTCCGCGTGGCGCGCAAACATGGCGCCGCCGTCGCGGTGGATGACGCGCACGCGCTGGGCGTGCTGGGCCCCAATGGCGACGGCACCGCCGCGCACTTCGGGCTGACCGAAGAGACCGACATCATCGCCGGCACGTTCTCCAAGTCGCTTGCCTCCATCGGCGGTTTCGTGGCGGCGGCCGAGCCGATCATCCATTACATCCGTCACCACAGCCGTCCGCTGATCTTCACCGCGTCGCTGCCGCCGGCCAACACCGCCGGCGTAATCGCCGCGCTCGAGGTGCTGCAGGTCGAGACCGACCGGCGCGACCGGCTCTGGGCCAACACCCGCCACCTGCATGAAGGCTTCCGGTCGCTGGGCTTCGAGATCGGCCCGACCGAGACGCCGATCGTGCCGGTGCTGATCGGTCCCATGGAGCAGACCTTCATCATGTGGCGCCGGCTGTACGACGCCGGGGTGTTCACCAATCCGGTCATGCCGCCGGCGGTGCAGCCCTCGCAGTGCCGGCTGCGCACCAGCGTCATGGCGACCCACACCACGGACCAGATCGACTTCTGCCTGGACAAGTTCGCCATTATCGGCCGCGAGTTGGGGGTCATCTGACCGCGCCGCCCCGGGTCGCGCCAGTGCGCGACCGTCGGGACCTCAGGCGCTTCATTGCTCTGCCCTACCGATTGCACGCGCGGGACCCGAACTGGGTCCCGCCGTTGCGTCGGGACGTGGCATTGCTGCTGGACCGCCGCCGGAATCCCTTCTTCGAGCATGCTGAGGCCGAGTATTTCCTGGCCGAGCGCGATGGCCGCGTTGTCGGCCGGATCGCCGCCATCGCCAACCAGCTCCACAACCAGACCCACGACGACAAAGTTGGCTTCTTCGGCTTCTTCGAGTCGGAGGACGACCAGGACGTCGCCGACCACCTGTTCCAGGCGGCGGCGGACTGGCTGCGCCAGCGCGGCTTCGACACCATGCGGGGCCCCGCGTCGTTCTCGGTGAATGACGAATGCGGCCTGCTGGTGGACGGCTTCGACACCCCGCCCACGCTGATGATGCCACACAATCCGCCGTCCTACGTAGCCATGGTGGAGCGGGCCGGGTTCGAGGGCGTGAAGAACCTGCTGGTGTACGAGGGTGGTGCGAAGGAGCACTTCGCCACGGTGCCGGCGCGGCTCAATCGCGCGGTCGAGATCATGCGGGAACGGCTGGGCGTCACAATCCGCCCGCTCGACATGAGCCGGTTCGATGCCGAAGTCGACGTGATCAAGCGGATCTACAACGCCGCCTGGGAGAAGAACTGGGGCTTCGTGCCGATGACCGAGCACGAGATCGAGCACCTGGCCCAGCAGTTCAAGCCGGTGGTCCTGCCCGACATCGTCCCCATGGTGGAGAAGGATGGCGAGGTCATCGCCTTCGGGCTGGGGCTGCCGGACCTCAACCAGGTCCTGCGCACCAACCGTAAGGGATACCTCCTGCCGGTGCTGCCCCGGTTGCTGTGGGCGCTCAAGCGCGAGAAGATCGGGCGAGCCCGAATCCCCCTGCTCGGCATTCTTCCCGAGTATCGCGGCAGGGGGCTCGACTCGGTGCTCTACCACTGGATCTGGAATCGCGCCGGCGATCATGGAATGTTCTGGGGCGAGGCGGGCTGGATCCTGGAGGACAACACCGCGATGAACCTGGGGCTGGTGAAGATGGGCTTCCAGCTGTACCGGACCTACCGCATGTACGACCGGGCCCTGTGAAGGCGCTCGTGACAGGTGCCACCGGCTTCGTCGGTGGCCACCTGGTGGATGTGTTACGCGGGCGCGGCGACGATGTCACCGCGCTCGTCCGTTCCGCCGAGCGGGGAGCAAAGCTCGCGGCGAAAGGCGTGCGCCTGGTGCAAGGCGACCTGCACGCGATGGATGCGCTGCGGCGCGCGAGCGCGGGCCAGGACGTGGTGTACCACGTGGCCGGGGCGGTGGCGGCGCGGAACGAGGCGGCGTACCTGGCCGGCAACCGTGACGGCACGGCCAACCTGCTGCGCGCCACCGAATCCACGGGCAGTGCCGGCCGGTTCGTGCTGGTGAGCTCGATGGCCGCGGGCGGGCCGTCGAGAAAGGGACGGCCGCGCCAGTCGGATGACGCGCCGAATCCCGTCACCGCGTATGGCAGGAGCAAGCTCGCGGGCGAGACCGTGGTGCGCGGCGGCGGACTCCCGTGGGTAATCCTCCGGCCGCCCACGGTGTACGGCCCCAATGACAAGGACAACCTGATCAAGGTGTATCGCCTGGCGCGCCTGGGCGTGGCGCCGGTGTTCGGCGACGGCACCCAGGAACTCTCGGCGGTGCACGTCATCGACCTCGCCCGCGCCATCGCGGCAGCCGGCGTGGCACCGGACGTGGATCGCAAGCTCTACTACGTCAATCACCCGGAGATCTTCACCAGCGCCGAGCTGGTGCACCGCATCGCCGAGTCGATGGGCCGCAAGGTGCGCGTGATCGGCCTGCCCGGTCCGTTGGCGCGCGGCATCCTCCACCTCACCGGCGCCGCTGCGCGATTGCTGCGACGCACCACCATCCTCAACGCCGACAAGGCGAACGAATTTCTTCAGCCGGCCTGGACCGCCGATCCATCGGCGTTCATGGCGGACGCTGATTGGGTGGCGGAGCACGATCTCGCCTCGGGCCTGGCCGACACCTGGCGCTGGTACCGGGACGCCGGCTGGCTGTGAGCGTCATCCGGCCCTGGCTGCGGAGGCGGGTCGATCAACTGCGCCCCGTGGACTGGCTGGTGGTGGGCTATGTGCTGGTGGTGTCGCTGGTGGTGGCCGTCAGGTCGCCGGAGCTGCCAGGATGGCCGTGGCTGTTGCTGGCGCACGGGCTGATCCTGGTGCTGGTGCTGCTGGTGCACACACCAGGAATGGGCCGGGCAGGCGCCTTCCTGCGGGAGCTCTACCCGATCCTGCTGCTCGCCGGATTCTACAGCGAGCTGGACGTGCTCAATGCCGGGCGGCCGGTGTACGACGCGCTGGTTCAGCAGTGGGAGGCGATGCTGTTCGGAGGCCAGCCCAGCAGGGACTGGTGGCGGGCAGCGCCGAACGGGGCAGCGTCCTTCCTGCTGCACGCCACCTACTTCGCGTACTACCCGATGATCCTGGTGCCGGCGGCGTGGCTGGCAGCACGCAACCAGCTCCCGGCCATGCGGCGCTTCGTGGTCGGGGTGATGGCCGCATTCATCTTCTGTTACCTGGTGTTCCTTGTCCTGCCGGTAGCCGGGCCCTACTACGAGTTCGCCAGGCCATCAGGGAGCTTCGTGGCCAATCCGGCGGCGCAGCTGGTGTACGCCACGCTCTCGAACGGAAGCTCCTACGGCGCCGCCTTTCCCAGTTCGCATGTCGCCGCCACCATCGCCGCGCTGATCGGGGTCTGGGCCGCCTCCCGAAAGGCAGGCCTGGTGATGCTGGTGCCGGTGCTGCTGCTGCCGGTTGCAGTGGTGTACTGCCAGATGCACTATGCCATCGATGCGGTGAGCGGACTGCTGGTCGGTGTGGTCGCCGGGTGGGTTGGCCTCAAAAGCGAGGGGCGGACCGGTTGACCCGGCCCGCCCCTCCGCTTCACTGCCTGCTACCGACTGCTTACTGAGCGACCGTGAGCACGCCATGCATACCCATGGCAACGTGCGGATCGCAGGTGAAGTGATACGCACCGGTCGGCGCCGTGCCGGCCAGGGTCACCGTCACGACCTCGCCCTCGGTAGTGAGCAGCTCGGACACCAGCGGCGACATCTCGCGATCGATCGCGATCACGGCCTCGGCGCCAGCCGGGATGCTGTCAGCCCAGAAGTGCACGTTGTGCGGGCCACCCATCTTGTTGTGGAACCGGATGACGTCGCCCGGCTTGGCCGAGAACTCGGCCGGGACGAACTTGTACTCGTTGTTCTCGAACGTCATGTCGACGTCATGAGTCGCGCCGGTCGTCGCGGCCGGGGTCTCAGTTGCCGCCGGCGCCGCCCCATCCGAGGTCATTGCGCCGTCGGCCGGCTTCTCGCCGCCGCACGCCGCCAGTACCAACGCCAACCCAGCTACCATCGAAGTCACGCGCATTGCCTGTTCGCCTCCAAAGCGAAGTATGTTGGTCACGACTTTGTGAACCAGTTCACAAGTATATATTCCTGTTCTCCGTATTGCGAGTCCCAACCCACCAGGAGTTGCCGTGCCGGCTGCACCGCCCTGCCTGCGCCTGGGCAGCCAATGCACCAGCCTCAAGGTAACCCTCCGGATCGGGTCACTGACGGACGGGGCGGCGTCGCTCGATCATGAGGCCACCTGGCTCCTGGGGCACACCGGCCGGATCACCTTCCGCGAACTGTGGGAGGGCGACGGCGACCTGTATGCCGAGGCAACCCTCCATGTGCGCTGCCGCTACCTGAAGCAGGAGGCCGGCGGGCAGCGCTGTTCTGCCCACGGATTTTCCGGCCAGGTCAAACCCTCGACTGCACGGCACCAGCCCCGCCAGCTGGGTGACGACAGGTTCCGGGTCGTGGACCGGCGGCGACTGGTCGAGCGGCGCTTCCCGCCCCCGGCACCAGCGCCGGCCCCGCCCGGCCCCTCGCGGAAGCTCCCGGTGGTGAACAATGGTAACCCGTGCGAGGGGGCCCCATGCAAGACCGCGGACCACACCCGGGGCGCCGCGTGCTGCCGCGACCTGCAGGTCGAGATCATGTGCACCCCCGACGAGGCATGGCTGGAGTCACTGGTGCGGTCTCGGCTGTCCCCGTATCTCTGCAAGATCGAGCGGGAGGGCAAGTTCTCGCTGGGCGCCGAGGTCATCTCGGCCTGTGGCTACCTTGAACCTGGCGGGGTGGCGTGTACCCTGCATGGGAGGACCCGGCGGGACGGGCGGACGGCCAAGCCGGACCTGTGCTTCGACTGGCCGCCCAAGGGCCAGGGACTGCACCCGGGCTGCGTCTTCACCGGGAAGCCCGGGAAGGCAGCCCGAAGTGTGCACAAGTAGCGCTGGGTAAACGTCATAGGGGGGCGTGAGGCGTGAGGCGTGAGGCGTGAGGCGTGGGGCGTGGGGCGTGAGGTGAGGGGTCATGCGAGCGGGGGGCCGATTGGACGATTTCGAGCGCTTGTACCAGACCACATATACGGCCGTGGTGCGATTCCTCTACCGCAAGGTGTGGGACGCGGACCGGGCCGAGGACCTGGCGCAGGAAGTCTTCATGCGCCTGTTCCAGCACCGGCCCGAGAAGCCGCGGGCCTGGGTGTTCGCCGTGGCGGCGAACCTGGCCCGGGACGAAGCGCGGGCAGCCATCCGGCGCCGGAAGCACCTGACGTTGCTCACCAATGACCCGTCGCCCGGCCCATCGCGGATCCAGGCGGCAGACGAACTGGTCGAGCATGATGAACAGCTGGAGGCGGTGCACCAGGCGCTGGACGCATTGACGCCCCGCGACCGGGAAGTACTGCTGTTGTGGGACGGCGGCCTCAGCTACCCCGAGATCGCCGCACAAACCGGCCTCGCCGTGGGTGCCGTCGGCACCACGCTGGCGCGGGCACGCAAACGACTGGTGGAGGCGCACGACCGACAGCATGCACAGGACAGTCATGCCGCACATTCCTGAAGACGAGCTCCACGCCTATCTGGACCAGGCGCTGAGTCGTTCGCAGTGCGTCGAAATCGAGCGGCATCTCGCCCACTGCCCTGCCTGCCAGCGCAGGCGGGATGGCATCGTGGCGCTTCGGGATCGCACCACCGCGCTGTTGGCTACCCTCTCGCCCGCCCGGCGCATCCCCCCGGCCTACGAGGTCCTGGAGGCACGGGCTCGGCTGGTCCGTTCGCGGCGCACCCGCTGGTATCGCGCGGGCTGGGCGGCCGCGGTGGTCGCGGCAACGGGGTTGGGTCTGGCGGGGCTCGAGTGGCAGCGCGCCACCGCTCCGACCGGCGCCGAAGTGGCAGCATTGTCCGATTCGGCGGTCTCGGCGACGCCGGCGGTGGAATCCCCGGCGGTGCCCGTCCCGGAAGAGGTCGCTCTGGCGCCACGCCGCCCGGAACCGCAGCGGCCTTCGGCGCGTGAGACCGAGCGGGAAGCGGTTCCGTCGTCCGATCTCGCGGTGGCAGACGAAGTGCCTGAGGATTCTCCTGCTCCCCCGGCAGTGTTGGAGCCGGTGGGCGTCACGCTGTCATCCGGCGTGCTCTCGCCCTCGATGATGCATTTCGCGCCCACCGGCGCCTGGCGCACGCTGTCCTGGGACGCGGCGCGGCAGGCGCGAGGCCAGCCGGTACCCCGCATTCGCGGACTGCCAGTGATGGAAGTGCAGGTCTCGGCGTCTCAGGCCGACAGTGGCGCGCCCACGATGATCGTGGCGCAGCAGCTCGAGTCAGGTCAGGTTATCCGGACGATCGAGGGGCCGGCCACCGACGTCTCGCGGCTGCTGGCGGCCCAGCGCACCGATTCGGGATCGCCCTGGCCGACCATCTCCGATGATGCCGGTATCTCGGGCCGGGAGGGCTCGATGACGCTGCGGCGGGGCGACCGGATCCTCGCGATCCAGGCACCACTGCCGGTGGATTCGCTCCGGGCGATGATTCGGCGGATGAATGCGATGGAAAGATAGGCGTAGGGCGTGGGGCGTGGGGCGTGGGGCGTTGCGCGTAGGGCCCTGGGGGACAGCAAAAAGTGGCGTGAGCGGGGGTCTCCCGAACTCACGCCACTTTGCATTTCCACGAAACCGTTGTTGCCTTACGCCCCCACGCCCCACGCCCTACGCCAAGTGTTCCACTTCCTCGTCATGCAGGTAGTCCTTGTCCGCATCCTCGTGGTCGAACACATCCACGGCGTGATGGCCCAGCTCGCGGTTGATCGTGATCTCGGCGAGGCGGGGTGACACCATCGGGAAGATGCGGGCGAACAACGCGTAGGAGGCCAGGAACAGCCCGGCGAGCAGGAACGTGGGCGCGATGTCGGCGACACCGAACGAAGGGCCGGGCAGCGGCGAGACCGATGGCGCCACCAGCAGGTACCGTTCGAGCCAGAGCGCCGCGAGGCTGATGCTGCAGAAGAACGCCAGGCTCCAGCGGTTCTTCTTGGGCGCCACGCCCAGGAGCCCGGCAAACGGGATGATGAACATGCCGAGCAGGACCCAGCGCCCCACCGGGAGCCAGTGGCCCCAGAGCCGGGCGAAGACGAAGCCGGTCTCCTCCGGCATGTTGCCATACCAGATGACCAGGAATTGGGCCCACATCAGGTAAGCCCAGAACACGGTGAAGCCGAAGCAGAGCTTGCCCAGGTCGTGGCGCTGCTTGGGCGAGACCAGGTCGCCGATACCGAGCTGGCTCACGCCGTAAACCATGGTGAGCGCCAGCAGGGTGTGCCCGCCCAGGTACGAGCCCATGAAGTAGAAACCGCCCAGCAGGTTCGAGAACCAGTGCGGCTGCAGCGCCATGATGCCGTCGAAGGCGAAGATCGACATGATCAGGGCATAGACCACTACATACGTCGGCGCCAGCCGGTGGATCCGGACTTCGTTGGCCGCCAGCGTCTCGGCGGAGCCATCGAAGCCTCGGGTCCACTTCTCGAACAGTGCGCGCCGGCCGCCGCTCACGCTGGCGCGGGCCGCGTGGACGTCAGGCAGCATGTCGGCCTTGACCAGCCGCCAGCCGAGCCAGCCCAGAATCAGGGTGCCGAAGAACATCCGGCCGAACATGAAGGGCCGGGAGAGCCAGACCGCCTTGCCATGGAACAGTCCGTGGAGCTGTTCGTCCATGGGGCCGTAGACGGCGGGGTATCCCACCGTGAAGATCAGCACGATCACCAGCAGCGAGATCGGCAGGAAGGCGATGGCCGCTTCGGCGAAGCGGATCACCAGCCCGGACCACTTGGCGTTGGCGACCTTGTGCGACGCCGCCAGTCCGACGCTGCCGAACATGAGCCCGGTGAAGAAGAGCCAGTTGACGTGCACCAGCTGCCACACCCGATCGGGTGCGGTCCGGAGACCCTGAAGGGCGAGCACCAGACCCAGCACCGCCAGGCCGAGGCCGATGCCCAGCATGTTGGTGTAGCGGCCACTGATCGAGTGCGTGGCGAGGCGCGTGCGCAGTTCGGCCGGCTTCATTGCGACGCTCCCGCGGCTGCTGCCGGCGCCGGCGCCGCTGCCTGGAGGGTCCGCAGGTAGCTCACCACCGCCCACCGGTCATCCACGCGATAGATCTTGTCGCCGTAGCGCGGCATCACGCCCCGTCCGTAACGAATGATCGAGTAGAGATAGCCGTCGGAAAATCCCCGGGCGCGCTCGGTCAGGAGGCTCGGTGCTCCGACCCGCGGCCCGACCGTGCCCTTGCCGTCGGCTGCGAAACCGTGGCACACGGCGCAGTAGGTCCCGTAGAGTGTGTCGCCCCGGGCCTCGAACGTGGCAGGGATGTTGGGCACGTCGGGCCCCGAGGCCGTCTGCTGCGGCTGCGCGCCGCCGGCCCAGGGATTGACCAGCTGATCCGCGGTCGTGGCGTTGCCACTCCGGAACTCGGTGGACCAGTCACCCTCGCCGCCGGTGATCGGCACCGCGCCGGCCGGCGTGTTGCGCGGCACGTCGGCGGTCTCGTACGGATGCACCGAGCGCTGTGCGATCATGTGATCGAACCACGGAATGCGGTACCAGAGGTCGTCAGGCGACGGCACCTTGTTGTACCACACCTCGCAGCCGGCGGTGCCGAGCGCGACGAGCGCTAGCAGCAGGTAGCGGCAGTGCCGCGGCTCAACCATGTCGCACCTCCACCGCACCCGCCTCCCGGAAGAACGAGGTCAGCTCGGCCTCACGGTCGGCTCGGGCCGGCACGAACACACCGATCCGGTCGTCGGTGAAGCGTTCGTCGTAGAGCACCTTCCGCCCGGCCTTGGCCAGCGAGAGCAGCGCCACGCCGCCCAGGGTGAAGAAGGCCCCGAGCAGGATGGTGAGCTCGAAGGCGATGACGACGTAGGGCGGGATCGACCCGATGGTCTTGCCGCCCACCAGCAGCGGCCAGTCGCGCGACATCCAGATGGTCATCGCGAAGCCGGCGGTGCAACCGGTGAGCCCGCCGATGAGGGTGAAGAGCCGCACCGGGCTGCTGCGGTGGCCGCACGCCTCCTCCACCTCATGATTGGGGTGAGAGGTGTACACGGTGAGGTCGCGGTGGCCGCGCTCGCGCAGGCCGCGGATCGCGTCACAGGCGGCGTCGACGTGCTCGAACGAGGCGAGGACCCCGGGCACTACCTTCGGCCGGGGCAACGGGAGCGCCATCAGTGGTGCCCTCCCCCGGCGCGGCGGCGCGGCATAGGGATCATTTCCTTGATCTCCTGGATCGCCACGATCGGGAAGGTCCGGGCAAAGAGCAGGAAGTACATGCCGAACCACCCGAACGACCCCGCCAGGATGCCCCAGTCGGCCCAGGTCGGATTGAGCACGTCCCAGGCCCAGGGCATGTAGTCATTGGAGAGCGACGACACGATGATGACGTAGCGCTCGAACCACATCCCGATGTTGATGAAGATCGAGATGACGAACAGCGCCGTCAGGTTGGTGCGGATCTTCCGGAACCAGAGCAGCTGCGACACGAAGGCGTTGCAGATGATCATGGTCCAGCCGGCCCACCACTGGGGCCCGAAGGCGCGGCGGAAGAATGTGATCTGCTCGAACGTGTTGCCGCTGTACCAGGCCACGAAGTATTCCATGGCGTAGGCATAGAACAGAATCGAGCCGGTCAGGAGCGTCAGCTTCGACAGGTTGTCGAAGTGATACTCGTTGATCATGTGCTCGATCTTGAGCGCCTTGCGCAGCGGAATCAGCAGCGTCAGCACCATGCCGATGCCGCTGTAGATGGCGCCGGCCACGAAGTAGGGCGCGAAGATGGTGCCGTGCCAGCCGGGCACGATGCTCGAGGCGAAGTCCCAGGACACGACCGAGTGCACCGACAGCACCAGCGGGGTCGCCAGCGCGGCCATGTAAAGGTAGGCCCGCGAGTAGTGCCGCCACTGGTTGTCCGAGCCGGTCCACCCAAGCGACAGCTGGCTGTAGATGAACTTGCGCCAGCCCTTGGCCTTGTCCCGCACCGCCGCCACGTCGGGGATGAGCCCGAAGATCAGGAACAGCGTGGACACGGTGAGGTAGGTCGAGATCGCGAAGACGTCCCAGATCAGCGGCGACTTGAAGTTGGGCCAGAGGTACCGCTGGTTGGGGTAGGGCAGCAGCCAGTAGAACACCCACTGGCGCCCGATGTGGATGATCGGGAAGAGCCCCGCTGTCATCACGGCGAACACCGTCATCGCCTCGGTGGCGCGATAGACCGCGGTGCGCCAGGGCGAGCGGAACAGGAACAGGATGGCCGAGATCAGGGTGCCGGCGTGACCGATGCCGACCCAGAAGACGAAGGTGGTGATGTACACCGCCCACATCACCGGCGGGGTGTAGCCGGCGTGACCCAGACCGTCCTTCAGCAGGATCAGGAAAGTGAGCAGCCCCACCAGGAAGAGGCCCACCGCACTGAAGAGCAGGATGTAGTAGCCGCGGCTGGGCGTCTCCAGGGTGGCGACGACGTCCCGGGTGACGTCGGCGTGGGTCTGGGTGATGCGCGGCTGTGCGATCGCGGTCATGCCCGGGCCTCCGACGAGTGCAGCACCTTGGCCAGGTAAGTCACCGCCGGCCGCGTGTTGACGTCTTCCAGCACCACATAGCCGCGTGGGTCATGGCTCGACTCGCTCACCCGGCTCTCGGGATCACGCCGGTTGCCGAAGACGATCGCCCCGGAGGGACAGGCCTGGGCGCAGGCGGTGGTGAACTCGCCGTCGACCAGCTGCCGGTCTTCCAGCCGTGCCTCGTGCTGGGCACCGCGGATCCGCTGGACGCAGAAGGTGCACTTCTCCATGACGCCCCGGGCCCGGACGGTCACATCGGGGTTGAGCTGCATATGCAGTGGTTCGGGCCAGGCCTTCTCGTTGTACTTGTACCAGTTGAAGTAGCGCACCTTGTACGGGCAGTTGTTGCCGCAGTACCGTGTGCCCACGCAGCGGTTGTACACCTGGCCATTGAGACCGTCCACCGTGTGGTAGGCCGCGTACACCGGACAGACCGGCTCGCAGGGCGCGTTCTCGCAGTGCTGGCACAGCATGGGAACGAAGCGGGCTTCCAGGGCCTCCCCGCCCTCCCCGCCCTCCCAGTACCGTTCGATCCGCATCCAGCTCATCTCGCGGCCGCGGAGCACGTCATCGTAGCCGACGGTGGGGACGTTGTTCTCGGCGTAGCACGCGGTGACGCACGCGGAGCAGCCGGTGCAACGGGACAGGTCGATGCTCATGCCCCACGCCGGATGCTCCTCGGCGTAGTCGCCCAGCTTTCGCAACTCGATCTGCTCCTCACGCCACCCCGCTATGGCCTCGACCTCGAGCGGCGTGTTGAGCTCGTGATGCCCGGCGCCGGCCGCGAGGTGGGCTTCCTTCACCGTGAGCCCGCGCCGGGCGTACTCGATGGGCATCGCTTCGGCGATGCCGCGGCCCAGCTGGCGCGGGTTGCCCTCGGTGGTCGCCACGTCCTTGAAGCCGTGGGTCTTCTCCAGCCGGACCCGGGTGCCAGCGTAAGCGATCCACGGAGTCGAGCCCGGCGGACCCATCAGGTCGAGCGGCGTGGGTCCGGCGTCCTGGGCAAAGGTCCCGTAGGACGTGTGGCCAAAGCCGAGCGGCACCGCGATGGCCTGGTCATGGAGGCCGGCGTACGGAAAGGCCGGCAGTTCCACCGAGCCGTGATCGGACACCAGGCGGATGAGCTCGCCGCGCCGGATGTCGAGCCGCCGCGCGGTCTCAAGCGAGATCTCGGCCCACGGATGCCAGGTGATCTTGGTGACCGGGTCAGGGTTCTCCAGCAACCAGGGCCGGTTGCCGCCGCGGCCGTCATAGAGAAACGCGTGCGGGAAGGCCACCAGCGTGAAGTCGCCCTCCGCCGGTGCCGCTGGCGCTGCGAATGCTGGAGCCGGCACCGGTGCTGGCGGAGGCGCAGCTGCGCCCGACGGCGCCGGCGCCGGCGCGCCTTCCCAGGCGCCGCCCGCCGCGAGGGCTGAGCGCCAACCGGCATCGCCGCCAGTGCTGCCCGCCCACGCCTGCTTGAGGTGCTCCTCGAAGGTTGCGGCCGTGAACTGTGAAAACCCGCCGCCGAGTGCCTTGGCCACGCCGAGCAGCACATCACCGGTGTGGCGGGACTGGAAGACCGGCTCCATCACCGGCTGCATCAGCCCGGTCACACCGGGCCGCGTAAGGAGGTCGTCCCAGCGCTCGAGCGCGTGATGGTTGGGGAGCAACAGGTCGCAGGCTTCGGCGGTCTCGTCGAGGAAGAGCCCGGTTGACACCTTGAATGGCACCTTGGCCATCTTCTCGGCGAAGCCATAGCTCTTCGGCAGCGCGTACACCGGATTGGCATCGTGCACCATCAGCAACCCCACCTGGCCACCATCCATGGCTGCCATCAGGCGCTGCATGCCGGCAAGGCCATCTCCAGTGGGTACGGCCGCCTCCGGCAACACCGTGCGGCCGACGTTTCCGGCCACGCTGTTGAGCACGGCCACCGCCACCGCGAGCGCGAGCGCGTTGTCGCCCTGCGCTGCGATGCCACCCGCAATCGCGAGACCGGGGCTCGCCGAAGCAAACTCCCGCGCCACCGCGGTGATCCGCTCGGCCGGCACACCGCTGGCCCGTTCGGCCGCTTCGGGCGTCCACTCGCGAATCAGCGACGCGAACGGACCGCTTCCGCCCCCGGAGATCACGTTGGCCATGGCGAGCGCCACGGCGGCCTCGGTCCCGGGAGCGGCAGAGAGAAACTCGTCCGCGTTGAGACCGGTGAGGTCCCGACGCGCGCCCACCTGCACATGTCGAGCGGCATCGCCGGTCCAGCCGTGGGATTCGGCGTAGCCAATCTGCTGCTCGGTGGGGCTGTTCCAGGTCTCGAGGAAGTCGCCAAAGCCGAGTATGAAGCGGGCCTCGGCGAAGTTGTGGCCCGGGACGACATCGGCGTCATACACCAGCCGGCTCGCCATGCGAACCGGCTCGAGGTCCAGCGGCTCCCAGCGGGTGACGGTGCCGCCAGCGGCGCCGACCCAGCTGTCGAGCAGGTCGGAGAACGTCCCGCGCGCTGGAGTGGAGAGCACTGCGACCCGGCCGCTCGCCTTGCCGACTTCCTGGGCGAGGCGCGCGATGGCGTCGTCCCAGGAAAGTTCCTTCCAGGCGCCGTTCTCCCTGAGCATCGGCCCCTTCACGCGGGACGGATTGTACAGCCCCTGAAGTCCGGCCTGGCCTCGCGCGCACAGCTTGCCCCGATTGACGGGGTGCGCGGGATTGCCCTCGAGCTTGATGGCCCTGCCCTCGCGGGTCTTGACATGGACGCCGCACCCGGCGTTGCACTCGGTGCAGGTGCTGGCATACCAGGTGGGAACGCCGGGGACCTGATCTTCCGACTGCACCAGGTACGGCACCAGCTTCTGCACCCGGTCGGTGGAGCATCCCGACAGCGCCACGGCACCACCCCCGGTGACTCCGAGGACGGTGAGGAATTTTCTGCGGTCTACTGAAGAAGACATAGTGCCTGGGGCTTAGGGGCCTGGGGCCTGGGGCCTGGGGCGTGAGGCATCAGCCAATTCCTCATTCCGCACGCCCCACGCCTTACGCCCATCAGTTCAGTAGTGACACGCCGTACAATCGCGCGTCACCTTGCGCTCGATGTGACAGCTGATGCACCAGCCCATGTTGTTCACGTTGTTCACCTTGAACACCTGCGGCATGCGGGTGACATCGCCATGACAGGTGGCGCAGGCGTTGGGGCCCAGTGCCTTGATGTGATTGGCGTGCGGGAAGTGCACGTGCCGGGCGAGGAAGTGCACCCGGCTCCATTCGATCGGCTGCTTCTCGCTCCAGGCCGTGCGAAGCTTCCGTATCTCTGCGCGGCTGGCCGAATCACTGCCGGAGACAGCTGTATGGCAGCCCATGCAGGTCTCGAGCGTCGGGATTCCCGGTTCGGACGACACCGCCACCGAGTAGTGGCAGTATTGGCACTCGATCTTGTACTGGCCGGCGTGGATGTCGTGCCGGAAGAAGATCGGCTGGCGCGGCCCGGGCAGGCTGGCGGTATCGCCGGCGGCGAGCACGGTCGCAGCGACAGAGTCGGCTACAGACGGCCCGCTCTGCTGGGCATCGGACGTCCGACCAGCAACTGCGAGCGCTGTGATGCCGGCGAGTCCCATTCCCGCAGCCAGAAGTACGAACTTCCGCATTATGGAGTCAGCCCCGGCGGTTGAGAAATCGGCATTGTGAATGATTTCACGTGACGTCGCCGCTCACGCGGTCGCGAGTTCGGTTGGCGCGCATAAGTATAGTTGCCCTATGACGTTTGACAACCAGAAGCGAGATGTTTTCCGACCACTTCACTCGGATTTCCGGGCCCGTTCGATCTTCTTGCGCACTTCGATCCCCATGGCCCGAAGCAGTGCGGCCTCCCTCCCGTCCAGTTCGGCGCGGTAAAAGGCCTCCCGAACCACCCGCATTACGGAGTCCTCGCCCCGGGCCTTGAAGAAGTCGATGGCGTGCAGCGCCGAGGCCCAATCGGTGAAGAGCGCCTCGAGCTGCTCACTGGTGGCGGGGCCGGCAGTGCGGCGCGGGCGCTTGAAGGGCTGGGCTTCGCCTTCGCGGGCCACGAAGAGTTCGTGGGACATCACGGCGACGGCCTGCGCCAGGTTGAGCGAGGAGTGGGCGGGGTTGGTGGCGATTGACACGAGGGCCTGGCAGCGATCGAGCTCGTCGTTGTTGAGGCCCTTGTCTTCCCGGCCGGCCACGATCGCCACCGGGCCGTCGGCCGAGCGGGCGACCATTTCCTCGGCGGCGGCGCGAGGGCGCGCCATGGTACGCCTGGCGGCCCTGCCCCGGGCCGTGAGCGCAGCGGCCCAGACCACGTCGGTCAGCGCCGCCTCGAGCGAGTCGTGAAAGGTGATCTTCTCGACCAGGTCGGCGGTATTGTGGGCGATACCCTCGATGCGCCAGGCATCGAATTCAGCCGGGCGCACCAGGCGCACGTCATCGATGGCGAAGTTCTTCGCGATCCGCACGGCGGACGCGATGTTGAC
>DASTUF010000118.1:0-3318 GCA_035759745.1 Gemmatimonadales bacterium
GATGCGGTCGTCCAGACGGGTGGATTCCAGCCGGACCTCAGCGGACATGCCGGGACGAAGAACCCCATTGCTTCGGAACCGCACCAGCGCGCGGCCGGCGCGAGTCACGCTATCCACCAATGGCAGCACCGCGGTTACCCGGCCGGTGATTTCCCGGCCGGGGGCAGCTGCCGACGTGATGATGGCGGCGCCGCCGGAACGGATGAGCGGGAGGTCATGCTCCAGCACCGATGCTTCGATCTCGAGGTCGTCCACGTCAACCACTGTAGCGATGGCGTCGCCGGAGGAGACCCGGGTGCCGGGCGCCACGTCGACCCGGTCCACCACGCCGCTGAACGGCGCGCGGATCTCTGCGCGCTCGCGCTCCAGCTTCGCCTGCTGAAGGCTGATGCGGGCAGTCTCCAGGCCGGAGCTGGACGCCACGGCGGCACGGCGCTCGGGGCTGGGTGCCTCGCCCGACACCACCGAATCGGGAATGATGACGCCTGCGTAGCGGGCCTCCGCTTCGCGCACGGCGGCCTCGGCGGCGGCTACATCGAGATCGAACGGCTGGGGATCGAGTGCGACGAGAAGCTGTCCTTTGGAAACCCGCTGCCCCGGCTGGACCGGCACGCGCGCCACCGTACCAGTGGCCTCGGCGCGTAGGCGGGCGACGGCGTCGGAGCGAACCTGACCCCGGGTGGCGACGGTGAGCACCAGGTCGGCCCGCTGGACCGTGTCACCGACGACAGGGAGGGAGAGGGTCGAGGTGCTGGATGCGGCGGTGGAGTCGGCGGAGGTCTCGTCCCCCTCGCCCTCCTTGCATGCGGCGAGGGAGAGGGCCAGCAGCAAGGTGGCGACCAGCGGGCGTCCGGCGTCCATCGGCGCTCCCGTCACGGGGGGTGGCAGGTATCTGGGGTTACAGGGTCAGGATGCGCCGAGGGTCCCGAGGGACGCGGCGGCGCGAGGCCCTATAGGCAATATGAAGCTAGATGGTCAATTGCGCTTCAATGGGAGCTGCGAGGGGTCCTCACCCTGACCGAAGCGATCGTCCACGCGGCTGAGAGCCGCTGCTCGGCACGTGTCGCCTTCGGCGACATCGCTCAGAATGCGTGGCCGGAATCAGGCTCCCGGCTTCACCATCGGGGCCCACGGCGAGCGCGACGATGTCCCCCAGTTGGGCGCCGCCCGAAACGGTGACCGACTCCGTGATGGCGAGCACCGGGACGTCGGGCGCCGTCGAACCAGCGTTCGATTCGTCGCCACAGCCATGCACCGCGACCAGCGCGGCCCCCAACACCACACCCTCCACGCACAATGTCCCGAGCGCAGCGAGGGACATGTGCCGAGCAGCGGCTCTCAGCCGCGTGGACCGCGCGATGCGCATGCGTCGCGGTTCCCTACCTCTCCACCCGCCACACCCTGATGAACGGGTAGCCTTCCTCGCTGTTGCCCTTGGTGACGATCTCATCGTCGCCCAGCCAAACCGGGAACTCGCCGGGCGACCAAGGAGTGACGAGAGTTCCGCGCCAGACACCCTCAGGTGAGAAGATGTCATAATGCAGCGTCTCGGCGCCGGGCACATAGACCGGAACCCACACATTCCCGGCTCCGTCGGCGTACAGTCGACGCATCGGCTCTGCTTCGGCAGGAACGTCGGAAAGGTCCAGGACTTTGTTCGCCTCTGCCTCGCCGACATTCCTGGTCACCATCGCCTTGATGCCTTCATATCGCTCCCGGCGCACCGAATCGGGCAGCTCGACTTTCTGCCACTGGCGTCGGACAACCCTGAGGGAGTCGCCATCAAACGTTCGCTCGAGGTATTCATAGCGTCCGGACCACCCTCTTACCACATGTCCCGACGGCACGATGACGGTTATGTCCGACGGCTGAAACGGAATCGTGTAGGAGCTGCGAGAGTTCTCGCGCACGAACTCCCATTGCTGGGGCTCCGGCCCCACGCGCGGAAGCATCACCGTATCAGTCGCACCGGATTCCACATTGATTCGCACATAGGCAGCAGAAGCCGTCGAGTCGTGGCTCGCTGATGTCTGCATGTACACATGATTGCTGTCGTCGCTGTAGACAGGGGCCCAGTAGCAGCACGGTGCAGGATATGTCTCCAGCAGCGCGCCAGCGCTGTCGTACACTGTCAATCTCGCGAGCTCCGGATCGTCGACCACCAGGTACGGGCCCACCGCCGCCGGAATCGGGTTCCGGTATTCGCCGGGACCCGCGCCCTCCCGTCCGACCGTCAGGATGAATGTTCCATCCAATTCCAGCATGCGTAGCGACAACGGGCTCCGTTCCAGCACCAGAAGGTGCTCGGCGCCATCGACGGTGACATAGGATGGCGAGACGATCGCGCCCGCCGTGTCGTCGCTGGCCTCGAGGTTCGCCACCTGGACGAGCTTCCACTGCCCAGTTGTGTCGCTCCAGTCAGAGGGAGTCATGTTGCTGACCGTGACCACGCCGGTCGCGGAGGTGTCCACGGTATAGCCGACGCTCGCCTCTGAATTGGAGCAGGCCGCCAGTATCAGCACCGCCGCTGCCTGAATCCGCACTATGAACCTCCCAGTGAAGGCCTGCACTGCGAACCCCGTCCCGCAGGCGGCGTGGCTCGGCGGGCGCCCCCAACGGGAGCTCACCCTGCCTGCGATGGTTGGGGGCCAGCCCGCCGGCCTTTGGCGGCGGAGGGAGGCAGCGGGGCGAGCGGCTTTCACGGACGCACAATCCGATAACGCACCACCCTCGGCAGTCCCGTTTCATCTTCCTCGCGGACATACACCGCGTCCCGTCCCCAGGAGGACTGCCAGGCCGGGATGAGTCCCGGCGCATCCACCCGCCCAAGGTACACGCCCGTCGAATCGAACACGTCGAACCGGGTCAGGCCCGAATCGGCATCGAGCATCACCCAGATGGCACCGGTGGCGTCCTGGGCGATCGCTGCAAATGCCGGCAGGTGGGAGGGAATGTCGTCCCTGGACATCTGTCTACGAACCTGGATCTCGTCCGTACCACCTTCGATTATCGGCGCGATTCGCGCCTCGTACGCTCGATCGCGCCTGTCGTCTTCCAGGGGCTCGGCGGTCCACGCCCTTCCCAACACCGTCATGGTATCGCGTCCAGACTCACTCATTACCAGGCGATACTCGCCCGACCAGCCGTGGATCACGCCACCTGATCGGCGATAGCCGAAGTAAATGGCAGGTGAGAAGAGCACGGGCATGGTCATTCGGCGCCGCTCACCTTCCATGAGGGTCCACAGCGGCACCTCAACCTCCGGCTCCGGCAACAGCAGCGTGTCGAGCATGGTACCCAGCGTATCGTAGCGATACA
>DASTUF010000119.1:0-27585 GCA_035759745.1 Gemmatimonadales bacterium
GGCACGGCGCTGCTGCTGTTCAGCTCGCTGTTCGTGGTGCTGGCGCTCAACGGCGCCCAGCGCGGCAACCGCAAGGCGCTGATCAGCTGGCTCGGGGCGACCCTGGTCTGCGGCATCTTCTTCGTGGCGATGCAGGTGTACGAGTTCCAGCACTTCGTGCATGAGGGGCTCAAGCTCCAGACCAACCTGTTCGGCTCGAGTTTCTACGTTCTGACGGGCTTTCACGGCACCCACGTCACGATCGGGGTGATCTGGCTCGCGTCGATCTTCTGGACCGCGCTCCGCGGCAACCTGCCGAAGGAGAAAGCGATGAACCTCGAGATCGCGGCGCTGTACTGGCACTTCGTGGACGTGGTGTGGATCGTGATCTTCCCCGTTGTCTACCTCATGAAGGACTGAGGACCAGCCATGGATGCCCACGCGACCCACGCCGTCGAAGCGGCCCACGATCACCCGGGCCCGGCGACGTACTTCAAGATCGGCCTGGTGCTGTTCGTGCTCACCGGCCTGGAAGTTGGTGCGTATGAACTGGCCCACCGGGGCGGCACCGCCGAGCAGGTGCTCGGGCCGATCGTGGTGCCGGTACTGCTGATCCTGAGCGCGCTCAAGTTCGCGCTGGTGGCGGGCTACTACATGCACCTCAAGAATGACCATCGGGCATTCACCGGGCTCTTCGTGTCGGGGCTGATCATCGCCACGGTGGTGATCGTGGCCCTGATGCTGCTGATGTCGTACCACCTGAACTACAACGTGGGCCAGATCTGATGCTGGTTCCGGTCCGGCTGCTGCTGGACGCCCGACCTCGCCCCACCGGGCCGTTCGAGGCGGCGCTCTCGCCGCACCTGAGCATGATCCTGGGCACCGCAGTATTGGGTGCCCTCTATTTTTGGGGGATCACCGTCGCGCGGCGGCGCTGGAACCTGGGGCCGCCGGCGGAGCCGCTCCGCATCGTGGCGTTCGTCGCCGCGCTGCTGGTGCTGCTGGTGTCGCTCAACGGGCCGATTCATGACCTGAGCGACTACTACCTGTTCTCGGCCCACATGCTGCAGCACCTCCTGCTGACGCTGCTGTTCCCCCCGCTCCTGATCTACGCGACGCCCGGCTGGCTGATCGCGCCGGTGGCGCGGATCCCGTGGGTGGGAACGCTGGGGCGGTTCCTGGCCCACCCGGTCGCCGCCGGGCTGCTGTTCAGCATCACGCTCGCCGCGTGGCACACGGTGCCGCTGTACGAGCTGATGATGCAGAACCACGACGTGCATATCGCCACCCACCTGATGTTCATCGTGGTGTCGGTGATCATGTGGTGGCCGGTGATGAGCACGGTCGCGGAGGTCCCGCCGCTGCCGCTGGGGGTGCGGATGCTGTACCTCTTCCTGGTGAGCCTGCCGATGCAGGTGGTGGCGGCGCTGATCACCATGGCCGACAGGCCGCTGTATCACTGGTACGTCGAGGCGCCCCGGGTGTGGGGGCTCTCGCCGCTGGAAGACCAGCGGATCGGCGGGCTGATGATGTGGATCCCGGGGAATCTCTGGATGTTCGGGGCGATCGGGGTGGTGTTCTATTTCTGGGCGCGCGAAGAAGCCTGAGCGGGACTGCGTCAGCGGGAGAGCGGGACTGCGTCAGCGGCAGCTGTGCCGGCGGGGGTTGCGCCAGCGGGACTGCCTCAGCAGGAGGAGCCGAGCGCTACCATCAGCCACCCGATGAGGAAGGCTACCCCACCAAGTGGCGTAATCATTCCCAGGCTCGTGATTCCGCTGAACGAGAGAGCGTACAGGCTGCCCGAGAACAGCAGGATTCCCGCGACAAAGCACCAGCACGCAATCCGCAGCCGGGCCCTGTGAAAATGTGACATGGCGCCTGCCACAGCGACGATGGCCAGGCCGTGCAGCATCTGGTACATGGCCGCCGTCCGAAATACGTCAAGCCGTTCCGCACTCAGCAACTCTCGCAAACCGTGCGCGCCAAGGGCGCTCGCTGCGACGCCAAGTCCCGCAAGCACGGCACCCAGCGCCAGAAATCGGCCACTGGTCTCGCCAGGATGTTCTTTCATTGTTATCCGTCGCTTACTGGTGATTGCGCTTTATTGAGCATTAGTGCCCGCAGCGGGTTTGCGTCCCGACGAGGTATTTCAGATCGTGGCGTATGGCGGCCTACGAACGTTTCGACTGCTGGCAACGCTGTCACGCGCTTGCGCTCGCCATCTACAAATCTACGTCCAAATGGCCCGCATCCGAGCGTTTTGGGCTTGTGTTCCAGCTCCGGAAGGCGGCCTTTTCAGCCCCAGCAAACATTGTTGAAGGGTCCGCTAAGCGCGGCACCGCCGAATTCAGGCGCTTCCTGGACATCTCGCTGGGATCCCTGGCTGAAATCAACTATGCACTGCGGTTGGCGCGAGATGTCGGCATCCTGCCAGTTGAGGAATGGAAAGCGCCGGCGACACTCCAGCAACAAGCCGGTCGCTCAACCTGGTTGCTGTATCGCAGCCTCAAGCGGTAGCGCACTTCCCGCTGGGCGAAGCCCCCGCTGAGTCCACTCCCGCTGGCGCAGCCCCGCTCAGTTCCTCGGCTCCGCCGTCAACGCCGCCATCCGTTGCTTCACCGCCGCCACCTGCGGCTGCAGCTCCGGATCCGCATCGCGCCACAGGTCCACGAACTTGCCGTACCACTCCAGCGCGTCGGCGCGGTCGCCTCGTGTCTCGGCGAACTCGCCCAGCCGGCGGAGCGCCATCGGGTAGTGGGTCGCCTCTTCCCATTCATTGACGGTGGCCCCCGCGTCGATCCCCCGGCGAAACCAGGCTTCGGCCGAGTCGGGGAATCCGGCCCGGTCCCACGCGGCACCGGCGATGAACTTGCCGCAGGGGTTGCAGGGCGCCGCCGCCGCAATGCGGGACCGCAGCTGCGCCGCGCGCAGCCAGTCGCCGACAGCCCTGGCCTCCAGCGCGTCCCATGTGGGTGTGAATCGCTCCTCCCGGAGTTCTGGCGGGGTGAACCGCTCATCCAACCGCCGCAGGCGCCGCACCTCGTCCGCGTTTCTCAGGATGGCATGCAGGTCGGCCAGCGTCGTGAAGGGGATCAGGGAGTCTGGCAAGTCCTTCAATTCGGGGCGCCCGAGCGCCCTGGCGAGTTCATTCGCGACGTCCTGCGGGCGTTGCAACTGGTAGGCGAGGTGGGTGGCGTGCAGGAGCGCCAAGTCGGCTGCCAGCGTCGGGTCCTCGCCGCCGTCGAGCAGCCGCGCCAGCCGCCGGCTCTCCGCCTCAGCTTCTCGAAGGCGCCCACGTACCTCGTGCTGGCCCAGTCGTGCAAATATCACGAACAGCCCCGGGCCGCTTGCTGCTGGCGCGAAGCCCGCCAGCGCGGGCCCACCCAGGATACTGTCCACCAGTGCGAAGTCCCTGCGCCCGCGTGCGTTGTCCAGCGGCATCATGTGCCGGCCCGGGTGATCGGGAAACCGGGTGGCCGCGAGCGCCGCCAGGCTGTCGGCTTCGCGCCACTCGCTCTGGGCGATCAGCGCGTACTGCAGGTTGATGAAGGGCGACATCGTCTTGCCCTCGGACACCAGCGGCCGGAGCACTGCTTCGGCTTCGGCAAAGCGCCCCTCTCCGTTGAGCATGAGGCCCAGGTTATTGCCTGCGGTGAGGTCGCCGGGTGCGATGTCCAGCGCGGCACGGTAGGCCGCGATGGCGCTGTCGGTGTTGCGCTCCGCCGCGGAGTAGTACGTCGCCTCGGTGAGGTAGCGCTCCAGGGGCGGCAGCCGGTCGCGATGGCGGAAGGCCGCCTCGGCAGCGTGGAGTCGCTCGTCCTCCCGGATGCCAAGGTTGAAGTAGGCCGAGGACAGCTTCCGCCATGCCATGGCAAAGCTGCTGTCCATGCTGATGGCGCGGAGCAGAAGATTGCGCGCCTGATCGAAGTCGCCCTGCTCGAACACCCTGCTGGCCCGGGTATAGAGTTGCAGCGCCGGGAGTGACGCGGTGGTGACCTTTTCCAGCGGATCGGTGCCCCGGATGGAGCCGAGCGATTCGCCGATCCTCTCGCGCAGCTCGGCCGATAGCCGGTTCACCGCCGGAATGAGCTCGGCATCGCTCGCTGCGGTGACCCGCACCGGCACCAGCGTGGTGCCGGAGTCGGCCCGGATCAACTGCGCGGTGAGCACATAGCCTTCGGGCAGCGCCGAAATCTCTCCTACCACCACCGCCTTGGCGCCCTCTCGGAGCGCCACTTCGCGTGCAGTTGCCTGGTCCAGCATCCCCCCGGGCGTTCGGCCCATCCGTTCCAGGGTGGTGGTCACCGCCCTGGCGTCCACCAGCCTGATGGCGCTGGACTGGCCCAGGTCCACCCGCAGCGCCTCGGTCACGGTCTCGGCCAGGCTGGAGTCGGCGTTCCGGGCGGTGAAGTCTGCCAGCACCAGTTGGTCACCACCAGCCAGCGCGCCGGACGACAGCAGGGTACGGGCGGGCCCGATTCCCAGTGCCTTCGACGTGACATAGGCTCCGGTGAGCAGCGCCAATATGCCCAGGGCGATGGCACCGCCCAGGAATGCCCGACGCCAGGTGAACCACTGCTGGTGGATCGGCTCGGGCTCGAACCGCAGCGTGCCGGTGGCGCGCAGCAGGGCCCGCTTCCGCTCGACCCGGCTGGTGTAGAGCATCACCGGCAATCCTGCGAGCATGCATCCGAGCGCCACTATCCAGACCCAGTCCGGCAGGCCGAACGCGCGGGTTGCGAGGTACACCACGGCCGTCACCGCGATCGTCGCGAGGGCAAAGAGGCCGGCCACGCGCAGGGGATGCGCCCGCCGCACAGCAAGTTCCGCCGAGGTGCGCACCGCCGGCACCGGGGTGGTCGCCGCCGGTGTCGAGCCACCCGATGGTGTCGCCACTGCCTCAAGCCGTCCCAGCAGTTCGCTGGCCGACTGCCAGCGGTCGGCAGGGTGCTTCTCGAGGCAGCGCATCACCAGCGCGGCGAGCTCGGCAGGTATCGCAGGCCGATGCAGCGACACGGGATCCGGCGTGGCGGTGACGTGCGCCGCCAGCATTGCCTGCGGTGTCGACGTGATGAACGGGGTGCGGCCGGTGAGCAGTTCGTAGGCCACCGCGCCCACGGCGTACAGGTCGGCGCGATGGTCCACGTTGGGATCGGCCGCCGCCTGCTCCGGCGCCATGTACGCCGGCGTACCCAGTGCCACACCGTGCGACGTGAGCGTCCCGGGAGACGCCCCCGACGAAATGCTCACCGCCTTGGCCACGCCAAAATCGGCAACCAGTGCGTGGCGTCCGCTGAAGAGGATGTTGTCGGGCTTGATGTCGCGGTGCACCACACCGCGCGAGTGGGCGTAGACCAGGGCGTCCACCACATCGCGCAGAATCCGCGTCACTTCCGGCACCGGCAGCGCGCCCTCACGGGTGAGCCGGGTGGCCAGCGTCTCGCCGTCGATGAAGGGCATGACGTAGTACAGCAGGGGATCGTCGCCCGGCAGCTCGGCCGCGCCCGCGGTCAGCAGGGGAACCACGTGGGGATGCTGGAGCGATGCCGCGACCTGGATCTCGCGCTCGAAGCGGTCAGCGTGGACCCCGACCGACGTCTCGGGCGGGAGAACCTTGATGACGACCCTTCGCCCGAGCCTGCCTTCCTGCGCCAGGAAGACGCGGCTCATCCCGCCGCCGCCGAGCTCACGCTCGATGCGGTAGGTCTCGCCGAGACTGGACTGCAGGCGGGAGAGGAGGTCGGTCATGGACTCAGCCTGCAGCCATCCCCATCACATGGTACCCGTTGTCCACGTAGATCACGCTGCCGGTGATTGCCGCGGCCAGCGGGCTCGCGAGGAACGCGGCGGTACGGCCCACATCCTCGGCCTCCAGCCGCCGGTGCAATGGCGCGTTGGCCTCGGTGTACTGGATCATGGTGTCGATGAAGCCGATCGCGCTGGCGGCGCGTGATGCGTACGGCCCCGCGCTGATGGTGTTGACCCGCACACCCCACTCGCGCCCCGCCTCGAAGGCGAGTGTCCGGGTGTCCGATTCCAGTGCGGCCTTGGCCGACGACATGCCGCCGCCATAGCCCGGGATCACTCGCTCGCTGGCCATGTACGTGAGCGAGAGGAAGCTCCCGCCCGACCGCATCATCGGACCCAGTTCCCGCACGAAGGCGATCTTGCTGTAGGTGCTGACGCTCAGCGCCTCGAGATAGCCCCGGCGGCTGGTCTGGACCAGCGGCTTCTTCACGTCGGGACCGTTGGCGAGGCTGTGGACCACTATATCGAGGCCATTGTCGCCGAAGTCCGCCTTGAGCGCGTCGCGGACCCCGGCGATGCTGAAGTCGCCTCGCTCCTTGTAGCGCTTGTTCTCGCGGATTTCCGGCGGCACGTCGTCCATGGTGTCGAAGGCCGCATCCAGCGGATAGATCTTCTCGAAGGTCATCCGCTTGCCGTCGGGCAGCGTGAGCGACTCGTCCATCTTGCCGCGCTCCAGCAGCTTCTCGAAGATGCCCATGGCGGGCGGCCAGGTACCGAGGCAGACCGTGGCACCCGCGGTGACCATGGCCTTGGCTATCGCGAACCCGAACCCGCCGTCGTCGGCGACACCCGCCACGAAGGCGCGCTTGCCGGAGAGGTCAATCGAAAGCATGGACCGTCCCGTACCGAGTGGATGGAAAGAAAGGTAACCCGAGGAGGCCCCGCGTCACGCGGTGCCTGTCACTCGGCAGCCCGTCGGAGGGTCTCGAGGGGCGTCCGGTGGGTCACATCCCGGCTGGCCCACGCTCCCACCAGGGCGGCGAGGGCGGCAGGCACCAGCACCACCAGCGCCAGCGCCAGGGGTGGGGCGGTGAAGTCGATTTCAAAAAGGAAGCGGGCCAGCGCCCAGCCCGCGCCCGCGGCCAGCAATGCTGCGGCGAGACCGGCCATGAGCCCCAGCGCAGCATACTCCACCACCACGATGCGGTAGAGCTGGCGGGCCCGTGCACCCAGGGTGCGCAGGAGGGCGGATTCTCGGATGCGCTGGTCCCGCGAAGTCGCCACCGTGCCACCGAGGACCACCAGCCCTGCCACCAGGCTGAACAGCGCCATGAACCGGATGGCCAGCGACACCCGGCCCAGCAGGTCCTCGATGGCCTCCTCCACCACGGTCAGGTCGAGCGACGTGACATTGGGCCACTGCTCGGCCACCTGCCTCGGCAGGCGAGACCGGGTCGCAGGATCGTTGACCCGGGCCATCGTGACCCACGTCTGCGGTGCATCCTCCAGCACGCCAGGCTCGAACACCACGAAGAAGTTGGGCTCGAAGCGGGCCCAGTCCACCTCGCGGATGCTGGTGATCGTGGTCGGGATGGGGCGACCCTGCACATCCCAGGTGATGTCGTCGCCCAGGCCGACGCCGAGCTCTTCCGCTACATCGCGCTCGATGGAGATTCGCGGAGGCCCGCCTGATCTCGGCCCTTCCCACCACGATCCCTCGAGCAGCCGTTCGGAGGCCACCAGCGTATCGCGCCAGGTGGACCGGTACTCGCGCCGCACCGCCCAGCCGCGGGGCAGGCTGTCGTCGGGGAGGCTGTCGGGGCGGCGCGCGAGACTCACCGGCCTCCCCTGCACGCTGGCGATCCGCATCGGCACCATCGGCACCGGTGCCGTCATCTCCACGCCCTCCTGGTCGAGGACGCCGCGCACTCCTTCCAGTTGGCTCGCCTGGATGTCGAAGAGCGCGAGGTTGGGCCGGCTCGCTCCCTCGCCCGAGACGTCGAGCGTCGCGAGGAGGTTGTGCTGGGTGAGCGCGAGTGCGGCCAGGAGGAATGCGCCGAACCCGAGCGCCAGCACCACCGCGACGGTCTGGTTGCCGGGGCGCTGCAGGTTGGCGAGCCCCTGTCTCGAGGTGTAAGCGAGCGGTGCCCGCGCGAGCCGGCGCGCGAGTCCGATCACGACTCCGGCAGCGAGCCGCAGCCCGAGCAGCGCGGCGCCGATACCTGCCGCGAATGCGAGTCCGACACGCCAATTGCCGGCCTGCAGCACGGCGAGCGTCACCACGCTGATCACCAGGAGCGCGAGCGCTCCGAACCGAGCCGGATCCCGTCCCGCCGGGATCGGATCCACGTCGCGGCGGAGCGCCGCAAGTGGAGTTACCCGTCGCACGGCAAGGAGCGGCAGCAGCGCGAACACCAGCGCGGTCCAGCCGCCCAGCAGCACGCCCGCCAATGCCACGCCCCATGCGGGGCCGGTGTCGAGGTCGGCCGGCACCAGGTCGCTCACCACCAGCGGCACGACCTGTTGCACCGCGAGCCCGATGACCGCGCCCAGCACTCCGCCCGCGAGCCCCAGCAGGGCCGCCTGGGTGAGGTACACGCCGAAGACCTGGCGTCCGGTGGCACCGAGGCAACGGAGCACAGCGATGGTGTCGATCCGGCGGCGGATGTGCACCGTGATGGCGCTGGCGACGCCGAGCCCGCCGAGCAGCAATGCGACCAGGGCCACGAGCCCGAGGAAGTTGCCCAGCCGGGTAAGGGCGTTGTCGAGCCGGTTCTGGTCGTCCGCCACGGTGCGGACGCGGGCGCGCTCCTCGCGGAGGCGCGGGCGCCAGTCGGCGGCGATGCGCTGCGCGTCGGCGCCGGCCTCGAGCTGGATGTAGCTGCCGTACTCGGCGCGGGCGCCGAAGCCGAGCAGGCCGGTCGAGTCGAGGTACCGGAAGGGAATGAACGCGCGAGGGCCGAGCGCGGAGCGGATGCCCACGTCGCCGGGGGCTTCGGTGATGGTGCCGAGGATCTGGAAGCGGGTCTCGCCCAGGGAGATGGAGTCGCCCACGCGCACGCCGAGTGCCCGCAGCAATGAGGGATCCACCACCGTGTGGCGCCCATCGCCGAGGCGGCCCCATGCCGACAATGGACTGGTGCGGATGGCGCCATACCAGGGCCAGCCAGGTCCGATGGCAGTGACCTGGGTCAGCCGTGCGGTCGCGCCTGCGGGCGCGTAGGTCATGGCGCTGAAGGCGACGTAAGGCGCCTGATCTCCACCCAGCGAATCGAGCAGTGCCCGGGCTGCAGTGCCGAGTTCACTCCTGCTCTCGACGGCGAGATCGGCGCCGAGCATGGCCTGCGCCTGCCGCGCCACCGAAGTGCGCAGGTTGGACGTGAACCCGTTGACGGCCACCAATGCCGCGACGCCCGCCGCAATGGCGAGCGCCAGGGTCATGAGGCGACGGCCCGACGCGCGGCTTTCGCGTCGCGCCATGGTGAGGACGAAGCCGGGCTTCACGTGGTGGTGTCGGACACCACTTCACCGTCGGTGAGGCGGATGGTGCGGCGGGCGAGGGCGGCGAGCGCCGGGTCGTGGGTCACCAGCACCAGCGTGGTACCGTGCTTCCGGTTGAGCTCGGACATCAGCTGCACGATGGTCTGGCCGGTGCGGGCGTCGAGATTGCCGGTGGGCTCGTCGGCGAAGAGCACGGCCGGCTGGTTGACGAATGCGCGCGCCAGTGCGACCCGCTGCTGTTCGCCGCCGGAGAGCTGGCTGGGATAGTGGTGCTCGCGTCCGGCGAGCCCGACGTCGGCGAGGAGACCGAGGGCGCGGGCGACGTCGGGCCTTCCTGTGAGTTCCAGCGGTACCAGGACGTTCTCGAGCGCTGTCAGTGTGGGGATGAGCTGGAACGACTGGAACACGAACCCCACCCGGTCGGCGCGGAGCCGGGCCCGGCCGTCCTCGTCCAGTTGGCTGAGCTGCTGCCCGTCGAGCGTCACCGAGCCCGAGGTCGGCGCGTCGAGGCCGGCCAGCAGTCCGAGCAGCGTGGTCTTTCCGCTGCCGGACGGGCCGACGATAGCGGTGAACGCGCCCGGGTCGATCCGGAGCGTGATATCCTTCAGGACCGTCAGTGCGCGGCCGCCCGAAGTGTAGGTCCTGGTGAGCTGATTGCACTCGATCATTCGTCATCCGTGCGCGGAAAATGGCATGCAAAGATATCTGGTACCGGCACTCTGTGCGGTGCTGCTGGCTTGTGGCGGTGATGCTCCAGGCTCAGGCTCCTCGGACACGACTACCGCCATTGAGCCGACGGACGAGCGCGGTGCCATCGTCTTTCTCGGCACCAGCCTCACGGCCGGGCTGGGGGTCGATCCGGTCGAGGCTTATCCCGCGCTGATCCAGGCCAAGCTCGACTCGGCAGGGCTACCCTACCGTACGCAGAACGCGGGAATCAGTGGCGAGACGTCGGCCGGGGCGCTGGAGCGGCTGGACTGGGTGCTGCAGCAGCCGATGGACATGATGGTGGTGGAGACAGGCGCAAATGACGGGCTTCGGGGCTTGCCGGTGGAGGCCCTGGCGGCCAACCTCGACAGCATCCTGACGCGAGTGCACCGGCACGATTCGACGATCGAGCTGGTGGTGGTGGGGATGGAGGCGCCGCCCAACATGGGGGCGCGCTATGCCGATGCGTTTCGCGCAGTGTACGCTGACGCCGCGGCAAAGCATGATGCCGCGCTGGTGCCGTTCCTGCTGGAAGAGGTCGGCGGCGTGGATTCGCTCAACACCGCCGACGGGATTCACCCCAACGCGCGAGGACACCGGATCATCGCGGAGACGGTGTGGGGGGTGCTGGAAGACGAAGTGAGAAGTGAGAAGTGAGAAGTGCGAAGGGCGTTCGTCGCTGCTCGCCACCAACTTCTCACTTTTCACTTCTCACTTCGGGCGGCTGTCCAGCCGCCCCTGATGTCACGACTCCAGCCTCGCCTCGAGCTCGATCTTCAAGTTGTTCGCCAGCGCCTGCGAGACGGGACAGCCGGCCTTGGCCTGCTCCGCCGCCTCACGGAACTTGGCCTGGTCGATGCCGGGCACGACGCCACGGGTCTCCAGTTTGATCGTGGTAATACGGAAGCCGCCGTCCGCCTTCTCGATGGTGGCTGACGCCTTGGTGGTGATACGGGTAGGCGGCGTGCCCCCCGCCTCGAGCGCCCCGGACAGCGCCATGCTGAAGCACGCGGCATGGGCCGCCGCGAGCAATTCTTCCGGATTGGTGCCCTTGGCGCCCTCGAACCGCGTGGTGAACGAGTAGTCCCCCTTGAACGCGCCGGACCCGGCGCTGAATGTGCCCTTGCCGCCCTTGAGTCCGCCTTCCCAAATGCCTTCTGCGCTGCTGGTGGTCATGATTCTGTCTCCATAACGGGTAATGCTCGCCTCCTGTGCATCCGCAACTTAACCCTACCGCCCTACCGCCCGACCGCCCTACCTTGCCCCCAATGCGCCTTCTTGCCTGCGGCTGGATTCTCCTCCTGATGCTTGGCTGCCGGCGACCACCGGAAGCGGTCGGCGCGGGCGCGGCTGCGCGCGACAGCGCGGGCGTGCGTATCGTGCTGAATGTCGAGCGGGCCTGGACCGCTGCGACAGCCTGGACTATCGCCGACACTCCCTCAGTGGACATCGCTGGCACCAGCGCCAGTCCATTTCGCGACATCGTCGCGGTGGTGCGCACTCCGGCGGGCGCGATCGCGGTGGCCGATGGCATCTCTCAGCGCATCCGGCTCTTTACGCCCGCAGGCGCGCCGCTCCGCGCGCTGGGCGGGCGCGGCACTGAGTCAGGCGAGTTCGAGGGACTCAACTGGCTGGTGCACGCGGGCGACTCGCTGCTGGCGTACGACCTTGTGCTGCGGCGGCTGACGCTCTTCGGCGAAGGTAACCGGGCCCGGGTTGCCGAGCTGGAGGGGGTCGGGGATCTCTTCATCACGCCGGTCGGGCGCTTTCGCGACGGCACCATCCTCATGGCTGCGGGTGGTGCGGTCTTCCCATTTCCCGATTCGGCCGGCCGGGTGCGGCGGGACTCGGCGACGCTGCTGCGCTTCGGCGTGGATGGCCGCTTGCGGGACACATTGGCCCGGGTGGCCTGGAGCGAGAGCTTCGGGGTGGAGATTGCCAGCACCGGGCAGCGGTTCGTTGCGCCGATGCCGAGGCCATTCGGGCGGCGCACCACCGTGTTCGTGCGGTTCGGTGGGTTCGGGGTGAGCGAGGGCGGGCGATACCAGCTGGACCTGTATGACGCCGACGGCCGGCTGGCGATGAGCATTCGGCGCGAGGTGGCGGGCGCGCCCGTCACCCCCGAAGCGATCGATGGCTTCCGCACCGCGCGGGCCAGCGCACCTCCCGCCGAGGGCCTGCAGCGCCAACTCGATTCGGCGCTGGTGCGGGCGCTCGACTCGGCGCCCTATCCCGGTGCCATGCCGGTAACCGAGCGTGCCTTCACCGACGACCTGGGCAACATATGGGTGGAGGATTATTCGGTGCGAGGCGATCAGCCCGCGGTCTGGTCGGTGTTCGATATAGGCGGAATCTGGCAGGGTGAGATCGCGGTCCCACCCCGCTTCGATCCGATGTACTTCGGAGCCGACATGATCTACGGCGTGTGGCGCGACCCGGGCGAGGCCCCGCGCGTCCGGGGGTACCGGATCAACAAACCGTAGGCCACCGGCAACAGCAGCACCAACCCCGCATACGCCTGATCGGTGCGCCGGTCGGCTCCATCTGCCGCAGCGACTTCGCGCAGCGTCGCCTCTATATCGCGCTCAGTGACCTTGCGGCCCCAGGTGTCGTCGCCGCGAGTCTGGGTCGGTACGTCCACTGACCGCACCTTGCCGCCGTTGCCGATGCCCACCAGGGCGGTTGGCCCATTGTCGCCGCCTCCGCTGATGGCGAGCACCCAGGTACCCTGCGTGGGCCACGTCTGCTTCACGGCCATCACACCGACAAGGCCGGTCTCCTCGAAGTGAAGCGGCAGCACCTGACGCCGGCCGTCAACGACGCCGGTGGCGGTGCCGCTGAGCGGCATGCGCGCGATGGTCGAGTGGTAATAGCTGTGCACCAGCAGGTACGCGTCCCTGGTGCGGGCATTCAGGGGATTGGCGGGGAGCTCGATCGAGATCCAGGGTGAGCCGAGTGACGTCTCGGGATGGGCCGGTTCGGGAACCGTGGCCGACAGCGCGAGCAGCGAAAGCAGGGGGGCGAGCAGCATGGGGACCTCCGGTGGTGGTGGACACGTCCTGCTGTCCATGAGATGCCGGCACCCCGGAGGCCGTTTGAATCACTGCTCGGCTGCAATCGTGACTCCTCCCTTGAGCGAGCGCACTGCTATGTGGGCGCCGCCATTGCCCAGGACGTATCTCACCGGCTTGCCAGGCGGTGCGGAGCGCCGGGCAGCTGGAAAGCCATTGATCACCTTGCCGCTGAACGCAGACACATCGATCTCGGCGCCCTGGCTTCGCGGCAGCGCCAACTGGATATGCGCGCCATGGGTCTGCAGGTCGAGCGAACCGGCGGGACCGACCGGGCCGGCCCAGGCAATCCGGCCAGTGACCGATTCGACCCGCCCCGTCTCCACCGGCCCGGAGACATCCAGCTGAATGTTGCCGCTGACGGTCGAGACATTGAGATCGCCAGCGGAGCCTTCAAAGTGGATACTGCCGCCGGCCGACTTGAGCCGAAGCACCGAGGCCGAGCCGTCGATGTCGAGCGAGCCCTCCATGGATTCCGCCGCCAGCAACGAGGGTTCGCCATGAACCCGTATGTCGCCGCTCACTGTGGACACGTCCACTTCACCACTGATGCCCTCGACGTCGGCTCCGGCCGTGGCCGACTTGAGCCACACCCGTGCCCCCGCGGGTACCTGAAGCACCAGCTGACTCGGGGGTGTCGCACCAGGCGACGCGTCGGCCTCGACGCCCAGCTTGAGCGCCGTCCGCGACCCGCCGAAGTAGAGTCGGCTGCCACTCGCAAGCGAAGCACTCACATGAACCGAGTCGCGGTCCCACCCGATCACCCGGATGCTCCCCGCCAGGTTGTACGCCCGGATCGAGACGGTGGCAGACGCCGGCAGTCCGCGCTCGACGGACTGCTGCGCCGCGAGCTGCAGCGGCGACACCAGGAGCAGGAGCAGCAAGGCGTCCCGCATGCTACAGCTCGCGGCTCAGGCGAACGGCCTGTTCCAGCAGCGCCACCCGCTGCTCGTGGCCAGTGCGAAGCAGGATGCGCAGGTCCCGGTTGGCAGGATCCTCCTCCAGTGCGGCGCGGGATTCAGCGATGGCCTCGGCGATGACCTCGAGGTTCCGCTCGACGGTGGCGATCGTCTCGGGCGCCAGCCGGTCGCGCCCTTCCTCCAGCGCCGCCTCCAGTTCGCGGGCCTGCTCCACGTAGCCGGCCTCCACCATCCTGACCGCAGCCATGCCCGATGCCAGCGGAACCGCGGCGGTGTCGCGCCGGTCGAGCAGCAGCGCGGTCACCACGCTCGACAGCGCGATAAGGAGCACCGCAGCCGCGGCCAGGGCGCCCCATCCAGGCATGCGCCTCCGGACCAGCCGTCGGCGCACCACCGGCCAGAGGTCGTTGGGCGGGTCGATCCGGCGGGGCAGTCCCCGCACCGGGTCCCTCAGCGCACCGGCCGCTGCGAGGTCGATGGTACACTCGGCACAGCCGGCCACGTGCGCTTCGAGGGCCAAGGCGTCGCGCGCGGCCAGGGTACCAGCCACGTAGGGGTCGATCAGGTCTCGGCAGGTTTCGCAGTTCATCTCTCGAGCCATTTCCTCAGCAGTCGGCGAGCCCGGAACAGTTGTGCCTTCGAGGTTCCGGCGGCGATCCTGGTCATGTCGGCGATCTCGTCGTGGGTAAAGCCCTCGACATCATGGAGCACGAACACTGTCCGGGCGCCCACCGGGAGTCGGCCGATGGCGGTCTCGAGGTCCAGCGAGTTGCCCTCGTTCCACTCAAGCCCGCGCTCGAAGGCGGCGGGGTCGTCGGTGAGCTCGAAACGACGGCTCCGGCGCCACGTGGTGCGCCGGTCGGTGAGCACCACATTGACCGCCAGCCGGTGAAGCCAGGTGGCGAACGCGCTCTCGCCGCGGTAGCTGGCGAGACGCTCCCACGCCCGGACAAAGACGTCCTGGGTCAGCTCCTCGGCGCGCTGGGAGTCACCCACGAGCCGGAGGCAGAGCGCGAAGATTCGTCCTGCGTGCGCACGATAGAGCGCCCCGAAGGCATCGGGGTCACCCGCCCGGGCGGCCAGCAGGCCGGGGTCAGCGTTCATCCCTGACGCAATCTCGTGCACCTCTGTTTGACGCCGATGACTGGGTTGGCGTTTAAAGGCCTGCCTGCCATGGCTGGCGGCAGCGACCAGATGTCCCTATGCTCCACCGCAATGTCATTCTTCGATGCCGAGAAGGACCGCGCCGCCGGGCTGATCCTGGTTCTGGGTGTTGCCCTGGCTGTCGCGTTGTGGCCGTTCACCAGCGGCCTCATCGGCGCACTGGTGCTCTATGTGATCTTCGTGCCGGTCTATCACTGGCTGACGGAGTACATCCCCGAAGGCCCAGCATCGGCCCTGGTCATCATCCTGGGCATCCTGGTCATCGTGGGCCCGGTGGCGTCGATCATCTCGCTACTGGCGAGCCAGGGCCCCGGGATGGTACAGGGCCTGCTGAGCAGCCCGCTGATCGACCGGCTGCGCACCCTGCGGATCGGACCGTTCGATGTCGGCGCCGAACTGTCGAAGCAGATCCAGAATATCGGGACCACGATCGTCCCCGCGCTGGGCAACACCGCCCTCGGGCTGCTGGGGTCGGCCACCCGGCTGGCGCTTTCGCTCACCATCGCCTTCTTCGGCTTCTACTACATGCTGCGGGCTCCGGGAAACACCTGGAGCTACATGCGGCCCTTCATTCCCTTCAGTTCCGAGAACGCCAAGGCGCTGCAGAAGCGATTCAAGGACGTGACCATCTCGACCCTGATCGGGACGTTCCTTACGGCCGCGGTTCAGGGAGGCCTGCTGGGCCTCGCGTTCTGGGCCTCGGGACTCGCCAATCCGGTGTTCTGGAGCGTGGTGACCGCGCTCTTTTCCATCCTGCCGGTCGTGGGCAGCGGGCTGATCTGGATCCCGGCCGCCGGGGTGCTGTTCCTGCAGCAGCAGTACTTCTGGGCGATCGCGATGATCATCTGGGGCTTCGTCGTGGTGGGCGGCGTGGACAACCTGATCCGGCCCTGGGTGTACCGGCGCTACGCCAGGATCCATCCGTTCATCACGGTGATCGGTGCCTTCGCCGGCATCCGCTACTTCGGCCTGCTGGGGCTCCTGATCGGGCCGCTCGCGATTTCGTATTTCTTTGAACTGATCCGGATGTATCGGGAGGAGTACCTGGCCCACATCATCCCGCCTCCCGAACCGCCGCCCCCGCCTCGGCGCCGACGCTTCAGCCTGACCGGAATGCGCAAGGTGGACCCGCCGCCGCCGTCGCCGGAAGACGTTGCATGATATGTGAAAGGTAAAAAGTGAATGGTGAACAGGCGGGGAGTCGTCCCGCCGATCCCTCGTCGCCGATCACTTTTCACCTATCACGCTTCACGGCCTTTCGTCGCCAGTAGCCGAACACCGGAATTCCCACCGCCAGGATCACGGCACCCCGAATCGCATTCGCGGGGTTGGACGCCACCGATCCAAAGACCACATAGACGCCCGCCAGCACGAAGAGGATCGGCAGCACCGGATGGAGTGGCGCGCGGAAGCCGGGCTGGCCCGCCGGCTCGCCCCGTCGCTCGCGCGCGCGGTAGATCAGGAGCGTCACCCCGGTGAGCGAGAAGAAGATCCAGTCCGCGAAGACGACGTAGTCCAGCAGCGCGCCGTATCTCCCGGACAGCGCCAGGGCTATCGACCACGCGCCGACAAACGCGATGGCGGCGCCGGGGGTGCGATAGCGTGGATGAAGCCGGCCGAACGCCGGCAGGAAGAGGCCGTCGGCCGCCATCGCCTGGAGCACTCTTGGCGTCACCAGGATCACCAGCGCAATGAAGCCGAAGGTGGAGACGGCGATGCCGGCTGCGATCAGGGTCTCACCGGCGGGACCAATCAGCTGGCGCATGGTATCGGCGGCCGGTGCGCTGCTCGCGGCCAGCCCGCCTGCGCCCAGCGCGGAGAGGTACGCGAGGTTGGCGAGAACGTACACCAGCACGACAGCGACGACCCCCAGCAACAGCGCCCGGGGGAGGTTCCGCTCCGGCGCGATCATCTCCTCTGCCACGAAGTTGGTCTGCTGCCAGCCACCATAGCTGAAGAGCACCGGCACCAGGGCGGCGCTGAGCGCTGTCAGGACATTTGACGGCGGTGCCAGTGCAGACACTGCGACTTCTGATGGCGTGCCCACCAATCCGGCCGCAGCGGCCAGTCCGACTGCGACCAGCGCCGCCAGGGCCGCCAGCTTGAGCACCGTGAAGATGTTCTGGGTGATCGCACCGAAGGTGACACCGACGAAATTGATGCCGGAGAGAAAGGCGATGGTGGCGATGACCACCGGGAGTTGCAGCGACGGTCCGCCGCCGACCAGCGGGAGCAGGTAGTCCGCGAAGGTGATGGCGACGGCGGCGATGGCGCCCGGCGCGATGACCAGCAGCAGCGCCCAGCCATAGAGAAATGCCGGCAGCGAGCCCAGCGCGTCGCGCAGGTAGACGTACTGCCCGCCCGTGCGCGGCATCCGGGCGCCGAGCTCGGCATAGACAAACGCCCCGGCCAGCGCGATGAGGCCGCCCAGTGCCCACGCGAGCAGCGTCAGTTCTCCGGTGAGGACCCGCTGCGCGACCACCTGCGGGCTTCGGAAGATGCCTGACCCGATGATTCCGCCGATGACCATCATGACGCCGGAGAACAGCCCCACCCGGCGAGCGTAGGTGACCGGGGCGTCAGCCACGGGCATCCTCCGGCGCCGTGCCCCCCAACTCGGCCAACTCTGCCAGGAAGCGCTCACCCGAGGCCCGCAACCGGGCGACATCGGCGTCGAGCGCCTCCCAGTTGGCGTCGGGTGCGCGCTGCTCGACCGACCGTGCCAGTTCCGCCAGTGACCAGGCGCCGAAATTTCCAGTGGCCGACACCAGCGCGTGTGCCGCGGGGCCGAGCGCGGCCGCGTCGCGCTTTGCCCTGGCTTCCTCCAGCCGCTGCAGCCTGGGCGGCAGTTCCTCCCGGACCAGGGTGGCGAGGCTCTGGACCAGGCCCTTGCCGCCGATGGCCTCCAGCCGGGCTACCGCCGCCGGATCCATGATGCGTTCCATCGTTCTCCTCACTGAACTCGCGAAGTGGATAGCGCGTCGAACCTGACCGCACTACTATCCGCGCCGCATGTCTGATTCCTCCACCCCGCCTCCGTCACGCGCGCTCGTCATCGCGGCGTTCGCAACGATCTACCTGGTGTGGGGTTCGACCTACCTCGGCATCGCCATCGCCATCGAGACGCTCCCGCCGCTGCTGATGGCGGGCGTCAGGTTTCTCGTCGCCGGCATCGTGCTGTACTCGGCAGCGCGGCTGACCGGTGCTCCCCGGCCGGAACCGCGGATGTGGCGCTCGGCGCTGTTGCTGGGCGCGCTGTTCCTGTTCTGCGGCAACGGCGGCGTGGTCTGGGCCGAGCAGCGCGTGGCGTCGGGCCTCGCCGCGGTGCTGGTGGCTACCATGCCGTTGTGGACTGTGGTGATCGAGCGGCTGCGGGGCGCGCCCACGCCACCTCCAGCGACCATTGTGGGACTCCTTGCCGGGCTGGCAGGTGTGGCGCTGCTGTTGGCGCCCGGTGGCGGCAGCGTGGACCTGCTGGGCGCCGCCGTGCTCACCCTCGCATCGATCAGCTGGGCCTACGCCAGCATCATCTCCAAGGGACAGCCGCTGCCGACGTCAGGTGCGCTCTCATCCGGGATGCAGATGCTGGCTGGCGGCGCCTGCCTCACGCTCGGTGGACTGCTCAGTGGCGAGGCGTCCCACCTGGCCGCCAGCGTGCCCAGTGCCCGCTCGCTGCTGGCCCTGCTGTACCTTATCGTATTCGGTTCGCTGCTGGGATTCACTGCCTTCACCTGGCTGCTGCAGGTCAGCACTCCCGGGCGCGTGGCTACCTATGCCTACGTGAATCCGGTGGTGGCTGTGACGCTCGGCTGGGCGGTGGCAGGTGAGCCCTTCGGACTCCGCCACCTCGCGGCCTCCGCGGTGATCATCGGCGGCGTGGCGCTGATCACGGCCACGCGTCGCCGCCCAAGGTAGCGCCCGGATGCCGGGCAGGAAAGCGAAACCGCCCGCCGGCACTTTGCCGGCGGGCGGTTTCCTTACTCCGATACCGTGCTGCTACTGCTGGCGAACCAGCTCGGTGCGCCGGTTGAGCGCGCGACCTGCACGGGTGTTGTTGGTAGCCACCGGGCGATCCCAGGCATAGCCTGCCGCGGTCATGCGGTCGGCCGAGATGCCCTTGCTGATGAGGTAGTTCCTGACCGCATCAGCCCGCTGGAGCGACAGGCGCTCGTTCAGCGCGCGGGGGCCGGTGTTGTCGGTGTGACCCGCTACCTCGACCCGGATATTGGCTTCCTCGGCGAGCGTTGCCGCCACCTCGTCCAGGATGAACCGCGAGCTCTGGGTGAGGGTCGCCGTGCCGGTGGCGAAGTTGACGCCCGGCAGGGTCACATTGGCATTGGCGTTGGCCGTCAGCTTGTCGAGGCTGTCGCGCAGCGCCTGGATCTCGGCTGCGGAGATACCCGCCGCCATGGCTGCGCTGTCACGCGCCGCCTGCGCCGCAGCCCGCTCGGCCGCTGCGATGCTGTCTGCCCGAGCCCGCTCGGCCGCTGCGATACTGTCTGCCCGAGCCCGCTCGGCCGCCGCGACGGAGTCCCGTACCGCCGCTTCACGTGCCCGCGCCGCTTCGGCCGCCCGGATCGAGTCCTGGTTGACCGGGGGGCAGCCCGTGGCCGTTACCGGCATGCCACGCGGCGAGTCGGGGCACTGGTCGACGTCATCGGCCACGCCGTCGCGATCGGTGTCGCTCGGGCCAAAGCCGGTGTTGTCGCCGAAGAGCCATGAAAGGCCGGCGTTGAAACCGTAGTGCCAGTCCTTGTCCTCGCGGCTGAGCGCCGGGTTCGGGCTGCTCATGTAGTCGCCCGTACCTTCAACCCGAACCGAGAGCCGCTCGCCAAGGCCAAACCGGAATCCGGCAATGGCGCCCGGGCCGCTCTCGTCACCCTCAGTCGTACCGGGAACGTCGTTGCCGCGGTCGGTGTACTTGTTGAACACGTAGCGGCCGCCAACGAACATGGCGACGTGCTGACCGAACGGAATGTGGCCCAACAGCTCACCTGCCAGGTGCAGCTGATTCAGGTTGCCGATGGCGAACTGGTACGACGTCGGCGTGTACGCGCCCGACGCGCCGATCTCGATGCCGCGGACCGGGAAGAAGCCGAGGCGAGCGCCGCCGCCGACCTTGTCCTCGATCGCGTAGCTCTCGCCGAACCAGTTCTTGCGGGCAAACAAACCGAACTCGACTGTGCCCGCCCCCTGAGCGCTGGCCGATGGCGCCACCAGCGCCGCAAGCAGGCCGGAAAGAACAAGGCCTTGAAGCTTCATCATGGACTCCGAATGAAGGTGTAAAGTGATGGCGGTGAAGCGGACCACCGCATGCGGCACAGCGCAAATGATGTCAGCCGCGGGGTTCCGGCGCGGTGAGACAACTCACCATGCAACGGGATCCGCAGGCACGAGCCAGATCACAGGACGTCCAAACCATGCAAAGGGCCACCGCACAAGAGTTTGGCGACCGACCTATTATACACCACGACCGCGAAAAGTCGAGAACTGCCCCCGGATCGGGGGCCAGAACCGGGGTCGGGCGAACGTTTCAGAAGAATCCAGAGGTTTCAGAATGACGTCAAGTGTGCCGGCCTGGCCGCATCGATTCGAGCCTGGCCCCGAGGAGGGGGCAACCCTGCTTCTGCTCCACGGCACGGGCGGAAACGAGGATGATCTGATCGGGCTGGGCTCGGCGCTGGCCCCGGGGGTGGCGCTGCTTTCGCCCCGGGGACAGGTGCTGGAGAATGGGATGCCCCGGTTCTTTCGGCGGCTGGCTGAGGGCGTGTTCGACGAGGCCGACCTGGTCCGGCGTACTCACGATCTGGCCGGATTCGTTCGTGAAGCCTGCGGTGCCTATGCCCGGGATCCGGGCCGGATCTGGGCGGTGGGGTTCTCCAACGGCGCCAACATCGCTGCCAGCCTGCTGCTGCTGGAGCCGGCACTCCTGGCGGGAGCGGTCTTGTTGAGGGCCACGCTGCCGCTCACGCCCGACGAGGTGCCGGACCTTGCCTCGCGTTCGGTGCTGCTGTCGGAGGGCCGCTCGGATCCGTACGTTCCGGCCGAGCGGGCTGAGGCGCTCGCCCGGCTGCTGCGCGAGGCCGGTGCCGACGTGACGCTGGAGTGGCGGGAGACCGGGCATGGCCTCACGCACGAGGATATCGCATCGGCCTCGCGGTGGCTCGCGCCGAAAGTGCGGTAGCTTCGGGATTTCTTCTCTATTGGCAACCGGAGATTTGGCGCCAATATGGAGCAGGCGCGCTGCAGCGGTTTCGTGGGCCGATGTAGTGACTGGCGCCGCCTTGCCCCCATTCAGATGAGGGAATATGTGATGGCCACCATTGCCCTCGAGCAGGAGCGCTTGTTTGTGGCGGAGCGGCTCCTGAACGAAATCGAACGTCGCCACGGCCTTCCCGGCTCGCAGCATCCCGATTTGCAAACCCCCGTCATTGATCGTTTCCTCATAGCGTACCTCCCCGAGACCCGCGACGGCGAACCTGCGCCAAACACGATCGAGTACGCCTTTACCTCTTCGCTGGGCGACGCGGTGGAACTGCTTCGCCGGGTGGTGGACGATTCCCCGGATGGCTGGGGCGCCGCGGCGTACGTGCACGACCTGGACACCGGCACTGGAATTCACTGACCGGCACTGCCCGACAACCGGTCGGCGCGCCGGGATGAGGCGCCGACCGTTCCCTACCCCCGGAGTCTCCTTGAAAGCAATCTGCGTGGCGCTCCTGAGCCCGCTCGTTCTTGCGGCGTGCGCGGCGGGTGGAGAGCACGCGGCCACTCGGGTCGACTCGGCCGGGGTCGAGATCGTGACCAGCTCGGCGGAGGATCTGCCGGCGCCGTGGAGCCTGGTAGAGGTTGGCAAGTTCGGCGGGGAGCTGGGTGACACGATTCTAGTGTCATCCGCCGAGCGGCTCACGGTGATCGCCGGTTCGGATCGCTTCTATGCTCTCGACCCACGAGCGAGCCGAGTTGTCGTAATCGATACGCTCGGCATGATGCTTCGCGCGTTCGGCCGAGCAGGCGACGGCCCGGGTGAGCTGCGCTACCCGGCGGCGCTTTCCGTCTTGGCGGACACCGTGACAGTGCTGGACCTGAACCGCGGCAGGCTGGTGTTTTACTCGAGCGATGGTGAGACGCTCGGCGATGAGCCGATCCCCGAGGCGCATAATCGCAGTTTCCGGGTCGGCTACTTCGGCCACGAACTCGTCATGGACAGGAGGAGCCAGGATTCCACCGGTGTTATTACCGAAGTGCTTGTCGTCGCGCGTGGAGACAGCGGGGTACTTGAAAGGCATTGGTCCCCGACGCCTGGCAGCGCTGAACTCACTGCATGCGGAATGCGGGTGGTGATGCGCGCAATGCCCCTGTTCGCGCCCCGCCTACAATGGTCATCCTCCGGCGATTGGTTGGCCGTCGTGAGCAGCGCTGACTACGACATCATGGTCCATCATGTGGGCAGCGCACCTCGGCGGGTGCGCCGGGCCATTCAAGCGCGGAAGGCGAGCGAGGAACTCGCCCGCCAGTACATTGGGGAGTCCTGGAAACTCGGGATTGACAACCGCGACTGCGATGTAGCCCCGGATGAAGTCATGGAGCAAATGGGAGTCGCCGATCTCGTGCCGGCGATCCAGGACGTGATGATAGACGCCGATGGATGGCTCCGGATTCAGCGCTTCGTGGTGGGCGATGAGCCGGTTCTCGTGGACATCTTCAATCCCGATGGTGAGTACGTTGGCACCTTTACCGGAGCGAACCCGATGCCTGCCGCCGCCTTCGGCGACTACGTCGCGACGGCCACTGAAGACTCGCTGGGTTTCCCAACCATCGTCGTCTCCCGAATTGATGGTCGTGACAGCTGATCGTTGGATGCCCGCGCTGCTGCTGGCGCTGGCTGCCAGCGTGCCCGCACCCGCCTCCGCCCAGGCACCTGCACTCGATGCGGCCGCTCGGCGGCTGATGAGAATCCCGGCGCCGCTGGGATACGAGTCCGCCATGGCGGACTCGATCGCCCGGCTGCTGGGAGGAAGTGGTGCGGTCTCCCGCGACCGCGCCGGCAACGTGCTGCTGTCGCTGGGTAGCGGCGCGCCGGCGCGGCTGATCGCCTGTCCGATGGATGAGCCGGGCTGGGTGGTCGGCGGCGTACGCGACGACGGCTACCTCACTATTCGACGGCTGCCTGGAGCGATGCCGCGGAACGCCGACGAGCGGCTGGAGGGGCAGCGCATCACGTTGCTCGGCTCGAAGGGGCTGGTTCCCGGCGTGGTCGGAGTTCGCAGCATTCACCTCACTCGCGGCCGGTCCGGCCCCGGAGCCGACTTCACAGTCGACCATGCATATGTGGATGTCGGTGCGAAGAGCGCCGACGAGGCACATGCCCTGGGCGTCGACGTCACCACCCCGCTGGTGCTGGAGAAGCAACCACACGCTTACGGTGAGGGTTTGCTGGCGGCACCAGAGGCAGGGACGCGCGCAGCTTGCGCCGCGCTCGTTCATGCCGTCTCCGGCGCCCGGGTGCGTGGCAACGTGACCGTGGCGTTCGTGGTGGAGCAGAGGCTCTCGGCGCGGGGGCTCCGCACCATCCTCAACGAGCGGGGACCGTTCGCGGACGTGGTGGTGCTGGGCGCGGCGGATTCGATCCCCTCGGACATCGCCGTCGATTCCATCAGGACCGGCGGCAGCACCCGCGTTGCGCGATGGCGGCTTCGGGTCCGCCATCAGGGAACGCCGGTGGAAACCGTGTCGCTGGATGACGCCGGGGCGCTCGAGACTCGGCTGGAGCGCTGGCTGGCTGGAGGGGAGCCATGAGATCGGGTGTTGTGGCGCTCATGTTGATGCTGGCGGTCGCGTCTCGTGGGGTGGCGCAGCAGGACGCTGCGATCGCCGAGGCGGAGAGGGTGCTCGCCGGACTGGTCGAGCAGTACGGGGTGAGTGGGGCAGAGGGTCCGGTGCGGGAAGCCGTTCGTGCGCTGCTGCCCGAATGGGCGGAGCCGACGGTGGACAGTGCAGGCAACCTGTGGGTGAGCGTCGGTTCGGGGGAGCCGGTGGTGGCGTTCGTGGCCCATCTCGACGAGATCGGGTACGCGGTCACCGCGATCCGGGCTGATGGCACGCTCGAACTCGAGCGGCAGGGCGGTTTCTTCCCATCATTGTATGCCTGGCGGCCGGCACTGGCGCATGGCAGCAAGGGCGCGGTGTCAGGCGTCTTTGTGCCGGACGATTCCGGCCGGATCGTGGCGGACCTAGCACTGGGCTCGCGCGCAGCAGTCGAAGCGCGCGGCGTCACGGTGGGGACGACGCTCACCAGCCCCAAGTCCTACCAGCGGCTCGCAGGCACTCGCGCGACCGGACGCTCGTTCGACGATCGGGTTGGTTCCACCGCGCTGGTGCTGGCACTGCAGCGGCTCGACCGGGAACAGCTCAGGCACCGCGTGATCTTCATCTGGAGCGTGCGCGAGGAAATTGGGCTCGAGGGCGCCGAAGTGGCGGCCGACGCGCTGGGCGTGGGCGTGCACCGGGTGCACGCGGTGGACACGTTCGTCAGCGCCGATGGTCCGCTCGAACTGACCAGCTACGGTCTCGCTCCGCTGGGTGAGGGCGCAGTGATCCGGGCGGTGGACAACAGCAACGTGGCACCGCGCCAGCTGGTGGACTCGCTCCGGGCACTCGCCGCCCGGCACGACATCCCACTGCAATTCGGCGCCACCAGCGGCGGCAACGACGGTTCCGCCTTCGCGCCGTGGGGCGTGCCCGACGTGCCGATCGCGTGGCCGCTCCGGTACTCGCACTCTCCCGCCGAGGTCGCCGACCTCACGGACGTCGAGGCGCTGGCGCGGCTGGTGGAAGTTATTGCAGAGGAGTGGTGATCCACAGATGATCCACAGATGAAATTGATGCGGGATGATGCACGCAGATGGGGCGCGGGTGTCCGCTGGGTTCTCACGCTGGTGCCAGCGTTGCTCGTGGCATGCGAAGCGGGCGACCGCCCGGCCTCGGCGTCCGGCCCGAGCAGCATGGCCGACACCGCGTTTGCGGAATCGACTGCTGTGGCCGCGCACCTGGACAGCGCGTGGCTCGACACCGCCGCACCCGCGGCGCAGGTCCTGGCGCTGCCCGACTCGGTCCGGGACTTCGAGATGGCCTTGCCGTTGAGCGTGGCTATCGGGCGCGGTGAATCCTGCCTGATTGCCGTCGCCGACCCCTCGGAAGTGGCCGTCCACTATTTCAGCTCCCCCAACCGGTATGCGGGCTCTCGCTTCGTGGGTGGTCGTCGGCGTGACGCACTCTCGGACGTCGGCCACGCAGTGATCGCGGCGGACGGTGTCACGTACCTGAACGAGCTGGGCCGCCGGAGGCTCGTGGCCGTGGACAGGACGCGCGACAGCGTGCGTGTCTTCCAGTCGGACGAAATGACGGCTTCCATGCCCCGCATTGTGGCCCTTGAGCCAGTAGCTCCGAATCGCCTGATAGAGAACTGGATGGCGCCGAGCATTCCGGTGGCCTCTGGCACCTGGGCGGAAGAGGAGCTTCCCCTCCTCCGTGTCATCGACTCCCTCGGCAATTACCTGGGCGGACTCTGGCGGATTGCTGACCGGCCGGGCCAACTGCTAACCCACGGACTTAACCAGGGTGTCCTGGCACGGCGGGGTGACACGCTCTGGTTTGCCTACGCCGTCTCGGGACAGGTTCTCCGCGGCGTGCTCGATACTGCTCAACTGCCATGGAGCCTGCGGGACACCTCTCGCTTGATCCTGCCGCGGATGTACGAGCCCATGCCGCCGCAATGGTTCCTGAGCGGGGCCGAGTCCGACACGATCGGGACGCTCGGGGTGGATGCCCAGGTGAGCCGTTTAGCCGTGACCGAGGACGGGCACCTGATCGTCGGGCAGACCATCAGTTACCCGCCGCGGGGCAACGGCAGGCTGCATCAACCTACCTCGGCCGTGGTGGTCTACGACGGCGCGGGACACCCGGTCCGTGGATGGCGAGCGGGCGGACGCATACGCGGCCTTGCGGCAGGCGGTGGCCTTCTGGCCGTCATCGTAGATACCGGTGGTGACCCGCAGGTCCGAATCCACAGGATGGCCGACGTCGTACCAGGCAGAGCGGCGTCGGGGCCCTGCACCAGCGAGGCATAGATGAATTCGGTCCCGCGGACTCATTCGCCTGGTCGCGACATCGCTCTCCTGCTGGCGGGCTGTCTTTCCGCGGCCGCGTGCAGCGCCGAGGCCGCGCATGTGGCTGGATGGACCGGCGAGCGCACCACTCGCGGCGATACGGTCGTCATTCTCTCGCACACCCCCGCCTCGCCTGCGCCCGCCAGCGGTGAACTCCGGATTTCGACTCCGTCCGTTGTCTGGGCCAGCGACTTGCTGGTGCGCCCAACCCAGATCGAGCAAGGCCCCGACAGCCTGCTATTTGTGGTGGACGGCTTTCGCATTTTTGTCCTCGGGCGCGGCGGCACGCTGGTCGGCACGCTTGGTCGCCGGGGTGACGGTCCGGGCGAATTTCGACGAATCCATGGCGTGCGCTTCCTCCCGCCGGACACGCTCCTCGCGTGGGACGGCAACACCCGCCGGCTCAGCTGGCTCGCGCTCGACGGGCGGCTCCTCAAATCGGTCACGCTTGCAGCTCCCGCCGGCTACAGCGCGGCGCGCTCTGGTCGCCTCGCGCTGTGGCACGACTCGATCCTTTTGCCATGGGCCCCTGGCATGGTGCGGGCAGGCGACACTCCCGATTCGCTAGTTGTGGCGGCCATTCCGATCTCGGGCGATACCGGCAAGCGGCTGCTCACGATGCCTGAGATTCAGTGGGCCCACTTCGCCGGCGTTATGGCGCCGGCCGCCGCCTACGCACCTTTCGGCCGCTATGCCCTGGGTCCCGCCAACGCCGTTGCTGCAACAGACGGAATCGAAGCGTGCGTCAACCTCTATCGCCCTGCCGAACCGCCGCTGCAAATGTGCCGCAATTGGACCCGGCCATCCGTCGGGCCGGAGGAGCGGACCGCCGAGCCGCTGCACCGGGTCGAGCCGTCGGACCAGCAACGGAAGTTCCTTACATCCATCGTCGAGGGTCAGGCGTACCCCGAACTGCGCAACTCCATTCGCGACCTCATGTTCGACACTGCGGGAAACCTGTGGGCGCGGATGGTCGATAGCGGCGCCACTGTGCATCCCATGCTTGCGGGGCAGTTTCCCGAACTGCGGCCGCCGCTCTATCGATGGACCGTCTTTGCGTCCGACGGACGCTGGATGCACGACGTCCTGATGCCGTCCGGCTTCCGTCCACTCCTTATCGAAGCCGACGCACTATGGGGGTTGGTGGAGGACGAGAACGGGGTACCGGCCATAGCCAGGATCGCGCGGGCACCCTGAAGAGCTCTCTTTTCAGCGCTGCGGGGCTTCTCGCGCTCGCCTGCGCGCCACATACAGCCGGTCCGCCGACTCCCCAGGCTGCGGCGGGCACCCGCGTTCTGATGGTGAGCTTCGACGCCCTTAGTGAGC
>DASTUF010000120.1:0-8522 GCA_035759745.1 Gemmatimonadales bacterium
GACGTGCGCGGTGGACCGAGCGTCGATACCGACGCCAACCGGGTGGCGGTGCTTGTACCCGTGGCCGCCGGCGAGGACACCCTCGACATCGGCGCCAGCGGGACCGAAGTTCTCACCATCGGAACCGGAGACCTCCGGGAAATCGCCGTCGCCTGGGATGACGCCGCCGCCGACCCGACCGCCATCATGGCGGATATCGAGTACGCCTTCGGCGGTACGGTTGTGGAAATCGAGCCCGGCATGCCGCTCAGCGAAGTCAACGATGCACTGGCTGGCAGCAACCGCATCGTGTTCTTCCACGCGGGTTCCTATACCGGTGACCTCGTCTTCGCGGGGAGCAACGTCACGCTGTTCGGTGAGGGCATGCGCGGCGGCAGCGTCACGCTCGACGGCAATATCGAGGTCAGCGGCAGCGGCAACCGCATCCGCGGCGCCACCATCACTGGCGACCTCACCGTTCCGGGCAGCGACTTCGGCATGTCGTTCAGCGAGGTGGAAGGCGCGCTCACCATCTCCGGCAGCGATGCCGTCCTGCTGAACAATGCTGTGTGCGGCGCCGCGACGCTCTCCGGCAGCGGCATCACCCTGCTCGGCAATGCCGGTCTCGACCCTGTTCCGGCACCCGCCGGCTGCTGACGCACACGGGCGGCGTGGCGATCGCGCCTGATTGACAGCCACCCGCCCTCTCAGGAGCCGCGAGCGCCGATGTCTCCCAAAGGCGCATCCCATCAGCGTCATCCGAATTCCATCCGCGTCATCTGCGGACCCGAAGGAAGACTCGGGGCACGCATCCCCTTCACATCCCTCCCGGCGCACCCAGCCTGAATCGTGACACCCGCTCCACCCCGTCGGCGTCCGGATCCTTCATGAGCACATAGTCCGCACCGAACTCGAGCACCACATCGTCGCTCGGCATCGTGGCAGTGCAGGCGAAACGACCCGACCCGTCGAACCCGATCCAGCGCTGCCCGCTCGGCTCCGTCGGCCGGCGGTACTCGCGTACCCAGATACGGCCATCCCGGCCCATCTCTACCCATGAGAACGCCGGGAAGCTATCTGCCACCGGTTGCGCGGCGTCGACCAAGTCCGGATTTCCATACTCGTCGTTGATTCGATCGCGTTCGGCGTCGACGTCCGACGGCGTGACCGCCCGGTCCGGAACGGACCAGCGCACGATCGACTGGAGCGCGGGAGCTTCGCTGGCGCCGTACAAACGCAACTCCGGCCGAGAACCGTGGCCCAGCGCGATGGTGCTCCCACGGGCACTCACCTGGGCGAAGGACTCGAAGAAGCGGTAGGAGCGGACGCTGTTCGATCCGCCAGGCCGTCCCCAGTGGCCGTTCTCCAGCCGCACGAGTGAGTCGCTACGGGTTCCATCCGCGGAATGGACCACGACGGTCAGTGAGTCGGGAACGAAGCCGGGGGCACCGAACTTCCAAGACTCATCCTTGGCCAGCACCAGCCGCCCATCAGCCAGCACGCTGATAACGCCGGGCAAATTCGCGTAGGGCGGCTCTGGTCTCACGCCCCTGATCCACTCACCCTCAGGCGAGAACACTTCGAACTGCCACGGGCGGTAATCGCCCACGTACACCGTGTCGCCCCGGGTCTGCCAGATGTAGAACGCGTTGGAGAATTCGGCTGGCCCCTCTCCCCCTCGGCCCGCGCGCTGCAGGAACGTCCCGTCGGGCGCGTAATACCGGATCTCCTGGCTGCCCTGGTTCACGATGACGATCCGGCCATCGGACAGCTGCGTGGCCCCGAAGAGCCGATAGAACATGTACTCCTCCGGCCCCTCGGCCACCCCGATCCGGACCGACGGAACCGAATCCACCCGGCACACTGCATCGAGCGCCGCCAGCTCATGCTCGACGATCTGGACGCCGGCGCTGTCCCGCACCGTTATGCCACCCGACGCACCATCCGCGGAACCGCACGCCGCTACCACCAGCATGAGTCCGATCGCCCGAGGTGCCATGCCCGCTCCTTCCGGTGAGCACGTCCACTTCCCACTTCCCACTAGTCGAGCATCGGCACCAGCCTCGCCCTTGGCGGAATCCCCGGCTCCAGCTCCATGATCCCCACGCTCGGCGGCAGCCCATGCCTCGGCGCGCCCGCGCTGCCCGGGTTCATCGCGGTGACCACCACGTCCACCGTCTCCACCAGCGGCCGGTGCGTATGTCCGAAGACCAGGATCTCGCCCTCGGGAAACGCCTCGTGCAGCGCCTCCGGTGTCGGCGTACCGAACTGGTCGCCATGGGTCACCACGATGTCGAAGCCGTCCAGCCGCAGCTTCGCCACCCTGGGCAGCTTCGCCCGCAGGCCCCACCCATCAGTGTTGCCGTATACAGCGGTGACCGGGGCCAGCGCTTCGAGTTCGGTGAGGATGTCCGCCGAGCCAACGTCGCCGGCATGCAGAATGCGATCAACACCTTTGAAGACCTCGAACACCTCCGGCAGCAGCTTGCCGTGCGTGTCGGAGATGATCCCCAGCCGCACGCTGCGTCAGCCGTTCCAGCGGGGAGCGAGGTCGATGTCCAGCTCGAACTGGTCCAGCACCCGCTGCACCACGAAGTCCACCAGCTGTGCCACCTCGGTGGGACGGTGATAGAACCCCGGCGCCGCCGGTAGCACCGTCGCTCCCGCCTCCGCCAGCAGCGTCAGGTTCTTCAGGTGCACCAGCGACATAGGCGTCTCCCTCGGCACCACCACCAGCCGGCGGCGCTCCTTGAGCGTCACGTCGGCCGCGCGCTCCACCAGCGACCGGCTGCTGCCGTGGGCGATGGCGGAGACCGTGCCCATCGAGCAGGGGCAGACCACCATGCCGCGCGTCCGCTGGCTCCCTGACGCCGGCAGCGCGCCGCGGTCATTGTCGGTGAAGGGCGTGACAGTCGACCAGTCCCCGCCGGTCGCGGACTTGAGCTCGTCCATCGTCCCGATGCCGCTCTCCTGCTCCAGCAGCCGCTGCCCATGGCTCGATACGATCAGCCAGACCGGCACCTTGGCATGCGCCAGCACCGCCAGCAGCCGCACCGCATACGGTGCCCCACTCGCGCCGGTAATGGCGAACACGATGGGGAGTGCCTTGCTCACGTCCGGCTCCTCACAGTTGGCTTCTGTATTTAACCACGAAGAGACGAAGGACGCGAAGAACTGCAAAAGCAACCACGGAGCCACAGAGGACACGGAGATATCGAGGACCTTGTACTCTTTTATTGTGGGTGTGCAGTAGGCGGCGTTGCCTCGGAATGGCACCCACAACAAACGGCTTTTCTCCGTGAAGCTCCGTGGGCTCCGTGTCTCCGTGGTTGACTTCGTGTCCTTCGTCTCTTCGTGGTGAAATCCCTGATCCCTGACCCCTGACCCCTGACCCCTACCCCCTGACCAGCCTGTCGACCAGCGCGAAGCCAAACACTGCGACCGACATGACCCCGTTCATCGTGAAAAACGCCGCGTCCAGCCGGCTCAGGTCCCCCGGCTGCACCAGCCGGTGCTCGTACGCCAGGATCAGCGCCGCCACCACCACTCCAGCAAAGTACCACAGCCCGAACCCCGCTCCCCACCCGAACAGCGCCAGCATCGGGATCGTGATCCCGTGCAGCAGCTTCGCCGTCAGGATCGCCTTCCGCTGCCCCAGCCGCACCACCGCGCTCCGCAGGCCCTCGCGCTGGTCGAACGCCTCATCCGGCAGCGCGTAGAAGATGTCGAACCCCGCCACCCACGTCGCCACCGCCAGGGCGATCGCCAGCAGCAACCAGCCCGGCTCGCTCCACTGCCCCGCGATTGCCAGATATCCGCCAACCGGTGCGATCGCCAGGCTCATCCCCAGCCACAGATGCGGCCACGACGTGAACCGCTTGGTGTACGAGTATGCCACCACCCACGCCAGCGCCGCCGGCGCCAGCAGCGCGCAGAGCGGATTGAGCAGCCCCGCCGATACCACGAACACCAGCCCCGCCACGATGACCGACGCCCATGCCTGCGTCAGCGTCAGCGCCCCCCTCGGCAGCTCCCGCGCGGCGGTCCGCGCATTGCGCGCATCGAACTCGCGATCGGCGATCCGGTTGAACCCCATCGCCACCCACCGCGCCGAGCTGAAAGCCACCGCCACCAGCAGGACCTGCCGCCATGTCACCGGGGCAACCCTGCTCGCCGCCAGGATCCCCAGCAACGCGAATGGCAGCGCGAACAGCGTGTGCGGCAGCTTTACGAAGTTGATGTAGCGGGTGAAGAGACTCTCTCCCGCAAACGTCTGCCCCTCCCGCACGCTACTTCCCACTTCCCACTCCCCACTTCCCACTTAGTCCAAGCTTCGGCCACAGTCGATCCACCGCAGCCTTCGTCTCCCCATCCATCTCGATCACATCCGGCCACTCCCGTGTGAACCCTTCCTCCGGCCACTTGCGGGTCGCGTCGATCCCCATCTTGCTGCCGTACGTGAACTGCTGCGACGCGTGGTCCAGCACGTCCACCGGCCCCCGCGTGAAGATCACGTCACGGGCGGGGTCGATGTGGTTGAGCGCCACCCACCATGCCTCGTCCGGATCCTGCACGTTCACTTCCTTGTCCAGGATCACCAGCACCTTCGCCAGCGACATCAGCCCCTGGCCCCAGAGCGCGTTCATCACCTTGTACGCCTGCCCCGGGTACTGCTTGTCGATCGACACGAACACCAGGTTGTGGAAGATCCCCGGCGCCGGCATGTGGTAGTCCACGATCTCCGGCACCGTGAGCCGCAGCAGCGGCAGGAAGATCCGCTCGGTGGCGTGACCCAGGTAGAAATCCTCCATCGGCGGCCGCCCCACCAGCGTCGCAGGGTAGACCGGATGCTTCCGCATCGTCACCGCGGTGACGTGAACCTTGGGATAGAGATCGGCGAGCGAGTAGAACCCGGTATGGTCACCGAAGGGACCTTCCATCACCAGGTCTTCCGCCGGATCGATGTAGCCTTCAATCACCATCTCCGCTTCGGCCGGCACTTCGAGGTCGCAGGTGATCGCCTTCGCCAGCTCCACCGGGTGCTTTCGCAGGAACCCGGCGAAGATGAACTCGTCAATTGTGGGCGGCAGCGGCGCCGAACCCGAGTAGATGCTCGCGGGATCGCCCCCCAGCGCGATCACAACCGGCATCTTCTCGCCCCGCTCCGCCATCTCGCGCCAGTGCGCCGCGCCTACCTTGTGGCGCTGCCAGTGCATCGCCAGCGTGTCGCGCCCCAGCACCTGCACCCGGTACATCCCCACGTTGCGGGTGCCCTTTACCGGGTCGCGGGTGATCACCATCGGCAGCGTGATGTACCGCCCGCCATCCTGGGGCCAGGTTGTGAGGAACGGGATCACATCGAGATTGATCTCGCCCTCGCGCAGCACCACCTCCTGGCAGGGCGGCTTTCCGCCCTTCACCTTGGGCGGGAACTTGGCCATCTCCGCCAGCCTCGGCAGCATCGCCAGCTTGCCCATGATTCCCTCGGGCACCTTGAGCTCCAGCATCTCGCTGATCCGGTCGCCCACCTCGTCCAGCCGATCCACCCCGAGCGCCAGGCACATCCGCCGCATCGACCCGAACAGGTTGATCGCGACCGGATGCGCGCTGCGTGCGCCATTCTCGAGGAGCACATGCTCGAACAGCAGCGCCGGCCCGCCCCCCGGCATCTTCATGCACCGGTCCGCTATCGCGGCCACTTCCAGCCGCGCCCGCACCGGCTCCGTGATGCGCACCAGCTCGCCAGCGGCGTCGATCGCGCCAATGAAATCCCGGAGATTATCGAGGGCCATGTATCAGTCGAGAGTTGAAAGCTGGGAGGGGGGCACGGCTCGTGCGCCCGCCAGATGCGCGGTGAGAGATGTCGCCGAAGGCGACACGTGCCGAGCAGCGGCTGTTAGCCGCGTGAACAGCCAGCGTGACGGCTCGTGGGAGAGAGCGCCAGGGGTCGTCGATAAGCAGCCAGATTGCTTCGACCGCTTTGCGGTCTCGCATTGACGTAAGGGCGGCCCACGTCCCACTTCTCACTTCTGACTTCTCACTTCTCACTCCTCGCCCCCCAGTGCACCGCGGTTACCCCGCCCAGGAACCGATGGAACCCCACCTCGGCAAACCCCGCCGCCTCCATGCGCCTGGCCAGCTCCGGCGGCTCCGGGAACGAACGCGCCGACTCTGGTAGCCAGTTGTAGGCCGTCCTATGTTTCGACACCAGCTGGCCGATGCGCGGCAGCACATGCTCGAAATAGCCGAGGTACAGCCCGCGCAATGGTTGACGGGGTGGCGTGCTCATCTCGAGCACCACGAATCGGGAGCCGGGACGCAGCACGCGATGCGCCTCGCGAAGCCCCGCGTCGAGATCGGCCAGGTTTCGGACTCCCCACCCGACAACCGCACCGTCGAAGGATGCGTCGGGGAACGGCAGCGCCAGTGCATCCGACGTTACCGGTGACACCCGGTCGGACTTGTGGCGACCCAGCTCCAGCATCGGCTGGACAAAGTCCGCGCCCATGATCCGGCCGCGGAACCCGGGCTGCCGGGCCAGCGCTGCCGAGAAGTCCAGTGTGCCGGCGCACAGGTCGAGGTACGTTCCTGTCGGCACCCGCTCCCAGTCGAGCCGCCGAAGTGCCTGCCGCCGCCAGTACAGGTCGAGCCGCAGGCTGATGATGCGATTGAGCCGGTCGTATGTCGGGGCGATGGCAGTGAACATCGCTCGGACATAGGCCCGCTTCTCCGGACCGCCCGAGACGGGTAACTCACTGTGTGAGGCGAACATAGGCGCTGAATGTAGTCCCGCCGCATCGGTCGCCGCAACTTGGGCGACCCGAGCCTGATGGCGCGGCGAGAGGGAATCCAGGGACTCACCGACCAGGAGGTCGTCGCCTTGGCGCGTTCCGGCGCCGAGACCGCCTACCGCGAACTGGTGCGCCGCTACGAGCGGCCCATCTTCTCGCTGGTCTATCGCATGGTGCGCGACCGCGAGCTGGCTGAGGATCTCTCCCAGGAGACCTTCATCAAGGCGCTCAACGCGCTCGACTCGTATAGGCCCGAGTACAAGTTCTCGTCCTGGATCTTCAAGATCGCCAACAACGCCGCCATCGATCAGCTGCGGCGCCGCGAGCTCGACACCCTCTCGCTCGAGGGTTCGCCCCATGCCGCGACCCCCGACGCGGTCGAGGCTACCGCGTTGCAGATAGGCTCGCGGGGCGAGTCGGCCCTCGATGCCGTCGCGTCCATCGAATTGGGCGGCGAAATCGAGAAGGCAATTGCCCAGCTCCGGCCCGAGTATCGCTCCTGCATTCTGCTGCGCCACGTCGAGGGCTACGCCTACGAGGAAATCGCCCAGATCCTCGACCTCCCTCTCGGTACCGTCAAGACCTACATCCACCGCGCCCGTCACGAATTGCGTCGTGCGCTGGAGCACCTTCGCCAATGAAACCCCGTCCCGGCCACCTCCGTAGGAGGCGTCAATCATGACCAGTCCGTCCGGTGCCCACCTTGCGTTCGACGACTTCGACGTCCTGCTGTCGGGCGACGCCGAATCGCCGTTGCATGCACCCGCCGAGGCCCACCTCTCCGGCTGCAACCACTGTCGGGCGGAGCTCGCGGCCCAGTCCACCCTGATCGCCCGGCTCGAGTCGCTGCCGTTCTTCTCCCCGTCGCTCGCCTTCTCCGATCTCGTGCTGCAGCGCGTGGCCCTGCCGGACCCCTTCGCGCTCCGGTCGCTCGCCACCTCCCGCAAGCGCCTGCTTGCAAGCCGTCGGGCTCTGGTCACCGTCAGCGTTGTGCTTTGCGCCGTACTCGGCACCATGGCCGCCAGCGTCATCTGGACCCTCGCCAACCCGGATGCGGTTTCATCGGTGGGAACGTGGGCGGGCGACACTGCCAGCCAGTGGCTCTGGGTCGCCCTGCGCGGCGGGTTTGCCAACATCGTGGAGCAGCCGTGGCTCGGCACCGCCCAGGCGTGGTTCGCCACCCCGCTCCGACTCGCCCTGCTCTCGCTCGGCATCACCCTGATCTACGTCGGCGGGCTCTTCGCCCTGCGCCGGCTCATGGCCCTCCCCCGCGCGGGAGCGGCCCATGCGTAAGGTCAGCTCAGCTTCAATTCTCGCGTTGCTTCTGGCGGCCGCCGCGACCCAGCCGGCCCGCGCCTCCGCGCCGGGCAATTCTGCGGAATCATCAGTTTCATCAGCGGTTGAATCGGTTTCATCTGTGGTCCGGCAGTTCTTCCAGCAGATCCGCGGCGACAACCAGGACAGCACCCCACCCGCGGTCCGGCCTCGGCCCATCCCGCTCGCCGGCACCGACGGCCCGGTCATCGATCTCTCTTCGCTGGAACGCCCCGCCGAACTCGAACATCAGCTGATCCAGCTGGACCGGCTGCCCGACTCCGCCCTGCGGGTGCGAGTGCCCGGCGGCCAGGCCCGCGCCGGCGCCTACAGCATCGGCTCCGACCAGACCCAGACCGGCCACCTGCTGGTCTTCCGGGGCAACGCCGAAGTGTTCGGCCGGCTCCAGGGCAACCTCGTCACCTACGCCGGCAACGT
>DASTUF010000121.1:0-3900 GCA_035759745.1 Gemmatimonadales bacterium
GCCCTCGAAGTCGCGATCGAAGCGCTCGAGGTAGTCGGGCCGCATCTGGTCAACGACGAGAAGGACCACCAACGCGGGCGGACTTCCGTCCGCCCCTGATGCGGTTCGGCGGCTCGGCGGCTCGGCCCCTGATGGCGGCCCGGAACGGAAAAGGAGAAGCGGCAGGACGGCCACGGCGCCGAGGACCCGGCGCGCGCTATGTCGGAATGAGGCCATGCCGCAAACTAGTGCGGGCCTGCGCGCGATGGCAGGGCGAATCAGCCGGCCGACGGCAAGGTTCCGGTGAGCGCGGTGCGGACGACGGCGAGCAGATCATCCCGGGTGAACGGCTTGCCGAGGAGATGCACATCGGCGGGCAGGCCGGCGCCGCTCCGCAGCGAGCTGGCATCGTGCCCGGAGTAGAGCACGACCGGCAGCTCCGCGCGATCGCCCCGCAGGGCATTGAGCAGCTCGACGCCGTCGCCATCACCCAGCGCCTGGTCGGTGAGCAGGAGCCCGATCTCCTTCTGCCCGGTGAGCCAGCGCTCGCGCGCCTCGCGCGCGGACCGGGCTTCGAGCACGCTGTAGCCGGCGCGCGCGAGGAGCCGGCTGGTGCTGGATCGGACCGAGTCGTCGTCGTCGACGAGGAGAATGAGCATCAAGTGGGAAGTGGGAAGTGGGAAGTGGGAAGTGGAAAGTGAGATCAGGGGCGGCCTGTTGGCCGCCCGAAAGGGGAAGATAAACGACGAAACGCGCCGCGGGGCGCGTCTCTGAAGATGTTGCTCGTGTTGTGATGCACCGCGAAGGAATCGAACCTTCAACCTTGGGATTAAGAGTCCCCTGCTCTGCCAGTTGAGCTAGCGGTGCGCTTTGCCCCAGCGCGCCTGGGCACAGCCCCAACGGGAATCGAACCCGTCTCTCGACCTTGAAAGGGTCGCGTCCTAACCGATAGACGATGGGGCCCATTCCCGGAGCCCGGCGGAGCGCCACTGCGCCCCGTGGCTCCCCTGCTGCATAGCGCTAACGGGATTCGAACCCGTGTTCCAGCCTTGAGAGGGCTGTGTCCTAGGCCCCTAGACGATAGCGCCATGTGTGCTGCCGGGCGGACAGCAGTCCGCCCCTGATCCCTCAACTGCGACGATCCCGCACAGGCCCGGAGGGAATCGAACCCCCAACCCCCGGTTTTGGAGACCGGTGCTCTACCAATTGAGCTACGGACCTTCGACCCGTCTCTCGCAGCGCCGCCCGCCAGCCCGGCACCGCGCCGCAGCACCACGCCGAAGGGTGGCTGAGGGGACTTGAACCCCCGGCCTCCTGAGCCACAGTCAGGCGCTCTAACCAACTGAGCTACAGCCACCACGAAAGGGGCAAAGGCCCCCGAACAAGGGCGAGAAGATAGCGCGCCGGAAGTGGGTGGGTCAAGGCCAGAAGCGCTCTGCAAGCCTTTCCAGCAACGCACTCTGGGGCACTTTGGTTCCGTCGAGCGACGCGATCCGGACGACCCCGCGGACAGCGTTCACCAGGGCCATGGACCGACCGTCGAGTCCGGCCCGGTCGATGGCGCGCTCGACGATGCCGCCGCTGAGCTCTTCCAGGCGAGCCCGGCCGATGCTGGGCAGGATACCGAGGGCGAGGGGCGGCGCCGAAAGGCGACCGGCTTCGTCCTCCCAGACGACGGCGAATCGGGCGGTTTCGGCGACAAAGCCCTCGTCGGCCAGCAGCAGCGGCTCGTCGGCCCCAGCCGCCTGGGCCTCGGCCAGGGCCTGATCGAAGGCGGCGCGCTCGACTGTCTTCCGCGGGTAGGGCCGGTGGAGGACGTTGACAGTGGCGAGGCGGACGGGGCCCTGGCTGCCGAGGTCGCGGAGCTTGGTCGAGGTCCCCGTCCTCCCCAGCATCAGCCGCAGGATCCGGTCGTTGCCGCCGGTCGGCTCGGAGGCGTCGGGCGAGGGCAGGCCCAGCTCCTCGGCCGCGCGGTGGAGCCGGCTCATGTGGCGGTCCCAGAAGGGAGCACGGCTGCCACGGATAGCTATAGTCTCGATCAGCATCGGGCGCCTCGGCGTTCAAGCCGCGAGCCTCTCAACTCTCGACTCTCAAATCTCCACTTCGGGCTCTCGCCTCCCTGCTCTCCATGACGGATCTCACCACCGTCGCCCCGAAGATTATCCCGGCACCTGTGAGTGCCAGCACGCTCGGCACTTCGCCGTGGATGCCCCAGGCCCAGAGCGGGTTCAGCGCGGGCTCTACCAGCAGCAGGATCGACGCCTCCACCGCCGGGACGTCGCGGATGCCCTTCGCGAGGCAGGCGTACGCCACGCCTATCTGGATCGCGCCGAGGTAGATGATCACGCCCCAGTCGAGCGGCGTGGACTGTGCCAGCGGGAGGGCCAGCGGCAATACCACGATGAACACCAGCGCGTTGCCCGCCACCATGGCGGGATACTGGGATTCGCCGCCGTTGGTGGAGCCGAGCCAGCGGAGCCCGATGAGGGTGAGTGCCCACGTGACCCCGGAGATGGCGGCGAGGAGATTACCGGTGAAGGGGTCGGGTGCTGTCGCGACCGGAGCGTCGCGGGTCACGAAGAAGAGCGCCAGTCCCACGCCCACCGCGACCATGAACCAGACGTCCTTGAGGCGAAGCGGTTCCCTCAGCAGCCAGGGTGCCAGCACCAGCAGGTAGAGTGGTGCGGTGCTCTGGAGAAAGATGGTGTTGGCGGAGGTGGTGAGCTTGTTGGCGACGACGAACAGGAAGAGCGTCGCGGCGTAGGTGACGCCCACTGCGAGGGCGCGCCAGGACCAGCCGCGCCGAGCCGCGGGGATGAGCAGTAGCAGGGTCAGCGCAGCGATGCCCGACCGGAGCGAGGCCACCTGATAGGCGGAGAAGGCAGTGGCCTTGATGGCGGCACCACCGGTCGAGAACAACACGGCGGCTGTGACCAGCAGGAGCCGAGCGGTGCTGGATGGTCGCATGCTGGATGCTACTGGCGCGCGCGATCCCGAAGCAATGCACGAACCCGGTCAAGCGGGATGGCCTCGATGCGTCCGCCCCGGCTCTCGACCGTGGTGGCCTGGAACAGCGAATTGAGCACCGCTTCCTCGGTCGCCTCGGCGGCGGCCTCGAAGAGGGGGGAGACCGCGTCGTTGGAAAGTTCGGGCGTAGGGCGTAGGGCGTAGGGCGTAGCGCTTCGGCGGACCGCCGGGTGAGTCGAGAACGCGATGACGTAGTCGCCGGAGCCGTTGGAGGCGTAGGATCCGGTGCGGCCGAGTCCCATGAGGGTGCGATTGGCGAGGCGGCGGAGGTTGCGGTCAGAGAGGGGCGCGTCGGTGGCTACGACGATGATGATGGAGCCGTCGGCCCTGCGCCCCCTCTCGCTTCCCGGCGGGAGTTCCTTCCAGAACGGCACCCCGCCAATCGTGAGCGCGCCGCCGAAGTTGGACTGGACCAGGACGCCGACGGTCCAGCCACCCTGGCGCTCACTCAGCAGGCGCGACGAGGTGCCGATGCCGCCCTTCCAACCGAAGGCGATGGTGCCGGTGCCGGCGCCGACGCTGCCCTCGACGACTGTGCCGGAATCGGCGGCGGCAATCGCCGAGCGCACGTGCTCCGCGGTGATGGGCCGCGAGCGGATGGCGTTGAGGGTGCCGTCGTTGGTCTCGCCGATAACGGGGTTGATGGAGCGGACGTCTTCCATGCCCGGCTGCTCCAGCATCCAGCCGACCAATGCATCGGCAGCGCGCCAGACGCAGAGGGTGCAGGTCAGGAGAATCGGGGTCTCGAGCTCGCCCAGCTCATTGACCTGGGTGCTGCCCACCAGCTTGCCGAAGCCGTTGCCGACGACGATCGCGGCGGGGACGCGAGAGAAGAACGGATTCTCCCCGTGCGGCAGAATGGCGGTGACGCCGGTGCGGATCGAGTCACCCTCG
>DASTUF010000122.1:0-41013 GCA_035759745.1 Gemmatimonadales bacterium
TGCTGGGCACCACGGCCTTCGTGCTGCTGGGCTACGCCGCGATCCGGGCCAGCCGGCGAGCGGGATCGGTCCAGAGTACCCGCAAGGCCGGTCGCGGCGAAGGATTGGTGGTAGGGCAGGGCTGACCAAGAGCGAGTAGCATGTGGGAAGTGGGTGGTAGAATAGATTCCATCCACTTCCCACATCCCACTCGCTACTCACCACTCCACTGTGCGTTTTGGGCCACGTGATCGAGCTCCGCCAGGCACCTCTTCCGGCTCGCATCATCCATCAGCGCCACCTCGAATCCATTCCGCGCTACCTGCGCCAGCTGCGCCCGTGACAGCTGCATATCCGCTTCCAGGGCGGCATACTCGTCGGTAAGGGTGTTGCCGAAGCAGAACGGATCGTCGGTGCTGACGGTGCAGCGAACCCCCGCCTCGATCAGGCGGGGCAGGGGGTGCGCTTCCATTGATGTCACCACGCCCAGCATCACGTTGCTTATCGGGCAGGTGTCGCAGGTGACGTCCCTGGCCAGGAGGAGCTCCACCACCGCGGGGTCCTCGATGGCGCGAATGCCGTGCTCCACCCTCCGCACCCCCAGCTGCTCCACCACCATCCGCACGCTGTCGGCCCCGGCCAGTTCTCCAGCGTGGGCCTTGGTCACCTTGCCAGCCTCCACCATTCGGCGCCAGACCGGTGCGCTCCACGGCTCGAGCGGCCACTGCTCCTGGCCGTGGAGGTCTATGCCCGCCAGATGCTCCCAGGTGTGGAGTGACTCGATGACTGGCGCCAGCGCGGGGGTGTAGTCGATCCGGCGCATGCCGGCGAACACCCGGACGATGAGCCCGGGTGGAGCAGCGGAGCGGATGGCGTCGAGGATGTCGCGAGGGTCGGCGCCGATGATCGCACCGATAGGGAGGTGGAAGCTGGTCTCGACATAGCGGACATTCTGCGCCACCAGGCCGCCGAAAATCACCCGGGCAGCCTCGTGGTATCGGTCGGGCGACGTGTACCAGAGCGCCGCGTTGGCCAGCAACCCGGCCTCGAACGTGCCGAAGTCCGGATAGCGGTAGCCCGGTGCCCACCAGGGCGGCTCCCCCCCGGGAAAGCGATCAGGGGCCACTTGCCGCAGCAACTCCAGCGGCAGGGCCCCCTCGATATGAAGGTGGGTCTCGGTCTTGGGCAGCCGCCCGATGAACCCGGACGGCACAGCGCGCGGCTGGATGCCTATTCCCCCGCGGGCAGGATCGCCGCGACCTGCGGCATCATGATGCGTGCGATCTGCTGGGCCAGCGAATCGGGCTGGGTGATACGGTCGTCATTGAGCGGTATCACGATGCGGACCAGCGCCTCCTCGGTGCGGCCGGTGAGGGCGGCATCGCGAAGGAGGTCCCACTTCACGGCGTACTCGCTCGAGGCCACCCGGCCCCGGCCCTGGTACCAGTAGTAGACCAGCGCGCGGACATCCTTGTTGGCCAGTTCGTAGCGATTGACCAGCGCGGTATCGTTGCCCACCACCACCGGCTCGCGGCTGGAGGCCAGCGCCTCCCACCCCGCGCCCGGCAGGCAGTTTCGGGGCGAGTGAATGGTCCGGCCCTGGGTCTGCTGTTCGTAGTAGCCCACATACACCGAGAACGCCGGTACCGTGTCGGCATCGACGAATGTGCGGAGCGAGTAGTGCGACATGCCGGCCACGGCCTGCTCGTCATCGCTGATGACCTGGTCGTAGCCGGTGAAGCCGGCGATCTCACGGGGCAGGGAATCGAGGTCGCCCCGCAGCGGCATGGCCACCTGCCGCTGCACGCTCAGCAGCAGCAGGCAACCGAAGCTGAAGCAGCCGGCCGGGGCCCAGCGGTGCCAGTTACGCATTGGCGTTCCTCCCCAGGAAACGGTTCTCGATCCCGCTCGCGGCCCAGGCCAGCAGCCCCAGGATGCCGAACGCCACCACGAACAGCAGCCATCCCTCTGTCATGTGCATGAAGCCGTCACCCAGCTTCGGGTCCACGAAGTAGACCAGGAACCCGGTGAAGAATACCCGGACGGCGTTGATGAGGATGGCGACGGGGATGGCGAGGAGCAGGAGTACGACGCGGCTGATGGGATGGCGGAGCCAGAGCCCGCCCACCATGACGCCGAGCGCGGTAAGCGCGGTAAGCGAGCGAAGCCCGCTGCATGCCTCGGTGACGAAGAGCTGGTGTCCCGGCAGCGCTATCACGTTGCCCGAGAGCCGCACCGGGATGTCCCGCATCTCGAGCAGGGCTGCGCCCATCTTCGAGGCCTGGAACTGGAGCGGCAGCGCCAGGGTGGTGGTGATGAGGGCCGGCCAGGGAATGGACAGCGCCAGCAGCGCGAACGGCAGCCACCAGTGCAGCAGCTGCTTCCAGCCCCAGGCGAAGATCACCAGGCCGGCCAGCGCGCCCACCATAGACATGCGCATGGTGAACACTTCGGCCGCGAGCCCGGAGAGATACCGCAGGATGACTGCGCCCAGCAGGATGGCGATGCCCCAGCCGATGGCAGGTGCGCGATCCGGGCGCAACCCGCGCTTCCACGCCTGCCAGATGGCGATGGGCGCCAGCAGCAGCCCGTGCCCGGCCTCCGGGTTGTTCCACCAGTCGTTGACCAGCAGCTGCGCCGGCTTGAGGAACAGCACCACGAAGGCGATGGCGGCAACGGCCCACGGAATCAGCACCGCGGGCCGCGCGGCAATGCTGCCGAAGATCGGGAACGGCTTTGCCGGTGCGGTCACGGGATCACCAGCCCCCGCGCCGGAACAGCATTACCGGGATGGTCTGGAACATGATCTTGAGATCCTCGAGCACACTCTGCTTGCGGATGTACTCGAGGTCGTAGGTGACCTTGGTCCGCACGTCCTCGATCGACCGGTCGTAGTGATGGTTGATCTGGGCCAGCCCCGTGATCCCCGGCTTGGCGCGCTGCCGCAGCGGGTACTCGTGGATGTGCTCGCGCAACTGCCGGAAGATAGTGGGACGCTCCGGACGCGGGCCGACCACGTTCATCTCGCCCTTGAGGACGTTGACCAGCTGGGGCAGCTCGTCCAGCCGGTACTGCCGGAGGTAGCGGCCGATCCAGGTCACCCGTGGGTCGTCGCTCTGGGCCCAGACCGCACCGCTTCCGTTCTCCGCCTGCACCGTCATCGTGCGGAATTTGTAGATCCTGAACGGCTTGCCGCCGACGTCCTCAAGCCGTCGCCGGTTGTGGCTCTCGGGGCCATCGCCGCGCCGGTCGAGACCCACCCGGGTCTGGGTGTAGATGACCGGGCCCCTCGACGTGAGTCGTACCAGCAGCGCCACCACCAGCATCACCGGCGCGGCCAGGATCAGGCCGACCAGCGCCACCAGGAAGTTCACCGCCCGGCGCGCCCGATCGGTGCGCTCGAGCGCCACCGGCGCACCGGCCTGCTCGGGCACCAGCACCGTGGGTGCCGACGCCCGCGACGGCCGCGCCCGCGCAGGCGCGTGCTGCACACCGGTGAGGCTCACGCCGGCTTCCCTCGCGACCGGCTGCTCAGAAGATCCGAGTTGCAAAATAAATTCCCGTGAAGACACCGGTGATGAGTCCGACCGTCTGCAGCGCACCGCGCAGTCCGCCCGGCTTGCTGCCCACCACGAACTGATCGCCGCCCTGGACGCCGAGCTGGTCCACTGATGTGCCGGCGGCGAAGGCGTCGGCCATCTCCTCTTCCTCGAGGACCACCACCTGGCCTCGTCGCAATTCGACCTTGTTGACGTCACCCTGCGCTCCCGGCCCGCCCGCCACCATCACCACCTGCGATGCCGGCATCTGGGCCGGCACGGTGTAGAACCCCGGTGCACCCACCGAGCCGAGTACCGCGACCCGCACCAGCGAGACGGCGTCCACCTGCGGGTTCCGGACGTACTGCGCGATCTTCTGCGCCATGAACGGCTGCAGCTCGGAGCGCAGCACGCCCTTGACCGAGAACTCGGGGATGTTGGGCAGGAGCAGGGTCTGGCCGGCCCGCACCGTGAAGGTGTCGGTCAGGGTGGATTCTTCGATCACCGAGAGCGCAACGAGATCACCCGGCTTGAGGTCGCCGTTGGTGAGCCGACTCTGGATGGCGGCACGCGCCTCCGCGTCGGTCGCTGCGGCAACCTGGCCCTCGAGCTCTGCCCGGCTGGCCATGGCGCGACCAGTTTGACCGGGAACGGAGTCCTGGGCGGCCAGCGAGGCCGGCGCCAGCGACAGTATGCTGCAAACGAAGATCAGGATCAGGTGGCGCATGGCACTCCTGGTCGAAGGCATGACAATGGCCGCCATGCAAGATATGCGCTCAACGCGGTGACCGCGTGACGCAGCGCACGCAAACAGGTATCGAACGAGTCAATCTCCAGCCTCGGATGATTCGGCCGGCAGCAGCCGGGGCCTGGGCACCAGCAGGTGGTCGGGCTCTTCGCCCAGGCCAAAGCTGGCCAGCCGATGGAGAAATCCCCGCCGGTCAGCCGCGGCCTCTTCGCGTTGCGGCTTGGTGGCCGGCTTGGCTGCCGGTTCCGCCTCCGGGGCGTCCTCGGGTGCCTGGTCGTTGGTTTTCAAGGTTTCGTTCCTCCCCACAACGCCGTTTCCACTTGGTGCTTCCCGGCAGCGTCACACTTCAAGGATGGCGCCGTGATGGGGAGGGCCGGGGCGGGGCTCGTAACGTACCATGGGACACCAGGTTATGGCGCACTGAACAGTTGGACTTCTTCCGGTATGGGCGCCGCAGGCGTTGCCCCGGGCCAACAGGTGCCGCATGGTCGCGTCACCGCCGCCAGGCGCGGGCCAGGTGCGTGGCGGGCAAGTGTGGCGCTGCGACAGCGAATCGCTGTCGAGATTTCGGCTGGCTGCAGGCCAAGCCTTTGATTGACAATCGCTTGGCTCGCGCGCAGTTTTTCGCACGACTCCTGCATAACGGCCCCAGCCACGACTGCGCTCAGCCGCTTCGGCTCGGGTCCTGGTTCCCCGCGGCACCCTCGATGAAGGAGCTCATGGCAGAGCGAGACCCTAGTGCCCAGCCCCCGCTGGTCCTGGTGGCCAACGACCAGGAATGGTCGGCGCGGTCCCTCGAGAGCATCCTCGCGCCCAACGGTTATGCGGTCATCCGCGCGTACACCGGACGGCAGGCACTCGAGCGCATGCACCAGGCGCAGCCCGACCTCGTCATCCTCGACGCGCAGTTGCCCGACATGCACGGTTTCGACATCTGCCGGGCGCTGCGCAGTGATCCCCGCTTTGGTCCCACCACTCCCATCATCGTCACCACGTCAGGACCCTCCGGCCGCGCCCAGCGGCTCGAGGCGTACCGCGCCGGCGCCTGGGAGTTCCTGGGCCAGCCCCTGGATGGCGAGTCGTTGTTGCTGCGGATGCGCACCTTCATCCAGTCGAAGGTGGAGGTAGACCGGATGCGCGAGGAATGCCTGGTCGATGATGTGAGCGGGTTCTACAACATGCGGGGGCTGGCCCGGCGGGCGCGGGAGCTCGGCTCCGAGGCGCAGCGACGGCATCAGCCGCTTGCCTGCGTGGTGTTCGCGCCCGACGCCGCGGAAGAACTCGACGCCGAGGGCCTGGATCGCGTGGCCGAGCGGGTGGGACTGGTGTTCCGGGAGTCGGGCCGGGTGTCGGATGCGGTGGGACGGCTGGGCGCGTCCGAGTTTGCCGTCATCGCTCCTTCGACCGACGCCACCGGAGCGATGCAGCTGGTGGAACGCATAGGTGGCTCGCTGGCGGCGGCGTCGGTACCCATCGCCGGCGAAGACCGCCGGCTGGAAACCCGCGCCGGCATCTGTGCCGTGGGCGACTTCGCCGCGAGCGATGCCGACACGGTGGAGCTGCTGCTGCGTGCCACTACCGCGCTGCGCGAGCTGAGGCGCGAGGGCGGGTCGGCACGGGTGAGGGAGTTTGCGGCAGGTAATTGACAGTGTGACAGCAGCAGCGTGAACGAAACTGAAACGCGTGAACAGGAAAGCGTGAACGGGCAGGATGTCCCGTTCACGCTTTTTCAGTTCCGTTCACGCAGTTGCCGTTACGCCGTGCCCGCTTCAAGTGCGATCGGTTCCTCGTCCGCCGTGTAGCCGTACACGTAGCGGTAGTTCTTGTACTGTACATCGGCCGTGTTCACGTCGTTGACCACGGCGCCCAGGAGGCGGATGGGCAGGCGGTCGAGATTCTTGAGCTTCTCTTCCGCCATCCGGCGATCAGTCTCGCCCGACCGCAGCACGATCAGCATGTTGCCGGTGGCAGTGCCCAGCACGAACGGGTCGATGCCGGCGCCCAGCGGCGGGCTGTCCACGATGATGGCGTCGTACTGACCGCGGAGCGTCGCGATCAGCTCGCGCATCGTCGCCGAGCCCAGCAGTTCCGGCCCATGGTGATGCCGGGTGCCGCAGGGGATCAGCGTGAGGTTCTTGTGATTGGTAGTCCGCACAATGGCATCGAGCGGCGACTGGCCCATCAGGTGATCCAGCAGGCCCGGGCGGCGGTCGGTGCCGAACATGGCATGCAGTTCACCCCGGCGAATGTCGCCATCCACCAGCAGGGTGCGATAGCCCGCCTCCGCAAACGAAAGCGCCAGGTTCGACGACACCAGTGACTTGCCGTCGCCCGGTCCGGGGCTCGACACCGTGAGCATCACCGGCCCCGCCGCGCCGTAGGCGTGCGCCACGTTCATCCGGATGGTCCGGAACGCGTCCACCACCTGGGCGAGGTCTTCCGGGTTCTGCTCGCCGCTGGGCAGCTTCTTGAGCCCCGGCACGGCGCCCAGGATGCCGAGCCCGAGGTCGCGGCTGACCTGGTCGGGATACCGCAGCCGCTTGTCGATCCGGTCGAGCAGCAGCGCCAGCGTCAATGCCAGGCCCAGGCTCACGCCGAACGCCGCGAGCACCAGCATGACGGCGCTGTTGCTCGAGGGCCGCTGCGGCTGAACCGCCGGATCGAGCACCCGCACGTCGGGCACCGCGCTGGCCTCGGCCAGGCGCGCCCGCTGGTATTCCAGCTGGAGGTTGCCGTGCATCTGCGCCAGGATGTCGCGGTCCCGGGTCAGCTTCTGCTCGGTGATGGTGCGTCCGGGAATCTGCTGCAGCTCACGGCTGGCATCGCCGAGGGTGGCCTGCAGCGAGATCTCCTGCGCCCGCAGCGCGGCGTTCAGCCCGGAGATGTAATTGGGAATGACCCGGGTCCGCAGCTCGGCGACTTTGGCGGCCTGGTCCTGGACGGTCTTCATCGAGTCGGTATAGCGCGACCGCAGCGCGATCAGCTGCTGCTCGGCGGTGCCGAGCTCACCCAGGGCGCGGGTCAGGTCCGGCGCGCTGGCCGCCGATGGAATGGTCGCCAGCGCATCGGCCACCTGTTCGCCGCTCCGGGCCTTGTCGAGCACGGTCGCCAGCCGCTGGCGATCCTTCTGGATGGCCTCCAGCTGCGCCCGCCGCGCGAAGTAATCGGTCAGCACCGTCGGCTGGGTCAGCCCGATGCCGGCGGCGATGGCGGTGCCTTCGGTCGGCTTGGTGATGGTGGCGACCTTGAAGTTCTCGAGGGCCGCGTCGGCGTCGCGCAACTGGGTGTTGACGTCGGCGAGGTCCTTCTCCAGCTGGGTGGCCAGCGCGCTCATCTGCTGCTTGTTCAGCGCATCCACCACCGCGACGAAGCGGTCGTTGAGCAGGTTGAGGGTCCGGGTGACGCGCGCCGGGTCGCTGCCCGACAGGCTCACCCGCAGGAAGTTGCCCTCCTGGGCCAGGTTGGCGATGAGGTCCTGCTGCAGCGCCAGCGAGGCGTCTCGCGGGCTGACCAGGTCGAATTCAACTTCGGCCTCACTCCCCATGAGCTGGGCCGGCGGGTTCCACACCATGCCCCGCTTCGCACCGATCGGCTGCCCCACGCTGCCCGATTCCAGCAGTACGCCTGACTTGTCCTTCAGAGTGTACTTCCGCCCGGTCGCGTCGGTCTCGAGCACATACGAGCCACTGAACCAGGGCCACCGCCCCTGGAAGTTCTTGAACAACAGCGTGTCCTGGACATTGCCGGGCAGCAGGTAGAGCCGTTCGGCCACCACCACCGAGTCGAGCACCATGTTGGTGGTCAGCAGCTCGACCCAGTTCTGGCCCTTCACCAGGGCGTCGTTCTCGGCCGACCGCTGCGCGTCGGCGTTCCGGATGTAGATGGTGGAGGTGACAGTGTAGACCGGTTCGATGAACCGGGTCGCGAAGAAGCCGGCCAGGGTGCCCACCAGGATGATCCCCAGCATCAACCACCGATACCGCCGCATGGCGCCGACCAGGCGCCCAAACGAAAACCCCCCGCCGGCCCCCGGCTCGCCGAAGGCGCCAGGGTCGTAGGCCGAGGGCAGAGAAGGCTGCGAAGGGGTCAGCGCGCCCCCAGGTCCGGGCGGCAGCAGGTTGCCACTCATGATTGCAAGACTCCCGTTTCCGTGAGACCGGGGCTGCGCTCCCGGTCGATGCGACTCGGGCGGGGACTGACGCAAACCCGATACCGTAGCAACAACCTAGGCTCTCGACGGCACCCGGCCAGACCATCGTGGACTTGGGTTTGCAAGGATGACGCACCCGAGCCTCGAATCTGGGGCGATCGCCATCAGGCCGTTGCATGAAAGCTACAGTTTCGCCTGTTTGGCGCAACACACAACTGTTGTAGATTCGAAACGGTTCTGGCGTCCACCGCCGGGACCTGTGGTGCCGGCGATACTCCTGTTGCCGGCATGACTACACCGAGGGGGGTCTGATGGGTAGCTCGCTGGCTTACACGGTTCGGGGTTCTGAAACTGGTACGGGGGGCGACCCCGCACGTGATCCGCTTTCCATCGCCCCGGAGGTCAAGGCCAGCATCCGGGTCCTGGTGGTGGACGACGAGCGCACCCTCCGGGAGAGCTGCGCCAGCGTGCTCCAGATGGACGGCTACAACGTGACCGTGGTGGGCCGGGGGGAGGAGGCGCTGGAGTCGGTGAAGCGCCGCAAGTTCGACATCATCCTGGTCGATCTCTTCATGTCCCAGGTCTCGGGGCTGGATATCCTCCGGGCCACCCTGGAAGCCAACCGGGACACCATCGTGGTGGTGATGACCGGCAACCCGTCGGTCACCAGCAGCATCGAGGCGCTCCGGGCCGGCGCCTGGGACTACCTCCCGAAGCCCTTCTCGGCCACCCACCTGCAAGTGCTGATCGGGCGCGCGTCGCATGCCGTCATGATGAGCCGCGAGACGAACGACCTCCGCGTCCAGCTGATGAAGCAGAACGGCCACAGTGACAAGATCGCCCTGATCGGGATCTCGCCCGCCTTCCGCAAGGCGGTCGAGCTGGCCCGCAAGGTGGCCGCGACCGACGCGTCGGTGTTCATCAGTGGCGAGAGCGGCACCGGCAAGGAAGTCATCGCCCAGTTCATTCACCAGAACAGCCGCCGCTCGGGCAAGCAGCTGGTGCCGATCAACTGCGCCGCGCTGCCGGAGCCCCTGCTCGAGAGCGAGATGTTCGGCCACCGGAAGGGCGCCTTCACGGGTGCCGACCGCGACAAGCCGGGGCTGCTGGAGACCGCCAATCTCGGGACGCTCTTCCTCGACGAGCTGACCGAAATGTCGATGCCGCTGCAGGCGAAGCTGCTGCGCGTCATTCAGGATGGCGTGGTGCGCCGAGTCGGTTCAGAGACCCAGGATGCCGTGGTGGACGTGCGCTTCGTCTCGGCCACCAACCGGGATCCCCAGGAGGCGGTCGACCAGGGCATTCTGCGCAGCGACCTGTTCTACCGGCTGCGGGTGGTCCCGATCAAGCTGCCCCCGCTGCGCAAGCGGCAGGAGGACATTCCTCTCCTGGCCAATCACTTCCTGACCCACTTCTGGCAGCGTCACCGGCAGATGGGCGACCGGATGCCTCGGCTGAGCGAGGCCAGCGTCGCCTTCCTCCGCGCCCGCCCGTGGCGGGGCAACGTTCGCGAGTTGCAGAACGTGGTCGAGCACATGGCGGTGCTGGCCGAACCGGACCAGACCATCGAGCCGAACGACATTCCGTTGTATGATGAAGAGGGCAGCTGGCCCAGCGAGTCCGCCCCCAGCGGGTCGAATGGGCACATGGACGAGGCGTATCACTCGGCCAAGGACAGGGTCATTGCCCAGTTCGAGAAGGACTACCTCGCGCGCCTGGTCAACCGGGCCGGAGGCAACATGTCGAAGGCGGCGCGGCTGGCGAGCATCGACCGCACAACGCTGTACCGGCTGATGGACAAGCATGAATTCCAGCGCAACGATGGTGGCGTGAGCGAGTGACCCCGGAAGCCCTCCGCACCGGACTGGCGGCGACAGGTGAGCGCCGCCATGTACCGGGCCCTGCCAGGCACCAGCATGCGTGGGATCCGGACGGTCCCCCTGCCGGTGCCATCGCGCCCGGGTTGTGGGCTGCGCTGCAGGGTGCGGTGGAGGAAGTGCGCGGCGAGTGGGACCGCATCGTCGAGCATGCAGCATCGGCGGAGGAACTCACGTCGCACCTCGCCGAACTGGGCAACGCGGTGCGCGCAGCAGCGCTCGGCCGGGAGCCTGACCTCTCCTCGCTGCCGCACAGCCAGCTGTCCCGCCGGCTGCTGGCGCTGATTCGATCCGCATTCATCAGCCGGGTCTCCCCGCCGGCTCCGGCGCCCGACGTCGCCCAGCTGCTGGCGGTGCTCGGCGCCATCGAGCATGTGGCCCAGGGGCTCGAGCCCAACTGGGCGCAGCACCTCTCGGACCGGCTCTCCGGACCCGATGGCCTCGAGCTCGTCGTCGAAGTCGCCCATGACCTCCGCTCGCCGCTCACGTCGATTCTCTTCCTGGCCGAGACGCTGCAACGGGCCCGCAGCGGCCCGGTCAACGAAGTGCAGGAACGCCAGCTGGGCCTGATCTACAGCGCCGCGTTCGGGCTGTCGTCGATGGCCAGCGACGTCATCGAGCTCGCGCGCGGTGGCGACCGGCTGGTGGACCTCGACCCGCTGCCCTTCTCGATGGTGGACATCTTCGAGTCGGTGCGCGACATCGTGCTGCCCATCGCCGAGGAAAAGGGGCTGGAGGTGCGGCTCGGATTCCCGGCGCACGACTTCCGGGTGGGGCACCCGGTCGCCTTGAGCCGGGTGCTGCTCAATCTCACGACCAATGCGCTGAAGTTCACCGGCGAGGGGCACGTGGAGCTCACCGGCAGCGACCTGGGCGACAACCAGGTCGAATTCAGCGTGCGCGACACCGGCCGGGGGATCCCGTCGCACAACATGGCGACGCTGTTCGAGCCCTTCCGCCGGCGCCAGCGGGAGGGCGAGTACGCCTTCTCCGGCTCCGGGCTGGGGCTTTCCATCTGCCGCAAGCTGGTGGAAGCGATGGGCTCGACCCTCCAGGTCGAGACCACGCAGGACATCGGAACCCGGTTCTTTTTTGTGCTGGCGCTGCCGCCGGCCGGCCAGGACCTGCTCGGCTAGCCGGGCCGGGCCGGCCCTACCAGCGCCCGAGGCACCCGCCTAGATTCTTCTGGCTCCCCGAATGGTCGGGGGGCGCCGTGGACTCCGATAGCGGCGGGGGGGAGCGGTCGGTGCACCGGGAGGATCCTGGCGCGCGCCGGCCCGCTGCCCACCCCGAGGCTCCGGCGACACGGCCGAGACATAACCTGCCGCCGTCCGCGTACCCGTCGCCGGACCGCCGCGCCAAGGGGCGCGCCGGCCGGCGGCTGATCACGGGCGCGGCGCCGACCCGAGTCCCTGGTGACCAACCCGCACCTGCGCCCCAGCCGCGCGTTCGACGCACGGACTGCCGCACCCATTGTTGCCCCCAACGCCGCCCTGCTGATCGACTTCGACAACGTCACGCTGGGCATCCGATCCGACCTCACGAAGGAACTGAAGCACCTCCTCAACAGCGACATCATCCGCGGCAAGGTAGCGGTCCAGCGCGCCTACGCCGACTGGCGCCGCTATCCCCAGTACATCGTCCCGCTGTCCGAATCCTCGATCGACCTGATCTTCGCTCCCGCCTTCGGCACCGCCAAGAAGAACGCCACTGACATCCGGCTCGCCATCGATGCCGTCGAACTGGTGTTCACCCGGCCCGAGATCGGGACGTTCATCATCATGTCGGGCGACAGCGACTTCTCGGCGATGGTGATCAAGCTGAAGGAGTACGGCAAGTACGTCATCGGCGTCGGCATCCGCGAGTCGGCCAGTGACCTGCTGATCCAGAACTGCGACGAGTACTTCTCCTACAGCGACCTGGCGGGGCTGACCAAGGAGTCGGACACGCCCTCGATCCAGCGCGACCCGTGGGAGCTGGTGGGCGAGGCGGTCGAGAAGATGGCCCGGAGCGGTGACGTGATGCGTTCCGATCGCCTGAAGCAGGTGATGCAGCAGATCGACTCCAACTTCGACGAGCGCAACGCCGGCTTCAGCCGGTTCAGCAAGTTCGTCACCGAGGCCGGCAATCGCGGGCTGCTCTCGGTCACCCGGCTGGAGAACGGTCAGTACGAAGTGGCGCCAGTCGCCGGCGCGGCCAAGGCCGCCGCCAAGCCTGCCGCCAAGCCTGCCGCCAAGCCGGCGGCGGAACCGGGCGCGCGCGAGGGCATCAGGGAAGGTGCGCGGGAGGAACGCCCGTCACGCCGGCGGGGCCGCCGCGGTGGCCGCGGCCGTGATCGCGAGGAAGCGGGCACTGACGCCCGCTCCGACTCGCGACCCGCGGCGAAGCCCGCCGCGCGGAGCGATGGCGCACTGACGCTCGCCGCCGCTTTCCGGCTGATGACCGATGCGCTCGCCGACCTCGGTGTGCCCACCGCCAATGAGCAACTGCGTTCGCGCATGGTCGCGATGCTTGGCCGGGAGGATGCGCTGCTCGAGGAAGCGCGCTTCGCCCGGCTGCTGCGCCAGGCCAACGACGCCGAAGTGGCGGATGTCAGGAAGATCGGCGACGGAGACGAGTACGAGGTGGCGCTCTCGCGCGGCAGTGCCGCCCAGGTGGCGCACCGCGGGCGTGCTGCCGCCCCTGCCGAGGCCGCGCAGTCTGCTGCAGCGCCGGATGCTGCCCCTGCCGGCAACGGCGCAGTTACACCGGCTGCTGAACCTGCGGCGTCAGCGCGGCTCTCGGGCATGCGGTTCCGCCGTGGATCGCGCGCGCCGACCCGTCCGGCATCGATGCCGCTGGTAGGCATGGTGAGCTTCGAGTCCGACACCGCTGCGCCAGCCGCGCCGGCCGAGGCCGAAGCTGAAGCCAGGTCGGCTCCTGCCGCTGAGGTGGCTCCGTCAGCATCCGACGCGAAGGCCAAGTCGGCCGCCAAGTCCACGCGCAAGAGGGCGGCTTCCAAACCCCGGACGCGGACCAAGGCGGCCAAGGCAACCAAGTCGGCCAAGGCAGCCAGCACGGACGAGGCGGAGAAGTCGGAGACGCCTGCTGCGAAGCCCGCGGCCAAGCGACCCCGGCGGCCCCGAAAGAAGGCAGCCGAGTGAGTGGCATCCGACGGGCAGCCACGCTGCCCGTCGCTTTCTTTGAGCGCCCGTCAGCGGTGGTGGCACGCGAGCTGATCGGATGCGAGATCATCTCCACGCTCGGGGGCGTTGCGGTCGCCGGGCGCATCGTGGAGACCGAGGCGTATCTCGGCATCCTCGACCCCGCCTCCCACGCCTGGCGCGGCCGGCGTCACGCCCAGAACGAATCGCTGTATGCACCGCCTGGCACCTGGTACGTGTACCGGAGCTACGGCATGCACTGGTGCGCCAATCTGGTGTGCGGAGTACCGGAGCGGGCCGAGGCTGTGCTGTTGCGGGCGGTGGAGCCGGTGAGTGGGCTGGACGTGATGCGGAAGCGGCGGGGTGGGGTAGCGGACCGGCTGCTGGCCAGCGGGCCGGGACGCCTGACGGTGGCGCTGGGGATGCATCGCGACCTGGACGGCACGACGATGCGCCGCTCGCCGGTCCGCGTGCGGGTAAACGACAAACCGGAGGAGACCATCTCCACCGGGCGCATAGGGATCACGCGCGCAGCGGACTGGCCCCTCCGGTTTGTACTGGCCGGGACGCGCTGGGCGTCCCGGCCTCAGCCGACTACCACTCCTCGCGCGCGGGCCCGAGGCTGATGCGCAGTCCACCGGTCAGCGAGTGCACGGTGCCGCTGATCAGGCGACCCTCCGCAGTACCGGCGGTCTTGTAGCCCGGCACGGTCTGGATCTGGTACTGGCCGAAGGCACTGAGCCCGCCCACCCGGAAGTTGAGTCCACCCATCAAGGCACCGAACCCGGTGCTTCCCAGTTCGTTGGCCACCGGATCGTCGGCTCCGCCGCTCTGGGGGCTGACGACGTGCATGATGCCGCCGCCAACGCCGATGAACGGGCTGACCGGCCCCGACCACGGAAACGCCATCAGGCCGAAGGTGTAGCGGCGCACGTCATTGAAGGTGACGTTGCGGGTACCGCCCAGGCCGTCGCTGTAGCTCGACTGCTCGCCATCGCCAATGGCTTCCTCGACGGCGATGTAGAGCCCGCCCTTGCGTGCCTTGATCAGCGTGTGACCGCCGACCATCAGGATACCACCGCGGGTCTGCAGCGGGGTGCGGTACACGAAGGCGCCCGCCTGGCCGCCCACGTACCAGCGGTAATTGTCGTTCCCCAGCGCGTTCTGTGCATTCGCATCGGAGGCACCGATAGCGAGCAGCAACGCGAAGATCGAGAAACTGCGGCCAAGCCGGCTCATCGCACTCGTCTCCCTCGTTAGTGGCTGACGCAGGCCTCGCAGGCATTGGAATGCGCGGGGCTACGGGCGTCTTGCGAGGCGGTCATCCGGCCGCCAAGCAATGATGGAACCTTTTGTCTTGCAGAGAGTTACGGGGCCGGGACTCGGTGGTGCCGGCGCCGCTGGAAAGGATGTTGAGCAAAGAGAGGGCCAGCGCCCTAGATCAGCCCCAGCTTCGACCCAACCGACTTGAAGGCGCGCAGCGCCTGGTCGAGGTCGTCGCGAGTGTGGGCGGCGGAGACCTGGCAGCGGACCCGGGCCTGACCCTGCGGCACCACCGGAAAGCCGAAGCCGGTGACGAAGACTCCTTCATCCAGCAACATCTCGCTCATGCGTATCGCCGCGGCGGTCTCTCCGAGAATCACGGGGATGATCGGCGTCTCGCCCGGCAGTGGCTTGAAGCCGAGCTCCTGGAGTGACTGGCGGAAATAGCTGGCGTTCTGGTGCAGCTGGCGCACCCGTTGCGGCTCGCGTTCCAGCACCCGCACGGCTTCGAGTGCGCTGCCGGCCACGGTGCAGGGGAGCGCGTTGGAGAAGAGCTGCGGTCGTGCGCGCTGGGTCAGGTAGTCGCACACAGTTGCACTGGCCGCCGCAAAGCCGCCGGCCGCGCCACCCAGCGCCTTGCCCAGGGTGCTGGTGATGATGTCTATCTCGCCCAGCATGCCGAAGTGCTCCGCGGTTCCCCGGCCGTTGGCACCGAGCACACCAGTGGCGTGCGAGTCGTCGACCATCAACACCGCGTTGTGGCGATTGCAGATCTCGCGCAGCTCGGGCAATGGCGCGATCGCCCCCTCCATCGAGAACACTCCGTCGGTCACCACCATGCGCACCCGCCGGTCGGCGGCGCCGCGGAGCAGTTCCTCGAGGTGAGCAAGATCGGCGTGGCGGTACACCGCAGTCTGGCACTTGGTGATCGCCTTGGCGAGCCGCAGCCCGTCGATGATCGATGCGTGATTGAGCTGGTCGCTGATGATGATGTCGTCGGCGGTGAGCAGGGTGCCGGGCACCGCCTCGTTGGCGTTCCAGCAGCTCACGAAGCTGAGGCTGGCCTCGGTCCCGACAAACCGTGCCAGCGCGGCCTCGAGATCGCGGTGAATGTCGAATGTCCCGCAGATGAACCGCACCGACGCGGTGCCCGCCCCATACCTGGCCAGCGCTTCCTGGCCGGCGGCCACCACGGCGGGATCGTTGCTGAGCCCGACGTAGTTGTTGGACGACAGGATGATGACGTCGCCTCGGCCTTCCATCGTGACTCGCGCCGCCTGCGGCCCGGTGAGGTAGTTGAGGCGCTTGTACACGCCTTCCTCACGAAAACGGTCGAGGTCGGCGGCGAGCCGGGCTTCAAGGGTGGGTGAGTCGCTGGTGACGGACATGAGTGGTACCCGGGGATCAGGACGAAATGCGAATGGCGCGCTGCAGGTCGATGACCGACAGGCCGTCTTCGGCGTTGATGGTGTGGAGCCCGACCAGGGACGGGTCCCAGGTGGGCGACAGCTCCTGCACGACGCGCTCACGGTAGGCGGTGGGCGTCAGCTCTTCCACTACGTGCAGCACGACTCCGGCACCGTACAAGGGAGCGCAGCGCTGCGCCGGGCGAATCAGGTCGCCACCGCTGTGGAAGAGCCTCCCGGCCATCCGCGCGCGCCGAACGTCGGCCACCACCGGGTTCTCGGGATGCGGCGTGAAGGGGCCAAACGGTGAATCGGCGACGAACAGATGCAGCTCCTCGTCGTACGAAATGCCGGGCTCGCCCATGTTGGCAAAGAGATACCAGTGGCCGTCGCTGTGCCGGTGCAGGGTGGCGTCCACGCCGTCGAACGGATCGAGCAGCACCTTGTGCGGCTCCCAGTGCCACGGGAACTCGGTGGCGCGATAGATCTCCAGCCGCTTCGACGCGTTGGACTCCGGCATGAGGTACCACCCGCCCTCATGGCGAAACACGAACGGGTACGACAGGTGGCTCGGAAGCTCCAGCACAACGAGCGACTCGCCGACCGGCCCCCTGGGGCCCATCTCCCTCGCCGCGATCCGTCCTACCCTGGTCGCGTACGGGAGTTCCTCATAGAACATCCACCAGCGGTCGCCGTCCCGCACCACGAATGGGTCGGCCTCGAAGCGGTCGGCCGGCGGATGCATCTCACGATAGCGGTGCAGCACGGGATGGGGCTCGGCGCCATCCCGTCCGGGCGCATGGTGCCACGCAATCGACCACGACACGTCGCGCCCGCGCCAGCGAGCGCGCTGGCGCATCCAGGTGGCGGCCAGCCGCCGGCCGTGCCGCAGCAGTTCCGCATTGCGCGGCTGCCGGTACAACCGGTGTTCGTATGCCGGCACTGCGCCGTGGTCGCCCGTGGCCTGCACCGGCGACCGGCCGGCCCAGGCGCGCTCGAGCGACCGGGTGAGCATCCGGGCCGACCTCGGGTAGAGCGCAGCGACATTGCGTGCGAACGAGAAGCGCTCGGTCTTGCCCACCGAACGCGCCAGCACCTCGCCCCCGTCGAGCTCGGCGGTGATCCGCTGGAGCGTCACCCCGGTGACGTCGCGGTCCTCCAGTACTTCCCACACGCCGGGCGGTCCGCCCCGGTTGGTGCGGTTGTCGCCATGGTGGAACGACCAGACGCCGAACCGCGCCGCGTCCAGGATGCCGCCCTTGAGGATCCGGAAACCGGCGCGTACCAGCACGTCGAGTTCCGCCGAGCCCACGGCAGCCACGTCTTTCGGGGCGAAAGTGTCGGTAAAACGGCCGGTCACCGGTGCGACCTTGATCCAGCGCGCTTCGGGTGCGAGCGAGCGAAGCGACGCTGCGGGTGGCCGTTGGGCGCGATTGCGATCGAGCCGCCCGGCGAGGGCAAACGCCAGCTGCGCGCGATTGCGCCACCAACGCTTCAGGCGGCTCGGCGGCTCGGCGGCTCGCTGGCTCGGCGGGGTCGCCCGCTCGATGACCAGGTCCACCCGCGCGACGCCGCGGTCGGTGACCTCGCGCAATGAGGCTGCCAGCCATTCCGGAATTGTGTCTCCGTCGGTGAGCACGCCGAGCTTGAGCGGCGGCGCCGGTGGAGTCATCCGCCGATCTCCAGGATCACCTTGCCGGCCTCGCCGTCCTTGATGACTTCGATGGCGTCGGCGATGCGGTCCATGGGAAAGCGGTGGGTGATGACGGGGCGGGGATCCAGCTGGCCGGAACGGATGAAACGGCGCATGACATCCCAGGTGTCGTACATCCGCCGGCCGGTGACGCCATAGAGCGTCAGTCCCTTGAAAATGACGTCGCGGGCGAAGTCGACTTCGGTGGTCCGGCTGGGTGTGCCCAGCAGGTTGACCCGACCGCCCAGGCGCGCCGCCGCAAATGCAGTGGCATGGCCGGCGGGATGCCCGCTCATCTCGCAGACCAGGTCGGCGCCGTCGTCATCGGTCAGCTCCCGCACCCGCGCCGCCACATCATCCTTGCCCGCGTCGAGCGTCACGTGCGCGCCCATGGCGCGCGCCAGCTCCAGGCGACGGGCGTTCAGGTCGCTCGCGATCACCAGTGAGGCTCCTGCTGCGCGCGCCGCACCCACGGCAAAGCAGCCGATCGGCCCGCACCCGATGACCAGCACCCTGCTCCCGGCGACCATGCGTCCCTCGAGCACGGTATGTACGGCGTTGCCCGTCGGGTCCATGATGGCACCCACTTCGGCGGGGATCCCATCCAGCTTCATCACGTTGGACGCGGGCATCGCGATGAACTCGGCGAAGGCACCGTCCCGGTCCACGCCGATGATCTGGGTGCGGCGGCAGAGGTGCGCTTCTCCCAGCCGGCACTGGAGGCAGTGGCCACAGACAATGTGGCCTTCCGCCGTGACCAGGTCGCCCACCTGCAGCAGTTCGGCGGCGGCCGCATCCGCTCCCAGCGCGACCACCTCGCCCGAGAACTCGTGCCCGATGACCACCGGGGGCTTGAGCCGCGCGCTGGCCCAGCTGTCCCATTCCCAGATGTGGAGATCGGTGCCGCAGACACCCGCGTGCAGCACGCGGATCAACACGTCTGCGTCGCCGATCTTCGGCTGGGGAACATCCTGTACCTGCATGCCCGGTCCGGGCGCGGTCTTGACGAGGGCTCGCATGAAGGCGGGTCGGAGGGTGAAGAGGGACCGCGAAAGATACCGGCGCGCGGCCCGGCACAGAAGCAGCGATCAGCGGCGGAGGAAGAGCCGGAGCGGGCCCTCGACGGCGGCGAGCTGGTAGCGGCCTTCCAGTTGTGCGGCTGTGCCAGGCAGGAACCGCAGCGGCTCGAGTTCCGGCATCAGGGTGTCCTTTGCCGAAGGCGCCTCCAGCAGGAGCCAGGCTGGACCACTCGTGAGCACACTGTCGATTTCGGCGGCGAACGCGCTGCGCCAGGGCTCGGGCGCGTCGTCCCACAGCGTGACCGGCAGCATCAGCCGCGATGCCGCCGGCCGTTCGGCGAGCAGCATCACGCCCAGGTGGCGCCATGCGAAGCCGGCGTCGCCCGGTGCTGTACGCTCGGCGAGGGTCCGCGCCATGGCGCGCACATCGGCCGCGGTGGCTCCGTGGAAGTTGTACAACTGTTCGTAGGACTGGAGTGAGCGCAGGCCGACTGCGACGCGCGCGGCGCGAACGGTGTCGGCCAGCGGCTCCCGCACCACAACCAGCAGCGCCAGGGCCAGCGTCGCTCCCAGTACCGCGCGAAAAGCCGGGACGCGAGCCTGGTCGGGCTCGAACAGCTCGCCCAGCCCGAGCGCCGCCGCCAACGCGAGTGGCGGGAGCACGGGCAGCACCCTGCTGGGATACCAGGGCCGCTGGATCAGCGAGGTCGCCACGCCGATGGCGATGAGCACGGCCAGCAGAAGCAGCTGCTGCCGAGCCTCGGCTTCAGCCGGGGGGCGCCGGGCAATGAGTCGCCCGAAACCTGCCGCAGCGAGCACGCCCAGCAGCAGGGCCGATGGCTCACGCAACAGTCCATAGGACAGATTGAAGAGCACCAGCGGGATGAGGCCGCCGCTGTTCTTGGCGAGGTTGAACCCCAGGAACCCGTCGCGGGCGGCATCGAGCGCGCCCCCCCAGGCCAGCCATAAGGCGATCAGCGCCACCGGCACGATCGCGGCGACGAGCGTGATTCCCAGGCGCACCGGCCGTGACGGCGCCGGCGCCCGCCAGGCCATCATTCCCGCCGGCAGCAGGTACAGCAGGTAGAACGGTTTCACCATGGTTGCGATGCCGCACACCGTTGCGAGCAGGATCGCACTCGTGAGTCCCGGTTCCCGGTCGCGCCGCAGCGCCGGTGCCGCCGCAAGCAGCACCCCCATGGCGACCCAGCCATCCGGCTGCGCGGTGTTGTTGAACCCGAGTGCGCCGTAGGAGAGAATCCAGAGCGCAACGCCGAGCCACGCGGCGGCCCGGCCCGACCAGGGCAGGACAGTGCGGTAGACGGCGAAGGCAGTAGCCAGCACCAGGACCACGTCAAATGGCCGGATGCTCCATGATGCACTTCCGAAGAGACTGGTGGTGAGCAGGAATGGCAGCGCGGCGGCGGGACCCTTCACATCCCACGCATCCACGTAGGGCATGCCGCCCTCGGTGATGGTGCGGGCAATCCAGTTGTAGGCGGCCTGGTCGCCGTGGTTGGGCAGGAGCAGCGATGCGACGCACCATGCCAGCGCCAGAGCGACCAGCGCGCCCAGGCCCAGCCGCTGCGGCGTCAGGATTCCGCCGCTTCGGACGACGGTTCCTGCCCGGGACAGGTCAGCACCACCCCGGTAGACCGGCGGGCGGACCCTCGTCGGCGCGAGCGGGCCACCTGGTCCGCGGACCAGCCGTCATACATCGACACCAGAGCCTCAGGGGCAAGCCCGGAGGAACCGGGCATCAGCACGTGCATGCCGCCGCCGGCAGTCCGCCGCATCAACTCGTCCACGAAACGCGCCCGGACGATGGGCTCGACCTCGCCCAGCGAGCCGGCGTCGAGCACCACCAGGTCAAGCGGCCCGCCGAAATCCGGCAGCCAGCAGCCCGGCTGGACGAAGTAGCACTCGGCGGTGGCCGCCAGCGCCTCGTTGGCGAAGCCGGACTCGACCCGTTCCACCGCGCCCAGGTCGGAGGCGATGAACGTGACGCTGGCATCATGCGCCGCAAGCAGGTAGGCCGCGGGCTCGGCGCCCGGGCCCACCACCACGACGATGTCCTCGGGTTCGATGCGCGGCAGCAATGCCGCCAGGACGCTGTCGGGCTCGAGGCCCCAGCGGGTGGGCTCGCGCTGCGCCTTGCGCATGTTGGCGAAGGTCTGCTTCCAGCGGCTGAACGCGGGGAGCTTGAGGCGGCGGGTGATGAGCTTGTCCACCGCTTCCTGCATCAGGACTTCGGTGAGCAGGAACTGCTCGGCGCCGCTGTCCTGCAGGTCGGCGGCGGCTTCCGCGCCCAGCTCCATCAGGCGGGAGCGTCCCAGCGAGTTCTTGTACGTCTCGATCCGCTCGAGGACGTACTCGTGATACTGCTGCCGGAGCGACGGCAGCGGGCGGCGGGCCCGTGTGCGGCGGGTTTCGGTGCCTCTCAGCATGGCTCCACGTGCACCATCACCTCATGCAACTCCAGCGTGTCCTTGAGATGCTGCTCCACTGCGTCGGCGATCTGGTGAGCGCTGGTGACATCCGAGGCGCCGTTCACCGCGATGGTGAGCTCGGCGAACCGGGTCTGCGCCGCCGCCCGGGACCGGATGCTGTACGCCGAGGTGACGCCTGCCACTTCCACTGCCCGCTCCCGGATCTGGTCCTCTTCGTACACCCGCTCGTCCACCAGGGTGGGGATCGCCCGGCGCACGATGGCGTAGCCCGCGCGAGCCACGAACGCTGCGACCAGCACCGCCAGGACCGGGTCGGCCCAGTCGAGCCCCAGCTGGCTCAGCCCCAGGCCGCCGATGACCGCGAGGGTGATGAGCACATCCATCCGGGTGTGCTCGGCATCGGCCAGCAGCAGTTCGCTGCCGAGGCGGCGCCCTTCGCGGCTTTCGTAGAGCGTCACCAGCACGTTGATCAGCAGCGTGGCGACCAGCAAGGCGAACTGGGTCGGCGTGGCGGTCGGGGCCGGGGTGCCCTGCAGCAGGCGGACCGCTGCGCCTCGGAGCAACTCGAACAGCGAGACCGAGAGGAACACCACGATGACCAGTGCGCCCAGGGTCTCGAACTTGGCGTGGCCATATGGATGCTCGGCGTCGGGGCCCTTGGACGCCACCGCCACGATCGCAAGTCCCAGCAGGTTGGTCACTGCATCCAGCGAGGCCTGCAGCGCATCACCGAACACCGCCAGCGACCGCGTCCCGACGCCGACGCCGATCTTGATGGCGACGACGACCAGATTCAGTAGGAGAATGACGAGCAGTACCCGCCGGACCTGCTGATCGCGGGCCTCCGGGGCGGCGGCGCTCGGCATGGGTCAAAAGTCGTGAATGGAGGCGGGAGAGTCAATCAGGTGGCAGGGATCAGGGGTCAGGGGTCAGGGATTGGGGATCACACGGTCCCCAACCCCTTTCCCGCAATTAGCTATTTAGCTAAATATACAACCATGTTCGACCAGACCTTTCGCGCCCTGGGCGATCCCACGCGCCGCGAGATCCTGCGGCTGCTGCGGGACACCGACCTGAACGCAGGCGACATCGCCGCCGAGTTTCCCATCTCCTGGGCCTCGGTGTCGCGCCACCTGCAGGTCCTGCGGGACGCGGGGCTGGTGCTGGCCACCAGGGAAGGGCAGCACATCCGCTATTCGCTGAACACGACTGTCTTCCAGGATGCCGTCCAGCACCTGGCGGACCTGGCCCCCGGCCGGAAGCGCCGGAAAGGAGACCCCGATGCGTAAGCTCTGGCCCGGACTGATGGTACTCGCGGCTGCCGTGGCGTTCTCCATCTGGGCCGCCCCCCAGCTGCCGGAACGGGTTGCCACCCACTGGGGTGTGTCAGGCGAACCCGATGGCTGGTCGTCGAAGCGAGTGATGCTGGTGTTCATGCCGTTGGTCGGCGTGGGCATGGCGCTGCTGATGGCGGTACTCCCCAAGATCGATCCGCGCCGGGCCAGCTGGGCCCAGCACGGCAGCACGTACTGGACGCTGGTCAACATGCTCATCGCGTTCTTCGGGCTGATGCATTTCCTGATGGTGGGGTACAACCTCGGCTGGCCCATCGATATCACCACGGTGGTGGTGTCGGCGGTGGGCGTGCTGTTCGCGGCCATCGGCAACATGATGACCCGGATGCGGCCCAACTGGTTCATGGGGATTCGCACGCCGTGGACGCTGTCCGACGACACCAACTGGCGCAAGACCCACCGCGTGGGCGGTTACCTGTTCAGCGCCGCCGGCGTGGTCATGGTTCTGGCGGCGCTGCTCGGGATCCCGGGGTTGGTGTTCATCGTAATCGGCGTAGTGGGAGTGAGCGCGGTGGTGCCGATCGGGTACTCCTACCTGCTCTGGCGCCGGAGCCAGGAGCGCGCGGCCAGCCCCGCGCGACAGCCCTAGGCAAGTGCGTTCGCCACGAAGGCACGAAGGACGCGAGGAACTGCAAATGCAACCACGGAGCCACGGAGCACACGGAGATTCACAGAGAACTGCTGTTGTTGTGGGTGCCAGTGCGCGGCAACGGCGTGTCCCGCTCACCCACAACAACTACATCTCGATGCCTCCGTGTTCTCCGTGGCTCCGTGGTAATAGCAAACCCCTTCGCGCGTTCGCGGTGAAACTCGCTTCAAGAACAATGCCGACTACTCGACGGTCAGCACCGCGCCCTTGAGGTAGCCGGTCTCGGGGACGGTGAGCAACTCGGGGTGGTCGTTCCCCTGGGGCAGCCACTCGCGCAGCACCACTCGGCGCCCGCTGTCGGCAGCAGCAGTTCGCAGCATGTGCTCGAACTCGCTGCGGCCCACGTGGTGGGAGCACGAAGCAGTGAGCAGCACCCCGCCGGGCGCCAGAATGCGCATGGCCCTGAGGTTGATCTCCTGGTAGCCGCGCATGGCCTTCGGCACCGCGGCGCGGGACTTGGCGAACGCGGGTGGATCGAGCACCACCAGGTCGAACCGCTCGCGGCTGCGCTCGAACGCGCGGAGCGCCTCGAACGCGTCGGCCTCGCGCCACTCGATGTTGCTGAAGCCGTTGAGTGCCGCGTGCTCCCGCCCGCGGGCCAGCGCGTCGGCGCTGATGTCGAGCGCAAGCACCGTGGCGGACTTCCGCGCCAGGTGCAGCGCGAACGACCCGTGGTAGCTGAAGGCGTCCAGCGTCCGCCCGCCGCTGGGTGCCAGTGCCCCTGCGCGCAGCCGAGCCAGTCGCTGGTCCACGAAGGCACCGGTCTTCTGGCCCGACCAGGGTGCGGCGTAGTAGCGCACTCCGCCTTCACGCACTTCGATCCGCTCCGGCACCGACCCGTACGCCACCTCCACCTGTTCGGGCAGGCCTTCCCGCCTTCGTACCGCGGCGTCGTTGCGCAGCAGCACGCCTTCCGCGCCAGTCAGCTGCCGCACGACGTCGACGATTTCGCCCCGCATGGTCTCGAGTCCGGCACTCAGCAGCTGCAACACCACCCAGCGGTCGTAGCGGTCGGCAACCAGCGAGGGAAGGCCATCTCCTTCGCCGTGCACCAGCCGGTATGCGGTCGCATCGATGTGGCCGCGGCGGGCGGCCGCCGCTCCGAGCGCCTCCTTCCACCAGGCGGCGTCCACCTTGCGCTCGGAGCGCTCCAGCAGCCGCAGCCGGATCTCGGACCTGGGGGAATGCAGCGCCTGTCCCAGGAAGCGCCCTCGGTCATCGATCACCCGAACCAGTCCCGGCTGATCAGGCGCGCTGATGACGTCGCTGCGAAAGATCCACGGGTGTCCCCGGGTCCAGCGGGCGGCGCCCCGGGCGTTGACAGTGGCTCCATCGGTCGCGGCAGGGTTGATTAGTCGCATGCGAACGAATGTAGCTGCGCACCTGCGGCTGATGCTGGTCACCGATGACCGGATCCTCGCGCTGCCGGACCCACTGGAGCCCATTCTCGGCGCGGTGCGGGGAGGCGTGACGTCGGTGCAGCTTCGGCTCAAGACGGCGCCTGCCGTCGAGATCCTGGCGCTGGCCCGGCGGCTGGTCGCGAAGCTCGCGGTACCGGTGCTGATCAATGACCGGCCGGACATTGCGCTGGCCGCAGGCGCGGCCGGGGTGCATCTCGGTCCCGACGACCTGTCGCCGGCGCTGGCTCGCCGGGTGCTTGGCGGTCGCGCCATCATCGGTGCGTCTGTGGGGAACGAAGGCGAATCGCTGCTGGTGACGGGGGCGGACTACTGGGGCATCGGTCCCTGGCGGCAGACCGGCACCAAGCCCGACGCAGGCGCGCCGCTGGGCGCGGAAGGCTTCGCGCGACTGGCGCAGGAGGCGGGTGCGACGCCCACCATGGCGATCGGCGGCATCACCGCCGATGACGTGCCCGCAGTCAGGGCCGCAGGCGGAGTTGGTGTGGCAGTGGTGTCGGCCATCCTGGGTGCACCCGACCCCGAAGCCGCCGCCCGGGCGTTCGCTATCCTGTAGCAGATTCACCACGAAGACACGAAGGACGCTAAGAGAACAGCATTAACCACAGAGACACAGAGCACGCAGAGATATCGAGCTGTTGTTTTTGTGGGTGTGCCGCAGGCAACGTCGCCGTAGCATGCCTCCCACTACATACAGGCAGTTCTCCGTGCGTCTCCGTGTTCTCTGTGGCTCTGTGGTTGTTTTTCTTCGCGTCCTTTGTGTCTTCGTGGTTGAATACAAGGCCCGGACCCTTCGCTGCGCTCAGGGTGACGAACGCCGGACCTCGCGGATGGCGCGGAGGTGTTCCTGGTAGGTGGCCGAGAAGACGTGGCGCCCATCGGGACGGGCGACGAAGTAGAGATACGGCACGTCCGCGGGGTAGAGCGTCGCCTCAATGCTCGCGATGCCGGGCGAGTTGACCGGCCCCGGCGGCAGGCCCGGATGCAGGTAGGTGTTGTAGGGCGACTCGGTCTTGTAGTCCTTCTCGAACAGTCGCTTCTTGCGCTCGCCGGTGGCCAGCTGGATCGCGTACTGCACCGTCGGGTCCGCCTGCAGCGCCATGCCGATGCGCAGCCGGTTGTGGTACACCCCGGCGATGATCGGTCGCTCGTCATCCACCCGCGCCTCGCCTTCCACGATCGACGCCAGCGCCACCACGTCTCGGAGCGACATCTGCAGCGTGTCACGCCGGGCGTGCCACTCCGGCTTCCAGCGCTGGCCGAACTCGGCGACCATCCGCTGCACCACCTCGATGGCCTTCACGCCTTCAGGCAGGAGATAGGTGTCGGGGTAGAGAAACCCCTCCACCGATCCATCCCGTGAGCGGAGCGAATCACCGAACGAGGTGTCGCGCGCCGCAGCGATGATCGAGTCGGCCGGCACGGCGAGCGACTGCTGGGCGAGGTCGGCGACATCGGCAATGGTGAGACCTTCCGGCACGGTGAACCGCAACTGCGGTTCGCGTCCCTCGGCCAGGAGCTGAAGCAGCTCCCCGGTCGCCATTCCCCGAACGGCCTCATAGGTGCCGGCCTGCACCGCGCGGTCAGCGCCGGCCAGCCGGGCGCGCCACCGGAACAGCGTCCGGTTGGCCAGCAGGCCGTGGGCGTCGAGCGTGTCCATTACCTGGCTGAAGCTGGCGCCGGGCGGAATGCGGAAGCGTTCGGTCTGTCCGGCAGGGCCGGGAGGCTGGCAGGCAGCAAGGACGACAAGCGCGGCGGCGCAGGGACCCAGCGCAGCGTACGGGAGGCGTCGGCTCATGGCTGTCGACGGGCCTCGAGGAAGTGTTGCAGCAGGACGGTGGCGGCAAGTGCGTCCACCTGTTCCTGCCGGCCGCGGGTCGAGCCGCCCATCTCGCGCACGCTCCGGAGCGCGCGGGCGGTGCTGAAGCGTTCGTCCACCAGGTCCACCGGAAGGCCGGTTACCCGCGCGATGTCGGTGGCGATCTCCTTCGCGGCCCGGGCCGAGTCGCCCTCATCACCTTCCTGGTCGAGCGGCAGGCCCACGATCACACCCACCGCCTGCGACGTCTCCAGCAAATGCCGGAAGCGCTTCATGGGGAAGCGCTGGCCGGCCCGCCGGACCAGGGTGGTCAGGGGGCCGGCAATGAGCTGGGTCTCGTCGCTGGCCGCGACGCCGAGGCGGACTTCACCCCAGTCGAGCGCGACCACGCGCCCCGAGCGAGGAATTATTGTTGCATGGTGGAGAAGAATTCCTTGTTCGACTTGGTGCGCTTCATGCGCTCGAGCAGGAATTCGATCGCCTCCACCGGCGGCATGTCGGCCAGGAAATTCCGCAGCAGGTAGACCCGGTTGAGCTCGTCCTTGTCCATGAGCAGCTCTTCCTTGCGGGTGCCGCTCTTCTGGATGTCGATGGCCGGCCAGATGCGGCGGTCGGCGAGGCGGCGGTCGAGCACCAGTTCCATGTTGCCGGTGCCCTTGAACTCCTCGAAGATCACCTCGTCCATGCGGCTGCCGGTGTCGATCAGGGCGGTGGCCAGGATGGTCAATGAGCCGCCCTTCTCGATGTTGCGCGCCGCGCCGAAGAACCGCTTCGGCTTCTGCAGCGCATTGGCATCGACACCGCCGGACAGGATCTTGCCCGAGTGCGGCACCACCACGTTGTGGGCCCGGGCGAGGCGGGTGATCGAGTCGAGCAGGATCACCACGTCCTTGCCGTGCTCCACCAGCCGCTTGGCCTTCTCGATGACCATATCGGCCACCTGCACGTGGCGATCCGGGGGCTCGTCGAAGGTGGAGGATATGACCTCCGCCTTGACGTTCTCCTCCATGTCCGTGACTTCCTCGGGACGCTCGTCGATCAGGAGCACGATGAGCGTGACCTCGGGATGATTCTCGGTAATGGAGTTGGCGAGCTTCTGGAGGAGGATCGTCTTGCCGGCCTTGGGCGGCGCCACGATCAGCCCGCGCTGGCCCTTGCCGATGGGGGCGAGCAGGTCCACCACCCGCATGGACAGCTCGCCGGCCGCGCGCTCGAGCGTGAGCCGCTGGTCGGGGTAGCGCGGCTTCAGGTTGTCGAACGCGATCCGGTGTTTGGTGCGGTCCGGCTCCTCGAAGTTGACGCTCTCGACCTTGAGCAGCGCGAGGTAGCGCTCCCCCTCCTTGGGCGGCCGTACCTGGCCCATCACCGTGTCACCGGTGCGCAGGTCGAACCGCTTGATCTGGCTCGGGCTGACATAGATGTCGTCCGGGCCATACAGGTAGTTCCAGTCCTGGCTGCGGAGGAAGCCGTATCCTTCGGGGAGGATTTCCAGCACCCCCTCGCCCCGGATGACGGTGTCCCGGTCGAGCAGTGATTGCTCGATCTTGAAGATGAGATCCTGCTTGCGGAGGCCCGAATAGTTGGTGATGTTCAACTGTTCGGCCAGCGCATGCAGTTCTGCGACGGACTTCTGCTTGAGTTCAGCGATATCCACGGATGATGCTCCGAGGCGGCGCGCGAAACAGCGCGGCGTTCCGCGGGGGATGAGGTAGGACGGCGATCAAGTCAGGAATATTGGGCTCGTCGTTCCGGGGAACGCGGGCAATGCGCATCTGGCTGGTGTCGGGGATAAGTGGCCGCCGAGCGGCCGAGGTGTGTCACGAACGTAGGGCGCGCGGTCGGCGCCGTCAAGGGTGGGGCCCTCCGGGAGGTCCGTGGACGAACTGATCCCTGCCTTCGAGGCATGGCGTGTCATGCGGTTCGGCGACCGGGAATACGTCGATGCCGTGGTGGCGCCGGCCCATCGTTCCCCCTCCCCCGGACTCGCCTCGGCGCTGGCCCGCTGGCCCGGCTCCTGGTACTGGACCGCTCCCGATCGGTCCGGCCTGGTGCTGGTTCGGACCGTCGGCGCCCAGCGCCGGGAACGGTGGCTCTTCCACGCCGTCCTGTTCCTCCTCACGCTCCTCTGCGCCCTGGGTGCCGGCGCCGCCCTGGCCGGGGCATGGTTCCCTCCCTTTGGCTGGAGTGTCTACGGCCCGCTGGCCGCCGCCCTCTCCGGCGGGGTGCAGTTCATCCGGGACGCACTCGGCGGAGAGTGGCGGCAGCTGTTGCCGGGGCTTCCGTTTGCCGCGTCGCTCCTGGGCATCCTGCTGGTCCACGAGCTGGGCCACTACTTCGCCGCGCGGCGCTACCACATCGACACCTCGCCGCCGTTCTTCCTGCCGGTGCCGCCCACGCTCTCGCCCATCGGGAGTCTCGGCGCCTTCATCCGGCTGCGGTCGCCGGTGCTGGACCGGCGCCAGTTGCTGGACGTCGGCGCCGCCGGGCCCCTGGCCGGGTTCGTGGTCGCCATCGGCGTGCTGATCTGGGGCTACACCACGTCGGAACCGATGGCGCTGGGCCCGGACACGACCGGCGAGTTCGTCACCTTTGCCGGTCGCCAGATCCAGCTGGGCAGTTCACTCCTGACACTGGGCCTGCGCGAGGTGTTCTTCCCCGACGCCGGCGCCATTTTCCTCAGTCCGCCCGCCTTCGCCGGCTGGGTCGGCGCTTTCGTCACTGCGCTCAACCTGCTGCCCCTCAGCCAGCTCGACGGCGGCCACGTGCTCTACGCCATGTTCGGCCGCCGCCAGACGGCGATCGGCGGCTGCGCCCTCGTGGCGCTGTTCATCCTCGGCTTCTCGGCGCCGAGCTGGTGGGTGTGGGGCGTGCTCGCGCTGGTGGTGGGCGGGGGCCGCTGGAGCCACCCGTCGGTGGTGGCGCCGGAGCGCGAGGTCCCGCGGCGACGCCGGTGGATCGGGTGGGCGTGCGTTGCGGTGTTCGTGCTGACGTTCGTGCCGGTGCCGTTCGGGAGCTAGGCTCGGGATGTTGCACTAACCACGAAGGGACGAAGGGCGCCAAGAACAGCAAAAGCAACCACGGAGACACAGAGCTCACGGAGCTACACAGAGAACTGCTATCTGTTGTGGGTGCAATTCCGAGGCAACGAAGTGCCCCGCACAGCCAGAAGAACGACCGCTCGAAACCTCCGTGCGCTTTTCTCCGGGTACTCCGTGTGCTCTGTGGTTAATGGCCCTTTCACGCCGTTGCAGTCCCCGTTAACGCTTTTGCAGTTCCGCAGTTATGTTGTAACAACCACGCATCGAGAGGAGTTGCGATGCTGCGGCAGCCCGCCCATGTACCACCCCGCGACCAGCGGGATCCGTTTGCCAGCGACCTGGAGCCCATGCGGCTGGATGGCCAGGATATCCTGGTGCGGCTGATGGCCCGCCTCGCCGACGACGGCGTCTGGCGCGCTCGGCTCGAGTTCCAGGCCGACGACGAACCGCCCCGCACCACCGCTGAAATCTTCTGCGCACCGACCTTTGACGACCTGTGGCACTCGGTCCGGGCCCTGGGCCGGTACCACCTGCGCGACCTCTTCCGGTCCCTGGCCTGAGCGCCGCATGAAGCAACTCGATCCCCTCGCCCGTCTCCGCCACTCCATCGCCAATCCGCTCGCGGCGCTCCTGGCCGAGGTTCAGTTGCTGCTGCTCAACCCGAATGGCATGGATGAGACGTCGGTGACGGGACTGAAGGAGATCGAGAAACTTGCGCTGCGAATGCGGACGGTGTTGCAGGACAGCACCGGCGACGATCAGTCGCTGCCCACCGCGTAGCGCGTTCCCATCCCGAGGTACACCGCCAGGAAGGCGAGGGTGATGCCACTCGCCGCGAACCTGCCGGCCCAGCCGGCTCCACTGGTCGACACGAACCCCTCGATCACGCCTGCCACCACCAGGCAGACCACCGCGAATCCCAGCATCCGGACGGCCCGCCGGCCGGCCACCGCCAGCGCGTCGGCGCGCGAGAATCGTCCCGGCACGATGAGGGTGTAGCCCAGCATGAACCCGGCGCCGCCGGCGATCCAGATCGCGGTGAGTTCCAGCACGCCGTGACTCAGCACGAATTCGCCCAGGTAGGCAAACAGCCCCACGTTGGCGAAGTGCCCCGCCGCCGCTCCCAGCTGCAGGCCGTTAAAGCCCAGCAGCACCAGGGCGCCGACCCCTGCGAAGATTCCACCCGCAAAGCAGAAGAAGGCAATTCGTACGTTGTTGGTAATGATCCACGATGCCGTGAACGGCCGCCCGCTGATCGCAACCGACACGTAGCGGTCTCCTGCCTCCGCCCTTTCGACGCCCGCTGCCGCGCGTTCCAGCATGACCGCCGACAGCACTTCCTCGGCGCGCTCCGGCTGGTCCCGCAGCATCCGGTAGCCGATGGTGCCTGGAATCATGAACGCGAGGAAGCCCGCCAGGACATACCAGCGCGCGCTCACCACCGCGGCGGGCGACTCGATCGCCAGCACCCGCCACAGCCTGCGGAATCCACCCCTATCGGAGCGATAGAGGGAGTTGTGGCCGGCGGCAACCAGGCGCTCGACCCGTGCAATGGTGTCAGCCGGCGCGCCGTAGGTGCGGAGGCGGGCGAGATCCGCGGCGATCTCGCGATAGCGTGCGGCAAACTCCGGAAGTTCCGCCGCCGAGAAACGGTCGAGGCCGTCGCGTCGGGCCCGCTCGGCGAGCTGGGCGAACTCATCCCAGCGCTGCCGCTGCCGGGTCACCAGCTGCATCCACTGGCTGCCCAGCCCGCGGCCCGACTCCCGCCGGTCGGTCTCGTCGTGATGCAGGGTCTCGAGACGGACCGCCAGGTCGTCGCCGGCGTCAATCTCGGCCAGCGGGCCGCTCACCCGCGATGCCATGGCGGTGAGAAGTCGCCGCCGGGCTTCCGGTGCCAGGTCAGGGAGACGGGTCAGCGTGGCGCCAAGCAGCTGGAAGTCGGCGTCGCTCAGGCGGGGCGTGGCGAGGGAGGGTATCGCGCTGCGGACGGCAGTGGATGCTGGCTCCGGGCGCGGCGCCATCTGTGGCTGGTCCCGCACCACCACCGTGCCCGCGACCAGGTCGCCCAGGCGTCGGGCTCGCGGGTGCACCGCCACGAGAATCGCGCCGAGCAGGTAGGGCGGGGGAAGAAAATCGGCGGTGCGGAGCAGGTTGCGGATCACTGCGGCGCCGACGCTGATCGGGTGCCCGGTCTCCATCACCACCCGGATCCCGAGCATCCGCTTGCCGGGGGTCTGTCCGTCTCGCAGCGCCTCGAAGAACGTGAAGTAGCCGTACCAGATGCCGAACATTGCCAGCACGGCGACGGCACCGGTCCAGTTGACGCCCATGCCACTCACGCCGCGGAGGATCACCAGCGCGAGGAGCATGACAGCGATGATCGCCTGGTCAACGAGCGCGGCAGCGGCGCGCGACCCCAACCCGGCGATTTCGTGGTCGAGCCGGACATGCTCCGGCGTCTCGATCGCGAGGTGCCGGGTGAGCGAAGGCCTGGAGGTGGAAGCGCTCATGCTGACAACGTAGGGCCGGCGGGCCGGGCTACGCCACTCGCGCCATGGACCCGGCAACGCCACTTTTCGGGGAAGTCCACCCCTCCCCACCCTCGGCCGAGGACCGCCAGTGACCAGCTCCACCGACCTCCGTCCGCTCTCCGTCGGCGAGACCCTCGACCGGTCCTTCGGCATCTATCGCCGCCTGCTGGTGCCGCTGCTGCTGATCCAGCTGATCTGCGTGGCGCCGGTTTTCCCACTGCAGCTGTTCCTGGTCGCGAGCGGGCGCCAGCTGAGTGGCTGGTACCTGCTGCTGGGCCTTGTCGGCTTCCTCCTGTCATGCCTGGCCAGTGCCGCCACCGCGCTGCTCATCGCGGAGCAATACCTGGGACGTGACCTTTCGGCCTTCGATTCGCTCAACCGATCGCTGCCCCGCGTCGGCACCGTGATCGCCGTGTCCTTGCTGCTGGGCCTGGTGTTGATGATCAGCATGATGCCATCGATGTTCTCCTGGCTGGCCGGTGGCGGGTTGCTCGCATTGTCGGCCCAGAACTCGGGCACTCCCTCGTTCGGCAGCGCCGGTGCGGCGCTGGGCTTGATGCTGGTGGGGCTCGCCTTCATGGTGCTGCCGGTGGTCGTCATGTCGGCGCTCGCGGTCAGCCTGCCCGCGCTGATCGTCGAGCACATCAATGCCGGCGCGGCGCTGAGCCGGTCGTGGGCGCTGACCAAAGGGCGCCGCTTGCGGGTGGCGTTCACGCTCTTCGTCCTGCTCGTGATCATCATGATCCCCTACATTGGGCTGCAGCTGCTTTTCGGCATCCCCGTGGCAGGTGCCGAGCCCACTGGCCTGGTGCTGCTGTTCGTACTGCAGTACGGGATCTCCTTGCTGTTGACGCCACTGCTCTACTGCGTGATCACGCTGCTCTACTTCGACCTGCGGGTGCGGCGCGAGGCCTTCGACCTGGAGATGCTCGCCGGCCAGGTGGCGACCGCCTGACGCGTGCAGATTCCCGCCGACTCGCTCCGCGCTGTCCTCGATTCGGTCTTTCGGGATCCGGCGTATCGATGGGACGCGCCTTCCACTGAGCTGTCGTGGATCCAGGAGCGCTGGCTGGCGCTGCTGGGCTGGCTCGCGAGCCTGGAAGGCAATCATCCAGGACTCTACCGCGTCTTCATCGCGGCGCTGGTCGTGCTCCTGCTGGTGATCCTGGGCCACGGCCTCTGGGTGCTGGTGCGAACCGTCCGAGCCGCCCAGGCTCCTGCCGACGCCGGCACCACCGTGTCCGGTGCATCCGTGCGCGACGCCGACTGGTACTGGGGTGAGGCCGACCGCCTGGCTGCGGCGCATCGGTACGCCGATGCGGCACAGCTGGCGTTCGTTGCGCTGGCGCGCGATCTCGATCGCCGCGGCCTGCTGCAGTACCAGGCTTCCCAGACGCCGGCCGAGGTGGCACGCAGCGCCCGCCTCAGCGAGGAGAGCCGCGGCCGGCTGGGCTCACTGGTAACACGGCTCTACCTCGCGGCGTTTGGCGGAGGTGAGTTCGGCGCCGCCGAATGGGCCGGCTGGCGTGAGCAGGCGCGACTGGAGTGGCATGCGCCCGCGCACTGAGCTCGCGGCCGGATTGATTGTCGTGGCGCTGTTGGGAGCGCTCGCGGCAGCGTTGGGCGTGCGGGCGGGTGGCCCCGACATCAGCGATGGGCGCCGATCCACCTACCTGACGGGACCGCACGGCGCGCGCGGATGGGCGACGGCGCTGGAACAGTTGGGCGTGAAGGTCGACCGATACAGGAGGCGCGAGCCCCCCTCGGTGCCGCCGCCGATGCTGGCGCTGCTGGATCCGTCGCGGCCGATCACGCCCTGGAGCGCGGCGCAGTGGATGACGCTGGCCGACTCCGGCACCGAACTGCTGGTCGCGGGCCGAGGTGCACAGGCGCTGATGGAGTGCGTCGGATGGTCCACCCAGTTCGTGCTGGCCCAGCCGGCCCTCGATTCGTCCAGCCTGCGGATCTCCGAGATTCTCGTGCCCGCCGTGGCAAGAGAGGATCGCGAGGCGCGGCTGGCCGATGGCACCAGGGCCGGTTGCGAACGGGGCGTTGCCAGCGAAGGCACCCTGCTGATGACTCGCGACTCCCAGCCCGCGGCGATCCGTGTCCTGCTGGATTCAGGTGGCAGCGTGACGCTGGTGGCCGATGGCCGGCTCTTCAGCAACGCCGCGGCGCGCGATACCCGCGCCGGCGAGTTCGCGCTGGGCCTGGTGGTGGGGCGCTCCCGCCGGATCGTGGTGGACGAGTACATGCATGGCTTCGGGCCCGGCGGCGGGATGCTGGCGGCGGCGCAGTCCTGGCTCCGCGCCTCACCGGCGCGCTGGACCCTGGTACAGCTCATCGTGCTGCTGCTGCTGGCGCTCGCGGCGGCAGCGATCCGATTCGGGCCGGTGCAGCAGTTGAGGCGGCCCAGCCGGCGCTCGGCACTCGAGCATGTGCGTGCCCTCGCCACGGCGCTGGGCGCTGTACGCGGCCATCAGGTAGCGGTCGCGGCGATGGTGCAGGGGCTCCACCGCAGGCTGGGGCGGCAGGGAGAGCTGCCGAGGGCACAGCAGGATGCATGGCTCGCCGGCCTGGAGCCAGTGATGCGCACCGCCGAGGGTCGCGACGCGGTGGCACGACTTCGCCAGTGGGTTCACGATGCGTCGGGCGCCGGCACGGTGCGCGATGCCGCCTTAGCCGTGGAGGATGTGTGGCAGGATCTCAGGCCGAGTTGACGGAACCGGATGCCGAAGCGCACGCTGAGCGCGCGCGCACCGTGCTCGCGTCGGTGGGGCATGTGGTGCTGGGCCAGGAGCACGCGCTCGAGGAGACGTTCTCCGCCTTCCTCGCCCGGGGTCATGTGCTGCTGGAAGGAGTGCCAGGCACCGCCAAGACCTTGATGGTCCGTACCCTGGGCGAAGTGCTGGGCCTCTCGTTCCGGCGGGTGCAGTTCACCCCGGACCTCATGCCCTCCGACGTGACCGGCGTGAACGTGCTCGGTGCCGGCGGCGAATTCACCTTTCGGCCCGGTCCGATCTTCGGCGACCTGCTCCTCGCGGACGAGATCAATCGCGCACCCGCCAAGACCCAGGCCGCACTGCTCGAGGCCATGCAGGAGCGCCGGGCCACGGTCGACGGCGTTTCCCATCCGCTGCCGGAAGCCTTCACCGTGTTCGCCACCCAGAATCCCATCGAGTTCGAGGGCACCTATCCCTTGCCCGAGGCGGAACTGGACCGGTTCCTCGTGAAGGTGCTGCTGGGATACCCATCAGCCGAAACCGAGACCGGACTCCTGGCTCGCGTGGTCGGCGGCTTCGAAGCGGATGATCCATCGTCCTATGGCGTGCAGCAGGTGCTTGATCGCGCCGGCGTGACCGAACTTCGCGCAGCGGTGCGCCGCGTGCGGGTGGAACCGGCGTTGCTCGAGTACATCACAGCGCTGGTACGGGCCACGCGCGACGCGCCGGCGCTTACCCTGGGTGCATCACCGCGCGCCAGTGTGGGCCTGCTCAAGATGGCCCAGGCGGCGGCAATGCTGGCCGGAAGGGCGTTCGTGATTCCGGACGACGTGAAGGGTGCCGCACCGGCAGTGCTGCGCCATCGGGTGATGGTGGCGCCCGAACTGGAGCTGGAGGGAGTCACAGCCGACGCCGCGCTGGCCTCCGCCATCGAGCGGATAGAGGCACCCCGGGCGTGATTATCCCTGCGCCGCGGTGGCTCGCGGTTGCCGTCGGCATCGCCGGCTTCGCGCTGCTGGGCTTCTGGTGGCCCGGTGCCGCGCTGTTGTCGGTGATGCTGCAGGCGGTGTGGCTGGCGGCATTTATCCGCGATGGCATGGCCGCGGGTCGCTGGCCGGTCGACGTCTCACGAATTGCGCCGCCGGCGTTCTCGGAGGGCCGCACCTTCCCTGTTCGCTATCGCTGGGAGCTGGGCGGGACCGCGACCCAGGCGATCCGCGTCCGCGAGTGGTGGCCCCAGCCGCTGGGCGGAGGCTCGCTGCCCGAGCGGCAGGTGGTGCTGCAGCCGGGATTCACCGATGAGCGGGTCGACATCGAGCCGGTGCGCAGGGGCCAGGGCAGTGGCGGTCGCATTGCGCTTCGCCGGCTGGGCCCGTGGGGTCTCGCGTGGCGGCAGTCACGGCTCGATCTCCCCTGGAATGCCACGGTCTTTCCGTCGCTCACCGGCGTGGCCCGTCGGGGGCTTCCGACCCAGGCCGAGCGGCGGCGGGAAGCGGGACTGCGCACAGCCCGGCGGCCAGGCGAGGGACGGATGTTCGAAGGGCTGCGCGAATGGGTGCAGGGTGACGACACCCGCATCATCGACTGGAAGGCCACGGCTCGGCGCGGCAAGCCGATGGCCCGGATCTACGAGGATGAACGGCGCCAGCAGGTGCTGCTGGTGCTCGATGCCGGGCGACTGCTCGCCGCCGAGTCCGATGGGATACCGCGACTCGAGCGAGCCATCGGTGCCGCGCTGCGACTGGCTCATGCTGCTGTGGAGCAGGATGATGATATCGGCATCCTGGTCTTCGCCGACACGGTGCAGGCGTTCACGCCGCCGCGACGTGGACGGCGCGGCCTCCGGGCGGTCCTGGGCGCGCTGGCCGCGGTGGAAGGACGGCTGGAGGAAAGCAACTATCCGGCAGCGTTTCGGCAGCTGGCGCTGCGCAGCCGTCGCCGCGCGCTCACCGTCCTGTTCACCGATGTGATCGACCGCGCAGCGAGCTCGGCGCTGGTGGCGCAGACTGGCTCGCTTCGCCCGCGGCACCTGCCGGTGGCGGTGACCCTGCGCGACCCCGCGCTGGAGCGCGCTGCGACCGCCCGGCCCGCTACCGAGGCCGAGGCCTTCGAACGCGCCGCCGCCGAGAACCTGCTGCAGGCCCGGAGCGAGGCGCTGGCCATCATGCGCCGGCAGGGAGTGCTGGTGCTGGATGTGCCCCCGGACGCCGCGGCGGACGCCGTGGTGGAGGGGTACCATCAGCTGAAGCGGAGGGGGCTGCTGTGAGCGCGTCAGCGGGACTTCGTCAGCGGGACTCTGTCAGCGGGACTTCGTGAGCGGGAGACGTGCATCCGCTGGCGCAGCCCCGCTTTCCCGCTGGCGCAGCCCCGCTCACATCGTCGCCGGCACGAGCGCTTGCAGCTCCGGATAGATGTCATTGAACGCCAGCACCACGTCGGCATCGAGCTGGGTACCGGAGACACGGCGGAGTTCGTGGAGTGCGGTGTCGGGAGAGAACGGCGAGCGATACGGCCGGAGCGTGGTCATGGCGTCGAAGGCGTCAGCCACGGCGATGATGCGGGCCTCGACGGGGATCTTGTTGCCGGCCAGGCCGTCGGGGAATCCTTTTCCGTCCATGCGTTCGTGATGGGAGCGGACGCAGCGCAACACGGTAGGTGACTCGTGTGCCAGGGGGGACAGCATCTGTTCGCCAAGCGTTACGTGCTCCCGGATCTGTCCCACTTCGGCCTCGGTGAGGCTGCCTGGCTTGTGCAGCACGGCTTCGCGTGTGCCGATCTTGCCGATGTCATGCAACTCGCCCCCGAGCCGGATATCGTCCAGCGCGGCGCCGGCCAGTCCCATCTGGCGCGCGGTGGCGACCGCATAGTGGCTCACGCGGATGCTGTGCCCCCGGGTGTACGCGTCCTTGGCCTCGAGTGCGCGAGCCAGCAGCTGCACGCCCTGAAGGAACAATTCCTTGATGCGGTTGGCCTGGGTCTGGAGTCGGGATTCGAGGTGCTGCTGGTAGAACCGGTCGCGGAGCAGGAGGGCGCGTTTCTCGAGGGCGCTGGTGACGCGGGCCTCAAGCTCATGCAGCGACACCGGCTTGAGCAGGAAGTCCGAAGCGCCCTGCCGCATGCACTCCACCGCGGTGGGGGCGTCAGCGGCGGCGCTCATCAGGATGACCGCGGCGTCAGGCGACCGGTCGTGGACCTCCGCCAGGAGGCGGAACCCGTCGAGGTCGGGCACCCGCAGGTCGGAGACGACCAGCGGCATGTCGCGATCGCGCGAGAGCTGGCGCAGGGCATCGAGCCCGGACGCCGCCGAGTGGCAGCTGAAGCCCTGGGCTTCGAGCAGGCAGGTCAGCGCTTCGCGCACGTCGGGATCGGCGTCCACAACAAGACACCGGGCCGAGCCGTCCGGTAGCGGCTCGGAGACTGGAAATCGCATGGGCGGGAATCCTGGCAAGCGAGGCCACGAGCTACGCCTGTCACATGGGAACGTCAACAACTGTAGGAAGGTTCTCCCGGTTTGTAAACACACGAGATTGCGCGGACGGGCCTGAGAACGCATGCAGCCACACACTTTTCACCTGATTTCGCACACCCACTGGGATCGCGAGTGGTACCTCTCGCGCGCCCGGCTGGTGCCGCGGCTGGTGGAAGCGCTCGATGGCTGGCTCGACGCCGCAGCCGCAGGGAAAGCCGCGCCATTCCTGCTGGACGGACAGGTTGCGTTGCTGGCCGACTATCTCGCGGTTCGGCCCGAGCGCCGCGGCGAAGTGACGTCGCAGCTGCGCGCCGGGCTGCTCGCGACCGGTCCCTGGTGGGTCCTACCCGACGGGTTCATCCCATCAGCCGAGGCGCTGGTCCGTAATCTCCTTCGGGGCACCGCCACGACCGCTGCGCTGGGCGGCCGCGCGCGAGTCTGCTACGCTCCCGACGCATTCGGCCACCCAGCCGCGTTGCCCGCCCTCGCGCGGGAGTTCGGGATGGAGTGGGCGCTGGTCTGGCGCGGCTACGGCGGCGCGCGTGACGTGTTCCGCTGGCGAGCACCGGACGGCAGGGATGTTCGTACCTACCACTTGTCGCCCGATGGTTACGAGATCGGCGCGGCGCTCCCCACCGATCCAGCAGCCCTGGCGCGCGCCTGGCCCGCGGTGCGACATACTTTGGTCAGCCGGGCCTCGACCAGTCAGGTCGCCGTCTTTGTTGGCGCCGACCACCACGCCCCTCGGCTGGACCTCGAGTCACTGCGCTCGGCGCTCACCCGCCTCGAGCCCGATGCCACTGTGCTGCTCTCCTCATTGGCCGATTACCTCACGGCGGCAGGACGAGAGCTGGGCGCGGATGTCGCTCCGGTGCGAGGCGAGCTGCGCCGTACCTCTCGTCATGTCTGGGTGCTGCAGGGTGTGCACGGCACCCGGTTGCCGCTCAAGCGGGCGCAGAGCCGGGCCGAAGTCTGGCTGGAGCGTGGCGCCGAGCCGCTGGCGGCGATGGCCGGCAGGCTGGGAGAGAATCCCCGCTATGCAGCGCTGCTGCGCGCAGCGTGGGAACCCCTTATCGCCAATCAGTTTCATGACACCAGCGCCGGCACGGTGGCGGATGGCGTCGCGCGCGAGGCGGCGTTGCGGGTGGAAGGCGCTGTGGCACTCGGCCGGGAAATCATCAGCAGCGCCATGCACCGGCTGGCCGGGTACGATCCCGACCCGGTCGTCGGGACCGCGACCTCCGATGGAACGATGCTGCTATTCAATCCCCGCACCCTCACGACCGGTGCGGTCATCACCGCTGACATCCCGCTCTTCCTGCGCGACATCCTGGTCGGCCCTCCCGGCGGCCGCACGGCGCGCGAAGCCGCCGCACCAGCGGAGGTCACGTTGATTGCCCGCGACGGCAGTGTTGTGGCGACACAGCTGCTCGGCCGGCGTCAGGGCATCGAACGCCGCGATGCGCGGCAACACTACCCCGACGCGGACGCAGTCGAGGTCGTGCGAGTGGCGCTGCGCACGCCGGCCATCGGGGGTCTCGCGCTCGCGGGACTTCGTGCGGTGCCGGGAAGCGGTGTCGCGGCGCCCGACGGTGCGGTCCGTGCTACCGAGGGAGCGCTCGAGCACACGGCACTCCGTGTGACTCCCGAGCCCGACGGGGGCTTTGGGTTCGCAACCGTGCCCAGCCGAACTGCGTTGGAAGGGCTGGCACAGCTGGAGAGTGAACCCGATGCCGGTGATTGCTACACCGCCGAGTTGCCGGGGCCGGTGCGCCGTATAGGCGGTTTCTCCGGCTGGCGCGTGCTGGCCGGTGGGCCGCTCCTGGGCGCGGTGCGCAATGCTTTTACTGATGCCGAGTGCGACGGCGCCATGACGCTCGAGCTGCGCGATGGCGAGCCCTTTGTCCGGCTGATGGTTGATTGCGACAATCGGGGAAGGGACCGGCGGCTCCGGCTTCGCTTTCCCCTGGGGAAGCCCCGCGGACCGGCGGTTGCGGGATCGGCGTTCGTGGTCGAGCGGCGGGCACAGGAGCGCGATCCGGGAGGTGGGGCGGAGCAATCGGCCAGCACCGCACCGGCCCAGCGCTACGTGGCGGCAGCGGGCTCGCGCGGGGCGATTGCGCTGCTCGCGCCCGGGCATTTCGAGTACGAGTGGACCGAGAAGGGTGACCTCTGCTTCACGCTCCTGCGATCAGTGGGAGAACTCTCCCGGGGCGATCTCGGCGCCCGGCCCGGCCACGCTGCGTGGCCCACCGCCACCCCCGAGGCTCAGTGCATCGGTCCGTGCCGCGTGGAACTCGCGATTGCACCACTGCCGCAGGCGGCGCAGCCCGACGCGCTGCACCAACTGTGGGAGCGCGCCTTCCTGCCGCCGGCAGCGCGGTTGCTTCGGGGCGCGGTGGTGTCACCACCGATGAATGTCGGCATTACCCTGCAGGGAGACGGACTGGTGGCGAGCGCGATCAAGCCATCGGAGCGGGGAGATGCCATGGTGTTGCGAGCGGTCAACCTGCGGGATGAGCCGGTCGCTGGGCGCTGGATCATCTCGCCACCGCCGGCCAGCGCCGCCCGCGCCCGCGCCGACGAGACCCCGCAGGGCCCGGCGTCGGTCACCGCCGACGGCGTGCTGGAAATCCTCGCGGGCCCGCACGAGATCGTGACGTATCTCGTCAGATAAAAGGGCGTAAGACGTGGGGCGTGGGGCGTGGGGCGTGGGGCGTAGGGCGCATGGCATACGGCATAAG